>JBEKQU010000040.1:0-41853 GCA_049519415.1 Spirochaetia bacterium
TGTCTTTCCGAAGAAAGGATGATAGGAAGCACCCCCGTGTGTCTAGAACTAGACACCCGTTACGTAGTCCGCCCTAATCTCCGAGGGATTTTTAGTTTAGTCCAAATTTGGAATTGCTGCGCGCAAGGACAAGGTCCGTCGCGCGCAAGGATAAGGGCGCCTGCCGCCCCACACGCACAACCTGCCGCTGTGCTGCTGGCCTTGAATTGCCCTGTGGGCGTGTGTACAATGATAAGGCATAGCAAAACAGCGAAAAGGAGCCTTTGATGTTCACCGGAAAAACCCTGCTGGAAGTCCTCTCCATGGGCGGATTCACCATGTACATCCTGCTCTTCTGCTCGGTGTTGTCGCTGGGCGTCATCATCGACCGGATTGCCAGTTATGCAAAGAAATCGCGCGTGAAGAGGCCGCAGCTCATGGACAGGATCAAGGATGAGCTGAAAAAGAAGGACTTCGAACGCGCAATAGAGATATGCCGCGATACGGACGCGCCTTTTGCAAAGGTGGTTCTGGCGGGCCTGGAGAAGGCGGGACGGGCGGAAAAGGTCGTGGGCAGCGTGATGGAGCGCCAGATCACCATAGAGGTGGGCAGGCTGGAGCGCCTGACCAGCGTCGTTGCAACCATCGGAAACATAGCCGTGTATATCGGCCTCTTCGGCACGGTGCTCGGCGTCATCCGCGCCTTCCGCGACATTTCCGCTGCGGGGACCGGCGGCATGGACGTGGTCATCGGCGGCGTCGCCGAGGCCCTCATCACCACCGCCACGGGGCTTGCCGTAGCGGTTCCCTCCGTCGTCCTGTACAACTACTTCAGCAAGCGCATTGAAAGGTTCCAGACTGACATGGAGCTCGCCGCTTCCGAGGTCTCTGACCTGATCGGGAGATAGCATGCGCACCGGCAGACGCGAACGCAGCGGGCTCATCTCGGGGATCAACATCACGCCCTTCACCGACGTGGTGCTCGTGCTCCTGATCATCTTCATGATTGCAACCCCTTTGCTCATACGATCCGAGATCAAGGTGAATCTCCCCCAGACATCGATCGCGGACGCGGCCGCTCAAAAGAACATTATCATCACCATCGACTCCACCGGCGGGGTATACGTTGACGGCGTGCGCGTGGCCCTCGCGGATCTCTCGCCGAACCTCTCCTCCACCCTGACAAAGAAGCCCGGCGCGCCGGTCATCATCATGGGCGACAGGGACGTGCGCTATGACCTTGTGGTGCGCGTTTTGGAAATAGCAAAATCCTGCGGGGTGGCCCGGCTCTCCCTCGCGGTCCAGATCAAGAAGTAGCAGAGTCGCACCAGCGCGGGGTTGCATCTATCGACAGGCCCGGTTCGGGTCGTCTATACTGCACTGCAGAAATAAAAAGGAGGCTGGTATGGACCATCGATCAAGGTCAGCCATCGTGGTCGGAACGATCCTCATTTTACTGGGGGTGTTCTTCCTGGTGACCCGGTTCGTGCCCGATATATTCGCCACCCTTTCATGGCCGTTCATCGTCATCGGCGTCGGGATTGTATTCCTGGTGATCGCACTCGCCACCTGGACGCCCGGACTCGTGGTGCCCGCGTGCATCATCGGCGGGATCGGCGGGCTCCTGTACTGGCAGAACCTGACCGGCGCCTGGTGGACATGGTCATATGCGTGGGCTCTCATCCCCGGTTTCGTCGGCGTGGGGGTCGCGCTGAACGAGCTGCTGGAAGGAAGGCCTTTGCGCGCCCTGGTTGAGGGGGGATGGCCCATCCTCATCAGCCTGCTCCTCTTCTTCCTCTTCGGCTCGTTCTTCGGCGGCCTGCCCTGGAGGGGGCCGTGGTGGGCCGTCGTGCTCATCGCGATAGGCGTGCTGGTGATCCTGCGGCCGCTCATCCGCAAGGGAAAGGGGGCCTGATATGAGGCGGTGGACCTTCGTGGTGGGAGCCATTCTCATCGTGCTCGGCGTGTTCTCTCTCCTGCAGGTAGCCCTGAACGTGATCGGCGTGGCTTTCCGCATCTGGTGGCTCTTCTGGCCCCTGATCCTGATCGGCGGAGGCGCATGGATCGTCCTGGGCTTCACCCGGCGCAGCGGCATCAGCGCGGCGCGCGAGCAGTCCTCCGTCCCTCTGGAAGGAGCACGAGAGGCTTCCGTCACGGTGCGGCACGGCGCGGGCAGGCTCATCATCGGAGCGGGCGCGGCGAATGACCAGCTCCTGGCGGGCAGCTTTGGCGGCGGCCTGGATGCCACCCGCAGGGTCGAGGCCGGTCATCTCACCGTGGACATGAGGGTGAGGGACCGCGACGTCTCGCATTATATCTTCGGGCCCTGGCACGGCGGCTGGGCAGGCGCGCTGGATTGGGATTTCAACCTGAACCCGTCGATCCCGCTCTCCCTGCGGCTGGAGACCGGCGCGAGCGAGAGCAGGCTTTCTCTCCTGGATCTGCAGGTGCGCGAGCTTCGTCTGAAGACGGGCGCGAGCGCCACCTCGATCGACCTTCCCGTATCCGCGGGATTCACCCGGGTGATCGTGGAATCCGGAGCTGCCTCGCTCAAGATCCACGTGCCGCAGGGGGTCGGCGCATCGATCAATGTACGAAGCGCTTTGGCGGGGATCCACGTGAACGGCTCGCGGTTCCCACGCTCCGGCACCGGGTACGCCTCCCCCGATTTCGCCTCGGCAGCGAACAAGGTGGAAATCTCCATAGAAACAGGCGTCGGATCAGTGGACATCTATTAGCGGTACATCCGCAGCCAGACGCGCATGGACGCGGAGATGCGAAAATTTCCCATGGCGCCGCAGCGTTCGTAGTGCGCCCACTGGGAGAAAATCACCCTCTCCGCAAATGGCAGGTGTCGTTCATCGAAACAAGGGTGAACTCATCGCCGGTCGGGTTCTGGACAGTATGTTCGGCGCGCCATGGTGAAAAGCCCTGCCGCATTCAGAACACATCCTTCATGCCAGAAATGGCATCTATCGCACGCATCCAGGAGTTTTTCTCTTCGGCGAACTCTTCCGAGGTGCGTCGATAATCGTGCTTGTCCACGTACTCCTTCAATTGAGCAAGGAGCTGTTCCATTCTCTCCCTTTGAACTCGGATCAGGGCTTTTCTCGTCTCCAAGTCCTCCGCAACACTCACCACAAGGGAGAAGTGAGGAAAGCACAAGCCTGCTGAGAGGGAAAACGCCGATTCCATCTCCGGATCCTTCAAACCACGGAGGAGCGTATGAGCGTGCCTGAGGCGCACCTGCTCTTCTCTACGGCACGCGGGACACACGTTTTTTTTCCCGCGCGCCCGACGCGGGAGACGCGCGTTTCCTGGCGCGTTGGGATTTAATCTTCCCCAAAGCATCAAGACGTATTCGCAGCTGATCTTGGTAGAGGATTGCCGCGCCCAAGCCGTCTCCGAACCCCACCAGCATATGGGCATGGCGCGGACAAAACCCAGCCGACTTGACCAGAGCGCTTCGCATGCCGGGGTCGGTGATCTTTTCGTAGAGAAGCCCATCAAAAAACTGATGCAGAGCGACGCGCTCAAGGGAGCAAAACGCGCAGACTGCCGCGTTGCGCAGCTCATCGCGCATTTTATAGAACGCCATGTGCTTTTCGTATTGTGGTTTCACTTCGATCCGCCCCCCTTGGAAAAATGGCTGAATTTGGGAGCGGCTAGCCGCACCACCGGATCGCCGCTTCGCGGAGTGGAGGCGCCATGGAGAGTAAAAAACGGACCCCGTTCGAACTGACTTCCAGTTCTTCATCCTGGATGCGCACCCCGGTCATCCGCGCGCGGGGAACGGTAAAGGAATCCTCTCCATACCTTTCCATCGATTCGACCGGATCGAACACGTACACAAGCTCAAATGGATTCAGCGCGAGGAGTTGACCACGTTCGGCTGCGCGGCGCAGCCTCCTGCGGACACTGGCAAACCGGGAAACCACAGGGGTGTTCTCCTCCAGCCTGACCAGGGTCGTGCCAAGCACATAGCTCCACTTATAAGGCAATCCCGCCGCTTCAATTTCATCAGGAGGCACTTCCTGCGCTGGGCCTGCCAGTCTTTTCCTCAGCTCCAAAAGGGCAGGCTCCATTCCTTCCCGGGCCACCGTGTTGTATCGGATCGTCAAGCGGTCTCCCAAGGACAGAAAGCTGAGACGGCCGTACAGAAGGATGGTAACGTCTTCGATGGCGGCCAGCTTCTCCAGTGGAATCGCGATCTTGACGCCGGGGTGAGGCTTCTCCGTCCAAAGACCGACCGCTCGATTTCCGATAGCCAGGACGCTGTTGGGAGAAATCACTTTTTGACCATGCCATCCGGTAGTTCGCACAGCCAAGGGAATGATAAAAACCTGGTTCAGGCCCTCAATACCGCAAATATCCCGAAGAGATTCCAGAGCATCCAGGGGGATATCTTCCGCGAGACGGGGCGTGCGCGGGTGGCTGGGGCGGTTGTTTCGAAAATAAGAGCCCCCTTCATCTTCGGTAAACGGAATTTCCCAAGCCTCCGCGGGATCCTGAGTCGGGCGACGTTCAGATGCAATGAACCAAGTGATACAATCCTCCTCTCCGGGATGCCCAGCAGCAGGGTGGATTGGTGCGGCAGAATGCTGGAACTCTCCAGGGACGGCCATTTCTCTCCGCGTATACTACTGCACGGATAGAAGTTATCAGCTCTGCAGCGGCCAGGGTGAACTCCATCGCCCATTGAAATACATACGATAAAAACGAAACACGGTCAATTCATTGCAAGAGCACTGAGCATTGGGCTCGAGGAGCCCTTCCGGAAACCGACCGCGACTCCCCTATCGCCAGAAGCCGGGAAAGATCAATCGCAGCGCCGTGTCCGCCGCCACCCCGAGGATAAAGAGGTTGCCGAACCTCCGATTATGCTGGAAACAGACTGTGGAGAACCAGCGCGGCCAGATGAGGTAGCCGGCCGGCGGTTCGGCGGGCCGGGGCTGGGACAGGCGACGGAGCGCTTTTACAGCATCTGGTCCGGCGATAAGGACGATGAGGAGCACCGGCGTGAGAAACCGGGACACAAAGACAGCGTAGAGAGTTACGGCATAAGCGCACACAACGGCTGCCATGTTCACGTATCGCGCCGCTGTCTGGCCGATGAGCACGGGGAGCGTGCGCACGCCCTTCAGCGCGTCCTCCCCGGACTTGTCGATATGCTTGCCGATGTTGATGCTCGCCGTGCTCAGGCCAAAGGGAATGCCCGCGACCGCGACGCTCCAGCTCCACTGATGCGCGAGCACCAGATACACGCCTCCGATCATGATCGGTCCCCAGATGAGGAAGATCGTGAGCTCGCCAAGGGCGAAGTGCTTCAGGGGATACGTGTAGAGGAGGAGCATGAGGCTGCCGTAAGCGAAAAGGCCGATCACGATCGGATCGAACCGCGCATAGAAAAGCGCGAACACGGCGGAGAGCATCCCCAGGAGGCCGCTCACCACGAACCACCTCATCTGCGCCGCCCTGCTCCAGAACCCCTGCGCCAACGGGTGCACGCCGTACTGGATGCGAAAGTAATTGTCCTTGTCAATGCCCCGGCTGAAATCCGTGTAATCGTTGAGGAGGTTATTCGCGCCGTGGGCAAGGAAAAGGCCGACGGTCATTACCAGCCAGGGCAGGAAAGCAAAGGCTCCGCTTCGCAGCGCGAAGAGCCCGGCGATGACGCAGGAATACAGGGTGACCGTGGTGACTCCCGACCGCGTGGCGATCAACCACTTGGAAACGACGTCCAGCGCGTCCCATTCCTGCTTGCTTTCCATTCGGACAAGCTGGGTGGTCGCCTTCTTCCACATGGCAAGATTGATTCCCATGCTGGTAATATAAGAACGAAGTGCAATGGAGAGTAGCGGAGAATGCGGGGGCCCCTGCCGCGATGGGGCCCCTTTCGCGCGGAGTACCGTTGGAGCTCCCCATCGCTCCCGGCGTCTGCTTCGCAACCGCCTGCCGCGATGGGGCCCCTTTCGCGCGGAGTACCGTTGGAGCTCCCCATCGCTCCCGGCGTCTGCTTCGCAACCGCCTGCCGCGATGGGGCCCCTTTCGCGCGGAGTACCGCGCTAGGACAGCGTGTCCGTCCAGTCCAACCCCTTCTCGATGATGTCCACCATCTCGTCGATCTGTGGCCTGCTGATGATGAGGGGCGGCGAGATGAAGATGTAGTCCCAGTTGCAGTACAGGTACAGGCCGTTGTCCATGAATATCTTGCCGAGCTGCGCCGACACGTTGCGGATTGAGTCGTTGAATCCGGCCAGCGGAGTTTTCTTCTTCTTGTCCGACACCAGCTCGATGCAGGCCCAGAGGCCCATGCAGCGCGTGTCTCCCGCGGAAGGGTGCTTGCCTTCCAGCGCCTTGAGCTTCTTCGCGAGGTATTCCCCGTCCTTTGCCGCCTTCTCGATCAGGTTCTCCTTCTTGTAGACCTCGATGTTCGCTATCCCGCAGGCGCACGCCAGAGCGTGGCCGCAGTAGGTGAGGCCGGAGACGAATTTCCGCTCCTGGAAGTAGTCCCAGATCTTCTTGCTCCAGATCGTGGCGCCCAGCTGCACGTAGCCGGAGGTGATTCCTTTTGCCGTGGTAATGATGTCGGGAACGATGTCGAAGTGCTCCACGCCGAACCACTTCCCCGCCCTTCCCCACCCGGACATGACCTCGTCCACGATCAGGAGGATCCCGTTCTCGTCGCAGAGCTGGCGCAGCCCCTTCATGTAGCTCTTGGGCGGTATGATGATCCCATTGGTGCCCACGATCGGCTCCACGATGATGGCGGCGACCGACTTGGGATTGTCGTACATGAGCTGCTCTTTGAGCACCGCGAGGGTTTTCCGGCCGCACTCTTCAGCGTCAACCGACCCGAAGGGACAGCGGTAGGGATACGGCCCGAAGAAGTGCTCCACGCCGGGGATGCCGGGCTCGGCAGGCCAGCGCCGCGGGTCGCCCGTGACCGTGATGGCTCCCGCCGTGGCGCCATGGTAGCTTTTCCAGGCCGCGTAGATCTTGTGCCTGCCGGTGAACCATCGGGCGGACTTGATGGCGTTCTCATTGGCCTCGGCGCCGCCATTGGTGAACAAAACGTAATCCAGGTCTGCCGGTGTCAGCTCGGCAACCATTGATGCGAGCTTCGCCTTGGGCTCGGTGCCGAAGCCAGGCGACACGAAGCAGAGCTTCTCCATCTGGGCCTTCATGGCATCCAGCACGTGCCTGTTGCCGTGGCCGAGGTTGATGTTCAGCAGACCCGAGCAGCCGTCGATGATCTTTTTGCCGTCCGTGTCGTACATGTAGATGCCTTCGGCATGGTCGATCACCGTTGGCTTCCACCCGCCCTGCTGCTTCCAACTGTAGATGACGTGCTCGCGGTCGAGCTTCTGCAGTTCCTGAGTGTTCATCTCTTCTCCCATTCCCTTAATGCTCGTTGGCCGTTTTCAGCAGGCAGTGGAGGAGCACGTTCGCTCCCGCCTCGCAGTCCGACCACGCGGTGTTTTCCACCTCCACGTGGCTGCGTCCGCCGATGCTCGGCACGAATATCATGGCCGTGGGGCAGACCTGGTTCATGTAGCTGGCGTCGTGGCCCGCTCCGCTCACCATGTGAAGATGTGAGTACCCCAATTCCCCGGCCGTGTCCAGCACCCTCTGGACCAGCCTCTCGCTGAAGGGCGCGTGCGGGCAGCGCCAAGTCTCCTCTATCCGGATCGGCGTGCCGCGGCGGCCGGCTATTGCCTGAAAATCCTTCTTCAAGCGCTCCCACGCCTTCACGGCGTGATCGTCGTCCCAGGACCTGATATCCACGGTGAAGTGGACCTTGTCGGGAATGATGTTGCGGGAATTGGGATAGTTCTGGATCTCGCCCACAGTCGCCACCATGTTTCCCGCGCCACGGTACTCCGTGGATTTGTTCATCCGGTCAGGCAGCGCATTGACCGCGAGTATCATCTCCGCGGCCGCGCATAGAGCGTCGTGCCGGCCTTCCATGGGCGTGGGTCCCACCTGATTGGCCTCGCCCTCCAGGTACACGTCGTACCAGTGGAGACAGAGGATGCCCTTTGGCGCGCCGATAGTCTTCCCCTGGCGCTCCAGCATGGGGCCCTGTTCAATGTGAAACTCGAAGTAGGCATGGGTGGGCCATTTCCTTGCAGGCGCGGAGCCCTTGTAGCCGATGCGCGTCAGCTCTTCGCCCTGCTTCTTGCCCTCCTTGTCCGCGCGGGCGTACACCCAGTCGCGCTCCAGCGCGCCGGCCCAAACGCCGGAGGCTACCATGGCCGGCGCGAAACGCGAGCCTTCCTCATTGGTCCAGTCCACGATGATGAGGGGGCGTTCCAGCTCCACGCGGTTCTCGTGGAGGGTGCGCATGACCTCGAGCGCGCCCATGACCCCGAGGATGCCGTCGAACCGTCCCCCCCGGGGTTGGGAATCCACGTGGGAGCCGCTCATCACCGGCGGGAGGCTGTCGTTCCTCCCCTTCCTTCGGCCAAAGATGCTCCCCATCTCATCGATGGTGACCACCAGGTCGATCTCCTTCAGCCACTTTACAAACAGATCGCGCGCGCGCCTGTCCTCGTCGGAGAGCGCGAGCCTCTGCACCCCACCCGCGGGCGTGGCCCCGATCTTCGCCATCTCCTCCAGGCTGGCGCGCAAACGCCCGCCGTTGATCCTCAGCTTCGCTGTGTCCATGCATTACACTCCCCCGCTCCGCGGCGCGCGCGGCACCTCAGAACACTGCAATTGGATCGCGCTTGATGAACCTGCCCCTGCCGATGTCGCCGACGAACTTCATCTGGTCGCCCGTCCATTCGGCGACCTTCTTTCCGCGTGAGTAGACGATCTGCGGCATGCCGGTCATCTCCCATCCTTCCCAGGGCGTGTAGTCGACGTTCTGGTGCAGCTTCTTCTGCGTGATCGTGAACTTCCGCTTGGGATCAAACACGACAATGTCCGCGTCCTTGCCCACGACGATTGCGCCCTTGCGCGAAAGCCCGAACATCCGCGCCGTGCTGGTGGAAAGCACGTCCACCATCCGCTCCAGTGTGATCCGGCCCTTCACGACGCCTTCCGTGTGGAGGAGCATCATTATGGTCTCGATGCCGGGCGCGCCATTGGGGATCAGCTTGTAGTCATTCTTGCCGTTCATGTCCTTCTGTCCCTTGAAGTTGAACGGGCAGTGATCGGTTCCCACGGTCTGCACGTCTCCATCGCGCAGCCCCATCCACAGCTCTTCCAGGCTGTCCTTTGGCCGCAGCGGCGGGGACATCACGTACTTGGCCCCGTTCCAGTCCGGCTCGTTGTACCGGTCCTCAGCGAGGGTAAGGTACTGGGGGCAGGTCTCGGCGTACACCCGGAGTCCCCTATCCCGGGCCTTTATCACCTTCCACAGTCCCTGTCCCGAGGAGAGGTGCACGATATAGATCCTGCTGCCGGTGAACTCCACGGCTTTGATTGCCCGATCCACCGCTTCTTCCTCGGCCAGGATCGCGTGCGCCATGGCGTGGTGGATCGGCGCGAGCTTCCCCTCAGCGGCGAGCTGCTCGTTCAACCTGCGGATCATGTCGAAGCTCTCCGCGTGCACCTGCACCAGGCCGCCGTGCTTCCTGGTCTCTTCCAGGAGCCGGATCATGGCATAGTCATCCACTCGGAAATCGTAGAAGAGGAAGATCTTGAAGCTGGGCGTGCCGTAGTCGTGGATGGCTTTCTTCACTTCGTCGATCACGTCGGGCCGGGCATCCGTGACGCCAGGGTGGATGCCATAGTCGACCACGGCCTTCCCGTCCGCCTTGGCCTTCTGCCTCTCCACCGCGTCGCGGAGCATCTCTCCTTTTCCCTGGAGGCTGAAGTCCACGATGGTGGTGGTGCCGCCGCACGCCGCGGCGATGGAGCCGCTCTTCCAGTCGTCCGAAGAGGTCGTGCCCATGAAGGGCATGTCGATGTGCGTGTGCGGATCAATGGCGCCCGGCAGGATGTACTTGCCGGCAGCGTCAACGGTCTCATCAGCCTTCACGGCGAGCCCCGCGCCGATCGTTTTGATGATGTCCCCTTCGACGTATACATCCGCCGCGTAGGACCCTGTTGAAGTCACGATCAGACCGTTCTTTAAAAGCACGCTCATACTGTTCCTCCTGCTCTTGTCGATGCGCGTCGCCTGAGCCCAGCGCTTGAAGCGTCCGGCGCGTTTCACGCGCCGGTCATTGGCGACAGCTTCACCTGCCGCTCCTGCGCCTTGTCCATGACTGCCGTGGCCTTGCGCGTCCAGCCCCTGGGCATCTCCTTGTAGCTGATCAGCCCTGATACCGGGCAGATGAAACCGCAGATCATGCAGCTCAGGCACTTGTCCTCCACCAGCTTCGGCCTGCGCTTCTCCGCTTCCCACTCCAGCGCCTGGCCGCCCGCGTCTCTGCATACGATGTAGCATTGACCGCACCCGATGCAGCGATCCATGTCATACTGGGCGATCCCCTGGCGTTTCAGGTCGAAGTGATCGGTCTCCTTGAGCTTGGGCAGCGCCTTTCCGATCAAGTCCTCGACTCGCTCGATCCCCCGGGCGCTCATGTAATCGGAAAGCCCCTCGATCATGTCCTGCACGATGCGGTATCCGTACTTGATGATGCCCGTGGTCACCTGGATCGTGGTGGCGCCCACCAGCAGGTACTCCAGCGCGTCGATCCATGTCTCCACGCCCCCCATCCCGGAGAGGGGCAGCCCGAGGTCGGGGCACTGCGCCATCTCGGCGATGAAGTGCAGCGCGATGGGCTTTATGGCCGCTCCCGAGTACCCGCTCATGGCTCCCATGCCGAAGACGTTCGGTTTCGCCACCCAGTCGTCCAGCCCGATCTCCGATATGGCGCGGAAGGTATTGACCGCCGAGATGCCGTCGGCGCCGCCTTTTTTCGCGAACAATGCCGGCTCCGTCATGTCGGTGATGTTCGGCGTCATCTTGGCCAGCACGGGGATGCTCACCGCGCTCTTCACCGTCGCGGTAAACTTCTCCAGCAGGTGGAAGGCCTGGCCCACCTTGTAGCCCGAGCCCTCGACCGTCATGTGGGGGCAGGAGAAGTTCAGCTCCAGCATGTCTGCGCCGTGGTCCGCCGCGGCCTTTGCCAGATACGCCCACTCGTCGTTGGAGAACCCCATGATGCTGGCAATAATGGGACGGTCGGGGTATTTCTTCTTTAGTGAGAGGAAATCCGCGAGGTTGTCCTTTAAAGGCCTGTCGGAGATCTGCTCCACGTTCTGCAGCCCCACCAGGCGCTTGTTCTCGTAGTGGTACGCGTTCATGCGCGGGGAGGGATGGATGATCGGGATCCTGTCGGAGTTCAGGGTCTTGTAGCACACCCCTGCCCAGCCCTGCTGGTATGCCATCTCCACCATCTCGGCGCTGTTGGAGACGGGTGAGGAGGAGAGGAGGAACGGGTTGTTGAACCTCACCCCGCAGAAGCTCACGGAAAGATCGAGCCGCGTGCTGCTCGCCATAGACTTTCCCCCTTCAGCTTAGCGCTTCCCGGATGGTCCGGGCAGCCAATTTCCCGTCCTGCACTGCTTCCACCACAAGGCCGGGTCCCCGCGTAATATCCCCTCCGGCAAACACGGTCTTTGCCGAGGTCTTTCCATGCTTTCCCTCCGTCACGATCAGTCCGGAGGTCCTGTCCACCTTGACCATGCCGGACCAGTCCGCGCCGTCGGCGCGGTTGCCGATCGCCTCAATGACCACGTCGGCGTCGAGGGTCCACTCGGAGCCCTTGATCTCTTCCGGTCTCCGCCGGCCCGACGCGTCAGGCTGGCCCAGCCGGGTGCGCGCGAGCCGCACGCCGGTCAGCTCTCCCTTGTCGTTGGACGCGTAGCCGAGGGGCTGGTTGAGCAGCAGGAAGTGAACGCCCAACCGCAGGGCGGCAAGCCGTTCGTCCTCTTCCGCGGGCATCTGCGCAAAAGATCTGCGGTAGACAAGGTAGGCGTCGCGCGCGCCCAGCTTGGCCGCGGATTCCACGCAATCCATTGCCACGCTGCCGCCGCCAATGACCGCGACGACCTTGCCCTCCGCCTGCTTTTCGATCTCCGTGAAACGCTCCTCCCGCAGCAGGGAGAGGAACTCCACCGAAGTGTAAACTCCCTTCAGCGACTCACCGCCGGGGATCCGTTCCGCGGTCCAGAGACCCGGGGCAAGGAAAACCGCCTTGAACCCTTCGTTGAGCAGTTTCTTCATTCCCGCTGTCCCTTCGATACGGGCGCCGCAGACGAAGGTCACGCCAAGGTGTTCGAGATCCGCCATTTCATGCTGGAGAAAATCCTTGTCGAACCTGTACGCGGGAACGCCGTAGCGGATCACCCCGCCAGGAAGAGCCCGTTCCTCGAACACGGTGACAGCAAAGCCTTCCTTTGCCAGCTCAGCCGCGCAGGCAAGGCCCGCGGGGCCTGATCCGACCACCGCGATTTTTCCCAGCCGGGGGTTCGGCTTCGGAAGCGGCTGGAATCCCGTCTTCCAGCCCTGCTCCACGAGAGCGCGCTGGATCTTGCCGATCTCAATCGACCTGCCGATGCCCGTCGCACTGCACTCCTTTTCACAAAGCCGGGACGTCGGACACAGCACGCCGCACGCTCCCCCCAGGATGTTGTTGGTCTTGATCGTGCGAATTGCCCCCGTGACATTGCGCAGGCGCAGCTTGCGTATGAATGCGCCGGGGTCCGTCTCCGCTGGACACCCGCGGGAGCAGGGGGCATCATGGCAGAGCAGGCACCTGTCAGCCTCGGCGATCGCCTGGGCCAGATCGAAGCCCTTTGCCATTTGTTGGAAGCACTCGGAGTGATTCATGCAAGAGCCTCCTTGGAAAAAACCATCCCAGCGTCCGTCAGCCATGTGAGGGGAAAAACTTCTGAAGAAACGGCATGGAAAAGCGCTTCGCGAAAGCTGGGGTTCATAGGAGATGCGTCCCGTCTGGAACGCCCAAGCCGCGGGTTCTTTTCCGCATCGACCTTGCTGCAACAGCTCCGGAACAGCCACAGTATAAATCGTGCCCGGCCATTTGTAAATGAAAATTCAAAACGAAAAAGCGTTTGACGCGGTTTTCACGCGTCCTCTATAATTGACGCCATCATCAATTCGATAAAGGAGCTCGCCCATGCCCCGAGTCATCCGCTGCGGTCACATCCAGGCCTCCAATCCCAAGCACGAGGGCTCCCTGCAGGAGATCAAGGAAGCAATGATCCAGAAACACCTGCCCCTGATCGAAGAGGCGGGCCAGAAGCGCGTCCAGATCCTCTGCCTCCAGGAGATCTTCCACGGCCCCTATTTCCCCGCGGAGCAGGATATCAAGTGGTACACGACGGCGGAGCCCGTGCCCGGCCCCATCACCGAAAGGATGACCCCGATAGCGCGAAAGCACCGGATGGCCATGATCATCCCCATCTACGAGAGGGAACAGGAAGGGGTGTATTTCAATGCCGCTGCCGTGCTCGACGCGGATGGAAAGTACCTGGGCAAGATGCGCAAGGTGCACATCCCGCACACGTATCCCGCGTTCTGGGAAAAGTTCTATTTCAAACCGGGCACCCTCGGTTTTCCCGTTTTCCAGACCGCCTATGCGAAGATCGGCGTCTACATCTGTTACGACAGGCATTTCCCCGAATGCGCCCGCATCCTGGCGCTTAAGGGCGCGGAGATCCTCTTCAACCCTTCGGCCACCACCGAAGGCAAATCGAAATACCTCTGGGAGCTTGAGCAGCCGGCGCAGGCCGTCGCAAACGGCGTGTTCATCGGCGCGAATAACAGGGTGGGATTGGAAAAACCCTGGGAGTTCGGAAAATTCTACGGCTCCAGCTACTTTGTGGATCCGCGCGGGAAAATTATAGCAAAAGGATCCGAGGACAAGGATGAGGTTGTCGTTGCCGACCTCGACCTGGACCAGATCCGCGAGGTCCGCGACGGCTGGCAGTTCTTCCGAGACCGCAGGCCGGAGCTCTATGGAGAGATAGCGGAACAACTGCCGTAGCCATGGAAGGCGAGGGCGAGCGAGGCCAAGGATGGCCGAAAGGCCGACCGTAGCCATGGAAGGCGAGGGCGGCCGAGGCCAAGGATGGCCGAAAGGCCGACCGTAGCCATGGAAGGCGAGGGCGGCCGAGGCCAAGGATGGCCGAAAGGCCGACCCTAGACAGGGATGGCGGCGAAAAGCTCCGCGAGCCGCAGCTCGAACCCCGGGCAGACGGTGGACCGGACGGTTGCCGTGCCCACGTACACTTGGGGATCGGCATAGCGGCCGTTCTCCGCCCGCAGGTACACGTGAATGTAGCGGTTGCCGGGGTCGATGACCCAATACTCCCGCACGCCATGCCGCTCGTATAGCGATCTCTTCTCCGCCATGTCGCGGCGCGAAGTGTAGGGGGAAAGAATCTCGATGACCCAGTCCGGCGCTCCCAGGCAACCAAAGGACCGTAGCCGCGACGGATCGCAGATGACGGCGAGGTCCGGCTGCACAACGTTCGACACCTCGTCCTCCGCCTGACCCGGAGTATCCGGAAGCAGGACATCGAACGGCGCGACGAATACCCGGCACCCGGATTTTCCGAGGAATGACCGGATGGCGTGGACAAGTTCTACACAAAGAGCTTGGTGAGCCATCGACGGCGCCGGGCTCATGTTCCAGGCCACCCCATTGATCAATTCCCATCGCTCCTCCTCGGGCCATGCCTTGTAGTCCCGGTAGAGGTAGAGACGATCGTCCTTCTTTGCTGGTTCTCCCACTTTCATGCCCCAATTCTATACTGAATAACGGGGCAAATGAAGGCGGCGATCGTTATGGACAAGTCGGACTGGCTTATTGACATTACTTGAGTTATGAGCTAGTATCTAGACAGTCTAGACAGGAGTGACATATGAAAAAAATTTGGCAACTTCAGGAAGCAAAGAATCGCTTCAGCGAGCTTATCGAAAAAGTGCACAGCGAAGGCGCCCAAAAAGTGACACGGCGAGGAAAGGAGGTCGCTGTCATTATTTCTCCGGAGGAGTTCCAGCGCCTGGTCGGCCCGGCGGAAGACCTGGTTAGCTTCTTCGCCCGATCGCCACTCGCTGGGGATGGTATCGCCCTGGAACGTGATCAGTCTGCTTTTAGGGAAACGCCCCTGTGAGATACCTCCTCGACACCTGCGTAATCTCGGAACTGGTGCGGCCTCAGCCCGATCCCGAGGTGGTAGCATGGGTGAAGCGGCAGAACGAGATGGACCTGAATCTCAGCGTGATCACGCTCGGAGAGATCGAAAAGGGAATCGGCAGGCTGCCGGCATCTGCTCGCCGAAAGGCGTTGGAACAGTGGCTGCGCGAGGATCTGGCCGGAAGATTCGCAGGGCGCCTGGTGACTATCGATGCGGAGGTCGCCTGCGTGTGGGGACGCGTGCAGGCTGAACTCGAACTCCGGGGAAAGCCAATGGGAGCTGTCGACGGTCTGCTCTCGGCAACCGCGCGGGTTCACGACCTCATGCTCGTCACACGGAACAACGCCGATTTCCACGATCCCGCGGTACGCACAATGAATCCGTGGGGAGGATCAGTACCCAACGGATCAGTGCCCGGCGCATAAAAAGGCGCCGGGAAGACCGGCGCCTTTTCATTCACAACGCTATCAACGTTTTTTACGCCGCCGCCTGCTTGTTCTCCTTGAGAACCACCGCGAAGAGCCACTCCAGGAGAATGGCGACCACAACGGAGAAGTACCAGATGACTCTGCCGGGGAACGGGATCTTCAGGAAACCGACATTGATGTGCGACATCTGGTTGATGAGGGCCACGATCACGCAGTAGAACACCCATGTGAGGACCAGCGCCGCATACCACAGCCCGGTGGCCAGAATTTGGCACAGGACGACTCCGAACACCTCCTGCATGCGCGCAGCTCGGAAAGTCAGGAAATGGGGATGCATCTATTCGATGAGCTTGTGGGCCAGCGCGTAGCGCACCAGGTCGACGGTTGAGGAGAGGCCGAGCTTCGTCATGACCCGCGATCGGTAGGTGGCAACAGTGGGTGCGCTCAAGACGAGCTCCAGGGCGATTTGCTTGATCCCCCGGCCCGAGGCGAGGAGACAAAGCACCTGGTACTCTCGGTCGGAGAGCAGCTCGTGAGGCTGCTTATCCGCCGTGCTCTGCAGCTCGAAGGCAAGCTTCTCTGCCAGTGACGATGTGACGTATTTCCCGCCGCGCGCGATCTTGTGGACTGCGCTCACCAGTTCCGCTGCGGCGCTCTCCTTCTGAAGGTACCCCGCGGCACCGGCCCTGAGCGCGCGGGCGGCGTACTGCTCCTCGGGATGCATGCTGAGAACGAGCACGCCGGCCCGGTTGCCCTGCGCCTGGAGGTTTTTCAGCGCGTCAAGCCCGTTCATGTCGGGAAGAGATATGTCGAGGATGATCACATCAAAGCGGGAAGCTTTGGTTTTTTCCAGCATCTCGGCGCCGCTTCCCGTCTCTTCCACTATCTTGATGTCGGGCTGCTGGAGGAGGATATTCTTCAGTCCCTCACGGAGCAGGGGGTGATCGTCACAGAGAATGATGCGCAACATCCTGCCGGCCCTCTTGGTGCCGTCATTATGGGACAATGGTCAGCTCCTGTGAAGGGGATGATGAGGAGAAAAGGGTCCTCGCACCAGAGCATCTCCGCGCGTGTTCCGCGCGTGTGCTTGACTGTTGGATTATGACACAGCGGGGTTCGCGGCCGCAGCTCAGGTTCTTGATCACTCCCTGCCCGAGGAATCTCGAATAGCGACAAGCAGTGTGTCCAGCGACGCGCTTTTGGACAGGTAGTGGCCCGCTCCGGCGCTCCGCATGGCGGCGCCCTGTTCCGATTCCTCCGACATCGAAAGGCCAATGATACGGATGTGGGGATGCTCCGCATGGATGGCGCGCGCAGCCTCTATCCCGTTCATGCCGGGCATGTTGACATCCATGGTAACCACATCCGGACGCAGCGTACGCACCATTTCCAAAGCCGCTGCTCCATCCGCCGCTTCCCCGATGATCTCGATGTCGGGCTGCTGCATAAGCTGAAGCGCGATCCCCTTACGCACCACCGCATGATCGTCTACGAGCAGGACCCGAATCCTGCCCGCGCTCTCAGCCGGACGCGTCAATGCGGTTTGCAGCTCCTGGCGGGCGACCGTCTGCCGAGGTGGTTCGCGGGAAACAGCTTCGGGACGGGATCCGCCGCCTTGGGTCTGATCAGGGACGATGGGCACCCATACTGATACACGGCTTCCCTTTCCCACGGCGCTTTCGATTTTCATCCCGCCCCGGATGAGGTCCAGCCGCTCGCGGATGCTGAACAGTCCGATCCCGTCTGGCAGCGCGCCTGGCGATGTCAGTGATTCGGGATCAAACCCTGTCCCATTGTCGCTCACGTCTACGCGCACGCTATTGTCAGGAGCTTTCACAACATCGATCCGGGCTTCCTTGACGCCCGAGTGCTTCACCACGTTGAAAAGGAGCTCCCGGACTGCTTGAAGAAGGGTGACGCGCATCTCCTCCGCATCCGCGATGATCGTGTCCGCGCATTGCACCGTCACCTCCAGGCCGTGTTTTTCCTTCATCCAAGCGCCCAACCAGCCGAGAGCCACGCACAGGTCGCGCTCAGTGAATGAGGGGTGACTCAACTCTGACATCAGGGAGCGGGACATGGCAATACACTCCCGCACGAGCCCGCTTAATTGAGCGGCGCTCTGTTGGTGTTCAGCCGCCGGGCGTGCATCATGAAGGCCCTCCAGCCCGTAGAGCGTTGCCACGAGAAGCTGCTGGAGCTGATCGTGGAGCAGCTGCGCGATTCTCTGCCGCTCCCTCTGCTCCGTGCGCACGATTTCACCCGCGAGTGCCTGGAGCTGGATCGCTTTGGTCTCAAGCGCCTTCTGAGCCTGGTCGCGTTCAACACGCGCACGCAGGGATGTGATTCCGAACGCAAGATCGTCCGCGAGCTCCTTCAAGAGGGTGACCCGCTTTTGTTCGAATCCGGCGGGCCCATCGGCATAGATGACAAGCACGCCTATTGCGCTCCGTTGCAGGTCAAGGAGGGGAAATGCCGAAATGGCCCGATAGCCGCGGGATAGCGTCGCCTCCTTCCAATCAGCGTCCTCGACGCTGTCCGCGATGTCGAGGCACACGACCGGGGATTTCGATTGCATCGCGCGTCCCGTGGGTCCTCGGGAGAGCGCCGCGTCTCCCCCGGCTTCTTTCATGCCATCCAGGTACCCATCCCTGTCTCCCGCGGAAGCCACGCGCCGGATGCCTCCTTTTTCTTGGTCTTCGACAAGCCCCACCCAGACCAGCGGATATCCCCCTTCATCCTGAATGATCTGGCAAATGACCCCCGTGAGCTCGCGCTCGTCGGAGATCTGTACCAGTGCCTGGTCGCAGGCGCTCACCATGAGAAGGGTTCGATTGGCCTTTTGCAGATCTGCCGTCCGAAGCTGCACCTTCTCCTCCAGCTCGTAATGCGCCCTGCGAAGCTCCTCTTCCGCACGTTTGCGGTCGGTGATATCCCTGTCGATCTCCAGAACGCGATTGCTGCCGTCCAATCCGCTGCCGAAGAGCTGACGAGAAGAGACGATCACCTCCCTGCCGCTCTTTGTGGTATGTTGGATCTCCCCGAACCATTCGCCGTGCGCGCGGAGCGATTCTTCCAGGGCTCTCCAGCGGTCGGGGCTCGGGGCCTTCAAAAGCTCGTGGATGCTTCTCCCCTGGGCTTCTGCCTCCGAATAGCCATAGAGCTCTTCCGCACCCCTGTTCCAGCTCTCGATCCCGCCGCCGATCCTCCAGACGATTATCGCATCGAACGACAGTTTCAGAAGCTCGGCCTGCTGGCGGAGCGCTTCCTGGGCCTGTCTCTGCGCCTGCTCCCGGTCATATGCGGCAGCCTTTTGCCTGCTGCGCCGGTACAACTCTGCCACCGCGGTCAGAAACCCGCAGACGATCATGAAGAGGACAAGCCCGACGTAATTCGACGTCCCGATGTGCAGGAGGGCGGGGCGCCCCGGGAGGAACCAGAAAATCAGGATCATCGCCGCGGCTGTGACTATCGCAAGGAGGGCGGGCCAGAGGCCCGCGAGCAGCGCCACAGTCATGATCGTGGGGTAGAACACGAGATATTCGGGGAAATCAGGTCCAAGCGCGGAAGTCATGATTTCGCGCAAGAACAACGCCAGCCCGATTGCCGCAACGCTTGTAAAATAGCGAGCGAGTGGATGTTTCAGGAAGCTCCTGAGTTTCTCAAGCATATTGAACCCGCGTTCAGCCTCGGAACTTTAACCTGTCCCAGAACCTTGGGCTCTTCCGTTCCGGCTGGGTCGAAGTAGAGATGTCGGTTTCGGAGGGACCTTCCGGGGGGGATTCAGCGGCTGAAGCAACAGCGGACTCCCTTGCGGTGAGCTCGCGTTCGCGTTGCGAGAGCGCCTTGTCCTTCTTTTCTAGACCCTTTCTTTTCCTCCGATGAAGGTACCTGCTCACATAGAGGAAAAGAGAATAGACAACACCAACGGCGAAGCTGACCAGAGCTAGCGCCATTGTCGGCACATCGTCGAAACTGGCGCCGAACAGGCTGATCGAGGTCGTGGATCGAATGTTGAACGCGACGAGTACCGCCAAGAGCACAAGCAGCACCGCGCTGACGATGACGCGTACCATGACGACAATCCTCCCTACGAATCAGCGTGCAAGCCATGCGACTGGCTGCCTCGCGACAAATGACGGGTAACATGTCAGTATAGTTCACTCTTCCTGAAATTCAAGCTGGCGCCTTGCCTTAGAAAGAGGTGATTAGGAAGAGGTGAGGGGATGCTTTGTTCATTGACGCCGTTCGCCGGGGATGCTACTCTGTGGATCCCACCTTCACGAAAAGGAGACAGGCATGGCTGGAAAACCGAGAAAACTGCCCTACTACGCGGCGGGATGGAAAGAGTCAAAGACCACAAAGTACATGGATTGTTTCGATCCCTCCACGGGAGAGGTCATCGCCCTTGCTCCCCAGTGCACGGTCGACGAGGTGAACGAAGCCGTGGCTGCCGCTGCAGCGGCGTTTCCCGCGTGGTCCGACATGACGCCCAGCAAGCGGGTGCAGGTGCTTTTCAGGATGAAGACGCTCCTGGACAAGAACATGGACGAGCTGGTGAGGCTGGTGGCAACGGAGAACGGAAAAGTTCTCGACGAGGCCCTGGGCGACGCGGTGAAAGTGACCGAGCTTGTAGAGTTCGCCTGTGGCATCCCGCACATGTTGATGGGGCCCGCGTTGATGAACCTCACCCCTGGCTATGACACCACCCAGTACAGGGAGCCGCTGGGGGTATTTGCCGGCATCGTGCCGTGGAACTTCCCGGCCATGCTTCCCATGGGATGGATTGCGCCCCTGTGCATCGCAACGGGCAATACGCTCGTGCTCAAGCTGGCGAGCTTTGTTCCGCAGTCAGCCATCCGGATCATGGAGCTCTGGGAAGAGGCGGGACTGCCGAAGGGGGTCATCAACCTGGTGACCTGCTCCCGCAATGAAGCCGAGATTCTTTTAAAGCATCCCGACGTGAAGGGAGTCAGCTTCATCGGCTCCACCTCCATCGGCAGGCACATCTACGCCACCGCTGCCGCCAATGGCAAACGGGTGCAGGCGCTCACGGAGGCAAAGAACCACGCTCTGGTGCTGAGGGACGCGGCGCTGGAGCGGTCGGCCCGCAGCATCGTAGCATCCGCCTGCGGCTGCGCGGGGGAGCGCTGCATGGCGCTTCCGGCAGTGGTCGTGGAGGAGCCCATCGCGGACGCCCTGGTCGAGGCTCTTGTCCGATTCATGAAAGAGGTAAAGATCGGACCGGCGTACGACGCGTCCAGCCAGCTCGGTCCACTTGTCAACGCCGAACATCGCCAGTCCGTCATCAACTGGATCCAGAAAGGCGTGGAGGAAGGCGCCAGGCTCATGCTCGACGGCCGCGGAGTAACGGTGAAGGGCTTCGAAAAGGGCTTCTATCTCGGACCGACGCTCTTTGATCACGTGAAGCCGGAAATGACCATTGGGAACCGCGAGGTTTTCGGCCCTGTTCTCTGCGTGAAGCGGGTGAAGAGCTTCGATGAAGGGCTTGCGCTCATGAACGCCAGCGAGTTCGCCAACGGCTCGGTGATTTTCACGCAGAGCGGCTATTATGCGCGGGAGTTCGCCCGGCGCACGCATGGCGGAATGGTGGGGGTGAATGTCGGAATTCCCGTGCCCTTGGGCATGTTCGGGTTTACCGGACACAAGAACTCGTTTTTCGGAGACCTGCACACAATGGGTACTGACGCTGTGCGGTTTTTCACGGAACTGAAAACCGTCACGGCCCACTGGTTCTCAGAAACCGAAGCCCGGGAAGGAAAGGTTGTCAACACCTGGGACGGGATGATCTCGCTGCCGGACAAGAAGTGACGGACGCCCGGCGGGCCTCGGCGTTCCGGCTGATGGGGGCCTGCCGGATTCTCTACTTCCCGAGGATGTAGAACAGGTACAAAAGCAGATTGCAGACCAGTACAACGATCATCATCGCGGGGTAGGCTGCACTGCAGTAATATCCCCAGCCTATTTTTTTCTCCGTCATGCGCTCGTAGGTTGCCACGGCCACGACATTGGCCGACGCTCCGATCGGGGTCCCGTTCCCCCCGATATCGGTGCCCAAGGCTGCCGACCAGACCATGGGAAGCAGTGAAAATCCCGGCATTCCGCTCATGTGTCTGAGTATGGGCGCCATGGTGGCGGCAAAGGGAATATTGTCCACAATGGAAGATCCGAAAGCGCTCACCCAGAGGATGATGGAAAGCGCGATGAAGAAACTCCCGCCCGACAAATCCCGTACCGCGTTGGCTACGATGGCAAGAAGGCCGACATGCTCCATCGCGCCTACGATGATGAAAAGACCCGCGAAAAAAGCGATCGTGGGATAATCGATCTTCTGCAATACCTTCCCCGCCCTCTGTCCCCCCAGAATAAGCGCAAGCAACGCTCCGGTAATGGCGATGGTTGCCACGGAGAGGTGGGTCCTGGCGTGAGTCACAAGGCCGACAACGACGAAACTGATCGCGATCAAGCCGACGGCGAAAAGCCGCTTATCCTGGATGGCCCTTTTTGGCTCCAGGGAGCTCGCCTGCATTTCCAGCCGGTGCGGGTCCTCCCGCAGTTTTCTTCGGGCGGGAAAAATCTCGCGCCTGAAAAACGCGATGAAGAAGCTCGTGTTGATGGCGAATCCAATCCAGGCGATGACGCCGGTATTCCTGACAAAATCCATGAACGAGAGCTGGAAATACGTGCCCAGAATCACATTGGGGGGATCGCCGACCATCGTGGAGGAGCCGCCGATATTCGCCGCGCAGATCTCTGAGAGGATCAACGGGAGGGGGTTGATCCCGATGATGGCGGCAACCTCGAGGGTCAGCGTGGACATGAAGAGCATGACCGTGATGCTGTCCACGAACGCCGAGAGGAAGCCCGCGAGCAATGGGAAGAGGATGAAGAGCTTCAAGGGGTCCAGTTTCACCCACTGCGCGCTGTGCAGGCCCAGCCAGCGGAAGAATCCCGAGAGGCTCAGGGTTTCAATGATGACCATCATTCCGAACACGAAGATGATGGTCTCCCAATTCTCGTATCGCAACAGGTTCTGCGGCCCCAGCACGAAAGCGAACGCCAGAACGGCTCCAAGCACGGCAGCGATGGTGCGGTTCACCTTCTCGGAGATGATCAGGCCATAGGAGAGCACAAAAATTCCCAGCGCGATCCATTGCTGGAGTGTGATATGAACCCCTTCCTCAGCGCGGCGGGGTGGCCGGACCGATCATCCCCATTCCCTGCTGCGATTCCGCGTCAAGGAAAACATGCAGCACCATGCCGTCCCGGACGGAGGGCACGTGGATCACGTGGAGCACCTCGGCCAGATCAGCCAGCGCCGGGTCGATGTCCGTGATCGCATTCCTCGACCGCAGCAGCAGATCCTCGTTCAACATGCAGTCCTTGTTGTCCGGGTACAGGGGCATGATGGCGATGTCGGCTTCCACCAGATCCTGGAAGAAGTGGGTGCCGTAGGAGACCTCGGGGGTGTATCCGTCCCGGGCAAAGGCGATCTCCACCAGGAGTCGCGTGCAGTTGATATCCGAGTAGCTTACCCGGACCCCGAGATTGATGTCGTTGCTACCCCACCTGCCCGGTCCCATGAGGGCGTAGCGCTTTCCCGACAGGCGCATGTTGAGCTGGCCCACCGCCCATCCGACCTTGCGCTTTTTCTCCAGAGAGTCCAGCCGATCGTAGGCGCGGGGATCCACGTAGACCACGTACTCGATATCGGTGATCAGGGCATTGGAAAGCCCCGAGCGCGTGATGAACAGCATGTCCCGCTGCGGGACATTGGAAGGCAGGACCACGCGGTCCACCTCCCGGCGCAGGGAGAGAGACCTGCACTGCAGGATGTACAGCTTGTTGTCGTCCCAGGCGAACTCGATGTCCACCGGCCTGCCGTACTGGGCCTGCACCGTGGAGAGGACCTTTTTCGCCAGGGATACGAAAGCCGATTTATTGAGGAAGTTCTCGAACGTGAGGCACAGCGACGCGGGGGGGAGGTCCTGGGTCCTGAAAAGCGGGGCCCGCATCTCTCCGTCCGCCAGCAGGGAAACGGCCAGGAAAAGATCGGGATGCATCGACTCCTCCGCGAGGGTCCGGAAGTCTATCGTGGTGAAGGCGCCGGTGCGCAGGTTGATGGCGTCCACCATCTTCTGCGAGTATTTGTAGATCTGATCCGGGCTTACCTCGGGGCGCAGGGAGGGATGGCTCAGCGGGATCATGCGTGGATAATCCCCTCCCACCCTGTCCACGGCGCGCGTGCCCAGCCCGAACACCAGGCGCACAAGCCCATCCGCCTTGCGGATCTTCGGGTTCCATACCCACGCATTGGAGGAGTACATGACGCCCGCGGCGAGCGGGAAGAGCCAGTCGCCGAATCTGCGGCCCACCACCTTCTGCACGATCATGGCCATGCGCTCATTGAAGTCCAGCAGCCCATGGTCTCTTCGGTAGATGATCGGGTCAGGTCCGTACATGCTGGCAAGCACCGTCTTCACCCCGCGGATGAAGCCCGCCAGACGCTCCTCCTCGTTGCCCTGGTTGGCGAGGAAGATCGACTGGTACTTGCCTGAGAACGCCAGGCCGAAGCTGTCCTCCAGGTAGCTGGAGGAGCGCACGATGATGGGATATTCGCCGATCTGCCGGATGAGGCCGCGGAACTCCTCCACGACATCGGCCGGAAAAGAGGCCTTTTCGAACATCCCGCCGATGCGCTTGTACTCCTCGTCGATGGCATCCCGGTCCCTGTACTTGTGGGTGTGAAAGACATAGAAGTGGTTCCTGTCGATGAAGTCCGACATGACGCCCGAGCTGATGTACCACGTGTCGGGCACAGCGATGTATTTCTCAAAAATGGGATCCCGATCAGAGAGAATGGGCAGGAGGATCTTCTGCGCGACGATCATGCCCGCGGATTTGCCGCCCAGCTTGCCTGGGTAAGGCACGTGTCCTATGGTGTGGCTCAGCACCGTTTCGATATCGCGGATGGTGACGTGGTTCTTGGCGATTCCGATGAACGGCAGCTGGCTGGAGATGTAGTGGGAGAGGAGCGAGACCCGGATCCCCTCCGCCTCCTCCCGGGAGATGTACAGCTCCCCCTTGGGGATGTCGCAGAACTCCCGCAGCGCCTTCCAGATGGCCTCGGGGCTGGCGTGTTCGCTCGCCACCACCCGTCCCAGCTCCTGGCACCTGTCGCGCTTGCGCACCAGGTTGACCCAATTCTCTACTTCATCCGGGGCGAGCGTGTTCGCGAACAGCAGGTCCACCAGGCACTCGGTGTATTCCGCGCGGTTTGCCTCCGTGTCCTCCACGCCCTCCGCCGTCATGTGGCGCGCCACGAGGTCTGAAAGTCCCTCACGCGTTGTCACGCCGCGCTCCACCAGGACGTCCACAAAAGTAGCGCGCATCTGGGGCAGGAGCTCGGGATAGTGCGCGATAAGCCGGTAGAGGCGGTAGCCCTTGATCGGGCTGAGCGTGACCGGAGATTCAGGCTGTTTCTGGGCGTTCTTGACGGGGGTGAGCTCGACCATGCCGGTATCTCCTTGCAGCACTATAGCCACAAGAATTCGCCCAATGCAAGAAGGGCTGGCCTTGTTTTCGGTGATTGAAAAGGAGTTTTTTTTCCTTATATTTAGGGAATGAAATCACGCAGAATGCTGCTGGGCATGATCCTGGTTGCGCTTCTCCCGCTCATGGGAGCCGCGGGACAGGCCCGGGACGTCACCGGCCTTCAGAACTACGTGCTGGACAACGGCATGGAGGTTTTTATTCTGGAAAACCACACCGTGCCGCTGGCGCGCATACAAATCACGTTCCGTACGGGCTCGATCAGCCAGACGCCTCAGACCGCGGGTCTCTTCCACCTGTACGAGCACATGCTCTTCAAGGGAAACAAGGCATACCCCACGCAGACCGCCCTTCAGGCAGCCATGAAGGACCTTGGGGTCGCTGATTGGAACGGCGGCACGTCCCAGGAAGACGTCTCCTACTACTTCACCGTCCCCTCGGACCGGATGGAAAAGGGAATCGAATTCTGGGCGGATGCGGTGCGCTATCCGCTCCTGGATGCCGGAGAGCTCGCGACAGAGAAGGACGTGGTGGTGAGCGAGATTCTGGGCTACCTCAGCGATCCCGCCAACATTTACGGATCAGCGGTGGATAAGGCCATGTTCTGGAAGTACCCCTGGCGGAAGGACGTAAGCGGCTCCGAATCCCTGGTCCGATCCGCCACCCCGCAGATCATGCGGGACATACGCGACACCTGGTACGTGCCGAATAACGCGGCCCTTTTTGTCGGAGGCGACGTGGACCCGAAAGCGGTGCAGGCGGCCGTGCAGCGCTCCTTCGGCGACTGGAAAAAGGCGAAAGATCCCTGGGCCTCCCCTCCCCCGCCGCACCCGACTCCGCAGAAGGATGCCTTCCTCGTTTTCCCGGACGAGCAGATGTATGAGGGAATCGTCGCGGTGGACCTTCAATTCCGGGGGCCGGATGTGACGCGCAACCCCGAATCCACCTACGCGGCCGACGTGCTTCTGAAGCTGCTCGACGACCCGAACGGGAAGTTCAAGTCCGACATCTTCGGGAAGGTGCCGGGCCTTTATAAGAAGGAATACATCGAAGCTCAGTACCCCACGCAGCGTGACGGGGGAGTCCTGACCCTGTCCACCTATATGCTCCTCGCCCCCCGGCAGGACACCTTCGCCCGAATCGCGGCGCTGAAAAAGGCGTTCACGGACGAGATGGCGGCCATCGCCTCCGATCCCGGGTACTTCAGCCAGAGCTCCTACACGGTGCTCAAGCGCCAGATCCTGGATGAGCGCGTCTGGGAAAGGGAGACGGTGGACGGCTTCATCGGCGCGCTTTCCTTCTGGTGGTCGGCGGCGAGCACCGCCTACTACCTCGGGTACAATGACGCGCTGCAGCGCGTCACGCAGCCGGACATCGCAAAGCTCATCTCCGACTACGTCTCTTCGCGGACGAGCGTTCTCTCCGTGCAGATGAACCCGAAGGATTTCGAAAAGGAAAAGGCATCCGCCGCGCAGCAGAGGTGGACCGTGATCACCAAGGATAATGCCTATTGGTGGGCTGACCAGGGGAAGGGAGGTTCCCAATGAAACGGACCGCAACGCTCCTGATCGCGCTCCTTGGCGCGCTGGTCGTTCCCCTTTCGCTCTCGGCCCAAGCCCCGCAGCTCACGCGGCAGCAGGCCCTCATCGACGCCGGGAACATCAACCCGTTCGCCAAGGAGAACCTGTCCTCCTTCACCGTGGCGACGCTCGACAACGGGATGCCGGTCATCATGAAGCGCTCCACGAACAACAGGATCCTCAGCCTGAAAGCCGTGCTCCAGGGACACGTCTCCTTCACGCCGGTGCAGAAGGCGGGCCTGGAGGCCGTGATGCTCACGATGCTCACCCGGGGCTCGGTCCATTACGCCTACGCGGACATGCAGAAGGCCCTTTTCGAAAAATCCTCGGAGATCGTTCCCAGCTACAGCTCATTTGACATGACCTCTCTTGATCTGGTTACCATCGACAATTACTTTGACGACCTCTTCCCTATTTTTGCCGACGCGTTTCTCCACCCGGCGTGGAACGCGGAAGAGTTCCCCCGCGTGATCAATGATTTCAAGATGCAGAAGCAGCAGGCGGAGAACGATCCCTACGCATTGGCCGTGCAGCTCCTGCGCGAAAGCTTTTTCGCCGGACATCCCTATGATGCGTACTGGCAGGGCGAGGGGTATTCGCTGGAGGGCATCTCCCTTGATGACGTCAAGAAATACTATGCCGATACCGTCACCTCGGGGCGCATGTTCCTCATTGCCGTAGGCAATTTTGACACGGAAAAACTGCTGCCAATGCTGAACGCCACCTTCGGCGCCATGTCGCGCGCCGGATATACGCGGCCGCCGGTTCCCTCCTTCCAGGGCAATGTGAAGCCGGACCTTATTGTGGAGACTTTTGCTCAATCCGAAGGGCTGGCGTACGTGCGGGGCAATTTTGCGGCGCCGGCACCGGATAACCCTGACTACCCGGCAACCCTTGTTTCGTTCAGCCTCCTGAACGACATCCTCTTTGAGATCGTGCGCACCCGCAACGGCGCCTGCTACAGCATCGGCGCCTCCATGCACGGTTTCTCCGCTCCCTACGGGGATATCACCGTGTATAAAACCGCGGTTCCCGGCAAGGTGAAGCCCCTCATTGATCAGTCCATCGCGGTCCTTGCCTCCGGACGCAGCATGGGAGGAAACGTGAACGCGTCCGCCGCGGGCAAGAGCGGGATCGGGACAGCGGAGCAGGCCGGGGCAGCGGCATTCGTGCCCATCGCCGACGCCCTGCCCTTCTACAAGGCCCAGGCCCTTACGGAGTTCTACTCCGGCCAGCAGACCAACGCGTCGGTGGCTTCGCAGATCGCTTCATCGGTCATCTACCACGGCGACTACCGGGACTACCTTCTCATGATCGACAGGATACAAGCCGTGACGGCCGATGACGTGGTGCGGGTGACAAAGAAGTACCTCATCAACAACCCAACCCTCTGGATCGTGTTGGGCGACCCCGCGGTGCTGAAAGACGTAACGAAGGACGACTTCCTCAGGTTCACGGCGGATTAAAAGCGCATTTTCGCTACAGGGAGCGGATGGAGAGGCGGCATGAAGCACGAGGAATACTCCTGGACCACTTTTGACGGCATAACGGGCTACGCCCAGTCCTGGGCACCGGAGGGCAAGCCGCGCGCGGCGATCGCTCTTGTGCATGGGCTTGGCGACCACTCCGGGCGCTACCCGCGCGTGGTGGAGCTGCTCACTGCCGCCGGCTATGCCATCAGCGGTTTCGACCAGCGGGGTCACGGCCGAACGGGTGGGCCGCGCGTTCATGCTCCCTCCTACGAAGCGCTCTTGCAGGACATCGACCAGCACCTGGAGCGCACCCGCGAGCGTTTTCCGGGCATCCCCCTCTTCCTCTACGGTCACAGCTTTGGCGGCGCCCAGGTGCTCTGCTATGCCTTGAAACGGAAGCCAGCCCTTGCAGGGGTTGTCGCCTCCAGCCCCGGCACCGCCTCCGGGGTCCGACAGCCGGCATTCAAGCTCATCCTGGTCAAGCTGCTGTCGGTCATCACACCGCTGTACCACGTTCCCCTTGGCTCACCTGCCGAGGGCCTCTCCCACGATACCGCATGGCTCCAGGCAACGAAAAACGATCCCCTCTACTATGACGGCCTTTCCGCGCGGCTCGGGGCGGAACAGGTCCGCACGAACGAGTGGATCCTGCGCCAGACCAGCTTTCCTCTCCCTCTCTTGATCATGCAGGGCACCGAGGATGCGTACGTGGACGCCAAGATCAACATCGGATTTGCGCACAAGCTCTCGGGAGAGGTGACGCTCAAGGTCTGGGAGGGCTTCGGCCACGAGCTGCACAATGAGGTGGGCAAGGACGAGGTCATCCACTTCATGCAGGAGTGGCTGGACGCGCACGCACACGGCAGGGAGTGAGCACGCCTGGCATGAGGAATTGACGGAGATGAGACGGTTTTATGTATAGCTGAAAAAAAATTGCTTTTTTTTATTTCTTGATGTATACCATAAACTATGACCCCTGCTATTTTGCCGCGGCCTCGTTATATCGAGCACATCGCGCCTTTCATCGGCAAGGACATCATCAAAGTCATCATCGGGCAGCGAAGGGTGGGGAAGAGCTATTTTCTCCTGCATCTACGCGATCATATCCACGCGCATGACCCGAAGGCCCGCATCCTCTACATCAACAAAGAGCGTGATGAGTTTATCTCCCTTGCAACGGGAGAAGACCTTCTTCGCTATGCAAAGAAGAGCGAGCGCTCCTCGCGGATGACATACCTGCTCATCGACGAAGTGCAGGAGATCAACGGATTCGCACGCGCACTGCGCAGCTTGCTTGCCGGCGGCGGGTATGACATCTATTGCACAGGGAGCAATTCATCCTTTCTCGCGCGAGATATCGCCGAATCTCTTGGCGGCCGCGCCATGGAGATTCCCCTTTTCAGCCTTTCCTACGACGAGTTTCTCACGTTCCACTCCCTCAAGGATTCCGACGAATCCCTAAAGGCATTCCTCGCGTACGGCGGATTGCCGTACCTCATCCACCTTTCTCTTACGGACGACATTGTCTACGAGTATTTGCGCAATGTATACAACACGATCCTTTTCAAGGATGTCCTGGCGCGCAATCGCATCCGCAACGTCGACTTCCTCGAGCGGCTCATTCGATTTCTTGCGGACAATACCGGAAGCATGGTCTCCGCCAAGCGCATCAGCGACTTCCTGAAGGCACAGCGCATCAATATGTCTCCGGGCATCGTGCTGAATTACCTCTCCCATCTCGAAGCCGCCTTCTTTACCTTGCGCGTACCCCGCGCTGATCTCCAGGGAAAAAGGATCTTCGAGATCGGAGAAAAGTTTTACTTCGGAGACCTCGGTCTACGACACGCCCTCGTAGGTTACCGGCAGCGTGATATCGGCAAGATCGTTGAGAACGCGGTATTCCTCACGCTGCTGCAATCGGGCTACTCCGTGAGCACCGGGAAGCTCGGCGACCGGGAGATCGACTTCATATGTACAAAAGGGCGCAAAAAACTCTATGTGCAAGCCGCTTATCTGATACCGGATGAGAAAACTCGTATGCGCGAATTCGGCACCCTGCTTTCGGTGAAGGACAACCACCCCAAGATCGTCGTATCGATGGATCCCATCACTGCGGATGAGGAAGGGGTCCGTCACGTGGGGCTGCGGCAGTTCTTGAAGTCTTTCTAGGGGAACCCACCCCATGAGTTTGCAGTATAGCTGCCCTGGCGGCGGTGGCGTCCATTTTGGCCTGGTGGTAGAATGAGGACGGTCTTCAACAAGACGATATCAAAGTGGAGTAAAACATGGCCGGTTCTGAATACGAAAGCTCCTTGCAGAGTGAAAGCGAGCGCCGCCAGGCCACGATTCTCTTTGCCGACATCTCAGGCTTCACCTCCATGGCCGAAAAGCTGGACCCCGAGCTCGTCACTTCAGCGATGAACGAATGCTTCCGCATGCTCGGAGCCATCGTCGAACGGAACGGGGGGACGATCGACAAGTTCATCGGGGATTGCATCATGGTTCTCTTCGGCGTGCCAAAGGCAGTTGAAGATTCGCCCCAGAGAGCCGTGCAAACCGCCCTTGAGATGCGGGATGCCATCCATGAGTCCCACCGCGCCAGGAGCGTGGAAGCGGAGCTTGACATCCACATCGGGATAAACACGGGAGAAGTCATCTCCGGCACCGTGGGCTCTGATCAAAAGCGCGAGTACACGGTGATTTGGAAAAACGCGATAGCTTCCGTGATCCCTTGGTAGAAAAGCAGCTGGAGCAGGGGAACGCCAATGATATTCTGAATATCCTTCTCTTTGCGGCTTATATGTGCCTCCAGTGTGGAGACTGGGATACTCTGTTCGATGCCCGCCGCATGCTCGATGACGTTCTCAAGCGTTTCGACAGTGATACAGGCAGGGCATGGCAATTCCTATTAATATTTATTTACTACCTAAAAAGGCGTATGAGCGGGGAGGCTTCAACCGCCATTGCCGGATTGCTGAAGTTCTGTGCCACTGTCCCCACAGCTTTAGGAGGGAATCTACTTGCTCATGCTCATGCCCTTTCCTCGAGGGTTGGCCTTCTGTGCGGAGATCTTGAATGGGCGGTCGCCGACCTCAATCGCGCCTTCAAAGAAGACCCGAGGTCCTGGGGGAGTGTGCTTTATGATGGCTTTTCCTATGGGGCGAGAGCAGCCGTCGCGGTGGAGCGGGCACGCAGGGCAGCCGCTGAAGGGAAGCTCGATCGCGCAACACGCCGTGAATGCCTTGCGTCTCTGCGTCGGTATTTGAAGAACACAAGAAAATGCGCTCCCGAACTCACCGAATCTTTGAAGTTTTTCGGGAGCTACTGGTGGCACGCCGGCTCCCACCGCCGCGCCCTCTCGTACTGGCGGCAGTCCATCCAGGCGGGCGAACGCATCGGAGCAAAGGTGGAGCTGGCGCACACGTTTGCGGACGCAGGCGCGCTCCTTGGCGAGATCGCGCCTGGTCCGGAGTGGCGCAAACGCGGCGCAGAGATGTACACGGCATTGGGGATCGGAGAGAATCGCTGATCGAGGAGCGCGTCATTTAGGCGCGGTGGGTCTATCCCGCCACTGTATCCATCGGCGGCACGGCAACCTTTTCCAGGAGCTCCTTGACGATCGCCTCTTCGGTCATGCCCTGTGACGAGGCATCCTCTTTCACGATCATGCGCTTGAGAAGCACGGACAATGCGATGTCGCGCACATCCTCCGGCACTGCATAGCTGCGGCCTCGAATAGCTGCCAGCGCCTGCGCGCCCTTGTACAGCGCCAGGGAACCGCGCGGAGAGACCCCCAACGCCAGACGCGCGTCCGACCGGGTGGCGGTGACCAATCCAAGGATATAGCGGCGCAGCAGAGGACTCACATGAACGGTGAGGACCTGCCTCTGCATCTCCACCAGCTCGGCCATGCCGGCAACGGGCCGCACCAGGGAGAGAGGGGTTTCCAGCCGCCTCTGCTGCAGCATGATCGCCAGCTCCGCTCCCCTCTCCGGATACCCCAGCCGCAGAGAGAGAAAGAAGCGGTCCTTCTGCACCTCGGGCAGCGGGAAAGTCCCCTCCGATTCCACGGGGCTTTCGGTTGCAATGAGAAAAAAGGGGTCAGGCAGCGGCATGCTCCTGCCCTCCACGCTCACCTGGCCCTCGGCCATGGCCTCCAGAAGGGCTGACTGGGTCCGGGGAGTGGCGCGGCTGATCTCATCCACGAGAAGCACGTTTGTCATGACGGGTCCTTCCCGGAACTCGAAATCGCCCCGGGCCTGGTTGTAGATGGACACGCCAAGAACGTCCGCAGGCAGAAGGTCGGGCGTGCATTGAAGCTGACTGAACTTCCCGCCGACACTCGATGCCACGGCCCGGGCGAGCATGGTCTTCCCCACGCCGGGCATGTCCTCGATCAGCACGTGCCCTCGGCAAAGCAGCGCGACAAGCACCTTCTCCACGGTCTCCTCCCGACCCTGGAAAACGCTCCGCACGGAAGCGATGAAGGAAGCCGCCCATTCCCTGATTTCACTCATCTCACGATCCCATCCACGATCCGCGACAACGCGCGCTCTCCGCGTTCAGCGGGTGCATCAGCGTACACCAGCTCCTCGAACAGGAGCGCTGCCTGACTGAGCGCGGATGCCTTTTCCGGCGCGCGCGCGGCAAGAAGCCGTGCATATTCCATGGGCCCTTCCGTGCCCGTGAGCGCAATCCCGGCCTTCCGCCCCCACCGCGCAAGCCGGCGAAACTCGCGCACGGCCCTGCTGCGCGCCACCCGCCGCGTCCTGTCTGCGCCGCTCGCCGCGCGGCGCCTTCCCGCAATTGATTCCCGTACGCTGTCAATGATGGCGCGGGGAATGGCCGAGAGGTTCTTACCCGGCGTTCGCATCCACACCGAAATCGCGCGCGGCAAATGCGCGAGGAAGCGCAGGATCAGCCGAACATCGCGTATGGCGCGCCGCAGGGGATGAAGCCGCCGCGCTGACCGACGCGCATCACGTGAGAACAGCGGCCGCACGATGAAGAAGAGGAGGCCGGCTGCGGCCGCTGCCGCGAGAACGATTCCGGCGATGTGCAGGATCTGGACAAGAAGAGGTGATTCGTGCGCCTCGGGAAGACCGAACTGCAAGCCATTGAACATACCGGCGCCCGTTTCATTGCCGGGCTGCCGCGCGATCAGCGGCGCCTCTCTTGGATGAGCAGGGGGGATGAGATGCGCAAGCCAATTGAAAAAACGCGCCAGGGCCGAGAGGGGAAGGAGGGCGCTCCTGCCCGGCAGAAGGAGAGCGACCAGGAAGAGGCTGCAGATTCCTGCAAGGGGGCCGGCCGAGCGTCGGATGGCCTGTTGGGGATCATGCGCAAGCCCTTCCAAAAGGTGGAGCTGCTCTTCCTTGAACCCGTTCATGATGACCAGGAAAGCCACGCCGGCAACCGTGTAGAGCAGAACCCGGGCCGTCACGCCTATCGCGGGAGAGGGAAAACCCTGAACCACGAGCGCCGCCTGCAGGCCGATGTACGGCAGGATCACGAACAGCTCCATCACCACGGCGAGCCTCGAAAGCTTGCCCAGCCCTTCGTGCGCTTCCCCTGCCTCGGCCCCGGCGTCTCGGGCCGCGTTCTTCAATGCGTGGCCGGCCTTGCCGGAGAGAAGGGAGAGAAACAGCTCGCGCGGCCGCAGTCTTTGCTGCACGGAGAGAGTGAAGAGCCATTGCGCGGCGCACAGCAGTAGGGGCCAGATCACGTCGTACTGCAATGGATTGAAGTCGCCGTGAAAGGGACGCGCGCTTAAAAGGGTAAGCAGGACAAGGGCGGCGGCAAGGGTGAGAATCGCTTCCCGAAGCCTAAGGAAAAGGCCTGAAACGCGCTCCCGGCTCAGGAAGTTGGCGATCGCCGTGCGGCTGGCGCCCATGAGGAAAACGACGAACAGGAATCCCGTCGGCGCGGGAGGCAGCAGGCCGGATAAAATACCCAGCCTCACCACTGCATCGAAGGCTTGAAGGAACGTGAAAGGAAGCAGAATGGCGAGCGCCGGGTGCACGAGCGACCGCAGCGTTCCCCGGCGCGGCTCATACATGGAGATTTCTCCCACCGGATCCATCCACCGCATGCGACACGATTCCCGGCAGGGATGCATCCTCGGGTCGGGCGTCCTGTGAGGTGATGAAGAAAGCCTCCACCTGCAATCCCTTGCGCGAGAGGGAGCGCAGCGCGGCACGCCGTTCCCGCGAGAGCGGCGGCGTCACGGCGAGAATCCGGGTGCCGGTCCTGGCCGCCACCCCGCCCGAAGAAGCCGCGCCCTGCGCCAGGCGCAGGAAGTCGGACTGCTCGTCGCTTGCCCGGGCGCGCGCCAGCGCTTCGAGCATCTTTACGCCATGGGCACTCCCGGCCCTGATGGGCACGGTGATGCACCCCTCCTCGCCGGAAATCGTCGCGGTGGCCGCGAGCCCCACCTCCTGCTTCAGGCCGATGAAATACACGGCGAGCGATGCGGCAAGCTCGATGGCCCGTTCCATCTGGGCGTGCCGGGCGTGCAGGGGATAATCGGGAGCGGAGAGATTCAGCAGAACCAGCACGGGAAAATAAAGCGAGGGCAGGTATTCCATGGAGTACAGCTTTCCCAGTCGGGCGGAAACCTTCCAGCTTATGCGCCGCAGCTCGTCTCCCGGGGCATACTCGCGCAGCGATCGGAACCGGCTCACGTCCTCGTACAGGCGGTTGAGCACGGCGATGTTGCCGGCAGGCAGGCCCCGCTTGTGCTCGAGGGTCAAGGGGAACACCGCCGGATACACGATCACGGTCAGGGGCGTGTACTGCGTCACCTTCCATGGATGCAGCCCAAACGGCCCGGGTCCAGACAGCGTAAGGGGACCGATGATGAACTCCCCCCTGTCGCGCGTCTCCGCCTCCCAGGTCAGGGTTTTCCGCTCGCGCGGCGCCAGGGACAGGAGAAAGACGGGAGGCTCCACGGGGAAGATCCCGCCCGGCCCGTCCGTCACGAGCACGGAGCGCACCGGAAGGGGCCAGCGGTTTCGCACCTCAACCATCACTGTAATGCGCTGGAATCTGTTCACCCGAATGATGCTTGCCCCGCGGCGAATGGAGAGCGAGCGGGGCAGGAGATATCCCATGACAAGGGAGAGTCCCTGCACCAGAACGAAGAACAAGGCAAGGATACGAATGGTGGTGATGGGCGCGAAGAGAAATACCAGGAGGAAAAGAAGAAAGAGAGCAATGCCACCCGCGCGCGGCCCGGAGCCTGTCATGATCCCGGTTCCAGTCCGGAGCCTTCGGACTCGGGCATCGGGATTCGAGAGAGGATGTCCGCGATGACAATTTCCTCGGTGAGCCCCTTCAACTGGTGCTCCGGCTTCACGCTGATGCGTTTCAGAAGGACCGAAGGCACCAGCTCGCGCACGTCCTCGGCTGTCGCCTCCTCCCTCTGTCGAAGCAGGGCCAGCGCCTGGCAGCCCTTGTACAGCGCCATCGACGCCCGGGGCGACGCGCCGAGGGAGAGCCGGACATCCCCGCGGGTCTCCTCCACCAGGGCCAGGATGTAATCGGTGACCGGCGTTCCCACGGCAACCGCGAGGACTCGATCCTGCATTGCGCTCAGCGTCCGCGGATCAGAGACGGCCGTGAGACGGGTCACGGGATGCTCGATCCTGGTCTGCGCCGTCATGACCTCCTCCTCCGCTTCCGGCGTCGGGTAGCCCATGCGCAGGCTGAGGAAGAAACGGTCCTTCTGGGCCTCGGGGAGAGGGAAGGTGCCTTCGAACTCCACGGGGTTCTCCGTGGCAATGAGCAGGAAGGGCTGCGGCAGAAGGATCGTCCTTCCCTCCACGCTCACTTTTGCGTCCGCCATGGCCTCCAGAAGCGCGGACTGGGTACGGGGGGTCGCCCGGTTGATCTCGTCGACGAGAAGCACGTTGGTCATGACCGGGCCTTCGTGGAAATCGAACGTCGAGGTCTTGGGATTGAACACGGACACCCCCAGAACGTCCGCGGGGAGAAGATCAGGGGTGCACTGGATGCGCCGGAACATGCCGCCCAGGGAGGTCGAGAGCGCCCTGGCAAGGATTGTTTTGCCCACCCCCGGCACATCCTCCAGGAGCACGTGGCCCCTTGCCAGCAACGCAACGAGGATTTTCTCTATCACCGGCCGCTTGCCGTAGATCACCCGTTCTATGTTATCAGCGACCGCCGCTGCCCACTCCTGAACGCTCGTCATTCCTATGGGCTCACAGCGATACCCGCGCGCGCCGCCGCGCAAACAGCCGCGGCGATCCTGCACGCCAGCAGCACGTTGTTGTGGAAAAGCTTCACGTTCGTCTCCAAAGAGGCGCCGCCGGACAGTTCGACGATGCGCGACAGAAGAAACGGCGTGACAGCCTTGCCGCTGATGCGCCGCGCCTCAAGGTCGCGCAGGGCCGCGGCAATCCACGCGTCCATGGTCGACCGGGGGATCTCCCACTCAGAAGGCACCGGGTTGGCGACGAGGATGCCCTGAGGGAACCCCAAGGCGCGCTGCGCCGCGAGCATTTCCACGATCTCCGCGATGGAATCAGAGCGGAGGGGGATGGGCAGTCCGCTTGAGCGGGAATAGAAGGCGGGAAACTCGGAGGTCTGAAAACCCACCACGGGCACGCCGAGGGTTTCCAGCACCTCGAGGGTCTTGGGCAGGTCGAGGATCGCCTTGACGCCCGCGGAAACCACGCAGACGGAAGTGGCGGCAAGCTCCGTGAGGTCGGCCGACACGTCGAAACTGTCCGATCCTCCCCGGTGCACCCCGCCGATTCCACCTGTCGCGAACACGTCGATCCCGGCCCGCCGCGCCGCGATCATGGTTGCGCTCACCGTGGTCGCGCCTGTCTTTCCAGCGGCCAGCGCCCAGGCAAGATCCCGGCGGGAAACCTTCAGCACGTCCTTTTCCGTGGCCAGCCGTTCCAGCTCCCCGGCCTCCAGGCCCACGGCAATCTTCCCGTCCAGGAGCGCCACGGTGGCGGGCACGACCCCCTCCGTGCGCGCGATTGCTTCCGCGGCCTGCGCCGTTTCCTTGTTGCGGGGGTAGGGCATCCCGTGGCTGATAATCGTGGATTCAAACGCAACAACGGGCCGGCGCGCGCGCAGCGCATCAGCAACCTCTGCGGATAATCGCAGCATTCCGTTCACAGCGCCCCCTTCCGCAGCCGCTCCTCAACCGCGCTCATGGCTGAGCGTATTGCTGAGGCCATTTCCACTCCCTGGTGCAGGGCTGAGAGCAGCAGGGCAAGAAGAAGATCGCCGGCGCCGGTGGTATCCCGGGCCTGCACGACGCTTTCGGGAACGAAATCCTCCCGTCCCCCCTCCCGGTACAGGCTCGCGCCCTGCTCCCCCCGGGTGACAAGAACATTGGCGATGCGCCGGTCAGCCATGAATCCAGAAAGGTCCGCGCCCGCGAGCGCTTCCCTCTCCTCAACCGTCGGTGTCATGAGAAACAGATCGCGCAGCGCGTTGCCGTGCCGGACCGCTTTCTCCACGGACACCGGCTCGAAAACGACCCGGGTCTCCCGAGCGTATCGCTGCACCAGCCCTGCGATCAGGCCCGGAGACAGGTTCGCGTCCAGCACGAGAAAGTCGCCGGATCCGGGCGCGCCGATCTGGCGCGTAACAAACTCCATGGACAGGGCTTCTTCCACGATCCGGAAATCGGATGCCGCCACCTTCAGGCTCCCGCTTTCCATGAGCGCGAGGTACAGGGGAGGTCCGGCATCCCTCCCCTTCACCCTTTGGATGGCGACATCGCCGTCAGACTCCAGCGCTTCGCGCGCCCACCGGGAGATGGGGTCGGCGGCGAGGGCCGTGATGAACCGCCGGGGCGCGTCCAGGTTGCTGAATATGCGGTACCCCACCCCTCCAAGCCCGAGCCGGATATCCGACGGGTTGGACGTGCCTTCCAGAAACCGCTCCCGCACCGCGATCATGTCGATGCCAACCGCGCCCACGACCCAGATCATGCCGACAAAGATGCGCCTTCCCCCGGTCTCTGTCAATTCTCGAGCCGGTGTGTTATGAATGGATGATTCCAATGGCACGCAACGGCACGGGCAAAAACCAGGACATCATATTGAAGGGCGGCCTCATCGTCGACGGATCCGGCGGCGCACCCTACACGGCGAACCTTCTCATACGGTCGGGCAGGATCCATCGCATCTCCGCCAAGCCCCTGCGCGCCACAGCCGTGACAATCGATTGCGCGGGCAAGGTGGTGGCGCCCGGGTTCATCGACGCGCATTCCCACCTCGATTGGCACATCCCCATAAAGGGACACGACGAGCTGAAGTACCCTTTCCTGGCGCAGGGAATAACGACGGCGGTTGCGGGCAACTGCGGCTCATCCGCCGCGGGCTTCCGGGAGAACAGCATTCGGAAGAGGCAGGTCACAGAGAATCTGCTGGACAATGGGCTGCTCACGATCCAGTGGAACACGGTGGAGGAGTATTTCACCCGGCTGGCCTCATCGGGTGCAAGCCATAACATCGCCCTCCTTGCCGGGCATGGATCGACGCGCGCCTCCATCAGGGGGAACGATCCCTCGCCCCTGCATCCCTATGAGATCAAGGAGCTCTTGTGGCTCCTGGAGAACGCCATGGCCCAGGGCGCCCGCGGGGTTTCCCTGGGGCTGCAGCATGAGCCGGGCATGTTCGCCCAGCCGGATGAGCTGCGCGAGATCGCCCGGCTGGTCAAGAGCAAGGGCAAGATACTGGCCGTGCACATGCGCGCGTACTCAACGCTCGCGCTGGGCGCCCGGCCGTTCGGAGAGGCGCAGAGCCTGATTGCTCTGCGCGAGATGCTGGATCTCGCCCGTTCCACCGGAGTCCGGCTCCAGCTCTCCCACCTCGCCTTCGTCGGCGCCCGGACCTGGCGCACGGCCGACAGGGCGCTCGCGCTCATCGACGCGGCGATCGCGGACGGGGTGGACGTGCGATTCGATATGCATCCCTTCCCCTGCGGCGCCTCCGTGATCAGCGTGGTCCTGCCGTCCTGGTTCCACTTCCGGGGCGCAGCGGCGTACGCGGAGGCATCGTCGCTGCGGCGCCTGAAGCGCGAGATCCGGCTCGTCGAGCGTGTGCTTGGTTTCGGTCCCGCGGACATCCAGGTCACGCAAACGATCGATCCCGATCTCGCGGAGTATAATGGAAGGTTCCTCCACGAGATCGCGCGCGTGCGCCGCATGAGCCCTGTTGACGCGCTCATCGACATCTCCCGACGTAGCGCGGGCAGGGCGAAAGTGCTCCTCAACAAGGACAGCACGGACCACATCGTGGAAGCGCTGATGAGGCACCCCGCAAGCCTTTTCATGACCGACGCATGGGTGGAACGGGAGGGGAAGCAGAACCCGTCGGCATTCGGCGCATTCCCGCGCCTGCTCCAGCTTGCCCGGGACCGGCGCCTCCTGCGGGTGGAAGAGGCGGTGAGGAAGATGACGGGCGCCGTTGCCGAACGATTCTCTCTTGCCCAGCGCGGCTTCCTGAAGGAAGGATACGCCGCTGACATCACCGTATTCGATGGGGAGAACGTGCGCGACAACACCACGACCGCCGATACCAGCGAAGCCCCCACCGGCATCGACTACGTTTTCGTGAACGGAAAGAAGATCATCGGATCCGGCAGGAAGGAAAATCCGTTGAATGCCGGCGTTCCGCTCCCCTGAAGCAGGCCCGCGGCTCAGCGCAGAGTCTTCTCCAGCGCCTCCTTCCATACACCATACGCCCGCGCATATGCGTCGCTCTTTGACGGGTCAGGCTCCGCGATCTGCACGGGCCGCAGCCCGATAAACGCGTCACGCGGGCTGGCGTAGAGGCCCGCCCCGACGCCGGCGCCGCGCGCCGCTCCCTGCGCACCGTCGGTGTCGAACAGCTCGACCCGGGTACCGGTCACGGTGGCGAAAGCGTCGCGGAACAGGGGGCTACGGAACATGTTGGCATGCCCTGCCCGGACCGTTTTCAGATCCAACCCAATGCCTTTCATGATTCCCAGGCCGTACTGAAGCGCGAAAACAATCCCCTCCTGAGCCGCCCTCAGCATGTGGGGAATGCCGTGCCTGTTGAACTCCAGCCCGAGGAAGGATGCGCCGGGGTTGCGATTCTCCAGGGTCCGCTCGGCCCCGTTTCCATAGGGGAGAACCATGAGCCCGTCAGAGCCGATGGCCGCCTGCCCGGCCACGCGATTCAGCTCATCATAGGGCACCGCCCCTGTTTCCCCCACCAGCAGGCGCCGCAGCCAGCTGTACAGGATTCCCGTGCCGCTGACGCACATGAGCACGCCGTACCGCGCATGCCCCGGCGAATTGTTCACGTGCACGAAAGCGTTCACCCGGGAGGCCGGGTCAAAACGAGGCTCGTCGATGATGCCGTAGATCACGCCCGATGTCCCTGCGGTGGTAGCCGCCTTGCCTGGGTCGAGTACATTGAGTGAGAAGGCATTATTCGGCTGGTCGCCGGCGCGATAGCATACAGGCGTCCCCTTCGCAAGCCCCAGCGCTGCCCCTGCTTCCGCCGTGAGGCCGCCCTGGAGGGAAAATGTGGGAACGAGACGAGGGACCAGGTCGGGTGAAAAACCGAACCAATCCAGGACGAAATCGGCCCTGCGTCCCCGCGGGAAATCCCACAGGATGCACTCGGAAAGCCCGGAAGAGGTGGTCGTTCTCTCCCCTGTCATGCGCAGGGCAAGCCAATCGCCGGGGAGCAGCAGGGAGCGCGCGCGGGAGAAGATGTCCGGTTCGTTCTCCTTCACCCACGCGAGCTTGGAGGCGGTGAAATTGCCCGGTGAGTTCAAAAGACGGGAGAGACACGTGGATTCGCCGATGCCCCGGAACGCCTTCTCTCCCTGCTCCACCGCCCTGCTGTCGCACCAGATGATGGAGGGCCGCAGCACCTTGTCCGCCCCATCCACCAGCACCAGCCCGTGCATCTGGTAGGCGATGCCGATCCCCTTCACGGCCTGGAATGCCTTCCCCGTCTCCGCCTTCAGCATCGCCGCGGCGGCAACAATGTGCTCCCACCAGACCTCGGGATCCTGTTCTGCCCAGCCGGGGCGCTTCGCTTCGATGGCGAGCTCCGTCTTCGGGCTCGTAGCGCTTCCCACGGAGAGGCCGGTGTCGGCGTCGATCAACGCCGCCTTCATCGAAGAGCTTCCCAGGTCGAAACCGAGCAGATAGCCGTCTGCGCCCATGTGTTGCACTCCTTGTCCTGTTTATACCCGAGCGAGGGAGATAGGGGAAGCCGACGGGCAGCGCTTCTCATTTTGCACCTTCGGGGCTTATCCAGAATTAGTGAAAACTGTCAAACGGCGCAGATATCATGGGGAAAAATGAGAAGCGCTCATTATGGATACGCAAATAAAGAATTGCTGGCCGACGGAACAATTTCTTGACCGTGGCCCGCCCGATGGCTATCCTCGTACCTGGGGGAGGTGTGTATGGAACCGAATCATGCCAATGAGTTCAAGGTCAAAGGCGAGGAGCTGCTGCACAAAATCAAGGACCTCGTCCACGAGGGGAACGTCCGGAGGATCATCATCAAGGACGAGAAGGGGGCCACGTACGTGGAAATCCCTCTTGCCTTCGGCTTTGTGGGGGCTCTCCTCATGCCCGTGCTTGCCGCGCTGGGCGCCATGGCCGCGCTGGCGTCCAATTTCACGCTGGAGGTTGTGCGGAGGGATGAGGGACAGCCC
>JBEKQU010000041.1:0-40935 GCA_049519415.1 Spirochaetia bacterium
GTTGAGGGAGTACGCAACGGTTTCAATCGGGTGCGTTCCGAGAATTGGCTGCTTCGGTCGTTCTTGGATCACTCGGGCCTTTCATTGGACTGATTGTCACTATATTATGCGAGATTCAATAAGTAGCGTAGTTTTTCTACGTCCTTTAGCCACTTCAAGAATATGTGATAAGTATCATTCTTCTAATGGAAAGCCCCCCAGCTTTCACCCGTTTCGCACTGCACCTTCAGGGGAATGCCGTGGTGGGTCACGTGCTCCATCACTTCGCGGACCACGCTCTCCGTTGCCGGCACCTCTTCTTCGGGCGATTCGAGGATGATCTCGTCGTGCACTTGCAGAAGGATGCGGGAGGAGAGCTTCTTCTCTTTCAATCGATGGAAAAGGCGCACCATGGCAATCTTCACGATGTCCGCGGCAGTGCCCTGGATGGGCGAGTTCACGGCCACCCTCTCGGCTGCTGTTTTCTCCGTCCGGTTGCGGCTGTTGATCGCTGATATTTTCCTGCGCCTCCCCATGAGCGTGCGCACGAAGCCCGCCTCTTCGGCTCTCCGTATGGTTTCCTTCAGGAACCGGTCCACGCCTTCAAACCTCTGGAAATACGTCTTGATGAAACGGTCGGCGTCGGCACGAGGGATCTTGAGGCTCTGCGCGAGCCCGAACGCCGACATCCCGTACACGACGCCGAAATTGATCGTCTTTCCCACCCGCCGCTGCTCCGGGGTGACCTGGCTTTCCGATACTCCGAAGATGAGCGCCGCGGTCTCCCTGTGGATGTCCTTCCCCTCCTTGAAAGCCCCCAGGAGGAGGGGGTCCTTTGAGAGGAACGCGAGGATGGCAAGCTCAATCTGCGCGTAATCCGCGCTCACGAAACGCATCCCCGGCGCGGGGACAAAGGCCGCGCGGATCCGCCTCCCCTCCTCCTCGCGGATGGGGATGTTCTGGAGGTTGGGATCCTTGCTCGACAGCCGTCCCGTCGCCGTGCCTGTCTGCACGTAGTGGGTGTGCAGGCGCCCGGTCTCTTCGTTGACCAGCAGCGGCAGCGCATCAACGTACGTGGATTTCAGCTTGGAAAGCTTCCTGTGCGCGAGGATTTTCTCCGGCACGGGGTCCTGTGCCGCAAGGATTTCCAGTACGTCCACATCAGTGGAATACCCCGTCTTGGTCTTCTTAACAGGGGTGAGCTTGCGCCACGTGAAAAGGATTTCCTGCAGCTGTTTCGTGGAATTGATGTTGAACTTCCGGCCGCACAGGCCGTAGATCTCCCCTTCCAGCCGCGACAGCTCCGACTCCATCTCGCGGCTGTACGCGGCAAGCTCGGGAGAGAGGATGCGGATCCCCGTGAGCTCCATCTCGGCGAGCACCTCGACGAGGGGCATCTCGATGTCGTTGAACACCGGGGCAAGGCTCTCCGCCTCCAGTTCTTGGGAAAACAGCTTGTACAATCTCAAGGTGAGGTCCGCGTCCTCCCCGGAATAATCGGTGACCTTCTGGATCGGGAGCTGCTCAAGCGTCTGGTCCTTGCCCACGAGCTGGGAATAGGGCAGCGTGCGGAACCGGAGGCGCTTTTCCGCCATCCGGTCAAGGCCGTAGACCCCCTCGTCGCTGTCCAGCACCCAGGCAGCCACCATAGTATCGAAATGGACGTTGGCCGGCCGGATCCCCCACCGGCGCATGATCTTGTAATCGAACTTGGCGTTCTGACCCACCAGGCGCGGCTCCGGGTCCTCCAGCAGACGCGTCAGGCGCTGCTTCACGGCATGCTCGGGGATGCACGACACGCCAGAGGCGCGGAGGGGAATGTAGCACGCCTTTCCTTCCTCCACGCTGAGAGAGAATCCCAGCGGCTGGGCGCGCATCTCGTCGGTTCCATCGGTCTCCACGTCAAAGGCATATATGCCGGACCTGCGCGCCCGCTGGATCCACAGGTCCAGCTCGGACACAGCGGTCACGGTCGTATAGGTGCCGGGCGCCGTGCTCTTCAGATCGACGGCTGGGGACGATTCCTCCGCGGGAGGCGCCTCGGGTGAAACAAGGCTGATCGGCGCCCGGACCGCAGGCCGCATCTCGCGCAGCTCAGACACGATGCTCCTCATGCCTTCCCGCTCGAACAGGGGGATGGCCGCATCCGTTCGCAGACCCGGGAGCGGCAGCGGATCGATGTCGGGCATGCCGGGCACGTCGCGCTTGAGGACCACCAGCTCCCGCGAGAGAAGCGCCGATTCCCTTCCCGCCACCAGCTTTGCGCGGACCGATTCCGACGCCACTTCTTCCAGACGCGCATAGACGGAATCCAGGTCCCCGAACTGCGCAAGGAGCTTCTGAGCCGTCTTCTCCCCGATGCCCGGCACACCCGGCACATTGTCCGAAGCGTCGCCCGTGAGCGCGAGAAAATCGATGATCTGCTCCGGGTACACGCCCTTGGATGCAAACACCTTTTCCCGCGAATACTCCACCAGATCGGCGCTGCCGCGTTCCTGCGCCAGCAGGCGCACATTGCCGCCGATGAGCTGGAGGATGTCCTTGTCGCCGGAGAGGATCCAGCAGGGTAAACGAGTGCCGCGGCATCGCTCGGCAAGCGTGGCGATCACGTCGTCCGCCTCGAAGCCATCAGCCCGGACGCAGGGCACTCCCAGGGCGGCAAGGATCTCTTCAATCACCGGCACCTGCGCGTGCAGGTCGTCCGGCGCCTTTTCCCTGTTCGCCTTGTACGGCCCGTAGCGGAGATGGCGGAACGTCGGCACCCGTGAATCCATGGCCACGGCGATGGAGTCCGGTTTCCGGTCGCGCACGAGCTGCAGCAAGGTGCGAAAGAACACGAAAACAGAGGAGGAGTTCCGGCCCTGGGGGTTGAGCAATGGCCTCTGGAGGAAAGCGAAGTATCCCCGGTAGATGATGCTGTAGCCGTCGATCAGGTACAGATCGCGGCTCATGTTGTAATGTCGATGAGACTCGGGACTGCCTCGGAGAAGGGGGAGCGGGCGTGGGGCCACGAGCGGAGGGAGGTGATCTCCTTGCGCAGCTCCTCCATGCGCCGGGAGAGAAGCTGGCGATTGCGCGCATTGTGGGCGATGATCTCCGTGCCCATGGCCTCCAGGGTCGTCTTTAGCCGCGGAATCGCGTCTTCAGTGTCGGGATACGCCGCATGGTAGAGGGTTTCCAGCGGAGCAATCACCTTCTTGAGCGTGAAGATCTCCGCGATGATCGACTGCTCCATCTCCACCTGGGCGAGCAGCTTCTCGGAATCCCCCTCGTTGATGGAAGCCTCCTCCTGCTCCAGCAGACGGAGGTAGGAGCTGAACTTTTCCCTCTGGCGCACGAGCATCTCTCTGAGGCGCTTGAGAATGGCTGTTTTCTGTTCGGTCTGGTCCACGGCGTTCCCCTCCCTTGTTGAGGCCTACACCCCGCACAGTATTCTGTGCGATTTCATCCCGCGATGTTCACCCCTGCTGACGGGTGAGCATTCTCCTCCAACCCTTTGCGGGTGGAGATCTCGTCCCATGCGTCGCGCAGCTCCCCGAGCAGCTTCTTCACCTCAGAGAGCGGCGTTGGATCCTTTTTCAAATTACCGTCGAGAAGCCTTCGGTTCATGAAGGAGTAGAGGCTGAACAGGTTCTTGGCGAGCACCCCGCCCTTCTGGAAATCCAGCGATGCCATGAGCTCGGAAAGAATGTCCTGAGCCGCGATGATGTGGCTATTGATCACATCGTATCGCCGGTGCCCTTCCCCGAAGCAGTCGAGTGCGAGGTTGATGTGCTTGATCGCCCCGTCGTAGAGCATGACGATGAGCCGTATCTGGTTCGCCGTCTTAATCTGGATCTCCTTGTAGGCATTCACCGGATCGCGTGCGTTCACGGCTCTCTCCCTTTTCTCCGCGTCCCTGTCATTGGCCCTCGTCTCGCGCTAGCGAGCCCTCGTCTCGCGCTAGCGAGCCCTCGTCTCGCATCAGCGAGCATGCTCGATCAGCGTGGAGACTGGCACGATGTCATACCCTCGCCGGACGAGCTCGTTGATCAGGAGGTCCAGCTTCTGGAACAGGTAGTCGTCGCGTTTGCCCTCCCCCGCCCCCACTTGCAGCGGGATGATAGAGCCGGGCTTCTTTTGCGCAATGATGCGCTCCACCAGGTCCGCGGAGCGCAGGTAGATGCCCCGCGCCTGGTTGGATTCGGTTGAAGCCACCCAGTCGTATGAATCCAGGTCCCGGCCCGCGTAGGCGTAGTTCATCTCCGCCGCTGCGGAGATGATCTCCGAGTTCACGATGTAATAGGGCGCGTGCCACAGCAGGGAAAGCTCGCGTCCCGTGGCCGCGTAGTAGTCGTCCTCATTGCGGGCGAGCCCCGCCTTGACGAAGTCGCGGTCCACGGTGAAACGGGAATCAGTCATGTTGAAATAGGCGGAGAACAACGATCCCACCTCGTGTCCCGAATCCGCGATCTCCTTGACGGCGTCGGGGTAGCGGCGGATGAACTCGCCGTTCACAAAGAACGTGGCGCGGACCTGGTAGGCGGAAAGGGTGTTGAGGATGAGCGTCAGGCCTTCCGCCGAATCGATGGCATTGAACACGAGGCTCACCTCGCGCCTCCGCAACCGCGAGCCGTGGGAGATGTTGCTGAAGTCCACGGGCTCGTCGGCCGTGGGGAACGGCTCGTAGATCGCCGTCTCCGGCGGAAAGAGGGACGTGGTGCCGAACCCCTTCGCCTCCCGCACCATGAGCATGTTCGCATAGCTGCCCCGGGCGGACGGCTCGAGATAGACCCGATAATTGTCCGATGCCACGCTCTTGTCGCGCACGGCGTACGCGTCGGCGGTCTTCCATGCCCCCGCGGCCTCGTCAAAGGCGAACACGCGGTCCCTGAGCTTCATGGCCACCGATGCTCCGTCCTTGGCGTGGCCGAACTCGCCGGGTTGGGACACCGCGACCAGGGTTGAGCTGGACGCGCTGATGACGTAGCGCTCGATGAAGTACGCGCCCGCCACGAGAAGCTGGTCGTCATCCAGCCACAGCACGTGCTGCGGCGAGGGATGCGCCATGCTCCCCTTGTCCTGCCAGCTTGCATAGTCCTTCCAGGAAACGCCGTCGGCCGTCATGAGCGCGGCCAGGGCGCCGCTGGGAGAGAGGCTGACGTCCAGAACCCCCGCGTCCGCGGTCCGGGTGAACGATCCATAGGAGCCCTTGGCATCCTGCGTCAGCCGATAGACGGCCGTGCCGCGCACGCCGCCGGAGCGCATCTCGCAGAGCAGCGTCACCACGTTGTTCGTCGACCAGATCACCTTGCCCACGGTGGTGTCGCGCGGAAGGGAGAGATAGGGAAGGGAAAGCGGCGCGCCGGAGGCGTGGAAATCATCCAGCGTGAGGTAGTAGAGGAAGAGGTTCCTGCCGCCTTTGTTGAGAAGAAGGTTCTTCCCGTCCGGGGCCACCCAGAATGAATCGAAGTTGGGGTCGAAATCAAAAGGGATCTTCCCCACAACCGTGCCGATCGTGAGGAAGCCCGCATACAGCGCCCGGGTGAACAGCTCGTTGGGATCTATCCCGTAGACGATGACGCCCTGGATGTAGTACAGGCTGTTGTCCCTGCCCCAGCGGATGTTGGCGATGGTCCCGTCGCCCATCTTCCGCAGCGACTCGGTGAGGACGCGCTTGTCCTGCAGCTGCGGGAGGGCGAAATAGTACAGGCCCGAGGCCTTTGCATAGACGATGTACCGGGAATCGGGGGACCACACCGCGGGCAGCTCGCGCAGGGACAGCTCCACCTTTTCGGAGATCACCGTTTGCTCGCCCGTGGCCACGTTGAGCAGCGTCAAATCCCCGTATGCTGGAGAGCTCGACCGGAGGTAGAGCAGATATTTGCCGTCCGGGGAGGTCTGCATGGGCACGATCGTCCCCGACTGAATCTGGCTCCCCGCCACAAAGGAGGGGAACATGGCCAGCGGCGCAATGTTGCGGAACCCCGTGTCCGAGCGAAAGACGCCAAACCTGTTCTGGATCTGCAGGATGTCCTTGTCCTGCAGCAGTTGGACATCCTCGGGGAAGAAGGTGAGCTGGCGCATGTTCTTGGTCCGCGCGTCGGCGAGGAACAGCGTGCTGTATGCCCCGAAGTCCGTGGACAGCGTGGTGGCCGAAAAGAGGAGCCTGTCCGCGGGGGACAGGTCCAGGCCGGAGAAGCTCACTTGGCCGAACGCGGATGCCGCGACCAGCGAGACGCATAGGAGGAGCGGTGTTTTCCTCAAGATCCGTACCTCTTCTTTTCCTGCTACGTACTATAATCGGCATGCAGGCGTGCAAAGTGATAAAAAAATGGATGGGGGCTCTCCGCCGCCGCTCGGTTTCTCCTCAGGCGACATCACTCGCCTTGACCCCCTCAGCGCCCTGATGCTACAGTTTCAGCATGAAAATCCTTGTAACAGGGGGCGCTGGATTCATCGGTTCGCACGTTGTCGACGCCTTCCTGGCTGCCGGTCACGAGGTGGCTGTCGTTGACGATCTGAGCACGGGTTCGCGGGAGCGCCTTCCCCATGGGGTTTCCTTCTACCTGATGAATATCGGGTCGCCGGATCTGGCCAAGGTGTTCCAGATAGAGAAACCCGATATCGTGGATCACCACGCGGCGCAGATCAGCGTCACGGTGTCCACCCGCGACCCGATCCTCGACGCGACGGTGAACGGCTTGGGACTCTTGAACGTGCTGGAATGCAGCCTGAAATCAGAAGTAAAGAAGTTCATCTTCATCTCCTCCGGCGGCGCCATTTATGGGGAAGCCGGCGGCGCCCGGCTCGCGGAGGATCACGCGGCAGCGCCTGTTTCGCCGTACGCCATCCACAAGCTCCTGGGAGAGCACTACCTGCGGTTCTTCGGCACCCAGCGCGGGCTCATTTGGACATCGCTTCGGTACGCGAATGTCTTCGGCCCACGGCAAAATCCGGACGGCGAAGCAGGAGTCGTGGCGATTTTTATTTCCAAGATATTGAAAGGCGAGATACCGGCGATCAATGCATATCCTGAAGAACCCGAAGGCATGGCGCGCGACTACGTGTACGTGGAGGATGTGGCCCGGGCCAATGTGCTTGCCCTGGACAAGGGCGCGGGAGAGGCCGTGAACATTGCCACGGGCAGGGAGGTGCGCACGCGCGAGCTTCTCGCTGCAATCTATCGGATCCTCGGAAAGGAGCTGAAATACACGCGCGCGGGTCCCCGTCCCGGCGACCTCCGGAGGAGCTGCCTGGACAACGCCAAAGCCTCGGCTGTATTGGGCTGGAAGCCGGCCTTCAGCCTCGAAGAGGGCCTGACGAAAACCGTCTCCTTCTTCACAAGCGCCCATGCCTGACGCAAGCCTGTCCGAGATAGGGATCCTTCCATGCCCCGGAGGGATGGTATTTGCCCAGTCCATTTTCGCTCACCTGGAGTCCATAACATCTGACAAGATGGAGGAGCGCGCCAGGGCGCTCAGCCGGGTCTATGGCCTTCCCCGGGCCAACCTCATCAGGCAGATCAATCTCGCAAGCGACCTCCTCCCCTCCTCGGGGGACCTGGACGAGCCCGTGGACCAGCACCGCACGCGCAATTCCCTGGTCCCCGCGAAATACACTCGGTTTCCCAATGGAGAGTTCAAGACGGAAATCCTCTCCTCCGTGCGCAACACCGACATCTACATCATCCAGGACGTGGCCAACCGCTATCCCCTGCAGTTCCAGAAGAGCGATGCTCCGCAGATCCTGTCCGTGAACGACCACATCTTCTGCCTTCTGATGACCGTGGACGCGGCCCTCCAGGCGGGGGCGCTGCAGGTTACGGTCATCCTCCCCACGTTCCCCTATTCCCGACAACACAAGAAAAAGGGAAGGGAAAGCCTTTCCGCGGCGCGGCTGGGGCAGATCCTCGAGTACTTCGGGGTCGCGCGGGTCATCACCCTGGACATCCACTCCAAGGAGATCGAGAACTGCTTCAACCATCTGCGGCTGGAGAACCTCCACGGCGCGTACCAGATCGTGAAAACGCTGGCAACAGTCGTGGACCTGAAGGATGAAGACCTCATGGTCGTCTCTCCGGACACGGGAGCAGTGGATCGATGCAAGTTCTACGCCTCGATCCTGGATAAGCCGCTGGGCATGCTGTACAAGGAGCGGGATTACTCACGCGTGGCCCAGAGCGCCGAGACGGGAAACATCACGGAGATGAGGCTGCTGGGCTCCGTGGCAGGGAAGATCGTTTTCCTGAGCGACGACATGCTTGGCACCGGGGGAACGCTGATCAAGGCCATGCGCACCCTTAAGGATGCGGGCGCGCGGCAGAACATCTGCGCGGTCAGTCTGCCGTTCTTCACCACCGTGGAGACGGTGGAAACGTTCCAGCAGGCCTACGATGAGGGATTGTTCCACCGCATCATCGGAACCAACGCCGTGTACCACAATGACTCGCTGCTGGGCAGGGAATGGTACCTGACCGCCGACATCTCCAACCTTTTTGCCCGGACCATCTACCGGCTGCACTACAATCGGAGTCTCAGCTCTCTTCTGGATGACCGCAGCGTCATCAAGGATCTTTTGAAGAGGTCCTGATGATGAGATCGAGTTCTTTTTCCATGTCCGCAAGGAGCTCCTGGAGCGTGCGGAGCCGGAGAAAGTAATCCTCTTCTCCGGACGCGAGAACTCCTCCGGTCGTCTCTTCAATGAGCCCCGGTAGATCATCGCCCTGCCCAAACTCGTATCCACAGTGGGGACAGTAGTCAAAGGTTCGGTCCACGTTTTTCCCGCAAAAAAGGCAGGATTTCTGCTCCCCCATGGCCTCAAGTATAGTCGGCGGCGCCGGGTGATGCAAGGAAATTTAGGGCGCGGGCGCTCGCACACCCGCGCGCTCCGCGCAGAGGCGGTCGTGCCGGCTTCAGCGCAGCCTCAGAATCTCCTCGATCGCTTCAAGAAGCTCGTCGATGTCGCTCATCTGCAGATCGCCCATGTGCGCGATGCGGAAGGTCTGCTCCTTGAGCTTGCCGTACCCATTGGAGAGCGTCAGGTTGCGTTTGCCCAGCTCCTTGTTCAGGTCTGCCACGGAGATGCCGCGCGTGTTTTTAATGCACGTCACGGTCGTGGACGCGTATTTCTCCGCCGGATACAGGGCGAAGTGCTTCTTCGCCCAATCCTGAACGCGCCGGGCCATCATTTGGTGCCGCGTGAAACGCGCGTCCAACCCCTCCTTCGCGATCCTGTCCAACTGCAGGTCCAATGCGAACAGGTGCGAGATGCTCATGGTGGAGGGATACTGGAAGTTCTTTTCCCGAATGAACTGCAAAAGCTGCAGAAGGTCGAAGTAATACCCGCGGTTCTTCACTGACTGCGCTCGTTTCTCCGCTTTGGGGGAGATCGTGGCGAGGCTGAGCCCCGGCGGGAGGCCGAGGCATTTCTGACTGGAGGTCACCATGACGTCGATGCCCAGGGCGTCATTGTCGATCCTCACTCCGCCGAAGGAGGACACGGCATCGATGCACCAAACCACGTCGGGGTATTTTCGGAAAACCGGAGCGAGCTCGGAGAGGGGGTTCATTACGCCCGTTGAGGTCTCACTGTGGGTCAGCGTTGCGCAATCGTACTTTCCGGTGGACAGGTACTGATCGATCATCTCCGGCGTCAGGCCCTGGCCCCATTCCACCTCGTGCTTGTCCGCGGGCACGCCGTTGCCCTGGGCAATCTCGAACCACCGGTTGCCGAAGGTACCGACGGAGAACACGATGGCGCGTTTCGCCGTGCAGCAGCGGATGGCGCCCTCCATGAGCCCGCTTCCCGACGACGCTGAAAAGAGAATGGGATTGACCGTGAAGGCTATCTTCTGCGTCTTCTCCGTGATGCGCTTCTGCAGCTCCGAATAGTCGGAGCTCCTGTGCCCGATCATCGGGGTCGACATCGCCTTGAGGACATCGGGATGCACCTCGGTGGGACCGGGAATGAACAGCTTTTTATGCGGCATTGAGCACCTCTTTAGGTTTGATCAGGTTGCATAATAATACGGGGATTGAAAAAAGAGTCAAGCCGCGCATATCGTGAATGGATTCTCAATCAGGATCGTCTGCCAGGAATTCGGAAAGATCGGAAGGATATTCCGCACCCGTGAACAGAAAAAACTGCCTCTTTGCCTGTTCCAGGAGCATGTGCCGCCCATAGATGACCCGGCACCCTGCCTGGAGCGCCCGCTTCACGAAGACGGTCGCTTGGGGAGCATAAATCAGCTCATAGACGATCTCCCGGCCGCTGAAGCGAAGCTCCGGCGCCGGATCCGCTGAAGTGTTCGGCGCCATTCCCACGCTCGTTGTCTGAACGATAAGGTCCGCATGGCGGCGCGCCCGCTGCAGCCCCGCTGCATCAAGACCCGCGTACTCCACTCTGAAATCCGCGGCGATCGCTCGAGCATGCTCGAGCGTCCGGTTGAGAACGAGCACTTGCGCGCCGATGCTGGCCAGCGCATAGACGATGGAGCGTGCGGCTCCGCCCGCGCCTATTACCGTCGCGGCCAGACTGCTGGGGATGCTCCCGGTGTACGCGGCCCGCAGAGGGATCAGGAAACCCTGAATGTCGGTGTTCGTTCCCTGCCAGGCGCCGACGCGCTTCCGGGTGATCGTGTTGCACGCTCCCGTCGCTTCCACGAGCGCATCCCTGTCGCGCACACCGGCCAGCACCGCCTGCTTGTGAGGGACCGTTACGGAAAGCCCCTTGATTTCCAGCGCGTCGGCGACGGCCCAGAACCCCTCCAGGTCGGGGACGAGAAACGGGAGGTACACGGCATCCCTGCCCAGAGCGGCGAATCCGCGGTTGTGGATCCCGGGCGAACGCGAGTGCATGATCGGGTTCCCGATCACCCCGTAGATGCCGGTGTCCGGACCGATTGACCGATACCTGTACTCCTCTTCCAGCGCGATCGGATCGATCTGGCCGGGCGCGATGCATTCGGCGGTGGGCGATGAGTAGCACCATGCCGAGCCCAGCCGGGCGGCCAGCACCCGGGTGGGAAACCCGATATCGCCCATACCAAGAAAAACTTTCTCCTTCCCCTGATGGGCCTTGAACAGATGAAGGATCCGGGCCAGCTCAGCGCACGTGTTCGGCATCACGGCCGCCTTGGGAATTTCATTTCGATTGCGCGCGAGGCCTGCCAGCCTTGAGGAAAGGTCATGCGGCACGCCGGAAAAATCGTGCAGAGACCGGATGATCCGGGCGCCTGCCCCGGCTATGCGCGCTTCAAGGCCTGGCGCCTGGAGATCCTCCTCGATGTCGACGTACGCGAAGCCGGCATCCACCAGGCGATCCAGGAGCGCCAGGCGTTCCCGCTCGTCTCCGTTGAACAGGCCGCCGTCCCGGGTTCGCCGCACGGTGAGGATCGCCGGAACGCCGGCCAGCCGGGGCAGGCGCCCGGCAGACGCCCTTTCCTGGGCTTTGAGATGATCAACGCGCAGCTCAACCAGGTCGATCCTCTTCCGGAGCGCCGTAACGTGCCGGAGGTCAGCCTCCAGGGTCTCCTCGGCAAGGCAGAGGCAGATGCCTGCCCGGCCTGTCAAAAGTCGCTCCTGTACACGTACACGTCGGAGAGGACGTTCTGCGTGAAAACGAGGCGCACGCGGATGGGGAAGCTTCCCGAGTCCAGGTCGAAATAGGAGGAATCACCGTCCGCAATGACGGGCTGCGGGGAAAGCTTTTCCGCCTGGTCCCGGGGCATTCCGAGGGTGAGCCCGAGGACGGAATCGTCGTAGCGCCGATCCATCCGCACCTGCCACACACGGTCCTTGTACCAGAAAAGGTAGAGATGGTCGGGGTAGTAGAAAACCACGTCGTCCCGCGCCTCCTCGGTGCCGCGGAAGGCAAACATGCTCTGCGGCAGGCCGAAGATATCCGTCGCGGCTTTGAGGTCAAGGCCGAGAAGAGGGACCGGGTCCACTCCGTCCGCGGCGGCGCCCGAGATGACCGCGAGGAGAAAGGCGAGAGCGAGAGGCAGACACCGTGATCTCATGGCAGGCGAAAGAGTAGGGATTTTCCGCGCACAGCGCAAGTGACGGCCGCGGTGCCGCCGCCTCTACGACTTCCCCTCCCTGGATAAAAATGCTTCAATAGCTCACTCATGATAGCCACCATCATCAACGCGCTCGCGGTCATCGTCGGGTCTCTCATCGGTCTTCTTCTGCGCTCGAAAATCAAGGATTCCTTCAAGGCCGTCGTTCCCATTGGCGCGGGCATCACCTCGCTCATCATCGGCTTCCAGATGGCCCTCGGCGGCTCGAAGATTGTCTACCTGGCGCTGTCGATGATCATCGGCGGGATCCTGGGCACGTGGTGGCGGATTGAGAATGGCATCCTGTCCCTTGGCGAGGCGCTGAGGCGCGCCTTTGCGAAAAAGGAAACGGGGAAGGATTTCGCTTTCGGGTTCCTGAACGCATCGGTATTGTTCTGCGTGGGGGCCATGGCGCTGGTCGGCTCATTCAAGGCGGGCGCTGAAGGCAACTACGACCTGATCCTCACCAAATCCGTGATGGACGGGTTCATGGCCATCATGCTCACCGCTGCCATGGGGATCGGCGTGGCCTTCTCCGCCCTCACCATCCTGATCTACCAGGGCATCCTCACCCTCGCCGCCGGCTGGCTTGCGCCTCTGGTGAACGACGTCCTGTTGAAGGAGCTGACGGCCGTGGGCGGCGCTCTGGTCATCATGATCGGGATCAACCTTCTGGGGCTGGCAAAGCTCAAGACCGCCAATTTCCTGCCCGCTCTGCTTCTCATCGTCCTGCTGGTTGCGGGCGAGGGGTTCGCGGTTTCCCGTCACATTCTGGGCCTTTGACTATCCCCTACGGCGCCCGCAGGGCGACGTATTTCACCCCTACGGCGCCCCCAGGGCGACGTATTTCACCCCCACTTCACGAGACCGGGGAGAAAGGGATGCACGAGCGCCTTGTGCCGGGGCAATATACGCACGGTGTATCCCTGGCGACCTGTCCGATCGCAGACCACCTGCGCGCAATACAAAGCGAACTGGCCTTCGGTTCCGCACGGCTCCATCTCCTGCCGCCTCGGCTCCTCTATCTCCCCCTGCGAGGAGAGCGCGCCGTAATACAGCTCCACGCCCAGCTCCTCCGGGGAGAGCCCGGCCATGAAGATGCGCGTCTTCACGGAGACCGAGTCTCCAATGGTGAGGATGTGCTGCGAGGAGGAGCTCAGCTCCTCGATGCGCAGCGCTTCCCAGTTCTGCCTCAACCTGGACAAGTACGCGGCCACTTCCTTGCTGAGCGCGTAGCCCTTGCTCGAAAACGACCGGGCATTCGCCGCGGCGGGCGCGTAGAAGTTCCCCGCGTACTCCAGCAGCATCCTGTGACAACTGAATCGCTTCCCCACCTCCCGCATCGACTCCTTCATCTTCTTGATCCACTCGCGCGGGAGCCCATCCATGCCGCGGGTGTAGAACAGGGGAATGATCTCGCGCTCCAGCAGGTCGTACAGCGCTTTGCCCTCCACCTCGTCCTGAAGCACCCGGTCCTCGTATTCCTCCCCTCGGCCGATTGCCCAGCCGATGTGGGTCGAATAGGCCTCATCCCACCACCCGTCCAGGATGGAGAGGTTGAGGGTTCCGTTCATTGCGGCCTTCATTCCGCTGGTTCCGCTGGCCTCCAGCGGCCGGCGCGGCGTGTTCAGCCACAGGTCGCTCCCCGAGGTGAGGTAGCGCGACATTGTCATATCATAGTCCTCAAGGAAGACGATCCGGCTGGCCACCCGGGGATCGCTTGCGAAATGCACGATCTTCTTGATGATCTCTTTTCCCGCAAGATCATGCGGGTGCGCTTTGCCGGCGAAGATCATCTGAACGGGACGCTCTGCGTCAGTGAGCAGGCGTATCAGGCGGTCGGGATCGGAGAGCAGCAGGTCGGCGCGCTTGTACGCGGCAAACCGCCGGGCAAAGCTGATGGTGAGCGTGTACGGGGAGAGCGCGTCAGCGCCCCGTGCAAGCTCGGAGTTGGTCACTCCCCGCCGGCCCAGCTGCTGCTGGAGACGCATCCGGGCAAAGGCGACCATCCGCTCCCTGCGCCGTTCATGGGTGCGCCACAACTCCTCGTCGGACACCCGGTCGATCCTGTTCCAGATCTCGAGGTTGGTTGGCGTGTCGTGAAACTCAGGGCCGAAATACCGGTCCAGCAGATCGATCATGTCGTGGGTGACCCAAGTGCGCGGATGCACCCCATTGGTGATGTGGGAGATGGGGACCTCATCCAGCGGCAGGGACGGCCAGATCCTGCGCCACATGGCGCGCGAAACCTCTCCGTGCAGCCTGCTCACCCCGTTGTTGAAGGCGGACAGCCGCAGCGCGAGCACGGTGAGGCAGAACTCCTCCCCCTCATTGTTCGGGTCTTCCCTGCCCAGCGCGAGGAAATCCTTCCAGGACAGCGCCAGCTCCTTTGCGATGGAGCCAAAGTACTTCTCCATGAGCGCTGGCGCGAAACGCTCATGTCCCGCCGGAACACAGGTGTGGGTGGTGAAGACATTCGTCGACCACACGAACGGCCAGGCTTCGGCAAAAGAGAGCTTGGACTCCTGCATGAGCTGCCGGATCCGCTCGATGCCGAGAAACGCGGAATGGCCCTCATTCATGTGCATGCAGGCAACCTTGATTCCCAGGGCGCGCAGCGCCCGGATCCCTCCGATTCCCAGCAGGATTTCCTGTTGAATCCGGGTTTCCCTGTCTCCCCCGTAAAGCGATGAGGTAATGAGCCGCAGGGCGTGCGGGTTGGCTTCGATGTTCGTGTCCAGAAGGTAGAGGAAGTTCTTCCCCACCGCCACCTTCCATATCCACGCGGTGACGACGGAAGGCCCCATCTCCACCTGGACGGAAACCGGGCTGCCTTTCTCGTCACGGCAGAGCGTGACGGGCATGTTGTACCAGTCGTTCTCGGGGTACGATTCCTGCTGGAACCCGTCCACATTGAGGTACTGCTGGAAGTATCCCTGCCGGTAGAGAAGGCCGACGCCCACCAGCGGCAGACCAAGGTCAGAGGAGGTCTTCAAGTGATCGCCAGACAGCATGCCCAACCCGCCGGAATAGACGGGCAGCGCAACGTCCAGGCCGTACTCCATGGAGAAATAGGCGATGGCGGCGTCCATCGACCCCTTGTACCAGCGCTCCGCGCCGAGGTAGCGCTGGAACTTGGCCCAGACCGCGTCCATCGCCGCGAGAAAGGAATCGTCGCGCGCGGCGAGCTCGAGTTTCTGCTGGGCCACCATTCCCAGCATGCGCACCGGGCTCTGCCGGGAAGCGAGCCACGCGTCGTAGTCCAGGCGCATGAAGAGCATGATCGCCTCGAAATTCCAGCTTATCCAGATGTTGTGCGCAAGCTCTTCAAGAGGCTTCAGACGCTCGGGGATGTTCGGCTTTATCGTGAAGGCAAGAAGTCCCATGAAAAGAGGGTATTCCAAAACCAGCGGCCTGTACAGCGACGCCGCCGCATGTATAAAATGGAAGCGATGGGCATCTTCAAATCGTACGATATCCGCGGCGTCTTCGGGAGGGAGTGGAACGGCGAAACGGCGCACGCAATCGGACGCCACCTCCCCCGGCTGCTCTCGGCGCGCCGCATTGCGGTAGGCCGCGACGTGCGCCTTTCCTCCGGGGAGGTTTTCGCCGCGCTCACTCGCGGCATCACGGAAGCGGGCTGCGATGTGGCGGACATCGGACTGTGCGACACGCCGGCCGTCTATTTCGCAACCGCCTATTACGGGATGGAGGGAAGCGTCATGATCACGGCGTCCCACAATCCCCCCGAGTATAATGGCCTCAAGGTGTCGCGAGCCCAGGCGATCCCCGTTGGATTCGACACGGGCCTTGCCGAGCTCGAGAAGAGGGTCGCGGCCGCACCACTGCCTCCCCCGGCGGCGCGTCCCGGAAGCGTGCAGAGGCTCGAGATTCGCGCTGACTACATTGCCCACCTCGCGCGTTTTGCATCCGACCTTTCGCGCGTGAAAGCGGTCATCGACTGTTCCAACGGCATGGCGGGCTTCTTTCTCAAAGACGCGCTTGCGGGCACGGGGCTCCGCTATTCGCTTCTGTTCGACGAGCCTGACGGCAGGTTCCCCAACCATGCCCCCAATCCCCTGGTGGAAGAGAACCTCTCCGCGTTGAAAAAACGGGTGCGGGAGGAAAACGCGGATCTCGGGATATGCTTCGATGGGGACGCAGACCGCGTGATGTTCGTCGACGAAAACGGGCGTTTCGTTTCGCCGGATCTTGTCATCGGCCTGCTGGGCACCTACTACTTCACCCTCCACCCCGACAGGCGTGCCGGCGGGAGCCGCGTCGTTACCTATGACGTGCGCTCTTCGCGCAGCGTCGTCGAGTTTCTCACGTCCCTCGGTGCCGAGCCCACCATATGCAGGGTGGGACACTCCTACGCCAAGAAGCTGCTGCGGGAAACCGATGGGATTGCAGGCGGCGAGCTGGCCGGCCACTACTACTTCCGGGAAAACTTCTACTGCGACTCGGGAATGATCGCCGCGCTCGTTGTTATGGAAGTGCTTGCGGCAGGCGCGGCGTCATTATCAAGCGTCATCGCCGGTTTCGATCGGTACCATTTCTCGGGCGAGCGTAATTTCACCGTTGCCAATGGGCCTGAAATTGTCCGCAAGGTGAAGGACGATTATATCGCAGGCGCGCTCACCGATATAGACGGCATCCGCATGGACTTTCCTGATTGGTGGTTCAACCTGCGCGTATCAAACACGGAGCCCCTCCTCCGTCTGGTCGTCGAGGCAGCCACGGAGGAAGGGCTTGCGCAACGAAAGGAAGAACTGGTCGGAAAGATCCGCCGCTACTCCGCTCCTTGATCCGGAGGGATTACTGCGCCCTCCGGACGCTAGTCCGGAGGGATTACTAGCTGCCAGCCCGGATAAATCAGGTCGGGATTCTGGATCAGCTTGCGGTTCCTGCGCCAGATCGTGGGCCACTTGTACGGATCGCCGTAGATGTCCTTATATTCCGCGATTCTCCACAAGCAATCGCGCCGATCGGGGATCAACCGGACCGTGTACACGCCCTTCACGGCATAGGACTTGTAGATCTCAATGTAGCGCAGCGCTTCGTTGAAGTAATCCTGCGCCTTGCCATAATTGCCCGCGGCCTTCTCCTTCAAGCCCTGGGCCCAGAGGTCGCGCGCCTGCTGTAGAAGGTTCCCCGACGACTCATCGGCCATGACGGCCGTGCTCTGATCCGCGGGGATGGCCATCGACTGGCCTCCGGGAGCGGTTTTCTGCTCCTCCTGGATCATGGAATCGATTTCCTTGAGGAACTCCTCATCCGTCCAGTTCTGCGGCTTGATCACCGTGCCGTCTTCCGTGACGATGGTGAGCTTGGATGCATCGATGAGGGCTTGCATGGCCTGGTTCTGCAGCTCCTCCGCTTTCTGCTTTTGTTCAGCCTGGGACGTATCCTGCGCCTCCTTGGCGATGCGCAGGGTGTCCCGTGCCGCTTCCCGCGCCGCTCCGAAGTTCTCCTCGGCGTCATCAAGCTTGTAGCCCTGGTAGGCGTCGATCCCCTTGAGATAGAGCGAAGTGACCTTGTCCCTTTGATCGGGAGCCCACCTGTACAGCTCGGCTGACTCAGCCTGCTTCATCAGCTGCTCCGTGTCATACTTCAGCGATCGCACGGTGGCCAGCCTTGATTCTAGCTGGTTGGCCAGGTCCGTCATATCTTTGAGGGCCTGATAGGCGCGCGCTCGCGCGCCGGCATAGTCGTTGTTGGCGAAGAGATTGCCCGCCTCATCGATGCCGGCAGTGGCCTGCTCATATTCCGCGGGCATGAACTTGTCCGCTTCCAGCGTGAGCAGCCGTTGACGGTCCGCCTCCAGGTTCGCCGCCATTTCCTGCATTGCACGCTGCACGGAATTGGTGAACGCCAGGTCCGCCGCCTCCTTGGAGCTGGCGAGCCTCAGGCGCGCCGTTGCCGGGTCGCTCACCTTCAGATCGATGCCTTCGTCCAGCAGCCTGCGGGCAGTGTCGTAGTTGTCGGGATCGAAGAAATCGGCGTCCACTTCCTTTGCCCTGGCGAGGGCGTTGCGGGCGTCGTCGATTTCGACGTCCGTGATGGGCGGTACCGTCGGCGTCTCGACAACCACGGCGGGGACGTTAATCGTATAGTCCGCGGTTGCCACGGCCGAGTTGTCCCAGGATTTCTTCACGCCGATCGCCTTGATGGTTTCCGTGGCTGTCACGGAGATCGGCCCCGCGTACAGGATGCCGCTTGCGGTTGTGGGCTCGCTGCCATCCGTTGTGAAGTAGATCTGCGCTCCCTCCGTGGTCGTGCTGAGCGACACTGTCGCGGATGTGTCGTACGCGCCGGCACCGGGACTGAACTGCACGTCGGCCACTTTTCCGGTGATGGTGTACGTGGCGCTCACCACGGGGGAATCTTCCCAGCCTGTTTTTGAGGCGATTGCGCGGATGGTGGTTGTCGCGGAGACCGTGATGGGGCCTGCGTACAAGGTGCCGGTCGTGGCGGAAGGAGCCGTGGAATCCGTGGTGTAGCGGATCTCGGCGCCTTCAGTTGAGCTTGCGAGGGCCACCGTCTGACTGCTCGTGAAGATCCCCTCCGCGGGGCTGAACGCGGGCGCAGCAACGGTGCCGGTGGGGGGCTTGGGCGTTGAAGGACAAGCCACAAGGACGATGGAGAGACCAACGATCGCCGCAAGACCTATAAAACGGGTCATACAGAGCCTCCCTACCGACACATTCTCCGTCCCCTTCCACGCTCCTGGTGGATACGCGGGCCGGGCCCCTGCTCTCACAGCAAGTTTACCAGCAGGAAAAGGGGTTGTCAACTCAAACTCGAACTGGTAAAATAATAGGGTTGCTATTGTAATCGAGGAGGCTGCGCATGAAAAACAAGTTCATTTTCTCCGTTCTACTGCTTTTCCTTGCAACGGGACTTGTCTGGGCGCAGTTCTGGCAAAACTACGATACAGCCGAACGCCAGAAGGTCGGGGAGGCCTACTGGCTCGCAGGGAAACAGTATCAGGCCGTGGGGAAGGCGGAAAAGGGCAGCCAGTACATGGCGCTCGCCAAGCTCATCTACCCTGAGCTGGACCCCGCTGCCATCAAGGACCAGGAACTTCCCTCGGCGGTAGAGCTCTTGGCCCAAGGGCGCGCGGCCCCCATTGGCGCGGGCGCGGAATCGCTGCCCACGGGGGCCGTCAATTCCTTCTTCCTTCGATTCGTGAGCGCACTGCTCGACGAGGACGCGGCAGGGGTGGTCGTTTTCCTCGACGGCTCCACGTATCTCACCAAGATCCCCTCCGAGGTCTCTCGGAGCGATGCCCAGGCCGCCTTGGAAACGCTTTTCAAGGATGCGCCCCTCAAGGGCAAGACGCCGTCGGATGTATATGACCTGAGCAGTCTCATGGTAGCGCGCGCCCCTCAGGCCATGCAGACGGCTTGGGGTGAGACCTACACGCTCAAGGTGAATGCAGCAGCGGATTTTTCGCCCACCTTGAGCTTCTGGGACATGAAGCAGCAGTTCTTCCTTCACAGGGTGAACGGCACGTGGTACATCTTCGGCTTCGGGCAGACTCCGCCGCCGCTCACCTGGACGCCCCAGCAGGCTCCGGCAGCCCTCGCCGCCGCTCCTGTCACAACAGTGTCTGACGCTGAAATAAGCAAGGCAATCTCGGATACCTTCACGGCCTGCATGTCCGCAATACTGGCAAAGGATGCGGACACCGCGCTGGACCACATGAGCGCGAATATCCGGTTCCTCAGGCTCCGCCAGACCGTCACGAAGGAAGAGCTGAAAACCTCCCTGCTCGGCTATTTCGACAGCACCGATTTCCAGCAGGCCACGCTCGCCGACGTGTTGGATCTTGACAGCCTCTTCGTGCAGTCCGCAGCGAGCCCCGTGGAGGGGGTGACGGGTGCGGTGTACGTTCTGATCGTGAAATCCAAGGTCGATCTTTCCAGCAGCATCCCGTTCTGGTCCACCTACCAGAAGTATTACTTCAGTCAGGAAGGGACGGAATGGAAGGTGTTCGCCATCTTGTAGGGTGAGCCTCCCTGAGGTGACCTGAAATGAAAGAGGCTGCCCTGGTGGGACAGCCTCTTTTTCCCCCTGCTCTGATGTCTTCTAGAAAATTGCCTTCTCTGTTTCCAGGTCAAAGAAATGGATCTTCGACAGGTCGGGGTGCAGGTTGGCGACATCTCCGATGTGGAATGTGAAACGCGGCGCGACCTTAGCGACCAACTGGTTGTTCTTCGTGCTGACCCAGAGGTGGATTTCCGATCCCAGCGGCTCAATGACCTCCACCTTTGTGGCGATATTGTTCGCCTTGTCAGGGGTTTCGGTGTACAGCAGGTCCTCGGGGCGGATGCCGAATATAGCGTCCTTGCCCGAATAGTTCCGCAGCGCTTCTGTCTGCTGGGGGGTGAGCTCCATGCGGAAGGTGCCTTCGTCGGCAAAAAGCTTGCCGTTTTCCATCTTCAGGCTGACCTTCATGAAGTTCATCGGGGGGGACCCTATGAACCCCGCCACGAACCTGTTCACCGGCGTGTTGTACAGCCCCAGCGGCGTGCCGATCTGCTGAATGAGCCCGTCCTTGAGGACCACGATCCTGTCTCCCATGGTCATGGCTTCGATCTGATCGTGGGTCACGTAGATCATGGTGGCCTGCAGCCTGTGGTGCAGAGCGGAGAGCTCCGCCCTCATCTGGACCCTCAGCTTTGCGTCCAGGTTGGAAAGGGGCTCGTCGAAAAGGAAGACCTTGGGCTTGCGCACGATGGCGCGGCCCACCGCGACGCGCTGGCGCTGCCCGCCCGAGAGGGCCTTCGGCTTCCTGTCAAGCAGCTCCTCGATGTCGAGGATCTGCGCCGCTTCGTGCACGCGCGCGTTGATCTCGGCCCTTGGATACTTGCGGATCTTCAGGCCGAACGCCATGTTGTCGTAGACGGTCATGTGGGGATACAGCGCGTAGTTCTGGAACACCATGGCGATGTCCCGATCCTTCGGCGCTACGTCGTTCATGAGCTTGCCGTCGATGTACAGCTCGCCCCCGGAGATCTCCTCCAGCCCCGCGACCATCCTGAGGGTGGTCGTCTTCCCGCAGCCGGACGGCCCGACGAGAACGACGAACTCCTTGTCGTTGATCGTCAGGTTGGCGCTGTCCACGGCCTTGACGCCTCCCTCATAGATCTTAGTGATGTTTCTTAGCTCTACTGTCGCCATTGGCAACCTCCCTGGTGGATTATCTTATGCGGCGATGATAAAGCAGAAGACGGCCAATGTCAATTAAAAACTCCCCCCTCGCTCACGGCGTTCACTTTTTCTGGGCGGCCTGCCACTCATCGAGCCGCTTGTCCAGGGTCCGGGTTTCCGCGCCTTTTGCGGAATCAATCATCCACCCGACCACCTCGTCCCGCACCTTCAGCCAGTTGTCAGGCAGCAGGTCGGGGAAGCTGAGCAGGCTTTCCTGGGGAACATGGCCCAGAAGGAGGGGATACTTCATCGGCAGGTCCTTTTCATTGATGCTTTTCAAGGAGGAGAATCCATCGGTCACGCCAAATACCCCGATCCTCCGCGACTGGTTCACGGTCAGGAGGCTCTGCTGGGTGCCGAGGCCGCAGAACCACTGGAGAAAGGCGCGCGCGCCTCCCTTGTCATGCGCGGAACGCAGTATCCCGGCAAAGAGTACGTCACTAAGGACGGGAATGACGCCGTCCTTGGAGAGCCACCGGAAGTCGAAATCACGGCGCTCCTCCTCCGGCAGGGAGAGGAAGTCCGTGAACGAGACCAGCGCGAAAAGCGTCTTGCCCGAGCTCACCAGCTTGTACCAGGGCTGAACGAAGTTCTTTTTCTGGAACGTGTCGTCGGCGTCAGTTCCGCCATTCACGGTGGAAAGCCAATCCCGGGCGAGATTCACGGTTTTCTGCAGTCCCGCCTCGTCCCAGGAGGGAAGGCCGTTCTTTCCCGGTCGGATATGGGCGCCGTACAGGAGCGACGCGGAGATGAGAAAATCCGGATACCAGGCCGGGGAGAAGCCGACGCTCACAAGGGCGCCCGCCTTGTTGACCTTGTTGAAGGCCTTGCTCATCGACTGCAGCGTGTCGAGCGGCATGAAAAGCGTCGGCGGATCGGTCCGCATGCGCGCGGGCATGTACACGACGGCGGGGAGGGAGAACGAGATCGGAATCAGGACGGGTCGATTGTCGCGCGATCCCATGGCGAGCAGCCGGGCATAGAACCAGGTGGGATCGATCTTGCCCGGTTTCACGATATCGCCTAGCCCCTCCATCCGGTCCATGATGGCCGGGCTCGCGAGCCACTGGCCGATCACGACGTCTCCCGTCACGCCGTCCAGAACGGCCTGGTACGGCGTTTCCTGGTACGCGATCTCGACCTTCACGTCGGACTGCACGGCATTGAACCTGTCCACGTACACCGCCATCTCAGGCCGATTGGTGACAAGCTGAACCGTGGTCTCCAGCCCGATGCCGCAGCCGGCAAGCACGATGCTGGCGGCCGCCGCGAGCGCAAGAGAGAGACCGGGAAACGCCTTCTTCATCCCGAGCACTGTAGGAAGAGCGGTTCTTGTTGTCAATGCAGGAGGTCTGCTATCCTGCTGCCGAAGGTGCGTAGTGACAGACCCCCCTTATCTCACATATGCGCGGTACCTGCGCGCACGATTCGGCTGCAGCGTCTACCGTGTCGCCGTGGATGCCGGTTTCAGCTGCCCGAACCGCAGCGGGGGCAGGTCTGATGCGGGCTGCACCTACTGCGGGGAGGATGGCGCAAGAGCGCCCTACCTCGCCGCCGCCTCCCCTGCGGAGCCGCTTTGCTGCGGAAACCATGATTCCCCGGACCCCAGCGCGTATCTGGCCAGCCAGGTGCGGGACGCGCTTGCCTTTCTGCGCCGCCGCTATGACGCCAAGGCTTTCATCCTCTATTTCCAGGCATTCTCGAACACCAATGCCGGGGTGGAGACCTTGAAACAGGTCTACGACACGGGGCTCGCGCTGGCCGCTTTTCGGGGACTCAACGTGGCTACCCGGCCCGATTGCCTTGACGCACGGAAGGCCGACCTTCTGGCTTCGTACAGGGAACGCGGCCTGGAGGTGTGGGTGGAGCTGGGGCTTCAGTCGGCCCATGATGACACCCTGTTGCGCGTCAGGCGCGGGCACACCCTCGAAGGCTTTCTGCGGGCGTACCGGCTCTTGCGCGAGCGGGAGCTGAAGATCGCCGTGCACCTCATCTTCGGTCTGCCGGGCGAGGACCGCGCCCGCATCATGCGCACCATCGACACCGTTGCGCGGCTGCGGCCGGAGGGAGTGAAGATCCACAACCTCCACATCCCCAAGGGCACGCTGCTGGCGCGGGAGTACGCGAAGGGCGAGATCACCGCCCCCTCGTCCCGTCGTCACCTTGAGCACGTGATCGCCGCGCTGGAGCGGCTTCCTCCGCAGACCGTGATCATGCGCCTTACCTGCGACACGCCCTTGGAAAATCTCATGGCGCCCAGAGTTTTCCTCTCCAAGCAGGCGTTCAATGGGCTTCTCGCCAAGGAGATGCGTGCTCGCGGCGCCTGGCAGGGGCGCCTTTGCACCGAAACCGCCTGATCATGAACATGCGGAGTCGGACATTACGGCTTGACCGACAGAGGCGCTTTCTTTAGGCTGATCGCGAAAAGGCGTGAGACGTGGCGATCAAGGACCCGGACATCTTTAGGATCGTTGAAAGGATCGGCGATCATTTCCAGAACAACATCTCCAACCGCTTCATCCGCAAGGCGCTTGTGATCCTTGAGCTGCAGCAGTCCGAATGGGACCGGCTGGAGAACCTCACGAGCAAGAGCGAGTTCTACAAGCAGCAGGGGTTCCAATTCGACGAGCTGTACGAGATGGTGCTCGCCTCCGCGCACTTCATCTACCAGGCGCGGATGAAAATGCTCCCCAACCTGAAGGCCATCCTCGCCCAGGGCGGGACGGAGCAGGACAAGGTGCTGCGGGAGATGGCCGCGCAGAATTTCCCGGTGAACCTCGCCATTCTCTCCGACCTGATCAATGAGCTGTACATGAAGGCCACCACCCTCGACCGCGCCGCGCACGAGAAGAAGCGGCCCGTCTACGAGCGCATCCCCGAGCTGAAAGACCTCGGCAAGTTCCTGGTGAATCAATAGGCGCGGCAGGGCTACAGTCGGCCTCCCGGCCATCCCCAGGGCGCGCAGCCTGTGCTCCCGTGCTCTGCCGGGCGCTCCTAGCCTCGGCCGACTTCGCGGCTCTCGACGTCTGCTTCGCAGCCGGCCGCCGCCCTCCACACGCCTTCGGCGTGTTACGCATCCAACGCCGCGCCCGACGCGCCTTCCGCTTCTGGCGGAGTTGCGCGTCATCTGGCGCGGCAGGGCTACAGTCGGCCTCCCGGCCATCCCTGGCCTCGGCCGACTTCGCCATCCATGGCTACAGCTTCTCCGCTGCCGCGTAAATCATATCGTACAGCTCCTGCAGCTTTTCCACGTCCACGCTGGAGAAAGCCACGCGCAGGCAGGCATCGTTTATGGCGATCGTTCCGATTCCGCTGTCCCGCAGGAGCGTCGTGCGCAGATCCTCCGCCTTGCCGCGATTCAAGCGGAAGCTCATGAAATACCCCGAGTTGAACGGCAGGGGCTCGATTGCGGTGCTCTTCTTGGCGGCCAGGATCGCCTTGACCCGATCGTAGCGTTCGCGGAGGAGCTGCGTTGCCTCCTGCTTCTGCCGGTCGCGGTCGGGATTTTCCATTGCGTGCAGGATGAGGCTCTGCGCCAAGATGCTGGAGTTGGAGACGGTGGAACGCACTGCTCCCATGAGCTTTCGCGTGAGGGCGTCGTAGTGCTCCGCACTGAGGCCGCGGGAGCCCAAGGTAATGAAACCAGTGCGGAAGCCCCAGGTGAGGTCCTCTTTTGTGGAGCCGTCGACCTTTGCCGCAAGCACGTTCTCGTGCAGGCTGCACAACCGCGCAAAGAGAGACTGCCCGTAGATATTCGCCTCGTAAAAAAGACCGAAATACGCATCGTCGGTTATCACCAGGCAGCGCCTGCCCGCCGCGGCGATATCCCGAATCACCGCCACTACGGCGTCGGCCTCCTGCCGCAGAAGGGAATAACCCGTGGGATTGTTGGGGAAGTTGAGGAGGAGGAGGACCTTGCCTTTCACGGCCGCCTTTCCAAGCGCGGCGCGCAGCCCATCGACGTTGAAGCCGCCCGCTGCCGTGAAAAAGGGAAACGTGGCCATGACCGCTTCCCGCCGGGTCTCGAAGATCAGCGGGTAGTTGTCCCAGTGCAGGTCGGGAAGCACCAGGGTGTCGCCCTTGTCGGCGAAAAGGTCGGCAAGCGTGGCAATGCCGCAGGTGAGGCCGGGCACGACCAGGGGGAGGGAGAAAGCCGCATTTCCGATATCCGGGTTTTTGTGAATGATCTCCTTCTTCCATAGCTCGCGGAGCCTCTCCACCCCCTGGGTGGGGGCATAGGGGAAGATCTCGTCGGGATCCAGGCCGGGCACGAGGGATCTGATGGCGGGAAGGAAAACAGGCTTCCCCGCACGGGTGGCAATCCCGATGGTTGCGTTGGCCCGGGTGGCGCTCTTCTTGGCTTCCGCCGACTGGGCAACGATGCCTTTCGGGAAATACAGACGCCGGCCGAGCTCCGAGAGAAGCGACTCGGCGATGCTGCCGGAGAGCAGAGCGTTCAATTCCTGCGCCAGAGGGTTCATAAATGGTTTATACGTGATGGTCTCGGAGCTGTCAACGTGATCCCCCCAGGGCGCCCGGGCGCCGGCTTTCTTGACAGCGTCCGGGAAGCTTGCTACATTTCCGTATCTTTTTAAAACTGCAAATACATTTTTGTAGTTTCAATGGAGGCGGCATGGCCGGTGACAAGAAAGGTCTAGGAGGCGGGGCGGAGGAGCTCTCCATCCTTTTTGAGATCAGTCAGATCCTGGATTCCAGTCTTGACCTGCGCACCGTGGTAGAACCCATCCTCGAGGTGATCACACGGTCGCTCGGCATGAAGCTCGCCACGCTCACCCTCCTCAACCGGCAGACGGGGGAGATATCAATCGAAGCGGCGTACGGGCTTTCCCCCAGCCAGAAGAGGCGGGGCCGGTACAAGCTGGGAGAGGGAATCACGGGAAAGGTCATCCAGACCGGCAAGCCCGCCATTGTCCCGCGCATCGCGGAGGAGCCGGAGTTCCTCGATCGAACCGGCGCGCGAAAGTCCCCGGAGGCGGGGGAGCTTTCCTTCCTCTGCGTGCCCATCAAGATGGGGCGCGAGGTGATCGGCGCCCTCAGCGCCGACCGCCCCCTCTCCCAGGCCGCGTCACTCCAGGAGGACGCGCGCATACTCTCCATCATCGCTTCGCTCATAGCCCAGGCGGTGCGGCTGCGCCAATCGGCGCAGGAGGAGCGCGAGCGGCTGATGGAGGAGAACCTGCGGCTGCAGGACGAATTGAAGGACCGGTTCCGGCCTTCGAATATCATCGGGAACTCCAAGGCGATGCAGGAGGTGTACCAGCTGATCGCGCAGGTATCCTCCGGCGACACGACGGTGCTCCTGCGGGGGGAGAGCGGAACGGGAAAGGAGCTGGTCGCCCACGCCATCCACTACGCCAGCCGCCGCTCCGCCAAGCCCATCATAAAAGTAAACTGCGCCGCCCTTCCCGAGGGCGTGATAGAGAGCGAGCTGTTCGGCCACGAGAAGGGGGCCTTTACCGGCGCCGTGGCCGCCCGCAAGGGACGTTTCGAGCTGGCGCAGGGCGGGACCCTTTTCCTGGACGAAATCGGCGATCTTTCCCCCGGCATGCAGATCAAGCTCCTTCGCGTCCTGCAGGAAAAGGAGTTCGAGCGCGTGGGAGGCATCACCACCATCAAGGTGGACGTGCGCATCATCGCCGCCACCAACAGGGAGCTGGAAAAACTCATTGAGAAGGAACAGTTCCGTCAGGACCTGTACTACCGGCTGAACGTCTTCCCCATCCATATCCCTCCGCTCAGGGAGCGCAGGACCGACATACTCCTGCTTGCCGACTACTTCGCGGAGCGCTACAGCAGACAGAACCACAAGAACGTGCGTCGGATATCCACGCCCGCAATCGACATGCTCATGGCATATCATTGGCCCGGCAACGTGCGGGAGCTGGAGAACTGCATTGAGCGCGCCGTGCTGCTCAGCGACGACGACGTGATCCACGGCCACCACCTCCCCCCCACGCTCCAGACTGCCGAGGCGAGCGGCACCGTGCCGCATGGCACGCTGCGCGCGGCGGTGGAACGGGTGGAGAAGGAGCTGCTGGCGGAAGCGCTGAAATCGGCCCGCGGCAACATGACCTCCGCGGCGGCGGCGCTGGGGATCACCGAGCGGATCATGGGACTTCGCGTTCACAAGTACCGCATCCAGGCGCGTCGATTCCGAGGCCGGTGAAGGTCACCGCATTCTGATTGTCAATTGGCACGTAGTTTGCTTCTTTACAGCCGCGCATTACGCTCGGCTCAAGGAGGGAACCATGCCAGCCATCAACTTCGCGGATACGGCCTGGGTGCTCGTGTCAACGGCGCTCGTAATGTCCATGACTGCCCCGGGGCTTGCGCTTTTCTACGGCGGGCTTGTCCGGCGCAAGAACGTGCTTTCCACGATGATGCAATCCTTCTTCATTCTCTGCATCATCAGCATTCAATGGATTCTCTGGGGATACAGCCTGGCGTTCGGGCCCGATGCCGGGCACGTCATCGGCAACCTCTCCTGGTTCGCACTGCGCGGCGTAGGCCTGGCGCCGAACGCCGACTACGGGGGCACCATACCCCATCAGCTCTTCATGGTGTACCAGATGATGTTCGCGGCCATCACGCCGGCGCTGATCACCGGGGCGTTTGCTGAAAGGGTAAAATTCCCCACGTTCGTGGTGTTCATGCTGCTCTGGGCGACCCTGGTTTATGATCCCATCGCTCACTGGGTCTGGGGCAAGGGGGGTTGGCTGCACAATCTCGGGGCCCTCGACTTTGCCGGAGGCACGGTCGTGCACATCTCATCAGGAATCTCCGCCCTCGTCTTCGCCCTGATGGTGGGGAAACGCTCCGGCTACCCCCGGGTGACCCCTCCCCCGCACAACATGACCTACACGCTTGTAGGCGCGGCGCTTCTGTGGTTCGGGTGGTTCGGTTTTAATGCGGGAAGCGCCCTTGCCGCCAACGAGCTTGCCGTGAGCGCTTTCATCAATACACATATTTCCGCGGCGATGGCGGCCCTCTCCTGGCTGGTGATCGACTGGTTTGTCACCAAGAGACCGACCGTGCTTGGGGCGGCCACCGGTGCCGTTGCCGGCCTGGTGGCCATCACGCCGGCCGCCGGCTTCGTGTCGCCCATGTCCGCAATCGCCATCGGCGTCCTTGTTGCGCTGGTCTGTTACATCGCGGTGGCCGTGATCAAGCAGAGGCTGGGCTATGATGATTCGCTGGACGCCTTCGGCGTGCACGGAGTGGGCGGCACGGTCGGCGCCCTGCTCACCGGCGTGTTCGCGTCCAAGGTGATCAATCCATCGGGAGCCGACGGGTTGATCTATGGGAACGTGCGCCAACTGGGCATCCAGGCTCTCGGGGTGGCGGCAACGATCATCTTCGCGGCTGTCGTCACGTTCGCAATCGCCAAGGCGCTGGACGCGATCATGGGTCTGCGTGTCAGCGAGGAGGAGGAAGCCATGGGTCTGGACAACACCCAGCACAGGGAGAGCGCGTACACGCTCATAGATTGAAGGAGAGAGACAATGAAACTGATCATCGCAATCATACAGCCGCACAAGCTGGACGACGTGATGCGCGCGCTTGACGAAAAGGAGATCTACCTCAAGACCGTGACGAACGTGCTGGGGTGCGGCAGACAAAAGGGCGTCACGGAGGTGTACCGCGGGGTAAAGGAGGCGGGCACCCTGCTGAAGAAGGTGCGCCTGGAAATCGGGGTCAACGACGGCTACGTCAAGCCGACGATCGACGCCATCGTCAAGGGCGCACATACCGGGAACATCGGCGATGGGAAAATTTTCATCCTCCCCATGGAAGATTGCATCCGCATCAGGAGTGGAGAAACAGGACATGTTGCGATCGGCTGAAAGCGCGCCGCGTGCCTCATGAGGAGGTTGGGGAATTGCTGCGCTGGGCACCCGCCCATTGACAGGCGGAGGGAAATCGTCCCTTAATCCAGGAATGTGCATAAATATGCGCGCCGTTGACGTGTCGGATCCGGCGGTGAAATACGGTTCAACTGGCGGCACGGGGCATGCAAGAAGGAGAGGCACATGCTGGAACTGAGGAAAGGCATCGATATCCTGTCCGAAGTGGGGGGCGTGAAAACCATGGCGGAGGCGAAGAAGGTCTTCGATGCCACACTGGACGCCGCCAATCGCGCCAAGCTCCGGAAAATCAGCAACCAGGATGCCCTTCTGCGCATCGCTAATGCCATCGCGATGTGCACGCCGGCACGGGTCTTCGTTGTAAGCGCATCCGCGGAAGACGTGGCGGCGTGCCGCCGCATGAGCCTGGAGGCCGGCGAGGAATCCCCGCTGGCCATGAAGGACCACACCCTCCATTTCGATCTTCCCGAGGACCAGGGAAGGATGGTGGACCAGACCTACTACATAGCCAATGAGGACGAAGAGGTGAGCGTCCTGGCCAAGAAGATGGTGCGGTCCGAATCACTGGCATACATCCGCCAGACCATGGCCGGCATCATGAAAGGCATGACCCTGTTCGTCGGGTTCTACAACCGCGGCCCCATCGGCGCCCAAGCCTCCATCCCCGGACTCATGATTTCAAGCTCCGCATACGTCCTGCACAGCGCGAACATCCTCTATCGCTGCGTCTTCGAGCGTTTCGACGCCGAGGCGGAACGCGCGGGGGTCTTCTTCACCAATGTTCACAGCCAGGGCACCAACCGGTCAGAGGACATCCCCAAGGCGCGCATCTTCATGGACAGGAGCTGGTTCACCACCTTCAGCATGTACTGCACCTACGCGGGCAACACGCTCATGCTGAAAAAGGGCAACCACCGGTTTGCCGTGGATCTCTGCACGTACTACCGGCGGGAAAAAGAGCTGTCCGAGCACATGTTCATCACGGGCATGACGGGACCGGGGGGAAGGAAGACCTTCTTTGCGGGCGCCGCGCCATCAGGGTGCGGCAAGACGACAACAGCAATGGTGGGGACCGACTACGTCGGCGATGATCTGGCGCAAATGTGGATCGGCCCGGATGGCACGCTGCGGGCCGTGAACCCGGAGATCGGCATCTTCGGCATCGTGGAGGACCTGAACAAGGAGGGGGACCCCTTCCTCTACAAGTGCCTACGGGAACCGGGCACTGAGGTGATCTGGTCGAACGTGCTGGTGGACGAGCGCGGCGTGCCGCACTGGGCCGGCAACGGAGAAACGCCCCCCCAGAAAGGCAAGAACTTCCAGGGCGACTGGTGGCCGGGCAAATTGGACAAGAACGGCAAGCCGGTGCCCATTTCCAACCCGAACGCCCGCATCACCCTTTCCAACGACGCGATAGGGAACTACAACGGCGCGATCGCCAACGATCCCGCCGGTGTTCCCATCACCATCATCACCTATAGCGGCCGCGACAGCGATACAATGCCGCCGGTATGGGTGGCGAAGAGCCCGGACCACGGCGTGGCAATCGGCGCCTCGATTCTTTCCGCCGCCACCGCGACGGAGGTGGGCGCAAAGGGCGTCAACCGGCAGCCCTGGGCAAACTCGCCTTTCATCCCCTGCCCGCTCGGCGACTACATGGAGGCGCAGTTCCTCTTCTTCAACTCGAAGAAGTTCTCCAAGCAGGGCCGGCCGATCATCGCGGGGCTGAACTACTTCCTGCTGGACTGCGAACGCGGCGGCGATCTGAAAAAGCTCCTCGGCGAGAAGCGCGACGTGAAGGCGTGGCTGTCCTGGCTGGAGCGATACGCGCACGGCGAGGCAGGGGTCATTGATACGCCGATCGGCTTCATCCCCCGCTACGAGGATTTGAAGAAGGTCTTCGCCGAGCTTATTTCCAAGGAGTATCCGAAAAGCCTGTATGAGAAGCAATTCTCCTTCTATCTGGACAACATCCTCGCCAGGATCCAGCTGCAGGAGGATGCGTATCGCAAGGAGAAGAAGATGCCGGCCCGGATCTTCGAGGTCTACGAGGAGCAGAAAAACGGCCTGCTTGCATTGAAGGAGAAACACGGCCCCGTGGTGAAGCCGGACCAGATGTAGGAGAGCTTTTCGCAGAAGGCTTCGGCGAGCGCCGGAGCCCATCCCGGGAATGGCCGAGGTGTTATTCTTGCCGGAAGGGCACATTTCGGCTTTAATACCTAGGGTGGAGCAGGTTTCTAACGAAATACGCGTCGGCTTCGCTGACCAGGGGATAAACGCGCTGCTGGAGGAAATCAGCGACAAGCAACTCCCTTTCAGCAGGCATTTCAGCCAGGGAGAGGATTTTTTCCTCCAGCTCGATGACGCATACGCCGTTCCTCCCTTCCACATCCACCACGACGTGCGCCAGCTGCAGCCCTCCAACGCATACGTCACTTGTCTCAAGGCTGTCATGGAGCAGATTGCATGCCGGGCGCCGCAAGTGCTGAAGGAGCTTTCCTATTTCTTCGATCCTTCGGATATCCTGCGCCCCTGTTTTTTCCATATTTATCGTCTTGAAAACAGCCTCTACCTCTACCTTCTCCGCATCGATCTGATGATGCGGGCATCGGAGAGCACGGTTCTGGAGCGCGGCACCAATGACTGCACGCCCCGTTACGCCTGCCAGCGGCTCTTCCTGGAGCCCACCATCATCCCGCTGGAGGAGGTGGTGCGCGCTGAAGGAAGGATCCAGGGGTTTCGCATCCGGCAAACCATATCACAAACCTGGATCGGAGAGTTCGGAAGGGGCTATTTCCAGCAGGGCATCTGGATGGACGCGGACCTCACGAAATTCTTCACCCGTCTGTTCCTGCCCACGGACAAAAGGACCTATCCCTTTTTCCCTTACCTGTGCAAATGGAAGACCATGTGCCAGTCGATCATCCGGCTTTCCCCCGAGTACCGCGCGGCCTCCCTGCCGAATCTGCATCGCGCTCTGGAGTTCATCCAGCCCGTTATGGAGAGGATCCAGCAGGAAATGCGGGGGGCGAGCTTCTCCGATCAGATGGAGGTCTTCCAGGAGCTGAAGCGGCAGGTGCCGGCCTCGTGGTACGATGAGTGGCGGAATCTCAAGGTGGAGGCGTACCTGAACGATTCAGGGATGAAGGAGTTTCGCATTGAGGATTGAACGGGCAGCGCTCCCCGGCATGAAGGTCACGGTCATGGGGCTCGGGATCAATGGCGGCGGCCTTGCATCCGCGCTTTTCTTCGCGCGCCAGCGAGCGCGGGTGACGGTCACCGACCTGCGCACCGCCGAGGACCTTCGGGAGTCGATGGAGCGGCTGGCAGACTTCCCCGTGCGCTACGTTCTTGAGAGGCACGATGAGAAGGATTTCACGTCCGCTGATCTGGTGATCAAGAACCCGGCCGTGTCTCCCTCATCGCCGTTTCTGAAGAAGGCGCGCGATGCGGGGGTGTCCATAGAAACGGACATCTCCGTCTTCCTCTCCCTTGCCGCCAACCCGCTCATCGCCGTGACAGGCTCAAAGGGAAAATCCACGACCGCCTCGGCCATCGCGTTCGGCATGTCCCGGGTGTTCCCAGCCGCCCGGCTGGGAGGCAACATCACGGTCTCCCCCCTCTTGTTCCTCGACGATCTTTCGCCTGACGCTCCCGTCGTGCTGGAGCTTTCCTCATGGCAGTTGGGGGACCTGAAAGGCAGGGGCATGCTCAAACCCCTGATCTCCGCCTTCACCATCATCCTGCCTGATCACCTTGACAAATATCCCGGCATGGCGGAATACGTGGCGGACAAGAAAGTCATCTTTCAGGAGCAGGAATCCGGGCAGAAGGCCATTTTCAATCTCGATGATCCCTGGCAGCACGGCTTTCCCCGGGAAACCCGAGCTCAGCCTTTCTTCTTTTCAGCCCAGCCTTTGCCGCACGGCATCCGCGGAGCCTGGCTAGAGGGAGAATGCGGAAAGGCCCGTCTTTTGCAGGGAGACGCGGCGCAGGACATCCTGGGCGACTCACTCCTCCCGGGCAGCCACAATCGAATGAACCTGCTCTGCGCGGGATTGGCGCTGAGGCTGTACGGCATCAAGGCAGAGGTTGTGCGCGCGGCGCTTGCCCGGTTTCCCGGAGTCGAGCACAGGCTGGAGATGTTCCGCGCGTGGAAGGGGATCCGATTCTACAACGACTCCGCGGCAACCATTCCTCACGCCACGGTCCAGGCGCTGCGCGCCCTTCCCGACCCGGTCATCCTCATAGCCGGCGGCACGGATAAAAACATGGATTTCACCCCGCTCGCGGCAGCGGCGCGCGCGCCCCGGGCCATCGTGCTGCTGGCAGGCACCGGCACCGACAAGATACGGGGAGTGCTCGACGGACTGGGCATCCGCTATGAAGGGCCGTATCCGGCGCTGAGGGAGGCCGTGGAAACAGCCATCGCGCGCGCCGCTGCTGCGGCTGCCACGGACGGCGGCGCTTCCGTGCTCTTCTCTCCCGGATGCACGTCCTTCGGCATGTTTCTCAATGAGTTCGACCGGGGAAAAAGGTTCAAGGATATCGTCGCTGAGCTTACAGATTTTTCTCCATGAACAAGGCGCCCGGAATGGGGTTGTAGATGTAGGCGGGGATCTCCTTGAAGCCTGCCAGCCGGTAGAGGGAGACCGCGCTTTTCATGGAGGGAAGCGTGTCCAGCCGCATGGACCGGTACCCCTTGGACCGCGCCAGGTCGATGATGCGCTTCACCAGCTCGGCGCCGATCCCCAGGCCCCTGGTGTCCGGCCGCACGTACAGCCGTTTCATCTCGCACGCGTTTTGGTCAATTCTACGAAGGGCCACGCAGCCGCACGGCGTTCCCTGGAGCCGGGCAATGATCACGGCTCCGTCCGGCGGGGCATACTTTCCCGGCAGCGCGGCAAGCTCGGCGGCAAAATCCTGGAACGACAGATCGATCCCCAGCGAGCTGCCGTACTCCTGGAAGAGCTCTTTTATAGTGGACAGATCATCTTCGGTTGCGATGTCATAGTCGACCATGCCCCGTCCTCCGGCTTACGAGAGACCGCGCCGCTTCCTTTTCGCGACCACTTTCCGATAGCCCCATGCGATAACCACGAACTGGGTGGCCGACAGCCCGGAACGGAGCGCCGCGGCCAGCCAGCGCGTATGAGCATCGCTGATGTCTTTCCGGGAGAACGCGTCCACCACGGCCACGAACACCACCGCCCTTTCCGTCCACAGGATGATGTCCCAGCAGCCGTTCTTGCTCTTGTCGTTGTTCTCCGCTATCCGCGCGATGACCTTGTTCGCGTACGTGCTGAGCGATATGCCCTTGCTCTGGTTGGGCATTTTGTCGAAGTACTTGCGATGGAGAGAATCCGCCCATGCGCCCTGCCAGCCATTCTTCCGAAAGAGATCCAGCAGCGCGATCTCGGGAAACATCACCTGCTTCTCCACGATCACGAACGGCTTCGCGGAGTAGGCCCGGTCCAAGCCGATGGTGGGCCTCTGGAGACAGGCGTTGAAGTACGTATGATACGCGCGGAGAAAGACGCGCCGACCGCTCATGAGCATGCATTCGATGTCTTCCCCCTTCACGAGCTCCTCGGGGAATGTGACGGTGCCGCCTTGCATACGAAATGCCTGGACCGAGGATAGGGCAGTTCAAGGGCTCGATCAAGTGACCGACCACTGCAGCCCTCTTCAGCATTCCTTGCCCCAGGGGACCTTTGGCGTCGATCCGCCGCGTGGAACGCTAAAGGCTGCTCGGAGCCCGGCTTTTTGAGAATTTCACATAGGGCACGATGACCTCGTTCCTGTAACGGCCCGTGCCGTCGTAGGTGATGCTGACAACAGGCACGCCGGTGAGCCGCTCGATGTCGCGCGCCATGGCTTCCGTGACCAGGGACGGGCAGCAGAAGGCCGGGCTCGCCTGGACGAAAAGCGCCAGCTCAGGGTGGGTCCGGGCCAGGTGGAGCACCTTGAGGAGGTTCTCAAACGACTCTCCATCGTGCTCCGTGCGAAGCTCGAAAGAGCGAGTGAAGCTTTCGCTCCGGGGGTCGCGAAAGGATTGCGCCGGGTCGAGGAACCGCGCAAAGGAGCGCTTGCAGTGTCCCCCAAAGGCATCCACGGCATGCCAGATGGTCCGATAGCGGAGCGAGGTAAGGGGATGGCCGGCAAAGGTGATCTTGTGGAAGACGGAATCCGCGATGATCGCCACGTAGTCCGTATAGGGCGTCGTGACGGCCTCGCCGCCCGCCTCCTCGATCGCGCGGACGAGCCCCTGGTTCATCACGTCATTGTCGCGGACGTACAGATCTCCGAAAATCGCCACCCGTGGTCTGCGCTCCGAAGTGATGGGCACTGCGTCGAACAGGTCCGCGGCGCGTCGCACCGCCGCGTCCACTGATGCCCTCCCTTCGAATGCCGGGACCAGGATCGCCAGCGCCTGCGCGAGCGCCCTGTCCGTTGCGCCCGGCTCGGTTTCGTAGGGCCGCATCCGGCATCCCACACGGCGCAGAAGTCCGCCCACGAGGTAGGCCTTGTAGGCGTTCAAGGTCCCGCGCAAGGGGCCTTGAGTGAAATATAAATCGCCGCTAAACACCTGTATCTTCTCCATGCCGTCGCCGTACGTTTCCAGCAGGGTCTTCATGAACGGAATGAACATGCCCAGGTTGCAGGACACGAGTCCCATCGGAAGCCAGACAGCGGTCTGCAGAGGATCGAGCCCGTTGCCTCGGACGAAATCGACGGCTTCCTGGGCGATGATGCTCAGGGGAAGGCATTGCCCCGTGTTCTGGCGCATCGCCTTGCGGATGGCAACCGGGTCCTCTTCGAGCAGGCGCACGTCGATCCCTTCCCTACGCTGGTTGGCCGCGATCAAAGGGCTGGTGAGGGGATCCCATCTTGGGAACAGGAGGGTCCTCTTGCCGAGCTGGGTGAGGGTTTGCGGAACGATGGGCAGCTGCCGCGGCTTCCGCTCCTGGCGGAGTTTCACCTGTTGCTGCTCCTGGCGCGAGATATGATTCCTGAATGATGCCACGCCGGCCTCGATCCGGGTCTCGTAGCCCAGGGTGGAATCGTGGTCATCGAGCTGCAGGATGAGATAGGGCTTTTCTTTTTCATCGAGGATCCGCTTGAAGTACTCCAGGGCGAAGCTGTCCGGGGAGCACTTGAATGACGTGATGTAGACGGGATAGAGGTTCGGTGTGTCTGCAACCACGCACGCGACCTCCAGGATCTTTGCGGCATTCAGCCAATGCACCTTGTCCAGGAGCGGCGCGATCCTCTCCACGTCTTTGCGATCGTAGGGCACCATATCCTGGAAAAAGGTCGTGATGCCCAGGGAGCCGAAGATGCCGGGGATTCCCTTGCTCATTTCAGGAGACAGCACATTGTAGGCGCGGCCCAGGAGCACGACGCACGGCTCGACGCTTCTCCGCGCCTGGGCCGTGAAAAGAGCCTGCAGCTTTCGCACGCCTTCATCGTATTCGATAATTGCCCGGTCGAGCGCGCGTGAGACCGCGGCGTATGTCAGCCGCGCAAAGCCGGCACGCTTCAAGGCCCCGTGGATCTCCCGCTTCGTCAGGCCCCTCCGCAGCGTCCAGCCTGCCCGGGGCATGAGACACCGATCGCGAAGGCGCGCCTCGACCGCGCCGGATGCCAGGGCGGAGCTGTACTGCGTGTAGTAGCAATGCACCAGCGGCGTCGGGCCGTCGGGCCTGGCCTCTTCCAGCATCACGGGAAGAAAAATCCAATCCACCTTGTCGCGCAGGTGCTTGACGTGGCCGTGCAGCGCTGCCAGCGGCGCGCAGAACTCCGCGCCCTGCACTTCACGGCCAAGGTCGATGCCGCCGTGGAAGGTTTCGCTGGTGACAAAGGGAATGCCGAGGAGGGAGAAGAATCTCTTCCAGACGGGAAGCTGGCCATAAAGGCCCAGAGCGGCCGGAATGCCAATCACCGGACCTGCCACGGGCGCTGGGCAGGGCGCGCGCATGGCTTCAGTAAACGCCTTTTCCCGTTCAGCCAGCAGGTCGAAACCTGACCTGTTCTTATCGACGAAGCGTCCTGCATCATAGTCCCTGCCGCAGAGGAAGCCATAGGCGACCGTCTCTCCCGCCACCGTGGCAATCCTCAACCGGCAGTGGTTCCGGCACAGCGAGCATGTCTCTGCGCGCACGGAGATGTCGTTCCTCAGCGCGGCCAGCCCGACAAACCGCGAGCCCGCGCCGCGTTGCTCCGCCAGCAGGAGCGCGGCCCCGAGCGCCCCTGTCAGATGGCAGTAGCGTGAGACCAGAATGGGCTTTCCCAACCCTTGGCGGAACGCGGCAACAAGGGCTCCGTTGCGCGCCGTTGCCCCCTGGAATGTGATGCGCTCCCCGATGGAAGCGCCCCGGGCCACCTTTGACAGGTAATTCTCGCGCACGCTGTACAGCGCCGCGGCGAGGATCTCCTCCGTTGAGAAGCCCTGGCTGAGAAAGTTATTGATGTCCCGTTCCATGAAGACCGCGCAACGGTCACTCGCCAGCGGCGCCCGAACGCCGCGAACGCGTCTCTCGTAGTCCGCAAGCTCGCACCCCAGCCGCTCCGCCTGCTCCTCGAGGAAGCTGCCCGTGCCCGCGGCGCAGACGGTGTTCATGTGGGAGAAGGTGACCCTGCCATTGCGCATGGTCGTGAACTTGGCGTCCTGGCCGCCGATTTCGATGATCGTGTCAATGCCGGGATCAAGCTCGAATGCCGCCCGTGCGTGCGCGGTGATCTCGTCCACAACGAGGTCGGCTCTCACGATTGAGCCGATGAACTTCCTTCCCGCGCCCGTGGCCCCCACTCCGAGGAAACGCGGAGAAGCGCCCAGCCATTCCCCCATGTCCTCGATTGCTTCACAGAGAGCCTGGACCGCCGTCAGCGGAGAGCCCAGCGTGCGCGCATAGAAGCCGGCTACCGGCGCCAGGTTTTCGTCGATGAGGATCGCCTTTGTGGACGTGGAACCCACGTCGATGCCCATGCGCACGGGCAGGTCTCCCTGGCCCAGGGGACCAAAGACCTCCACTTCCACCGGGTGCAGACGGGAAAACCTGCCCGCCTGGAAAAGAACGCGGCCATCCCGATCCCCGGATTTCACCCCGACGTCCGCCGGATTGAGCGGCTCGAAAAAATATTCTTTCCGTCCGTTATCGGACTGGAGGAGCATTTCCGGACCGAGCACGCGCGGGCCGGAGGCATCCCCCTGCTCCGCCATCAGGAGGGCAGCCCCGAGGGCGCCAAACACGGGCGCGTGCTCGTGTGTAAGCAGGGGGACTGCGAGTATTTCCTCCAGATGCCTGCGTACAGCCCGGTTGAGAGCCACGCCGCCGGCAAAAACAACGGGCTGCTCCAGCCGCTCTCCGCCCAGCAGGGTATCCGCGATGTTCTGTGCAATCCCCCTGCACAGCCCGTCGCAGATTTCTTCAAGGGAGAACCCGGCCTGTTGAGCGTGCACCAGATCTGTGCGCGCGAAAACGGCGCACCGCGTGGAGATTTTGGGCGCGTTCGTCGTACTGGCCAGCGCGCGTCGGACAAGCTCGTCGATGCCCGGAAGCCCCAGCCTGCGCGCCTGTTGATCGAGGAAGCTCCCCGTGCCCGCCGCGCATGAGGAATTGGTCCGGGCGCCGTGATACGTTCCGTCGGCGTTCAGCCGTATAAGACCGAATCTCTCCCCGCCGACATAGAGGAGGGAGCGGGCAGAGGGAAAAAATCGCCTGCACCCGGCGATCAGTGAAACCTGAGAGTCGAAGATGCGCGCGCCGCTCAGAAGAGGGGGGCTTGCCGAGGTAAACGCCACGCCCCAAAGAGGCACCGGGCCCGATTCCTCTATGAGGGAGAGCAACGTCTCCTTTACCCTGCCCTTATGCAAACGATGGTCGGCTCTCTGGATCACGCCCGAGGTACCGATGAGGCCGATGGAAACAGCAACGGAGCCGATATCGACTCCGAGGACCCCCGGGTCTAGCATAGGCTGTCTTAGTACTAGCGATCGTACCAGTCAAGGGCCTGGGAAGACGTCCTGCTCCCCAGGCCCCTGGCCCGGCCTCTCATTGCGGCCCGCGGCCGCAATGAGAGCTAATAATTCTCCGCCAGAACCTCGTAGAAGGCTTGCGGGTGACGGCACGCCGGGCATTCCTTGGGAGGTTCGGTCCCCTCGAAAACGTAGCCGCAGTTGATGCAGTGCCATTTCACCACTGACTTCCGCTTGAAAACCTCGCCATTGCTCACATTGTCGACGAGCTTGCGGTAGCGCGCCTCGTGAAACTTCTCCACTTTGGCGATCTGCTCGAAGGAGCGCGCCACCTCGGGGTAACCCTCGTCCCGGGCGACTTTGCCGAAATCCGGATACAGGGTGGTCCATTCCATCTTCTCCCCGGCAGCCGCGGCTTCGAGGTTCGATTTCGTATCCTTGATCATGCCGGCGGGATAGGAAGCCGTGATCTCCAGGTCCCCGCCCTCCAGGTGCGTAAAGAAGACCTTTGCATGCTCTTTCTCATTGTCCGCTGTTTCCTGAAAGATGTTCGCGATCTGCTGGAAGTTCTCCTTGCGCGCCGCGCTGGCAAAGTAGGTGTACCGATTGCGCGCCTGGGATTCGCCAGCGAAAGCTTTCAACAGATTTTGCTCGGTCTTCGAGCCCTTGATCGATTTCGCCATATATTCCTCCTGGATGGATGAATGATACGAACGCCATGGGCCAACTGTCAACGCTTATTTCAGCGCCGGGCTCTTGCATACGGCAAGGCCTTCTCCACAACTCCCACGCCGGGCTGCCGGTCTTGACCATGGGCATCCTTTGGAGGTATTGATTCAAACAGCGAGAGAACAAATAATAGCAGCACCCTGAGCAAAACCCAATCGAGCAAAGAGGAGAAAAGAACATGGCCGCGGCAAAATTCGTTTATCTGTTCGGTGGTGGAAAAGCTGACGGAAATGAGAAGATGAAGAACCTTCTCGGCGGCAAGGGCGCCAACCTTGCCGAAATGGCAGGGCACGCCGACCTCCGGCTGCCGGTTCCCGCTGGATTCACCATCACCACGGAGGTGTGCACCCACTTCTTCCAGAACAAGGGAAAGTACCCCGCAGGCCTGGACGCGCAGGTGATCGCGGGCCTGAAGCACATCGAAAAAATCATGAGCCATATCTTCGGGGACCCCTCCAACCCCCTCCTGGTTTCCGTGCGCTCGGGCGCGCGCAAGTCCATGCCCGGGATGATGGAAACGGTGCTCAACGTCGGGCTGAACGAAAAAACGGCGCAGGGCATCATCGCGGCTACGGGCAATCCCCGGTTTGTTTATGACGCGTACCGCAGGCTCATCCAGATGTATTCCGACGTGGTCATGGAAAAGGCCGAGGACATCGAGCCCCCGGAAGGAATGGGGATCCGCCAGCAGCTGGAGCGCGAACTGGACAAGATGAAGCGCGCCAAGGGCGTGAAGCAGGACACGGAGCTCACGGCCGATGACCTTAAAACGCTCATCAGGACGTACAAGGCCAAGGTGCGCGAAGTGCTCGGCAAGGATTTCCCCGAGGATCCCATTGAGCAGCTCTGGGGCGGCATCAGCGCCGTGTTCAAGAGCTGGGACGGCAAGCGCGCCAAGTCCTACCGGCGCATTGAGAGCATTCCCGACGAGTGGGGCACGGCGGTCACGGTGCAGTCCATGGTGTTCGGCAATATGGGAGACGACTCCGGCACCGGCGTTGCTTTCACCCGCAACCCGGCCACCGGCGAAAACGTGTTCTACGGCGAGTGGCTGCCCAATGCGCAGGGAGAGGACGTGGTGGCGGGGATCCGCACCCCCTACC
>JBEKQU010000042.1:0-40672 GCA_049519415.1 Spirochaetia bacterium
CACGCGCGCGGGGGTCCTGATCCTCCACCGCGGCGCGGGCGCTCTCGCGCTTCACGAATCGCGTCACGTCGCGGTAAAGCTCGAACTCCGCACCGTCGATTTGGAAGTCAACCGTGCATGGAATACGCTTGGTGAAGATCGGCTCCGCGGTCCAGGTCCCGTCCGCCCGCCGCTCGGGGAAGTAGACCATAGCCTCCTTAGTGCGCCTCAGGTAGAAGGGAGCCCGCCTGTGGTCCATGGCCTCGCGGATCGATTTCACGTCGGCGTAGCAGTCGGCATCGAGGAGCTGCAGGAAAAGGCTGAAGTTCTCCGGATCCCCTTTATGCGGCGTCGCTGTAAGCAGGAGCAGATGGTCCGAGGTGTCGCGCAGCAGCTCGCCCAGCTTGTAGCGCATGCTCTTATGCGACTCGTCGGAGGCCGACATGCGGTGCGCCTCGTCCACGATGACCAGGTCCCAGTGGACCTGACGCAATCCAGGCAAGATATCCTGGCGCTTCGCCAGGTCGAGCGAGGTGATGACCCGCCCGCGCTCTAGCCACTGATTCACGCCGAACTGATCGCGGATGTCCTGGCCTTTAAGGACAAGGAACTTGGTATCGAACTTCTCCTTCAGCTCGCGCTGCCATTGGAAGGCAAGGTTTGCGGGGCAGACGATCAGGATGCGCTCGGCGAGGCCTCGCAATTCAAGCTCGCGGATGAGCAGGCCTGACATGATCGTCTTACCTGCGCCGGCGTCGTCGGCGAGCAGAAAACGCACACGCGCGAGCTTGAGCAGGTAATCGTAAACCGCTTCGAGCTGATGCGGGAGTGGATCCACGCGTGAGATCGAAAGCCCGAAGTAAGGATCGAACTCGTAGGCGATGCCGAGCGCATAGGCTTGGAGCCCAAGCCGCAGCAGGCGTCCGTCACCGTCGAAAGAGTGCGCCGTGTCGAGAACTGTAAGACGGTGGAGATCGGTTTCGGTCAGCGTCACCTTTCGGAACCGTTCGGATTGAGTACCTACCAGACCGACTACCCAGCTCGACGGTCCATTAGTCTGCATGGTCTCTACCCGCATAGGCTCGCTGAAAAGGGGGCCCGCCAGAATCTGGCCCGGGCTGACGCGTGATGGGCGACTCATCGTTCTGAATCTCCAATTGTAAATGTCGTGCAAGGTACCACCGAGATTGTGCTCCTCTCTGTGCCGTGGCCCGGGACTCACATAAGGACGTTTCTTTCGAGGATAGTATCACAATTCCAATCACATTGGATCGTCGCAGACAATCGCGTCCAAATAAGCATCATAAGAAGCGCAGCAAAGTGAAACGGTATGGGAACAAGGTCCTTTCGGTTTCAGCTCTCCCACTCCTATGTAGCGAGCTGATTGTTCAAGAGCATTTCGCTGATTTTGTATTGATAGATCTTCTTGAACCGAGCGGGCGACAGGAGTTCCGCGAGGGAAGCATTGTACCTGAAAAACAGCACAGCTATCTCCTTTGTGCCCAGCGATTCAAGTTTCCGCTTCTTCAGCTCTGTTACGATACTCTACCCCAGCCCGCCAAATGTCTCCAGCTGCGCGGCCGCTGTCGCCCGGTTCCGCTTGCGGAGGGCCTGGGAGATCCAGCCATGTCGAATTCTGATTGTGCGCAGCGAGCCGTGGAGAGGTTTTTCGAGACGTTGCCATATTCATGGATGCCTCAGGCCTATATCGTTTGACGGCGTCCCACAGCGCGCCCCGGTTACGAATCACCGATCCGTGTCGTACTGGGGCCTTCTGCATTGCGTGAGGGGAGATCGCCCCACAATTCGGCGACGTCTTGCCAGCTTGGGGCGTCCTGCACGTACATGTCGAGAGTGATTGCCGTGGAGCTATGCCCCAGCTGTGCCGCAACCTTCTTGGCCGACCAGCCTGCTTTGATCGCCGCTGTTGCGAAGGCGTGCCGAAGGCTATGCGCCGAGATGTGCTTGCCCAAAATCCGCCGGCCGGCTCTGGTGATCTCTCGGGAAACCGACTCCCGCCCCAACGGATTCCCCCCGGATGTCTCGAACAGATACTCGCGGCCCTGGTAGGTCTTCCTCACTCGTTCGATGAGGTCCTGCGAAACCTTGACCGCCCGCTGTTTCTGCCCCTTTCCAAGCACCCGAACCAAGTAGTGGCTGTCGGCCGCCTTCACGTCCTCAAGATGAATCCCGATAAGCTCGGAGATGCGCAACCCGGTAGTGGCGAGAAACTCAACAATCAGGCTCAACTTGGACCCACGAATTCCTTTGATGAGAGCCTTGACCTCGCCCTTTGTCGGGACAGAATCTCGGTCGATCCTGTTGGATGCGATTTTCTGCCCTTTGATCTCGTTCAACACTTCCTCGAATCGCACCCGTTTTCCCAGGTCGAGGCCTTCGGGGCTGCGATCGAAGAGCTGCCGGATTCGTTTCTTCGCCCCCGCGAGACGTTTGTTGAACGTCTGCGCACTCACTCCGCGCGCCCTCATATCATCGAGGTAGGCCTTCAGCCCTCCCAGGGTGAGTTCAAGTCCGCGCTCGTCGAGAAAAGCCACGAAGTCTCTTGCGTCCTGAGAGTAGCTGTCCTTCAAGCGGAGCACGAAAGCTTTCTTGGAGTCTCTGTCCTGCCTCAAGAGTGCTGTCATTGTCGAACCCTCTATTTGATACATAATGAATATTATGTATCATACAAAGAGATGAATGTCAAGTGGTATTTCTAAGCGGTTATCCCTCGTCCGGAGGCGCTCAGAGCAGGTAGATCGCTTTCCATCAGCTCGCTTATAACCTCTATCTCAGGCCCACAGTTCAAATTGTTCCGCGATAGACACTGGAATGATCAGCGAATGACTCCACAACCAGCCCCTTTGATGAATTAATGCGCCAGCTTAGAACATCACAGGAAAATATGTTATGCCGCTTGAAAGAGGCGGGCGGCGCTCTTCGAACAGGCCCAGAGATAGACAATCGTGCAAAACTTCATAATATGTATGTTAGGTGGTCGAAATTTCCGCTTAGTGCTATAGTAGTCGGCGCGGGAGGCAAAAATGAACGTAAAATTCAAAGACCTCATTATTGGCAATACTGATGCCCGAAGTGAAGTAAACTTAAAAAGCCCTAAAAGCATTGAAAACTTCAGGAGCGTATTCATTCAACCTGATGGCTTCGACGTTGATGATTTCCTAACAGGAAAGAGAGTGTTTGTATATGGGCTAAAGGGCATCGGTAAGACCGCCGTTCTACTGTTCGTTGCGGCCAAAGCACAGGAAACAAAACAGGTTGAATTCATCTATTTCCGAAGCGAATTGAGTGAAGAAGATCGAACCTACTTCAATGTCCTCACGATGTACAAGATAGAAAACAAAGACATTGCTTCCTTCCAGGATTTTGAACTATTGTGGCAGTGGTTTCTGATGAGGAAGTTTGGGGAAATAAACCAAAACAAACGCCTTTTCCAAGACAATGACAATCTACGTAGATTCAACAAACATCTCTTCTCGGTTGATGTCGACAAGACAAAAGATGGCATTAGGAAATTGATTCCGCGAATCACCGGCGGTAAAGTCGCGTTAAACATAAAGGATATTGTAAAGGCACAGCTAGATTTTGTGGTTGAGGCAAAAGAGGGGAACCGGATAGAATTCTCTGAGCTAGTGGACGTCTGTAAAAGGCACTTCCTGCGGCTCGTTCCAACAAGACCTGTATCTTTGTTTGTAGACGAATTGGAGCTTACAAAACTTGACGAGCAACGGTTTACGCGAGACAGCGCGCTTGTTAGAGACCTCATTGTATCTGTTAAAAAAATGAATCAGAAGTTCATAGAACTTCAGTGGCCTATAAACATTATTTGTGCAGTTAGGTCAGAAGTTCTAAAATCGGTCGGTTTCATGGGAAAAGAGATACTAAAGGATTTCGAAGATATTGGCCTCCACCTAAATTGGCACAGGTATGACAAGACAAAAATCAATCATCCTCTGTCAAAGCTACTCATCTCCAAGATACGCTTGAGCGAAGTGACTAAGCATGGTGGTTCTGATGACCATGATATCCAAATATGGAAGAGGTATTTCCCGGAAACTCTGTACGGTAAAAAGACAGTTCACTACATACTTAATAGCACTTGGTATCGTCCAAGAGACATAATACGGATCCTTCGCAGGGCTAAGGAAGCGGCTGCAAATGAAACCTATTTTGACGAAAGGGTATTTGACCTGATAAGGAAGGACTATTCAAAATTCGCTTGGATAGAAATGCGTGAAGAACTCAACGTAAAGTACTCTGCTCATGATCTTGACGCAATTGAAAGAATATTACTCGGCTTCCAGGCCCACTTTAATTTCAACCAATTCAAATCACGCGTCGATCACATGTCTATTCATAACCTTCGAATAAAGCGGCTGGCTGAAGTCTGGTCGCTAGAGGATGTACTTGGAAAACTCTATGAGGTTGGAGCTTTAGGAAACTACTATCAATCAATGAATGAGAAGCGCCAGTATGTGCTCATGGGCCGGTTTGCCTTCAGAGGCGACGACGTTCTTCTCGTGGAGGAGGAAATGATGGTCCATCCTGCCCTAAGACCGTATTTCTCTTTGTTACATTAGGTCAAGGATTGATGGAAGGGACCACCTAACAAATCGTTGGAGAGTGCTCTGCCATGATTGCGTCTCAAAGCGCAAGCTCAGGCCAAAAGAACTAAAGCTGGACTGGCTGATTCGGGGCAGGCACTCAACTCTATGTTATATTCCGCAAATTGGGGGCCATCATGGAGCTTCGCATCAACCTGTATCGCGATATGGTCGACATACTCCAGGCGAAAATTGCTAACCTCCAAAGCCAGGGGTTCACATTTGAGCAATACGCGCCATGGGAGATCCGTCGTAAGCAGAGTTTGGAGGCCCAGCGCCAGCAGATAATCGCGGCCGGGCAAAGTGGCGTTACGATCAACGCTTTGCTGGTGCCGCAGAGGCTCGCTGCGGACTTCAAGATGCATCTGGTGTACCAATACCTCGACCTGAGCGCAAGAATACCGGACGCCCACCCACGAGCAATTATCCGCTCAAGCGCTTTTACTTGCCCACCGGAACGAACAGCCGGGCTGCGGATGCTCGAGAGCGATATTCTTCTCGGCAAGCCTTTATTCCCGCGGCTCAGCCGGCAGATCTTTGATGCTACAAGGCCAGATGGGATGCTATTTGACTGGGGCGTGATCCACTTTCATCTTGGGACAAGGCCGGACCCAAAGCACCCCACGTTGATTGAAGGTCATTCGGAAATCGCGTACGCTGTCATTAACCAAGCCACAGCGTACCTCCTCTTTGTTGACCATCATGGTAGGTGGGCTGATATTGAGATACTGCGACTCATCAGCAGAGAGTTCCCGCACTTGCTCCGACCCTATGCCATGCCTGCCAACGTTCGTCCAGTGGTAACTTTCGGATCAACCGAGCACGCTGCGCTGAGAAGGGCCGGCGTGAATGTTATGGTCGAAATCAACGGTTTGGGTTATCTACCGCCGGGCGGCGGAATTAACATGGCCGGTGGAAGCATGAACTCCATGCTACGACTCCAACAAACTTCACACTGGTACCGTAGCGCAGAGGCCGCTATCACGAACCATCTCCAAAGGATTTCATCTGAATCAGAATGGCCTTGGCCTGCATCAACGACATTCGACCTGCGCATGGAAGAATTCTCCGACACGTCAATTACCGTCCTCGATCGTGCGAACCAGCTAAAGGTAGAACTTGCCTACGCCGCAGACAGAAGGTCGTTCCAAACAATCGCAGTTGATCGCATCGGCGGAACATAACAAATCGTTGGACCAGTCGCCTTGGAATTTCTCCGGATAGACCCAACTTTGTCCTAATCGTCGGGTGGTGCCGGCTGATGCGGCGGCGCAACCGAGCTCCATGTTAAATGGCTTAAGTGCCTGGTCAAGTCTACAACAGCGCGTCGCCCTCTCAAACGCAATTGGTAGTCATCTTTACCTACGTATTATCAATCTTCGGGCCAATAACATGTACCCCATAGCGTGATAGTAGTGGTCGGGCTGGTCGCCGGCCCATACATACCCCCCTTCCCCGCGGTTCAATTCCTGGTCGAACACGCGGGTTAAGGCGGTCATGTGAGGCACGAAGTCGGGGATCGACATCGCGTTGCCGGGTAGCTTGAGCCTGGTCGGTCCCAGCATGATCATCTCATTGACGGCGTCCAAGTTGGCCATGCGGTCGATTGACATCACCCGGGCCCTCTAGTCCAATATGTCCCGCCTATAGCCTATGGTGTGTCAAGATTTTTTCCAAAGGGCCGCTTACTCGTGTGACAGCGTGCCTTGGCGCGTTGCTCTGTGCGCGTCCCCCTCAGCACTTCGACGTACCCGAAAGCTACAGATTTAAAGTGTACTGCTGACTTGAGCGCCTTCGATTTGTAGCTCAGGCGACCCGCCCCCCCTGCGCCCGGCCTTCCCTGCTTGAACGCCACAGGTCGAAAAAGTCCCTATCCTCGCACACGATCCGCCAGATTACGTACTCCAAACTGTCGCAGTCATGATCGGGCGCCTCAGGACCCTTGCCCTTCTCTGGATCCCCCGCATCGTTGTACTGCCTCACCTTCAACGCCATGCTCAGAGGACCGCATCCCGGCCACAAGTACAATCTCCCCATTTCGAAAAGCTTGTTCACGAAGAAGATCCGGTCGATGACGCTTGGGTTCACCGACCCAAGGCGCAGCTTGATATTCGCTTGCCTCACCTCCGCGGCGTACCCGCCGATGATCTCGTTCCCGCTGGCGTCGGGATACCACCTGATCTCGTTCTGGGGGAATGAGGCGCGAATGATCTTCGGCGCGTGCCCGATCTCCGCGAAGGACCATCTCCGAATGACGTGCAGCGTCCCGTCCCGTTTCACCACGGCACACCCACGGGAGTATCCCACGTTCAGATCCTGCCCGATCTTCACGATATCACTCGACTCAATCTGGAATGGCTGGACCTTCAGCATGTGCTTGGCCTCGTCGTAGGCGTAGTACACCCGGCCGGTCGTCAGGTTGGCGAAGCGCCCCTCCAGGAACACCAACCTTTCCACCTCGTTGTAGATCGAGTACAGCCGCTTCACGTACGCCCTTGGCAAGGCCAAATTGTCGGCCGTTTTTCCGTGAATGAGCCTATACGGGATCCCCCTTTCCTTCAGCTCGCTGACGATCTGGTAGGTGCCGCGGTACCCCTGCGCCGTGGTCATGAACACGCTGAACGGGACCCTTCCATCGGGCAGCATGATCCGCGTGCGCTCCTGGATGGCTTTGAACGCCTCCAGGGCCTTCACCTGGGGCAGCTCGTCGATCTCGTCACAGATGAAAATCGAGAAGTTGTACGCGTAAATCCGCTCGGCGTTCTCCGTGCTGATGATCACGAAGCTCACCGTGCCGATCGTCACGATCTCCTCATTCTTGTTATACGCGTACGCCACGCCCCAGGTCATGCAGATGCGAAATAGGTCCGCCAGAAGTGTCTTCCTCAATAGCGTGATAGTGCCACCTCCAACTCCCACAAACACATGCTTTCCCTGGTACTGCTCCGCGATGTCGATGATGAGCATCACACCTGCGAAGCTCTTCCCCGAGCCGTAGCCCGCCACCATAAAAAAGAACTCGATGTCCCTTCTGAGCTTCGGCAGTTCGATCAGCTGCTCCTGGTGGCGCCACAGCGCCACCCCGTCCTTCGGCAGACCGGGCACGGCTCACCCTTCCGATGGCTTGGGGGGAGCGTCCACCCCTGGTGGCGGCAGCTCGCGAGTCACCACACCACCGTTACCGTCGAAGACCTCTACGTTGTCCAGCGCCTCCAACTGCTCGGGCGTTAGGTTGCTGTGGTAAATCTTCAGCGACCGCTTCGATTGGCTGATCACGTTCGCGGCCAGGAAGTCCTTCCGCCCCCACTTCTTCGAGTGCTTCCGCTCAAGTCTCCACGCGGCGGCCTGCCATGAGGCCCTGGACGCCCCTTCGATGGTAGCGACGTCCCGGAGCTCTGCCTCTGCATCTGCTCTTCGCACTGCGTTTAGAAACTCGATGTATTTTCTTCCCTCCCTGCGGGCGCCTTTTTTCACCCACTCATAGAGGGTCTTCTTTGTGATTCCCGCGAAGGCTGCCGCCGTTTCCACATAATTCCCCGCCCGGATCGCGGTTACGATGTCCGCCTGCACTTTGGCCGTTAGCTTTGGGGGCCTGCCCACCGACCTTGCCTTATGAAACGCTTTCGGGTCCATGACTGTTCAACCACTCCTCTACGATACCAACCAGTCTGTTGAACGCGACCGCGTTGGATTTGATGTTTTCTCGCGTTTTTACCTTGGCCATGAGGTCCCGAAAGCGGTTTTCGTCCTCCAAACGCACCACTCTGACGTGAGTATTGGGCCTGAAAGCGGCCTCCTCGAGCCTCTTGGCTATCTCGTCGTAATGCTCCACCTCTTCCTCGGTCATGAATATGGTGAACTCGGAGAACATCTTCGGGGTGTAGGACAGGCTCTCTATGCCGATATCCTTCAAGGTGTCACCGAGGCCCGCGTACATTTTCAGATCCACCTCGCCGATCATGTCGAACAGCTTCTGAAGAGTGAACTGGTCATCCTTCCCAACGATCGCGTTGTGAGAGAGCTGCTTGGCGATGGCCTCGTCTTTGCTTCGCACTCGGGTGACCATGACGAGCACCTTCTCAATGCCCGCCTTCTTGGCGGCTTCGATGCGGTGGTGACCGCTGATGATCTCGATGGCCCCCTTTGGGCTTCTGAATACCAGCGGAACGCTCTCCAGGCGCCCGTCCTTCTTCAGGTTCGAAACCAGAGCGTCCATCGTATCCTGGGTCATATACCGAGCGTTCATGTCCGCAGGCTTGCATTCACCAGGGGACACGAGAGCGAGCTCGGGAAGGTTCGCCTTCTTTAACTCTTCATTCAACGCTTTGATCTGTTCGCTGATTTCCATATCGATCCCACCATAGGACAAAAGCTTCTTGAATCGTCGAGGCGACCATCTTTCGGGTGCTGTAGGTCAATTCGTAGGCGAGGTGTTTGCCTTTCTTCCTGCTGGCCAGGTCAAACAGGCCGCGGTACTTCATGCTGACTGGGGCATCCGTATAGACCTTGGTCGTGTACCCGATGTGCTCCCAAAGTGTTTTTCTATTCACGCGCTTGAGCATTTCATCGGTCAGCAGGATGTAAAGCACCAGCCGGGAAAGCCTCTTGTACCGGGAGGGAGGGCAGGCGTCCGAGATGATCACTGCAACGTTGCTGGAAATCTGCATCCCACTCTCTATACCAGCCACACCCACAAGCAGGTCTCCAACGAACACCGCGTATGACACGTCCTCGGCACTCTTCATGCGTGCCTTTTTCGTCCAGAGTTGTCGGTAGTGGTTAAATCTCTGCCGGTCGATCTCAGACACGCGTACATGGTCACTACGCTTCAATTCGTCAGAAGTTGATACGATTGGAAGCCGGGGGTCGCGTTCGCGCAACAGCGCCGCGCCACCAACCGCCGGCTTGAAAGTACGGTCGTTGGTGTAGAGATAGATCGCACCGTCAACGCGATGGTGGTACTCGAACACCTTCCGCATCTTCGGCAGATCGATTTCATTCTCAGTACGCCAGATCACTGTGGCCCCGCGCTCGATAAGCTCCGAGGCGACCTGCGTTTTCTTCTTATCGTCGAATATGGTATATGGGGGCACATCCCAGATGAGATTCGCGTCAAGCCATGAGAACATTCGTTCATACCCGCCGACCCAGTAGGGCGGATCGTAGAAAACAAGATCGCCTGCCTTAACCTCGTTGAGTAGGGCGGCTGCGTCAACTGGGCGAAACTCCCAGTCGTTCCCAATCTCGTTCGCCGCAGCTTCGATCTTGGCGGCGAGATGGTTAACCGCCTCCTTCTGGTGCGCTTGGTAGAGTGCAATCATTCGCCTCGCGTATTGCACTTTCTCCATTTTCAAGGCGTACTTGGCGATGTCGCTGAGGAATAGGATGTACGCCGCTCTCTGCCTGTCGGTGTACCGTGCGCTGAGCGGGAAATGCTTCTTCAGCCAATTGCTGACCTCGAATCGAATGTTATCGCCGTGCAGTCCACGCCCCAACATGACGGAATAGACGCTGATGTCCCCTGAAATTATGTGAGCCCCTGGCACTGCTTTCCGCGCCACCTGCGTGAATGCAAAGTTGCCCGCGAATGGCTCGAAGATCCGCTCGTATTTCTTGCCCTGTAGCGCCGAAAACAGATAGGCTCGAACTGGTGCAGTCGTGGTTCCCAGAAACATTACCTGAACTCCAGTTCACGGCCGGCTGCTATCGCGTCTTGCTGCTTTTTTTTTTCGGATGGGAGCGATCGATGAGCATTCACGAACATCCATTCCATGTTTCTCGCGTAACCAGTCGGCAATGAGCCTTCGATGGCAGTTGCGGTCGTCGTGTTCCCAGCACAAAAGGACGATGTCTCGCGACTCGGCCTGCTCGAGCAACCGTGAGAACACTCCTGCCTCCTCGGCCCGTTGCAGGATCTTCGCGTACCCCGAAAGATACGTTGCCTCGTCGCATTGCTTTGAGAGCATGAAACCACTTGGATTGAGCTCGGTGATACGCAAATCAACCTGCCTGCCCTTTGGATCGCGGCGGCTGACGCTGTACCTAGTCATTTCTGGATAATCCTTGAAATGGCTACCAGTCCAGATCATTGTATCTCCTTACTCTGTAATACTTTATAACCATTTCTTAAACCTATCATATTACCTCCGATAGTCAAGATGGTTCTCCATGGATTTGCCACCTGCAGCTTGCTGGGGCATCACCGAGCGGCAGCATCGACTTCTCTTTGTCATCCTCGCCGCCCTTCTTCAATATGTCCCAGGCCTGATTCACCCTCTCCTTCACGTATCCGCCAGCGTTCTAATGCGAGGCGATGAAGAGACCGCTCCTGAAAATGTTTTCTGATCTGCCGGTCTCGGGCACCAAGAGTGCCGAAGCGCCTGGCAATCTCGTCGAGTTCCTGCTCCCCGATGGGCATCAAAACGTGGTAGCGGCATCCGCGGGTCCTGCCATCGCCTGACACATAGGGAGCCAGCTTGCGGAGCTTGCGGGAGATCGTCGCCTGGCTGACACCAATACATTCGTGGATCTCCTTCGCTGAGAACTGCCGTCCCTGATTCTTGTTGAGCCACTCGACGATGGCCAAACCGCTCTTCCCAAGCGCACGAGATCGTCCGGCATCGTGAGAGAATCTATTCATCTTTTCTCCACTCCTTCAGGAATCCGAAGATGTGAAGGAATGTCACAAATTGAATAGATAGCGGGCTTGGTCGGTGTAGCGGCCTGGACGCGGCAAAGCCAAGGAATGCGCGAGAAAGACCTCATAACAGTTTCCCTACTCACAGCAGCGAATTCTGCTACTTCGCGCACCGACAGGCCGAGGTTTTCAAATTTTCCAGTCCGGCGAGCGATTGAGAGTACCGCGCTTGCAACAGCCTTGTCGGTGAACCTAGTTCGCGGGTTGGTCAGCGTTGCGTCCACCATGCCTAGCATGTCATCAATCCGCCTGTCGACCTCGTTTATATGTTCTGCAAGCTGGCGGTGGGCGTTCTCCCAAGTGAGCCGGAGGTAGGCTTCACCATGGCGTCCCTTTTCACGGTACTTTGTCTTTTCGTCGGCGTGGCGTCGAAACAATTCGATGGTCTCATCGAACGTCCAACGGTTGCGGGCGCAAACCAGAACGAGAGCCGCTTCAGCCTCACTACGGCTGATGTAGGTGCCAATCTCACCTTTCAAGATTCCAAATAAGCGTAGCCCGATTCCATACCAGGGTGCTCGCTCGAAGGTAGCTTCTCGTAGTCGGAGGAAAGGTAGCTCTTCGAGTGAATCAAGGCGATAGATTCGCCCGAAGCCGTTTTCAAACATGTAGCGCTGTCCGCTCGGATGGAGCGAAGGCGGAGCTACAACATATGCGCCTTGTCCTTGCACATCGATTTTCAGCTCCGGCAGGCGCGTCTTGGCGACAGGGATGGGCGTTCGGAGATAGATATGTAGACCTCGAGCCGTTCTCACAGTAGGTGTTGTTTTCAGCAGCCGGCGCAGGGCGGGATCTGCAGAAACACGCTTAAAAGCCGTCAGGTCGTCGAAGTCCGCCACAGCCAAGTTATCGGAACAGACCCCACAGAGGATGCCGATATTCCGATGCTCATCCGGGAACAGCTCGTGTACACGTTGAATCGTTTGAGGCCTTTGCTGTTCGACCATCCAGCGGACAATCGGGACCTTATCCCGCTCCCGCAAGGGGATCACAGCGAGCGCGGCGTTGTAGTAGGCGATAGCCGCATCTTGAATAGTGTTCAAGGCCCCACCTCTTGCGCGGATGCGATTTCCGCCGTGGAGGGCTCCGGCGCTCGATCCAGGGCGTCACTTTTCGGGCTTCCCGCTGAGCGAAACACCCCCGATTTTTTGACCCGGGCCCGCAAAACGGCTCGCTGAGCGTCGGTCAGGAATTTCCTCTCGGGGTGTGCCTGCAGCCAAGCGGCCTCGGTCCGATCCGACGATCCGCGGTCGGGGTCCAGGCCTGTCAATCCGCGGCGGACAATGAAGTCTTGCAACAGCATTCGGTGCGTGAACGAGCCAGCCTCGAATGACAGACCCAGCACGTGGACTATCTTCCGCTGCCGACGAATCCACGACAGCCCCGCAAAGTCCTTTCGCGGGCAAACAGTTTCATTGGGAAACCACGACACGTACGCGGCGCTCTCCGAGTCCAGCGGACAGATTGGACAGGAGCACGCATCGAACCTCGGGCATTCGCTTGTGCTCATACGGTCCCGCCTTTCGGGTCGTTGGGCACTGGTTCGATGGCGTGATCTCGGACAAATGCTCGGAGCGAAGCTGGGTCGAAGAGTACCCTCCGGTTGAAGCGGACCACAGGCAGGCGGTTCTCGCGGAGCATTTTCCGGACTGTCGGCGGCCGAATACCCAGCATAGAAGCCGCCTCATTCACGGATAATAGATGATTTGCTTCGTTACTCACGCTTATATAATCGCAAGGTCTTTCCAATTTGTCACAGACCCCAAATACGTCAGATTGACAGATTCCTGCCGATGGTCGATCATTGAGCAGGGAGGGGTCTTGAAGGTCTCGGAGGTCCTCAAGATGCTCGACGCAGACGGCTGGTATTTGAGTCGAATGACTGGCAGCCATCGACAATACAAGCACTCTCAGAAGCCCGGATGCGTGACTATCGCAGGCAAGCCGAGCGACGACCTAGCACCCGGAACTCTAAAGAGCATCTTTAAGTAAGCGAACCTGGAGGTATAGGACCATGCGGAAGTTCGTAGTGATCGTCGAAGAAGCCGAAGGCAATTATTCTGCTTATTCGCCGGACCTTCCGGGTTGTGTTGCCACCAGAGCGACGCAGGAAGAAACCATCGAGAATATGAAACAGGCGATCCGGTTCCATCTCGAAGGCTGTGAAGGGAAGCCGGCCACCGAGTCCAGGGCGATCTACTCTCAGCTCCTCTATGTCTGACCATTCGGTGCGCTGATTATTCACAGATCATGCGGCCATTTTTTGTCCATCGAACGTCCGTTCGGATTTTGCTACACGGGAACAACACGGGAAACAGTGTTTTTCAATATCCGTCGGTATTTTCCAGTGTTGACAAAACCCTGTATTTTACAGTAACTTTATCGTTGTATAACAAATCGTGCGAGTTGGTAGCACGGCTCTAAATCGGTTCGGGACCGAAAGGCCGGCGGTTCAAACCCGCCCAGCCCGACAATTTCTATCATGGTGTCTAGATCTTCCATGAAACCCCATCATTTCACTCTACGCCGCGGCATTGTGGGAAAATCCTTTAAAGTTTTTCTTCTGCTCGGCGTGCCCCTGCTCCTCCTTTGTTGCGCGGGCATTGTCCAGGAATCGCTTTCGCCAGGACGAGAGACTGCGTATCCCCCGGCGCGCTTCGCGGTTTTCAGCGATCCCCATCTCTACGATACGCGGTTGGGCACTTCGGCAAAGGAGTTCGAGGATTACCTGGCAGCGAACGGCAAGATGGTTGTGCAGAGCGAAGAGCTGCTTGCTGCGGCCATAGAGAGGGTGAAGTCTTGGAAACCGGATTTTCTGCTCGTTCCCGGAGATCTGACCAAGGATGGGGAGAAACAGAGCCATCTTCTCATGGCGGGGCACCTGGCGGAGGTCCGACGGTCGGGCATAAAGGTGTTTGTCATCCCGGGCAATCACGATGTGCTCAACCCCAGCGCTTATCGCTACGATGCGGGCTCGGCGCAGCATGTGCCCTCGGTCTCCGCGGATGAGTTTTCCGCGATCTACGCGGAGTGCGGCTATAGCGAGGCCCTCTTCCGCGATCCCTCCTCCCTGAGCTATATGGCGGAACCAGTTCCCGGGCTGTGGCTGCTCGCGCTGGATTCCTGCCGCTATAACGAGAATAAGCGCAGCGGATATCCTGTTTCCGGAGGCAGCTTCACGGCCGGTGAGCTGCGCTGGATCCGCCAGATGCTGTCCCTCGCGGCTGCCCGCGGCAAGAGCGTCATTGTCATGATGCATCATGGCGTCGTGGAGCATTTCCCGGGCCAGGCCCGGTACTTCGGCAATTACGTCGTACGGAACTTTGCCCAGGTGTCCCGGCTCTTCGCTGAATCCGGAGCACCCATCGTCTTCACCGGACATTTCCATTCCCAGGACGTGGCGGAAAGGAAATGGGACGACGGGCGCTTCCTTTTTGACGTGGAAACGGGATCCCTCATTGCGTATCCCGATCCCCTGCGGATGGTGAATATCAGCCAGGATCAAAGAATGACAGTGCACTCATTTTTCATCTCCGCTCTTCCGAGCTTCACCGCCGCGGGCAAGGCTTTCTCCGAGTACGCCGAGCGCTTTCTCCGTGAAGATTCCACCCGGATTGCCGCGCAAATGCTCGTAAAGCTCGGCGTGCGCGCAAGCGATGCGACTGGCCTGTCTGCGCAGCTTGCCGATGCCTACATGGCGAATCGGCGCGGAGACCCGCGCTTCACCGGCTCGGACATGCTTGACACCAAGGGTCTCGGTATCATGGGGTCGCTTGCGGCGTCCGTGATGAAAGACATGGTGGCAGGCCTCTGGAATGCGGACGGCCCTTCAGACAACGACGTGAGCATCGATTTGTCCAAAGGGGGATGGATGCCGCTCGCTCCAGAGGAAGCGTCGAAATAAACAGCTCTTTTCCCGGCGCGGCTCAGTCCGATTCCCTGACAGAGGAGAGCAGCCTCTCCGCGCCTTCCTGGAACGCAGCCGCCGCGGAGCGGTAGTCGAACCCGACGATCACGCTCAGCCCGCTATACAGCGCTTCGTGAAGAAAGGCGGCCAGGAGCTTCAGGTAGGGCCGGGTGTCCATCCTCGACTTCCCGTCCATGATGACGAGGCTGCGCAGGTCCAGCGCCTTTGCCACGGCAGCGATCTGACGCATGACCAGGGAGTGCAGCGTGCGCACCGCTTTCAGATAGCGCTCCCGGTAGACGGGATCGCGTTCCACGAGGGTGCGTATCTGGCTGAAACGATCCCGGACCATCCGCCCTTTGTGGCCGGCGCGCCGGGGGATGAGGCTCTTCAGAACACTGACAAGGGTCCTGGATTGAAACAGCTTGTGCAGGGAGAAATAGAACAGGAGCAGAATCCCCTGGTTGCGCATCAGGCTGCTCCCGCGAGCCGCCCGATTCAGGATCACGAGAAACCTTCCCAGCTCCCGATCGATCGCCTTGTTCTGTCCCGGCGGGACCCTGCTCGCGAACGGTCCTCGCGCCTCTTCCATGCGCCGGATCTGCTCCGCCAGCAGATCCTCCATGCGCAGCGTCTCCCGGCGCAGCCCGCTCTGCTTGACCCGGAGCAGAAAGCCCTTCATGGCCGCGTGTTCCTGCTCGGAGAAAGGCTCTGCCTGGGGAAGTGGATCATCGCCCCCCATTGGCAGTATTGCCGTGATGAGGTATTCGCCGAGCTGCTTTACGTATTCCTCCGGCTGGCCGATCTCGGGATTCCGCTGAACGTACGCGGCGACCACGTCCTGAATGCGCAGGGGGATGCGCAGTTTCTTCATGGCCTGGGAAAGCAGCCGCGCGTTTCCGTATGCCAGACCGTCCCGCATGCATTTCAGCACATGGATGACGGGGCTTGGCTCTCCCTGCAGCAGGTCCAGCGCCGGGTCTTCGGGCACGAACGCAAAGTCGCGGAGCAAGCCGCTCTCCTCCGGGGTGAGCCAGTCCGTTTGATCGACGAACCGGTTGTAATTCCCCGCCACGTCGCTGGGGTGGAATCCCTCCTTCAGACGCCGCGTATAGCGATTGTGCCAGAGGTGTATCGCCGTGCCGGGGTACAATCGCTGCACCTCTTTCGCGTAGGCCCCGGCAGAGGCGTGAGCCGTGGGCTCTGGATTCGTCACGAGGATCAGGCGCTTCATGAAGGGAAGGTACGCCAGGTTGTCTTCGTAGCTCATGCCTGCCGGCATGTCGAACAGCAGCAGATCGTAGCGGCTGTCGATTTCGCTGAGATGGCTGCCATAGATCTTCTCCATGACGCCCCGCGCTTCGGCCGCGCCGAGCTTCTGGTAGGGAAAGAGGATTTCCAGCCCGCGAAAGACCGGCAATACAAAGGCCTGCAGGCCTGATCCCGCCGCCGGGGGGTCATCCCTGGAGTCGCGCAGCGCCTGTTCCGATTCGTACAGATCCAGGAGAGAGGCAACGTCGGACAGGGGATCGAGGTCCACCAGACCCACGCGCAGCCCCTTGCGCGCGTAGAGGATGGCGAGGTTGCACGCCGTGATAGTCTTGCCCACCCCGCCTTTTCCCGAGCTCACCGCGATTGATCTTCCGATCACGCGTTTGAGCGCAGCCTGGTCGGAATGGGGAAAAAGCTGCGGCGGCAGCCATGGGAGCGTTCCCTGATCGACGATCTTCGGTCCCGTTATAGTCGCCATGCCCGTCTTCCCGCTCCTTTAGCCCATGTCCAGGGGCGGGGGAGGGGCGCCGCCTTCCCACGTGGCTTCCTGGCTCGGATCGAAAGGCTTCCCATAGAGGTACTGGAAGAGGTAGTGGAAATCCTCCTGTTCGATCCTGAGAAAGAGCACGCCGAAATACGTGTTTTCCGCGTCCCGGAACTTGCGCATGATCCGGCTGCCCACGGCCATGGTGTGTTTTTCAAACCGCACCGTCAGCTCCAGGTCGGTGTGCACCAGCAGCTCCTTGACGAGCTCGGTAGAGGTGTGCGCGAACAGCAGCCCCGAAGCGCTCATGTCGATGATGGGGGCCTCGTATCGCCGCTCGGTGCTGTTCTCCACCTTGAAGTAGCCATTGGTGACCAGGGAATAGCAGAGGACCTTGGCGAACTGCTGGACGTACTCCATGAGCTCCCGGGAGATCCGCTCGCGACGGGCCCCGGTGTTCCACACGTGCACATACCCCACCACGTATTCGTTGTACAGGACCGGACACCAGAGCTCGGAGACGATGTCCTTCTTGGTCTTCTCATAGAGAATGTTGCCCAGCTTGCTGGTGATCACGTAGGGCTGCGCCCCGGCCTCCTCCTCCATTTTGATCAGCTCACCTTTTGTGATGACCCGTTCGTCGGGGAAGGGGTCCCGGATGGGGAAATCATCGGAGGTGGAGGGGATCCAGAGGGATTTGCCCAGGCGCACGATGGTCTTTTCCTCCCACGAGCGCGGCATCTTATCGCGCAGCATGACGATCTTGTTGTCGGAGGCCATGGTCTCCGCCTTGATCCGGAAGGTCTTCACCCCCTCCTGGATGCGGCGGGGATCAAAGGTCACGTCCTCCTCGGGAGGCTCCACGGGGCTGAACCGGTCCGACTTCGGGAAGTTCAGCTCCACCTTGGTGCCTTGCAGGTTGAACGACACATCGAGGGAGCCTTGGAGCTTGACGCGCTCGAACTTGCGCTGCAGGTTTTTGTACACCCCCGGCGGCTGCTGCACCACGATCTTGTCCGCGCTCGACTCCAGCACCCGGGAGGCGAAGGTGTGGTAGTTGTTTTTCAGGTAAAAAAAGATCCGCACCTCTTCGCCGGGGGTGAATCCCTCCAGCGTGCCCTCCACGGGGGACAACTCCAGGAGGTCGGCGCCCACTCCGGAAAACGTGCAGCGGTATTCCTTGCGGCTGCCGTGCAGATCGCAGGGGACCCTGTCGTCCACGAGGGACTTGAATACGAACTCTTTTTCGATCCGTCCGACCTCGGTTCCCATCAGTTTCCCTCCAGGAGCCAGCGGTATGCCGAGGGGAAGAACTTATCCTTTGCCGGTTCCCGTTTCACGGCCATCTGGGCGAGGCTGAGCTGCACGTCCGAGACCAGCCACTGCTTCCCCGCCCGCGCAATGTAGATCTCGCCCTCGCTCGAGCCGTCGGCGCCGAACATGCGCACCGTCGCGGTTATTTCCCCATTGTCCTGGCTTTTCGGGGCGCCGAGGCGATAGGACTTTGGCTTGTATCCCTGCTGCAGACTGTACGTGAGAGCGTCCGCCACAATGCCCTGCGAATCAGGGGTGAGGAGCTTTGTATCGACGGCGCCCTCCACGATGCTCTGGAGAAAAGCCTCGGCTGCCGCGATGGCGCTGTTTTCATCCGGCTTTTCGCCGCGGTCGTCGCCCAGGGGTCCGATCTTGAAATCCTCCGGCAGCAGGCGCTTTGCGTGGTCCAGCGCCATGAGAGACGATGCGCTTGCAAAGGCGCGCGGCTGCTCGCCCTGCGCCGGGGGGCTTTCTTGCGTTAGGGTGATTGCGGGGGTGAGCTGTGGTGACGCGGCTTTGGCCGGCTGAGCCTGGTTGGCGGGAGGCGCGCTCGCGCTCTGGGCAGCGGCGCCTGCGCTCTGAGGAGCGGCGCCGGCGGCAGGGGCATTCGCGCCTTTTGACTGGGCAATTGCGGCTCCGGGCAGCGCGCGCGTGCCCATCGGAGGCGCGGCCGCTCCTGTCGGCCGCTCGTTCGCGCTCCGTGATTGCGCCGGAATGGAAGGGGCAGCCTGCTTGGCGCTCTTCTGGCATGAGAAGAGGAGCAGGAACGCGAAGAGGAGTGTGGTCGGGATCACCCACTTTCCCATAATTTCTTGTATCATTCCCGCTGGCGTTCGTCAAACCAGTCACCCGGAGCTTGCCGCGCGCGGCAAGGCCTTTGCCTACGCACGGCTTTACATGGCCGGCGCATCATCATACTGTATCGGGATACACCATGCGTGAAGCAGATCGAGCGCTCCATCACCTGGAAAACGATTATACGGAACCGATCCGTGACCCCGTCTGGAAGCACATTTTCGTTTCGCGGGCGCTGCTGCGCGTCGTCGAACAGGAGCAGTTCCAGAAGCTGGACCGGATCCGGCAGCTGGGACCCGCGGCCCTTGTCTATCCCGGAGCCACGCATACCCGGCGCAGCCACAGCCTCGGGGTGTTCCACCTGGCCCGGCGCATGATCACGACGCTGGTTCGCAAGAACAGGGATGTCGAGATCACGCTGGAGGGGGTCAAGGCTTTTCTCTGCGCTGCGCTTCTGCACGATATCGGGCACTATCCCTTCGCCCATTCGCTGAAGGACCTGCGGGTGGAGGCGCACGAATCCCTGGCTGCGCGTCAGATCCTGTCAGATTTCGCGCCCGTCATCCGGGACAGTCTCCACATCGAGCCCGAAGCCGTGGCGGCCATCATAGACCACGGCACCCCCTACGCAGGTCGGGAGAACGTCGGCTTCTACTGGAAGCTGCTCTCCGGCGTGCTTGATCCGGACAAGCTGGACTACCTCAATCGGGACGCCTACTTCTGCGGCGTGCCCTATGGGGTCCAGGACGTGGACTTCATTCTCGAGGAGGTATTTCCGCACACGGAAAACGGCGTGGCAATCAGCCCCAAGGGGATCACCGCCCTGGAGAACATACTCTTCTCCAAGTATCTGATGTACAAGACCGTGTACTGGCACAAGACGGTGCGGATCGCCACGGCGATGATCAAGAAGGCCGTTGCCATGGGGCTCGCCGAAGGGGCGATCGGCAAGCAGGACCTGTACGGGCTGGACGATGAGCAGTTCTCCGCCCGGTTTCACTCCCGGGTTTTCCCCGGCTTTCAATTGATCGAGGAGGCGAGGAACAGGCTCCTGTACAAACAGGTGCTGCGTTTCCCCTTTTCCGACGCGAACCCCGTGCACAGGCGCCTGGAGGACATTACAAGCCGGCTGGAGCTGGAAAGGATGATCGCCGAAGAGGCGGGCAGCGTGCTGGGACGCGCCGTTCCTCCGCAATGCATCATCGTGGACGTGCCGGAGCGCCTCTCCTTTGAGATCAGCATTCCCGTGATCGATCCCGGACAGACGGAGCCCGACGAGGCTGATCCGGGAGCCACGTCGTATGTCTTTGACCGGATGGGCGGAGACGATTTTCCGCGCTCATTCAGGGCCATCTCCGTGAGCGCCCGAAGAGACGAGGACCTTCTGGCTGCGCTGGCGCGGATGGATCTCTCCCGCACGTTCCAGGCATGAGCGGCCATCCCGGACCGGAACATCTTCTCCTGGAACGCTTCGCCCGGCATGTTGGCAGGGGCATCAACAGGTTCAACATGATCGGCCCGGGGGACAAGGTGCTGATCGGCGTGTCGGGGGGCAAGGATTCACTTGCCATGAGCCTCGCCCTCGTGGAGCGCAAACGGTGGGTCCCCGTCGAGTACGAGCTGTATGCGGCCCTGGTGGAATGGCGGGAATACCCCATGAGCGACGAAGAGAAGGCCGGTATCGACGCTTTCTACCACCGGCTGGGAATCCCTTTCCGGCGCATCCCGGCGCGGATTGCTCCTCCGACATTCAAGAAAAAGTTCAGCTGCTACACGTGCTCACGCAACAGGAAGCGCATCCTTTTTGACGAGGCCACCCGGCTGGGCGCCCGGAAGATCGCCCTGGGCCACCATATGGACGACATCGCCCGGACCACGCTGCTGAACCTTTTCTTCCATGGGGAGCTGGCGACCATGATGCCGGTCCAGCGATTTTTCGGCGGCGCGCTCTCCATCATTCGGCCGATGTGCGAGATGCGCGAATCAGAGATTGCCCGCCTGGCGGCGCGATTGCGGCTGCCCTCCGTTCCCAACAGGTGCCCGAACTCCGAAAAGAACCGGCGCGCTCTGATGAAAGACCTGTTGAGGGAGGCGTCGCGCGTGGACAGGCATGCCGTCTCCAATGTCTACAGCGCGCCCTGGCGGATCAACGCGGAGTACCTGCCCGGCGCCTTGGGCGAGGCAGGCGGCGGCGGCCGGGATGATCCTGATGACGGCGCGCCGCAGGACTGGCTCTGAGGGGCAAGGAGCCGCGGGATATGGTGTGCGCAATCATCAGTGACATCCATTCCAACCAGGAGGCGCTCCTCGCCGTGCTGGCGCGCATCAAAGAGCTGCCCGTGGACGTGGTATATTGCCTGGGCGACCTGGTCGGCTACAACGCCGACCCCGATGCATGCATGGATATGGTCCTCGCCCGGGCCAAGGAAACGGTGCGGGGCAATCATGACAAGGCGGTTGCGGGCTTCATGAGCCTGGATTGGTTCAACACTGAAGCGCGCGAGGCTGCGCTGTGGACACGACAGGCTGTGAAGCCAGAAAACCTTGAAAAGTTGAAGAGGCTGCGCGAGGGCCCTCATGACGTCGGAGAAGGGATCCTTATATGCCATGGCACGCCCTATGATGAGGATGCATACCTCATGGACAGCCGTTCGATAGCGGAAAGCTACCATTGCCTCGATGCGAAGTATAATGGGATCAGGTTCTGTCTTCACGGCCATACCCACCACCCATTGGTGGTGTCCAGACGGAAAGGCGCCGGAGCGCCGCGGGTGCACAGGGGGCAGGAACAGACGGACCTGGACGGGGAAACGGTTTACCTGATCAATCCTGGTTCCATAGGCCAGCCGAGGGATGGCATAGCACTGGCATCTTTTGGTATATTAGACACGCGCAGGATGGTGTATAAGAACATTCGCGTCAGATATGCCGTGCAGGAGACACAGAGGAAGGTGCAGAAAGCAGGTCTTCCTCCTGGGCTTGCACGGCGCCTGGCTGAAGGCAGATAGGTGAAACCCGCCCGGGCGGCGGCAGAGACCCTTGCAGAGAGAGGAGAGTGGATGAAATCGCAGCTCATGGAGGAAAGGATACGCCGTGTCACGGTGCTCTTTTCCGAGCTCAGCTTCCGTGTGGTTGAGGACGAACGGTCCCACAACGCGTACTCCGCGACCTTCGAGGATGATGACGCGTTTCAAGCCGGCGTGCTCATCGAACGGGGGAGCAGGTTCCTGGAGCTGGCGTATGCGCTGACCTTTCCCCCCGCCTTTTCGCAGCTCATGAAGGGCAAGCTTGAAGAGATGCTGAAGATCTGCTACGAATTCGGCTGCTACGTGAGCCTGCAGCAGACGAACAGCGAAATCAGCTTTTCCGTGTTCACCAAGATTTATTATTCCGGCCTGAACTACTATTCCCTGCGCGACAGCCTCCGCGACTTCCGTGAATGCGTCGCGGCGCTCATGGACCTTCTGGAAATGGGGAAGGAAGGCTCCGAGCACCCGGCATAGCACCGCCGAAGCGCGCCGTGCCGCCTCGGCGGGGGGACGCCCCTAAAATGTTTCCGAGAACACCTGCGGATCGATCAGAACGCCCTCGCAGTTCATTTCAGCGAACGACAGGGCCTTGTGCATGACCGACTCTCCGAAGCTTCGCGAGTTGGAGACCACGGCCGCTCCAATCTGCGCATAGCGCAGCGAATCCTGAAGATCCACCTCCGCTACCGACAGGTGGAACCTGTTGGCAAGCTTCTCCTTCAAAGAGGATACGATCCGCCGTTTTTCCTTGATGGATTCCATGGGCGGCAGCTCGATGCGGAACTGGATCATCGATACAACCATCATGAAGGCTCTAGCCCTTGTCCACGAGCTCACGCACGTCGTCGACCGAGAGCCCCCCGGCCGGGGCATCACCGCCCTCGCCCGCCCTGTCCTTGAGCGGAAGGAAAACGGCATTGTACAGGGCCGCCAGCTCGAAAACGTCGTCGTCGGCCTGGTGGGCGGGGATGCGCACCTCCAGGTTGTAGTCGCTCTCCGCCATGCCGCGCTTCATGACATGGAGGGGATCTGAAATGCCCAGCGCGAAGCGAGGCGCATAGAGGATCAGGAAGCCCAGCACGACCAGCATGATTGCTGAGAAGAACACCATGGCTTCGCGCGCGGCGGCCTTGTCCGAGGGTCGCGCGTCGAGGAAGACTTCCACTCCGTTCGCGGCGAAATAGGCGTAGTCGCCGGGCATGAAGTACGCCGCGTAGTAAGCGGGGGCGAAGCGCGACCAAACCGAGGTCCCGCCCTGCGGCCGCACGACAAGGATGGCGGGATCCACGGCAGCCATTGCCGCCGCGCGCAGGGCCAGCCCGGGAGCGGCGGGGCCGGGGTCAGCGATCGAGTGGACGCGCAGGGCCTGTCCTTCGTCGTACGTTGCTTCCAGCCCAGGAAGGATGCCGAAGCCCTCCAATGTGGAAGAGCACACGGTCCAGACGACGAGGATCGTCACGGCAGTGGTGGTGATGATGGAGATGTGTCTCTGCGCCATCGGGGACCTGGCGTAGCGGATCCCGCGGAAGAGCTTGATGACCCGGAGGAGCCGGAGCACACGGGCAATACGCACCGCCTTGATGACCTTGAGGACGTTCAGAAAGCTCCCCAGCCCCGTGATAAGCCCCGCGCCGGCAAGCAGCGCCAGGGCGTGCGGCAGCGAGTTCAAGACCAGAAGGGGAATGGATGCGAAGAAATCGACCCAGCCGCGCTGACGGAAAAAATACTCCCCGGTTTCATGCCGGGAGAGGGCCACGTAGAGACGGGTGAAGAACTCAATGGTGAAAAAAACGTCGAAGCCCAGCCCGATCCATATTATCCATTCGCGGGCAACCACCGTCCAGCCCGCGAGGATGGAGAAATCGTCGAGAAAGGTGTGCACGAGCACGAGAACGATGGCTACGATGACGATGGATTCAAGAATTTCCGCTGCCTTTCGCATCATGGGCTCCTACCAGCCGTTCTCGGCCGCGATTGTGTACAGCTCGTCCAGCATGCGCGCATCCAGGCCATGCCACTTCGCGTTCTTCCGGTTCACGTTGAACCAGCTCTTGTCCGGCGTGTCCGCGCCCCGGTCGACGACCAGGGAGGGCGTGAGCGAGCGTCCGCGCAGGGCAAGGATGAACGCTATCCGCGAGATCGCCTCCACGTTTGTGGTATCGGGGAACGCGAGCGTGCCGCGCAGCCCCATGCTGACGATGGGCCCGGGGAAGGACGGGAGTTGCGACGAAATGCTGGGGAGGATCTTCTGCAAATACGGCTCCTGGAGGGGCGCGAATCCCGCGTCCTTTTCGATCGTCTCGCCGGGCGTGATGAAAAGGTATGCTGCCGGACGAAGCAGGAGGGTGAGACGGACCAGATCGACGAGCTCGGCCGGGGAGAGGCCGAGCCGCTGCACGCGCGTGATCTCCACGTAGATGAATTTTTTTCGTTCGTATGCCTGCGGGATATACCGGTCCGCCAGGTCCGACTGGGCGGCAGGGAAGGATCCCGCAAGCGCGCCGCGGGCAATAGGGTGCCGAGAGACGCGCTGCAGCAGGATGCGCAGCTCATCGCGCGTCCGCCCCGGAGCCTGCCGGCCTCCCGCGAGCGCGGGAAAAAAGGAGAGACCCAGCCGGGAGGAGAAGAACGCGGCAAGCTCTCCCTCCATGAGCCTGTCCGATTCGCTTCGGAGGGCGCGCGCGATCAAGGCTGCCGGCTCGCGCCAGCCCCGGCTCACGTCCAGGCCAAGCGAGGCAAAGACCGGCAGCAGCTGCTGGCCATTGGCGCGCAGGAACTGGAGGGCCTGCTCCTCCTTCTGCAGCGCGGAAAGCTGGCGGAGGTTCGGCGTTTCAAGCAGCCGGGTCGCGAATCGGGCGATTGAATCGGAAGGGGATTCCACATCTCATATTTTCGGCCCGGGCAATCATTTACATGAACGGCTGTTCCGTACGATAATGACATCGACATGGCGCTCTCCCATGCCACCGCCGTGCGATTATTGATCGGCCTGGCGCTGCTCTTCACCGCAGCCGGCGCGGGTGCCGCGGACATTGTCATGCCCCCGCCCGAAGCGCCCACCACGATATTCTCCAGCAAGCTCGGGTCCGTGGATGTGGACCTCGACCTTCTAGGCTCCTGGACAGCGGGGGTCTCTTTCGGCACGGGTCTCTTGTTCGTGCCGGGGCTCAATGTGCAGCTCCTGGACTCCTTCCCCTCGATCGACAATGGCTTCATCTTCAGCCAGACGCCCGACATCACCGTCTCCCTGGAGCTGTTGAAGCGGTTCTACATGAATGCCTCCATCATTGGAAGCTTTTCGGACAACTCGCTGCAGCTTGGGTACAAGGGCGCGCAGGGGGAGGCGCTGCAGTCGGTCGTTCTCGGCACCGCCGACGTCACGATCGCCCCGAGCCCTCTCCTGCAGATCCCCGGCCAGCCGCTCGGCTCCCTCGGCGTCACGGCCCAACTGGCCTCCGGTTCCACAACGAACGATTTCCTTCTCCGTTGGGACGCCACGAAGAGCAAGCAGAAGACCTTTGTGGGCGCCAATGAGCTGGTGGTGCAGGAGATCGGCATAAACGAGTACATTCGGGGGACGTACTTCTTCCTCCCGGATGTCGGCCTGGACAAGGATTCATTGCAGGTATTATTGGAAGATCCTTCCGGCACGTACATATCCGGCGCCGCGGATGGGAGCAGGAAATACCGCAAGGCAACCTATGACGACGTGGTCCTGGACTCAACGCTCGGGCTTGTCAGCTTAAGCAATCCCATAAAGGGCAGGGTGTTGGTATATTACACAAAGGGCGGAAGCCCTGTGGGGGCCACCAGCGGCGCTTCGCTGCCGAAGGAGGGCGACCTTGGCGCGCCCTACGGCTCTACGCGGGATCCCACCCAATCCCAGCCCTTTAGCTGGTCCGTTCCGGCACAATACCTGGGACTGGACATGACGCACAGGAGGGTCACGATTCCGGGCATCGGCGACTGCCTGCTGCTCTGGGAGCCCGGGGACAATTCTCCTTTCGAAATAGACAACTCCTATCCCTTCACCTCGACTCCCCCTTCGGATGCGTCCAACATCTCCTATTCGTTCAACGTGAAGGATGTCTCCGCCTCCCTGCCGACGGGAATGATCTTCCAGAGCGATCCTCCCAACAAACGATTCATGTTCCTCAAGAACATGAGCATGAGGGCCACCTTTGGCAACTTCTATCCCTTCAGTGATCCCAACGGCCTTCTCTACGGGCCGAACCGCGATTCGCTGTCCGGCTCCCTGGATTTCGACATCATTGTCCAGACGTTGAACCCTGTATCGGATTACACGCTGGAGCAGAACATAGTGCCCGGCTCGGTGCAGGTGACGGTGAACGGGGTGGCGGAGACCCGGTTCGAGGTGGAGCCCATCTCGGGCAAGCTGACAATGCTGATGAACATCCTTCCGACCGACAGGATCGTGGTCACGTATCGCACGACGGAACAGGGAATCACCGGGGGCGATATTCTCCTGGCCTGGAAGGATCAGATCCCGCTGGCCGATTGGGCCCTGCTTTCCCTCTCCGCCGGAGTGCGCTGGAACGCGGACCCGTGGAGCTATTCGCAGGAGCCGTATGAAAAGTCCGGCACGGCGATCGCCGCGGTCGGGCTTGAAGGAAAAACCGATACGCTCGCCTACTCGGTGCAGGCCGGCGTTTCATACACCAATCCTGACACCTCGGGGATACTCAGGCTCTTTGGAATGGAGGGCGCTTCCATTGCGCTGGACCTTTCCGAGGACAACGCATATCCGGCGAGCGCTCCGGATGCGAGCGAAATCGCGGGACTCACCCTGACCCAGCTCAACCGCGGCAAGCTTTGGTATAGCGACTATCACAGTTATGGAGCCCTGGGCTCGGTCACCCTCCTGCCCTTTGAGACAAGTCCCCCACCGCCCCAGATGCCGTATGCCAATGGGTATCGCATGGGTCCCTTTAATGTCCTCGGCAGCAACGGGAACCTCAACGCCCAGAACATTGTGATGGAGTATTCCCTTGACCAGACCGGCACATCGTGGGTGGGCACACAGATCCCGATTTCATCGGGCAGCGACTTCGACCTGTCGACCGCCCGGTCCGTTACGATACGCTACCGGGTGCCCTCTCAGACGGGCGGCGCTTCCCTCTACCTTCAGATCGGGAGCATCTCCGAGGATCTGGATGGGAGCGGCATGCTCAAAGCCGAGTCCTCTTCGGCTGACGCGGGATTCCCCTTTGTCGACCAGGCGCACTCCGGCATTGTCCTGAAGGTGGGGGCAGGGCCGAAGCTGCAGGGAAACGGCAAGCTGGATACGGAAGACCGCAATGCCAACAGCATCCTGGATCTCGAGGATGCCAACAGGATCGTCACGTTGTTGGATGCCCAGGGAAATCCGATTCAGCTCTCCGCGGGCTCTGAGTGGCAGACGGTCACCTTTACCCTCACTGACGATGAGCGGCAGAAGCTGCTGCAGACGCGCGGCATCAGGCTCATCATCGCGGCGACAGGCATCACATCAGCGGATGAGGTCAGCGGAACCTTGATCATCGATTCGCTCTCAATCGAAGGCTCGCCATTCTGGCCGATCCCCACCGTGGCGACCGACAGGCCCGATATTTCGGTCCGGCAGGTCGCGGAGGATCTGTCATCGAATGACCCCGGCGCAGCTTCACGCATGGATGTTAAATACCCGACAACGTACGCGCTTTTCCATCCCAATTCTGAAACCAATGAAGTGCTGGAGATACTGTGGGGAAAAAGCGTTTCCTACTTTTCGGTAAAAGGATATTCCTCCCAGGGAACCGGGGGAATCCAGTATCAGACCATCGTCTCCTACGTGCGCAGCACGACCGCGGGAACGACCAGCAAGTTCTCCCTTATCGATGCTACGGGCGCCGGGATCAAATGGAGCGTGACTGCGCCTGACACGGCCTGGCATGAGGTGCGGGTATCCAGCAAGGCGGTCACGATAGACGGCGTGTCCGCCGGGAGCCCAACGCAATTCGATGCTTCGTATGGCAGCCTGTCGTTCCTCCAAATTGATGTGCCGGCATCCTCCTCTCATCCCGGGGCGCTCTATGTGGATGAAGTGTATGGCACGGACCCGGCCGGCGCGGCAGGCGTGGCCCTTGTCGGAACCTTCTCAGCGGCTTTCCCCGGCACGCTTCTCAGCGCGGGAAAAGTCCCCCTGCTTTCGAATGCCGCTCTCCGCGAAGATGTATCACTCTCCTCGGCGGGGTTTTCCTCCCTGTACGGAACGCCTCTTCCCTGCGAGGACCTGTCATCGCGGACGCACGCCGAGGCGGATCTGCTCTTCACCCGATCGAGCGTGGACCTGACTCTGCAGGATGTCGGGGGAACCATCAGCGTTGCTGGCGGACATAAGATAATCCTTCCCACCCTCAGCTCCCCCCTCACGCTCACGGACGCATTCTTCGTCACGGGCACCGGCGGCTTCTCTCGCGAGGACTCCCTGGCCCTGCGCGCCGGGCCCTTTTTGTCCCTGTCCCTCGACACCAGCGCAAACGCGGACGCGGATGAAACCGAAAATACTGGTCTGCTCACGCAGTCCTGGCAGGCGGGTCTCTCATTGAGCCCCTTCTCGCCTCTTGCCATAACGTCCACCCTTTCCCTCTCGCAAACCGTTGCCGACTACACGCTGCAGCAGGAGTGGTACGGCGCGCGGTGGCTTCGTGAAGCGGGACTTGTGCTTCCCTGGGAGGAAGGCGCCGATGTGACGCGGAAAGAGCAGCTCGGGATCACGGCAGGCATCCCCGCTGCCCCTGTGGGGTTCAGCATCCAGGCCGAGGCGAGCGCTGATGGCTCAGACTACAGCACGACGGGATTCACCCAGGAGAACGACCTTACACTTTCCCTTGCCCTGCTCATGAAGCTGGGGCAGAGCGATTCATCGGACAGTCTCAGCGTCTCCTATAACCGGGATCTCAGCCTCACCACGGCGCCGGTGGCCGGACCCCGGTTCGAAGCGGAAACGGATGAGCTGGCGCGCGTTCTCCTGGGCCAGACATACATCCTGCAGGCCATTCCGATTGCCGAAGTATTCGAGGATAATTCCGGCACTGTTCTGCAGGACTGGGAGTCGGCGAGTCTCGGCACCTACACGCAAGGCACGTACAGCCCTTACCTGGACGTCGCCCTCCAACGCAGCTACGGCGCCCGACTCCTGGACCTGATCATTCCCTCCAGCATCGAGCTGGCCATTGGACAGGATTTCATGAAAACGCAGGAGCTCTCCCAAACCGTGGCGTACATCAGGCTCAAGACCACGACCCGTGCGGTCAACCTGTTTGGCGCGCTGGGGGTGTATCCATTTCTACCCTGGGTCCGGACGGACGAATACAGTCTCAGCCTCAGCGCGTCCGTGGAGGGGGATCCGAGCGTGGTGCCTGTGTCGCCTGTTTTGGCAACGCTGTCCGTCGAAGCGTATGCAACGTTCACGGGCAAAGGCGATAATGTGCTGACGCTGCTGGAGACCTTGAAAAGAGACCAGACCACCGCCACGCTCGGATCGCCTTCCACGATCTTGTCAAACGACATGCAGGCGCTGCTGGACTGGAAAGTCTTTCCGCCAGGAGGCGTACAGCTCCCCTATATTGCGGCTGAAGTCGGCAAGACCGCGCATTGGGAGAATCGGGAGAGCGCAGAGATCACTATCGGCTACCAGGACGCCGGCTCATTCCATCCCTTTACGCTCGTGCTGGGCCACGCAACCTCACTCGTTTATGAAAAATACGGAACCATCAAGGCAAGCTTCAACCTGGGCGCTGACATGGAAAATACCGGCGCCAGCGGCATGGTCTGGCGTCTTGCCGTGCGCGCCGCGCTGGAAGCGAAGCTCTCTTTCTGATTTGACATTCCAGCAGGGGGGAGATAGTTTTATCCGCATGCATGGTATATAATTCTTACAGTTTTCAAGGAGGTCTCCATGGCTACGGCTTTCAGGCGTCTCGCGGTGGTTCTTTTCCTGGCATGTCTGGCAATTGGACCGGCCTTCTCCGAGGATGCCGCCCCCGCGGCGAACAGCCTCGGCTTTGGCATGAGCCTCGGCATAGGCGTGCAAACCTATAATGAGACTGATCCCACGACAGGACTCCCTGTGACGAACACCTACCAGTCGTTGGGGTTTACTCCGGACCTCTCCTTCGGTCCCTTCGGGATCGGACTGGCCGTCACGATCAACTACCGGTTCACCGGACCCGATAACTCCTTCCAGATTCGCCAGGCGGACTGGGTGCCGGCTACCGTCACGCTGCAATCCATTGCGGCACTTTACCTGCCCAAGATCATGTACATCAGGTGGGGACAACCGACCGATCCCCTGTACGTGAAGCTCGGATCGTTCAACGACGGGACCCTCGGCGACGGGTTCATCATGGGCGACTACGACAACACGCTGTTTCTTCCCGCTGAAAGACATTTCGGCCTGGAAGCGGGCCTTGACGGAAATCTTTTCAAGTTCCCCTACGTCGGCATGCAAGCCGTTGTCGGCAATCTCGCGGAGTTCGACGTGCTGGGCGCCCGGCTGTATGCTCGGCCGCTGGTCTCCACATCGATTCCCATCCTTAATAACATGGAGATCGGATTCACGGGGGTTGTTGACACCAACCCGTACTTCAACACCGCCTCTGAAGGCACCCTTCCCGCCGCGACCCCTGTGACGGCATTCGGCGGCGACGTGAGGGTGCCCATCGTATACGTGAAAGACGTGGTATCCCTTTTGGCCTTCACCGACGTGGATTCGATCCAGGGTGAGTCGTGGGGCGGCATGATTGGGGTGGGAGGGAAGCTCATCAACATCTTCACCTATGGCCTGCAGCTGCGCGCTCTTGGAGAAAACTTCATACCCGACTACTTCGGTCCCACCTATGACATTTTCAGGGACCAGCAGTACAAGATAGTCTCCTCCGGGATATCATACTCCGACGCCACGATAGGCTGGCAGGCCAGCATCGGCGCGTCAGCGCTCAATGACAAGATCGTTGTCAACGTGAGCATGGACGGACCTTTTGCGGCGCCACCGGCAGCGCCGACCCCTGACCAGGCTCTGCTGGATTATCCGCACCTGCGTGCTATAGTATCTCTAGGGGAGGGGGTGGTGCCGGGCATTACGTTCGATTTCAGCTACGACAAAAAGGCAATCGCGACCATCGGCGACCTCATCAGCGCGGAGAACGCGGCCATCCAGGCGCAGTTCAATTTCAAGTCGGGACCGGCGGTCATCTCCTTTGTCTACAAGATCGTGTATGACCCGACCCAAACGCCCGAATGGAACATCACGTCCGGGTTGCAGAGCTCGATACAACTCTTCTAGGAAACGGAGGATAGTATGAGGATAAGAGTCATAGTTGCGATTGTGGCGACGACCCTCCTGACATTACCGGGGCTCGCTTTTGCGCAGTCCGCGCCGGCAACCACAAAGCCGGCGGCAATCTCCGTCACTCTGGAGTATTTTGAGAACAACAGCGGCGTTTTCGACGTCAAGGATGAGAAAGGCGTATCCGTTCCTGACCCACAGCTCGGCGATGAGCTGAAGATCGGCTGGACCGTCATCACCGGCAAAGGGGACGTGGCGGAGCTGCAATTGATCCACACCAAAACGATCATCAAGCTGGCGCAGAACACGAACTTCAAGCTGGAAAAGCTGCGCACCGAAACCGGCGGCCAGGACGTGTTCTCCCTTGCCGTGGGCAAGGTCCGAACGGTCGCTGGCAAGGCTTCAGGCAAGGACCAGTACCAGATCAAGACAGCCTCGGCGGTCTGCGGCGTCCGTGGATCCGATGTCGTGGTGGAGTTCCAGGAGGGGTCTTTCGCGAAGCTCTCCACGCTAGAAGGAACCGGGTGGATCCAGAACGCGGCAGGAGAAGCCATCGACGTTGCGCAGGGCATGTTTGCCGATGCCCTGGCCTCCACCTTCCAGGCGGTGGAGATCCCGAAAGACGTGCTGGATAGCTTGATGAACGAGATGAAATTCGTGAAGCTCGACGTGGAGCAGACCCTGGAAGCCAATAGGGAATACCAGGCGTCCCTGCAGACGGGAAATCAGGCCGCCGCCGCTCCTGCTCCAGCCCAGCCCGCCGCCCCCGCCCAGCCCGCCAAGCCGAGCTTCATGGACGGCATCATGGCCAAGCTCAGGGACATCCTGGGGATGGAGATCGGCTCTCTCACCATCGGCGACACCACGTATTCCTCCGTTGTCATCCAACCCACTTTCTCGGTGGGTCCGCTCAAGGCCTCTCTCTATCTGCCCATCATCTACAATGGGGACATGTTCAACCCGACGGATTGGTATCATCCCCTGGGCAACAACGAATGGAGCTTCGGCACCGACCAGACCGGCTTATGGCCCACGATTGAGGACGCTGCCACGGATGTATTTCTCAAGATCAGGTACCTGGAATGGGGCCAGCAGAGGGATCCTTTCTTCTTCAAGTTGGGAAACCTCGACGACATTACGATCGGCCACGGCTTGATCATGCGCAATTTCGCCAATGACGCGGACTTCCCCGCCGTGCGGCGCGTCGGCGTGAATGTCGGCATGGACTTCGGCGTCGTCGGGCTGGAAGCCATGGTCAACGACGCAACATCCCCCGATATTTTCGGCGGCAGGTTCTACCTGCGCCCCGTGAAGGGATTCAAGGCGGCGCTTGGATTCACCACCCTGGTCGACTGGGACCCTGCCATAGACTGGCCTGAAGGCGCGGCAGATGTGGGAGATCCTATTTTCATCAACCCCGGTGTTGACCTGGATCTGCCCTTTTTCGAGAGCGACTTCTTCAGCATTGTGGCGTTCGCCGATGGGGCGGCCATGCTTCCCTATTTCCGCACCGAGCCGACGGATACCGCCTACCAAGGCATCTACGCCAAGACGAAAAGCGGGCTTGCCCTGAATGCAATCTTCCCTGGCGGGATGAGCGACATTACGGACATCAAAAACTGGGGCGTTGCCGCGGGTTTGTTCGGCAACTTGATCATCAAAGACGCTACATGGAGGGTGGAGTTCAGAGACTACACGGGAGCGTTCCTCCCCGACTTCTATAACGCGGGCTACGAGAGGGAGAGGGCCCAGTACCTGAGTAGCGTGCTCACCTATCTGAACAACCCGACCGACCCAGCCTACGATACTCAGACCACGGGAATCTACGGAGAGGGCAGCGTGACTCTTCCGAAGCTGTTCAGCCTGACCCTCAGCTACTTCTGGCCGTGGTCCCAGGACCCCGTCACGGGCAATTTCAATTTCGGCAACGACCACTTCGTGGCCAAGTTCACCCTTGCAAAAGGCGTAATCCCCGTAGTCAACATTTCGGGGTCCCTGTCCTACGAAAGGACGAACTTCCTGCCGACGATCCTGAACGAGGGCGCCGGCAAAGGCCTGAACCCTTTCGACGCGAACACGTTGGTGAGCGCAACGATCGTCTACCCGGTGACCGAGATTCTCGACATCATGCTGCTGTACACCACGACAGCGCAACACAACCCCGACGGCTCACTGGTGTATACTGCCGGATCGCTGCTCCCTGAGCTGAACACCACGCTCTCCATACAGACGCAGGTGCACCTGTAGACGGCGGATGCCCGAAACACTTCCCCAGTCCCGGAGGATACGGATCCTCCGGGACGAAGTTTCCCGAAAGATAGCGGCCGGCGAGGTCATCGACCGGCCGTTTTCCATTGTAAGAGAGCTTCTTGACAATGCCATTGACGCAGGCGCCGGCGCCATTGACGTGCATCTTGAGGCAGGCGGCCTTTCCCGGGTGCGCGTCGTGGATGATGGCGCCGGCATGGGGCTGGATGATCTAGGCCTGTGCTGGCAGCCCCACGCGACATCAAAGATAGAGAGCGAAGAGGATCTGCTGCGGGTGGCGAGCCTGGGATTCAGGGGCGAGGCGCTTTCCAGCATAGCCGTCTGCAGCAATATGGTCATGGTGAGCTGCCTGGGAGGGGAGGCGCCGGCTCATCGCCTGGAGGTGCGGGGAGGGAGGTTGGAGAGCCTCGCTGCCTGCCAGGGCAGGAAGGGAACGGTGGTGGACGTCTCCGAGCTTTTTTTCAACTATCCTGCAAGAAAAAAATTCCTCCGAAGCGTTTCCGCGGAATCAGGGCTTTGCAGGACCATTTTCGTCGACAGGGCAGCCAGCTATCCTAGTCTCTCGTTTCGTTTTTTCACGGACAACGATTTGAAACTCTCCCTGCCGGCGGCATCATTGGTGGAAAGGATCGGCCAGGCGTATGCGAAGATGGTCGATTCCCGGCTGCTTGCGGAAACAACTGAAATGGGAGAAGGGTTCACCGTGCGCGTGGTGGCGGGCAGTCCGGATCTGCGTCGAAGGGACAGGAAGCTGCTGCAATGCTTCGTGAATGGAAGACGTGTATCGGAGTTCTCCCTCGCGCAGGCAGCGGAGTTCGGATTCAGCGGCTATCTCCCCGGGGGCTGGTTTCCCGCGGCGTTCGTCTTTGTCCACATTGACCCTTCTCTCGTTGATTTCAACATCCACCCGGCAAAAAAGGAGGTTCGTATCCGCAACCTCCCCGAGGTGCATCGCGCGGTGGTTTCCGCTGTGAGGAAGATGCTCCAGCCGCGAAGCGCGCCGCTTGCGCCCCCCGCGGCTCAGGCAGCGCCAGGGGAAGTGAGGCACGTAGCCTCATCACCGGGGTCTCTCGCTTCTATTCCTTTTAGGCCCGAGCCCCCTCGTCGGCCTGAGCCGGAAGGGAAGAGCATCCGGTTCCTGGGCCAGGTATTCGGGGTTTTTCTCGTATTCGAGCTGCCCGGCCGGATCCTGATCATGGACCAGCACGCCGCGCACGAACGGATCATCTTTGAGCGTCTCTGCGCGCGGGCGCCGGCGCTTCAGGAGATGCTCTTTCCCCTGTGCTTCGACGTCTCCGAGCAGGAGGAGGGGAGGCTTTCGCTTGTCCGTGATGAGCTTGAAGCCATGGGAATCGCTCTCCGGCATGCCGGCGCCCGCGCGTGGGAGGTAACGGCGCTTGCCGAGGACTTCCGCGCTCTGCCGGAGGATCGGCTGGTGGAGCTCGTGCGCGGCGTGGGCGGCGAGGAATGGCAGCACGCTTTCCGGGCAACGGCAGCGTGCAGGATGGCTATCAAGGAAGGCGAGCAGGTGGACCCGGTCATGGCCCGGGACCTGTGCGCTCAGGCGCTGCGGCTGAAGGTGCCTCGCTGCCCCCACGGCAGGCCAATCTGGCACGAGCTGACCGAGGAAAGTCTGCTGAAGTTGGTGGACCGTCCGCACAAACCCTGATCCGGCCGCGTGTGTCGAGATGGCTGCCGAGCTCGGGCCCTACTTGAGCTGGTCCAGGAGCTTCTGCGCCTCATCCTTGAGCGACTGTTTCGGGCTCTTGGCGATCAGCTTGGAGAGCAGGTCCTGGGCGTCCTTTTTGTCCCCTTCTTTCACGTAGATCTGGGCAAGCGTGGCGTACACGTCCAGGTTCGAGGCATCCTTGGAGAGCACATCGAGGAAAGCCGTCTTGGCCTCCGCGGTCTGTCCATTCTCTGCATAGGCCAGCCCCAGGTTGTATTCCGTGACCATGGAGTCGGGCTGAAGGGAGAGCGCCTTGGCAAGGTGCGTAATGCTGTCCTGGTACTGCTGCTGGTGCAGGTAGACATTGCCGAGGTTGTTGTGCACCTCGTAGGATTCAGGCACGATATCCAGGGCGGCCAGGAGAAGGGGCAGCGCTTTCTCCGGCATTCCCCGGCTGTCGTACAACGCGCCGAGATTGATCAGCGTGGGCGAGAACTTCGGGTCCTTTTGCGTGGACTGCGCATAGTATTTCACCGCGTCGTCGATGTTCCCCAGCTTTTCATTCGCAAGACCCAGAATGTAGAGGCTGCTGGCGGATCCCCCGTCCTTGGCCACCGCTTTCTGGGCAAGGGGGAGCGCCTCGCGCGGCTTGTTCAGCTTGATCTTTATGGAAGCCATGTTGTAGTTGGCTATGGGGTTCTCCGGATCCAGGGAAAGCGCTTTCACCATTGCGGTCTCGGCGCCCGCGTAGTCGCCCCGCGTCATGTAGGCGGAGCCAAGCTCGCGCGCGTAGCCGGCATTGTCCGGCGCATACTGGGCCGCGAGCTTGAACGAATCCAGGGCCCCGGCATCGTCGCCCCTGTCCCGCAGCAGATAGCCGACCATATAGTAGGCGTCAGCGGAATCCTTCTTGGTCGCGATCGCGGACCTGAAAGCGTCGATGGCCTTGGCCTTGTCTCCCAATTGAACCAGCGTCATTCCGCGGTTGAAATGCGCGGTGGTGAAATCGGGCTTCAACGCCACGCAGGTTTCGAAGGACTTCAGCGCGTCCGTGAACTGCTTGGCCCGGTACTGGAGCTTGCCCAGCGCGTACCACGCGTCAACGTCCTTGGGATTGAGCCGGGCAACCGTCTTGTATTCCTGCATGGCCGCGTCGGAGAGCTTGCGGCTGTCGTAGATCTCTCCCAGCGTCTTGTGCGCAACCCAGTTGTCGGGATTCTTATCAATGGCCGCGTTGGAAAAATCCACGGCCTTCTGGACCGTCGCGGCGTCCGAGGGGTTCTCCCGGAGGTTGGAAAGCCCGGCATAGGCCAGGGCATCGGAGTTGTCGGGCGCCAGCGTCGCCGCCTGCTCGAAATCTTTCCGCGCCTCCGAGTAGCGGCCCGCGTTGAACGCCGCCGCTCCCTTCTGCATGAGGTCTTGAACCTTCTTCTGCAGCTCCTTCTCCTTGGCCGTGGCGTCCTCGGGCACCGGCTTTGCGGGTTGCTGCACGACGATCTGCTGCTGGCCTTTCAGGGTGCTGCCCAGCTGCGCCAGCCCCGCCTTTAGCTGATCCTGCTGCGCCTTGAGCGCGGCCAGCTCGCTCTGCTTGGCCGCCTCTTCAGCCGCCTGCTTGCGCGCAAGAACGTCGTCGAGCGCCGCCTTCACCTTGGAATCGTCTATGCTGAGCGTGTTAAGTATTTTCAGGGCCTCCTCGTACTCGCCCTTGCTCGTATAGTAGTCAACGCGCTTCAGCTCATCAGCCACCCTGGCCGCGGCCGCGTTGTTTTTCAGGGCTATTCCCAGCACCGTCCCGCCCGCGGCAAGGACGCAGAGGCCGATGACGATTCCGATCAGGAGGGGCGCGGAGATCCCCAGGAAACCCGCGCCCTTCCGTCGCGGCGAGCGCGGCGCCGCGGGGCGGCCGGCGGAACGGCCTTTTCCTGATTGGATCTTCTGCATATCCCTTGGTCCTCAATCCTTGATATCGACGTTCACCGGATCCGTCTGGCCATTGATGGATTCCACGGACAGGTTCTTTGTGGCATCTCCCGCGCTGTTGAGGCTGTTGGTGACATCGTTCAGGAGCGCCTGCTGCCGGGCCGCTTCAGCCTGGCGCGCTTTTTCCTGGTCGTCCTGGACCTGACGGATCAGCCCAATGACCTTTTCGATGTTCGGCCGCTGCGCGTCATTCGGCGCAAGCTGGAGGAAAAGGGTATAGTCGGCCAGGGCGCCATCGAGGTTCTGCAGCTGCAGCCGGGAGTTTGCGCGATTGAGGTAGCCGGGGGCGAGGTTCTTGTTGACCGAGACGGCATTGGTGTACATCTCCTCCGCGAAGCTGTACTCCTTCTGGGAAAAGTAGTTGTTGCCCATGTTGTAGTAGAACAGCTCCTTGTACGCGGAAGCGATGGCAAGACCGCGCTTCAGGATGGCGATGGCTTTCTGCGCGTCGCCGAGCTGCTGGTAGATGATTCCCAGGTAGAGGTAGGTTTTTTCGTTGTTCGGATCATCTGTGAGCGCGCTTTCCAGGAGCGGCCGCGCATCCTGGGGCTTGTCCTGGACAAAGAGCGCCTCCCCCTTGTCGAAGAACTCCGAAGCGCCGAACGCAGCGGTCGCGGCGATGAGAAGCGCACAGGCAATCGCGATTCGCTTCATCATGTGGCTCCCTCCCTCAAGTATACCGCAGAGCCCGCCGCGCGGCGACGGGCTCATGCATCCGAAAGACATGGACAGCCTCTCTCTTCAATCGTCGGTGCGCAAGACCCAGGCTTGATGCATTTCTGTGGGAAGGAGGAGTGGGAAGGCCGACACTCTCCTCTGTTCAGTGCTCTTGGACCGGGAGGCTGTCGTGCGGCGCGGCGTTGATCCGTTCGCAAATGAAATCGACCGTATCGGAGATCTTGAGGATTCTTTCCGCTGAATCATCGGAGATGGTGATATGGAAAGTCTCTTCCAGCTCATAGACGATCTCAGCCACGTCAAGGGAATCGAGGCCCAGATCCAGCTTGAGGTTTTTTTCCGGAGTGAAAGAGGCGCGATCAATCGATGTATGTTTTGTCAGGATATCTATGATTTTTTCCTGAATCTCCATTTTATCCATAATGCCCCTCCTAGGGTATGGTTTGATGTATTTATATTCCCAATCTGTATTTTTGTCAAAGCCCGCAAGGGAGAGGTCCCTATCGGCGTTGCACCCCTAAGCATGATTCACTATATTCAGGGACAACCGATGAGACTCCTCTGCATAGCGGATCATGTGGACCCCTTCATCTACAGCACCGGCCTGAAACAGAGGTATGGCAATGTGAACATGGTCCTGAGCGCCGGCGACCTGACGCTGGAGTATTACGATTTCATCGTGAGTGTCCTGAACAAGCCTCTTTTTTTCGTGTTCGGTAATCACCACCTGGAGGAGCGAGCGGCTTTCGGAAACCGGCTGGATCTCTTTGACCGCCGCGGGAACCCCTGGGAGCACGCGGGGGGGGCCACATGCCTGGAAGGGAAGGTCGTGCGCGTGCAAGGCCTTGCAATCGCGGGGTTGGGCGGCAGCATCTGGTACAATGGGGGGGAGAACCAATACACGGATTTCACCATGTTCCTGGCCATTCTCCGACTGGTTCCGCGCATGCTCTGGCATCGGATCTTTCACGGACGGTTTTTGGATGTGCTCATTACGCATTCCCCTCCCTATGGGATCAACGACCTCCCCGACCCCTGCCACACGGGGTTCAGGATCTTTCTTTGGTTCATGAGGACCTTCAAGCCGCGCTACCTCGTGCACGGGCACGTGCACCTCTACGACAGGAACGCCGTCCGTGAGGCGCAGTACCAGAACACCACCATCATCAATGCCTATGACCATGTCGTGATCGACCTGGAGAGCGCCCCATGAACGAGGCACTGTACTCTTCCTGGGCCCGCTCCGATTTCAGCAGGCTGCGGACACGGGAAACCCTCATGCGCATCCTCTCTCTTCTCAAGCCGCAGCGCGACGAGATGCTCTCCCTGGGGGACGTGCGCGCGCTGCTCAAGCCCGACTCAGAGACCTATCGCGGAATGCGGACCGTGGCGATTGACAAGATCGTGGGGAGCGAGGGGAGGTACAAGGATTTCAACCGCATGTTCCTCCCTCGGCACGACAAGATGATGCGCCGATGGATGCGGGTGGACATGGCGCACTACCAGAACATTTCCCTGCCGCCGATCAAGCTGTTCGAGATCGGGGGGGTATACTTCGTGCGTGACGGCAACCACCGCGTTTCGGTAGCCAAGGCCCAGCACGCTGAGTTCATCGACGCGGAAGTGATCTCCCTCTCCTCGGAGATCGTCCTCACCCCCGACATGGACCGGGAGCAGATGAAGCGCGCCGTAATTGATTTTGAGAAGCGGCGGTTCTTCACGACCACGCGCCTGGATCAGCTGCGTCCGGACTGCCGCCTGGAGTTCAGCGATGTGGGCCGCTACGACGAGCTTCTCTCCCACATCCGCGAGCACAAGTGGTACATCAATCTCAAGAAGTCGGAGGAGATTCCCTTTGAGCGAGCCGCTGTTTCCTGGTACGACAACGTCTACTCCCCCATCATAAAAATAGCGCGGGAAGCGAAGCTTCTCGCCCGATTCCCTCAGGCCACGGAGGCTGACCTGTACGTGTTCGTGGGAAAACACTGGAGCGAGCTGATAAAAAGGTACGGGCCCCTATTCACGCTGGAGGAGGCGGCTGAGGACTTCACCCTGATGCCGCGGACAAACCGGCTGCTGAAGGCCGCGCGGTGGATCAGCGCGCGGGTGCGGCGCCTCTTCACGTGAAAGCCGTCAGCGGCTGTCTGCTCCGCGGATGAAGGCGGCGTACTCCTCCTCGGGGAGGAGGAGACTCAGCTCCTGGGGATCGTCCATCTCGATGACGAAAAGCCATCCCTCGCCAAGCGGATCCCGGTTGACAATGCCGCACCTCTTCTCATCAGAGAGCGGGGCGTTCACCTCGATGACCGTGCCGGACACGGGGGCATAGATCTCGCTGGAGGACTTCAGCGAATCGACCGTGCATGCCACCTCCCCGCGCTTCATGCGACGGGAAACCGCGGGAAGCTCCACGTAGGCGATGTCGCCGAGCTCGGCCTGAGCGAAGTCGGAGATTCCCACGCGGGCGCGTTTTCCCTCGGTGACAACCCATGTATGGTCCCTGGCATAGCGGCGCATGGCGTGCCGGCCCCTCCTCCTCTCAATCCTTGTCCGTTATTCAAGAAGCGGGTTGCCGCTGGCCGATGCGCTGGGGCCCTGTCCCGTCGTGTCGGCCTGCGACTGGCTGGCGTCGATGCCGCCTGACAGGTCG
>JBEKQU010000043.1:0-40587 GCA_049519415.1 Spirochaetia bacterium
GTACCTTACTTGTGACTTCCACGGTGCATACCTCCTTCAAGTTTTCTTTCCCGAACTCTTGAAAGTGTATGCGCCGTTTTTTTGTCCTTCAAGCCCGTTTACACAAGATAGGATACACTACCGACAAAGGGGACTCCGATTCTTCGTGCACCAGGATTCCGGGGTTACCCCCCATCTTGAGAATTACTGCCTGCTCGGAACCATAGATTCGTTTGACGTCGGCATTGACACCAATTTCGAAGAGCTCCACCGGCTTTTTCCGAAGGCGGAAACAAACTGCATCATCTTCCCGCAGTGGCTCTTGTCTACTGACGAAGAAAGCATAGCCGCGGAATTGGAGCGACTCATGAGAATCGGCGTCCACTTCCCGGAGTTCACCTTTTCCATGTACGAGATTGACTCTGCGCTTACTCGTGATCAGATCCTAGGATTTGTCGAGATCTTCACCGAGGTTGCACGCAGGGTTGTGTAGCGGGATGAGAGCGTCAAATGGTTGCTCAGAACAGGTCGAGGTGCTCTGTGACCTTCCCCAGGTCGTGCTCGCCGTTGATTCGATCGGGCACGATGTGGCGCTTGTGCCTCATGAGGTCCTCGATGTCGATCAGATCCGATTCGTCCATTCCGGTTGCTGAGAGGATCCGCTTGACCTTGCGCTCCATTACCCACATGGCGATGTTGGAAACCAGAAAGTCGATCCGGCCCAGGACGGTGAACCTGGATTCAGCGAAACCCGTTTTGATTTGGAAGTTGGTGTAGAAGGGCCACTCCGCTATCGAAGCAATCTTGACCACGAAGCCCTTGCGTGCAAGCCGCTCCGCGATGCGGAGATTGGAAAATGGATCCCAGCGCGCGAAGATCTCGCCGGTCAGCTCCACCCGGGGAGCGCGCGGGTAGGGGATCGTGAGCGGGATTCGGGCGAGTGCCTGCGTGCCCAGCTGCCCCATTGACGGAAGGAGCATCGTGATCCGGCGATCCCGAAGCCCGAACCGCTTCCCGGAGGAGTCGACGAAGACCGGGCGGCCCTTCTCTGAGATGATCTGCGCCGGCCGGAACACCTTCTCTTGGCATTCCCCCGTTCGCCGCACGTCGAGATAGTTCCTCATGATGTCCAGAAAGGCCTCGATGCGCGTGTTGATGCCGGCATCGGCGGTGTGCTCATCCAGCTCCAGCGTCAGCGACGGCTTCTCCTCCATCACGCGGCGGAAGTAGGAGACGATGAACGAATCGGGCGCGCAAAGGAAATTGGTGATGAAGATGCCGAAGAGCTGGTCGTCCCGCCTCACAATCTCGGCGGCCCGCAGGATGCGTTGCCCGGCTTCCCCGTGCATCGAGTCGCGGTAGTCCTCTGCGAGCGGCCACTCCTCGAAGGGAAGCATCTCAAAGGGGATGATGGTCTGCCCGCGGCTCGTTAATTTCTTCGGGATGCCCTTGTTGGCAAGCGGCGAGTACGCTCTGAAGGCCTGCCTGGCATTGGCCGCTGAGAATCCCAGCTCCTGCCCTGCTTCAAGGAAAGCCGGTTCAGCGGCCTCATACCCCCGGCGGAGGTTCACGGTCGGACAGAGCAGCCGGGGCGCGTCGTCCCTGTCCCCGAAGGCCTGGCGCATCCAGAAGGGCTCGCCCTGCGCCAGCACGGCGCGCGGATTGCCCTCGTGTGACCGCACAAGGACGCGGTGTATCTCCACCCGGCCGTCGCGCTGCTCCGCCTCGACCGCGCTGATGGCGAAAGCCCGGTAGTCCTGCGCCCATGGGCTCTGGATTGCATGGGCAGGCAAACAGGCTCAATCGCAAGAGCTGGGTCTCCCTAAGACGATCCTCCCGTAAAAGTGTTCCATCCGGATGGAACAACTGAACAGAAAAGGCGGTCTTTGTGGAACATGCCAGTCATCTGCTCAATAATACAGGATTAATGTTGTTCGTAAAATCGCTTATCATGATCGAAAGTGCCGAATTCTCGCATGATTTTCTTCAGAATTCTTCAACTTCTGATTTTTCACGCTCGTTGGTGTAATCAAGATCTTGGCCCGCCGCTTGCTTCTCTCTATTTCAATGGGATATCAGGTCAAAGGAACGCGGGAGGGTGAATATGAACATTAGAAAGCTGATCGTAGTGATCGCAGTATTTGCAAGTGCGTCGGGCGTTGCGTTTGCTCAGAGCAGTGTTGGCAATGCCAAATGGCTGCATGCGAAATGCGTTGAGATACAATATCCTGACACCGTCAATTCGGTCGACCTGGAATTCTATGACACCTTTATCATCGCGGTTGCCCAGGTTGCCGAAAGCTCGACTCCGCCCGCGGTTGCGATCCCTTCTGGAACGACCTTTGGCCAGGTCTTTGCCACGGTTGGCCGGTATCTGGAGAACCATCCGGAAGACTGGAACAAAGATGCGGGTACGGTAGTCATCAAGGCGCTGCAAATAGCATATCCATCCAAGAAATAGGAGGCTGCAAAAGCCAGATTTGATGAATCGTCATGGGTACGAGGGCCGCTGCGAAAGGTCTCCGTGCCCCCTCTCTCTAATCCCACCGCTGCTGCTTGTTCAATGCCCGGCAAATCCGTATAGTGGCCGCTACTCGGTCGGCTCGCGCCGCCGGCCGGATTATCGTCCGCAAACAAGAGAGCGTTTGTTGACGGGATAAGGAGTCGGTGATCGATGACTGTAGGCTTGACGTATGATCTGCGTTCGGAATGGCTGAGCCAGGGCTATTCCGAATTGGAGACAGCGGAATTCGACCGAGAAGAAACCGTGGCTGCCGTTGAAGCTGCGGTGCGCGGCGAGGGTTTTTCCACGGAACGCATTGGGAACTACCGCGGTCTCATTGCCGCGCTATCCGCGGGCAGGCGTTGGGACCTCGTGTTCAATTTCTGCGAAGGCATGTACGGGCTGGGCCGCGAATCGCTGGTTCCCGCCCTCCTGGATGCGTACCGGATCCCCTACACTTTCTCCGATCCCGCGGTGCTCGCCGTGTCGCTGCAGAAAGCCCTTGCGAAACGAGTTGTACGCGACGCCGGTGTGCCGACTCCGGATTTTGCCGTGGTGGATGCCGCCGCGGACGTGCCGGACGTAACGCTGCGCTACCCCCTGTTTGCCAAGCCGATCGCTGAAGGAACGGGGAAGGGAGTCACTCCCCACTCGCGCATTGCTGACCGGAAGCAGCTTCTTGCGGTCTGCGAATCGCTTCTGGCCGCGTACAAGCAGCCCGTGATCGTGGAGGAATACCTGCCTGGCAGGGAGTTCACGACGGCGATCATTGGCACGGGAGCTGATGCCGAGGCCGTAGGCACCATGGAGGTGATCCTCCTTTCAACCGCTGAAGAGAACGCGTACACCTATATGAACAAGGAGTACTGTGATGATCGGGTTCGCTACGTGCTGGCCAGCGGCGGTGATGCCGAGTCATGCGCGCGCATCGCGCTGCGGGCGTGGAGGGCATTGGGCGGCAGGGATGCGGGCCGGATCGACATTCGGATGGACGCTTACGGCGAGCCCAATTTCATTGAAGTGAACCCCCTGGCAGGGCTCCATCCCCAGCACTCCGACCTCCCCATCATCTGCACCATGGTGGGGATCGATTTTCAGCGGTTGATCGGGCGGATCATTGCGTCAGCCCGGAAGCGGGCCGGCATCTGACAACCATCCCGCGCTTGGCAGGATGACGTTGCGCGCACCGGACTCAAGTTTCTCCCGCACGCAGGCGCAGAACCTGTCCACGACCCAGTCGTAGCATTCAGCCGGCAGCTTCTCGCGCCTGACGTCGGGAACGTCGTTGTAGGAATCAATGACGAACGGAGTTCCCTCCTTGGTGATGCACCACTCCACGGTATTGAAATCAAGGCCCAGCGCCGCGTTCAACTCCAATGTCTTATCGCGGATGACATCGCCTACCACGTCCAGCTCGTGCAGATCAGGCATGGAATACTCGCCCCTGTCGAACGGTTTCGGATTCCAGCGCACGATCTGCACATCGCTCTTGCCGACGCAGAAGGCTCGATAATAACTGACGTAGGGGATGAGCTCCTGCACAATGAGGGTACGGCTGTCCTTGAAGCTCTCGTATATTCCGCGCAGGGTTGCCGGATCCTCCACCCGGAAAACGTTCTGCCAGGCATAGCCGTCCACGGGCTTCAGGATGCAGGGGAAGCGGATGCGGTCCATGATGGCATCCCAATCCGGTTCAGCAACGAGCTCCTTTACATCCTCGCCGGCATTGAAGCGGGGGAGCAGGACGGTTTTCGCGTGCCTGATCGAAAGGTTGTCGTACAGGATCAGCTCGGAAAGCTTGTCGCATACAAGAGTGAAAAAGGGATTGTTCAGAACGTACGCGCCATAAAGAGACCAATACCGCATGATCTGGCGGAGGAAGGGGTCGCAAAAACTAATCCTGTCCACAACTACCCGGTAGGGAGGGGGAGTAGGGTGGGGGAACTCGCCGGTGCGGATGAACTCAGACGGGATGTCGGAGAGACCGGCAGCCACGCTCCGAATGAAATCGTTGTCTCGAAACTCGAGGAACCCGATAGTTATTGCCGACACATGCCTCTCACATCAGATGAAAAGGGAAGCCGCTGTCCGGACGCAGCTATTTGAGCGCCTAGAACCAGAACCTGAATCCCAGCGCGCTTTGGATGTGCCAATCAAACCCTGTGGGAATGAGTGAAAAGCCCACGGCGGGCGCGACCTCGAGGAATATCTCGAAGCTCTGTCCAAACGGCCATGCCTGGAGGGCAATGGGTATCCTGCCTCCCAGCGCGAGGTCGAAGGGGCTCGAATAGAGGGTCAGGTAGCCGCCCACACCCACGTACCAGCCGAAGATGCTTGCAAGGTTTCCGCGCGCCACCCAGTAGTCGGCTGTTACGCCAATGTCGAGGGAACTGTCGATGCCAATACCCAGCATCATGGGGAACTTGGGGAGATGGAGGGTCAGCATGGCGCCCATGGGCATTCCACCGCTTCCTCCGAAGTACAGCGAGCCTTCGCCGCCAATTGCCAGTCCGCTTCCCTTTGCGGCGAAAGCGCCCGTTGCGCTTGCCAGCAGCACGACAAGCACCAGGAAAAGGATTTTTTTCATCACTTCACCTCCTCAAACATTAATGGAATACGCCAATGTGACTATATCAGATTCCTTGCCTGGGGGTATACGCCTTGACAAGCGCGCTCAATCACCGGGTAATACGCGCCGATAGTATCAATGAGGGGAAGTGCGGTTTGAAAGGCAGGAGCGCCATGGACTGGAAAGAACGCCTGAAAGCTGATGAAAAAGAGCTCAAGACCATGGTCAACAAGATGAATGAAATCCGCGGCACGGGGCTGAGGGCCAGGCTCGAACGTGAATATGCCTTGCGCTCCCTGTCGCGCAAGCTGACAGAGATGCACTCCTTTGTGGAGGACTGCCTGAGCGGCCGCAACACCTATGAACAGTCGCTCATGGCGTACAAGCTGCGGATCGAGTATCCCCTGTACTCCCAGCTTGACTCTCTTGCTTCACTCTCCCGTCAATACGTTGACTGGTCCTGCGCATAAGAGCGTGTTTTCTGAGACAAGGACTGCTTGATCCCGCCGGTAAGGCGCGGGTTCTGTTGACACCCGGTCCATCTTGAATGTACAAAAGTGGCTGCCATGAGCCACACTACATCCCGCGCCCTGCTTTCCGGGAATGAGGCCATCGCCCGAGGCGCCTGGGAGGCGGGCGTCACGATAGCGACTGGCTACCCGGGAACCCCGTCCACCGAGATCCTCGAAGCCGCACGCGCCTATAAAGCCGACCTCTACTGCGAATGGTCGCCCAATGAGAAGGTCGCCCTGGAGGTTGCCGCGGGCGCTTCGCTGGCAGGCGCCCGCGCGATCGTCACGATGAAGCATGTGGGGCTCAACGTTGCGGCTGACCCGCTCATGACCCTGTCGTACATCGGCACGGTGGGCGGACTTGCTGTTTGCGTGGCCGATGATCCCGGCATGCACTCTTCCCAGAACGAGCAGGACACGCGGCATTATGCTCGATTCGCCAAGGTCCCCATCCTGGAGCCGTCCGATTCGCAGGAGGCCAAGGACTATCTTGCCCTTGCCCTTGACGTGTCGGAGAAGCACTCCACGCCCGTCATTCTTCGGTCAACAACGCGCGTGAGCCACTCCAGCGGCGTGGTGACCCTCGGTGAGCGTATCGCGGGCAGGCCGACACCGGGATTCGAGAAGAATCCCCAGCGTTTTGTGCCGATCCCGTTGTACGGCCGGCCCATGCGCGTCCGGGTGGAGGAACGGCTGCATGCCCTTGCAGCGGCAGCCAATGCCTCTTCCGCCAACAGGATCGAATGGGGAGACCGCGCGCTGGGGATCATAGCTGAAGGCATTGCCTACCAGTATGTGCGAGAGCTTCTGCCTGAAGCGTCGGTGCTCAAGATCGGATGGGTCTGGCCCTTCCCCGACGAGCTTCTCCGCGAGTTCGCCGCTGGCGTGAAAAAGCTGCTCGTGGTGGAGGAGTTGGACGCGATCCTGGAAGAGCATGTGCGCTCCCTTGGGATTGCGTGCGAGGGCAGGGCTGTCGTGCCCGGCATCGGGGAGCTTTCCTCGGATCGGCTCGCGCCTATCCTGAAAAAAAGCGCCTTGCGCACGCCTGCCGCGCCTGCCGGGACCACTCCTGCTGATTTGCCCGCCCGTCCTCCCGTGCTCTGTCCTGCCTGCCCGCACAGGGGAATATTCTTTGCATTGGGCAAGCTCGATGTTGTGGTAACCGGGGATATTGGATGCTACTCGCTGGGCGTGTTTCCCCCCCTGAAGCGGATCGACACCATCCTCTGCATGGGCGCCGGGATTTCCATGGCGCACGGCATGCAGAAGGCGGAGGAAATGCGCAAGCTCGCGCCGGAGGAAATGCGCAAGCTCGCGCAGGAAGAAATGCATGCCAGCGAAAACCATTCAGAGCGGCACGTCGTCGGAATGGTGGGCGATTCGACCTTTTTCCATTCCGGCATTACAGGTCTTCTGGACATCGTGTACAACAAGGGCGCTTCGACGATCATCGTAGTGGATAACCGCACCACCGCGATGACCGGCCACCAGGACCACCCGGGCACGGGGCGCACGCTCCTTGGAGAGGAAACCATAACGGCAACGGTGGAAGGCTTTGGCCGGGCCTGCGGCATGAGGAACATCGCCACCGTTGATCCGTATGACCTGAACGCGACCACGGAGACGCTGCGCAAGGCCGTCGAATCGGGAGAGCCCTGGCTCATCGTTTCCCGGTCTCCCTGTCCGTTGGCCGCGAAGAAGAGCGTGGGCCCGGCCCGGCGGGTGGACCAGGAGCTGTGCAAGAAGTGCAAGGCGTGCCTGCGCCTGGGCTGTCCTGCCATCGAATGGGTGAACGACGAGATCCACGTGAACGAGATCCTCTGCGGAGGGTGCGCCCTGTGCGAAAAGGTCTGCAAGGATAACGCCTTCACCATAGCCGCTGGAGAGTGCCGCTGAGAGCGGCCGAGCAGAATGCCATGAACAGCCCCACAAGCATCGTGATAGTCGGAGTCGGGGGACAGGGGATACTCCTTGCCACGCAGATCGCGGCGCGCGCCGCGCTCATCAATGGGCATGACGTGAAAACCAATGAAGTGCACGGCATGGCGCAGAGGGGCGGCTCCGTGGTCGCCCAGATCCGGTTCGGCAAAAAGGTGTACAGCCCGCTCGTGCCGGAAGGCGCGGCGCAGGTGCTCGTCTCCCTGGAGCGGATCGAGGCCCTGCGATTTGCCGGTTTCCTTGCTTCGGACGGGCTCGCCGTTGTCTCCTCCCAGATGATCATCCCGATCACCGTGTCCTCGGGACAGGCAAAATATCCCGCGGACAGCGAGGAACTGCTGCGCGGGGCCTTCCGCAGGCTTGCATTCATTGACGCCATGGGCGTTGCGGAAAAGCTCTGCGACTCGCGCGTGGCCAACGTCATCCTTCTGGGAGCAATGTCCACGGCGCTCGCCCTGCCGGCCGAATGCTGGGCGGAGGCAATCTCACAATGCGTGAAGCCGGCGTTCAGGGAGATGAACACGCGCGCTTTCGAGGAAGGCAAGAGGCTGGCTCAGAATCTCTGAGCCTGTTCTTCCCCTCTCCCGGGTGTTATTATTGCAGCCCATGGGAAACATCGCCACTCGCCTCGGGCTCGGATATGCGGAGCGCACTGAGGCTCTTCACCGCACGCGGCTCGAGCAGACCGCTGAAAAACAGCGGGTGATCGGCGCCATGGACTACGATGACTGGGCTCTTGTTCTTCCGCCGCCGGAGATCCGCAAGATCGTGAAGAACATGGGCGCCTCGGGCATTGAAATTTCCGACTGCCTGCTTTCCAATTTCACCCCGGAATCGAATCATCCTTCAGGGGGGTTTTTCGGTCCGGTTGCCGTGGGCAGGAACTTCCGCAGGCTTCTGGAAGCTCATCCCCCGTACGTCGACCCCATGAGCTCGCTTGCCGGCGCGTACATGACGAACTTCTTTTCCTACAGGCGCGTTCATTGGAATCCCGACTTCAGCTTCGATCACCTTGCGCCGGAACAGGCCCGGTATAAAATTATTCACGGGATAGGCGGGGCCCAGCATTTCTGCCAGGACTTCACCATCGGCCTGGAAATAGGGTGGGGCGGAATACTCTCGAAAATACGGTTTTTCCGGGGCAAGAACACGGATGCCGCGGCCGCGGCATTCTACGACGGGCTGGAAGACGTCGTGCTGGGCATGCAGGATTGGATCGGCAGGACCGCGGCCGCGGCAGGAGAGCTGGCTCTGAAGGAAACCCGGCCCGAGCTGCGCGAAGACCTCCTGGAAACAGAGAGGATCAATCGCGCGCTTGTGACGGATCCGCCGGCAACATTCCGCGAGGCATGCCAGTGGATCCTGTGGCACCTGCTGATGTCGCGCATGTACGACGGCAGCGGATCCGTGGGCAGGCTCGATACGATCCTCCTGCCGTACTACATGCGGGACACCGCCCGCGGGATCCTCACGGATGAGGAAGCTGTCTTCCATCTCACCTGCATCCTCGTGCGCGATACGGGATACATCCAGGTGGGAGGATACGGCCCGGACGGAAAGGATGACACGAACCCTGTTTCGTATCTCCTGTTGGAAGCGATAGACAAGGTCAAGCTTCCCGCGAACATCGGCGTCGCGGTTGGCGAGGGCATCGACGCGGGGCTCCTCCACAAGGGCGTGGAGATGATTCTGCGCAACAGAAATGGAATACCCAAGTTCCTCGGTTTTGAGGTGACATCCCGGGATTTCACGCGCAATGGGTATCCGCTCAATCTGGGATGGAGCCGCGTCTACTCCGGATGCCATTGGAGCGCCATTCCGGGGCGTGAATACACCCTCAATGACATCGTGAAGATCAACCTTGGAGTCGTTTTCGACGTGGCGCTGCGCGATATGATGGATGAAAAGCCCGGCAATGCCTGCTGCGCTCTTCTCTGGGAATACTATGAGAAGCACCTGGCCCGGGCCGCGGAGGTCGCGGCAAAGGGCATTGAATTCCACCTGTCCCACATGGGCGACGTGTTCCCTGAGCTTGCCCTCGATCTGCTCTGCCACGGACCCATAGAGAAGGGCCGGGACATCGCCGCGGGCAGCGTCGACTTCTACAACCTCTGCGTCGATGCGGCGGCGCTCGCCACGGTCGCCGATTCCTTTGCCGCGCTCCAGCTCAGGATCGACCAGGAGAAAAAGCTCGGTTGGGACCGGATGATGCGCCTCCTGGACAGCGACTGGGCAGGGCCGGAAGGCGAGTCAATGCGCGTTCTCATGAAGAACAGCCCGCGTTTTGGAAGCGGAGGCTCTCTTGCGGATGCCTGGGCAAAGCGGATCGCTGATCTTTTCACCCGGCTGATCGTTGCGCAGTCAGTGCCCGGAAAGCGGCGGCTCATCCCCGGTATTTTTTCCTGGGCATTAATGGCTGCATTGGGTCGGGACCTGGGAGCCACGCCCAACGGAAGAAAGGCGGGGGATCCCATTTCGCAGGGCGCAAATCCCCACCCCGGCTTCCGCAGGGATGGCGCTGCCACCGCAATCACCGCTGCCGTGGCCATGGTGCAGCCGGGCTATGGAAACACGGCGCCGCTGCAGTTGGATATCGACCCGTGCATCATTACGGGCGCCGACGGCCCGGGAATCGTGGAAAGCCTGATCAGAACCCATTTCAGGCTGGGGGGGACTCAGATCAACATGAACGTCCTGGATGCCAGCCAGGTCCTGGAAGCGTACGAGGACCCGTCGAAGCATCCCGAGCTGGTGGTCCGGGTGACGGGCTTCAGCGCGTATTTCGCGAGCCTCTCCCCCGGCATGCGCAAGTTCGTTGTGGACAGGATCATCAGCGCCACTGGTCCAGAGCGGTAAGGAACCGGCCGAATGCTTCCCGGGGAAATACGTCTTCCGTGATCCGCACCCGGCTGCCTGATGAAAGAAAGAGAACAGCGCTGCGCCTGCCGAGCCGGCGCGCGATCCGAAGCCGGGTGACGGACCCGCGCTCGATGCGCTGCATGAGAAGAGAGCGGCCTTTGTAAAAAGTGATCGCGTCGTCGGCCAGCTCCACCGAGCGGATTCCCCGCAGGAACCATAGTCCAATGTCCGCGCCGAATCCCAGCGCAATACATGCCGTAAGAAAGGCAAAAGCCAGGGGCGAGAGAATCATGGGGATGCGGGAGACCGCGAAGAGCGCTAATGCGGCAAAGAGAAAAGCAATGATGTCTGAAGCGATAAGGTATTTTGGGTGTGCGCTGAGGGAGACACGTGTGCTCATGCAATTCCGTCCTCACTGTATATCCGATTCACCCTCGTCTTGACAGAGGGCGCGCGCGCCGGTACCGTGGGGCAGCTTTCGTGCATAACTATGCGCGCTTTTCATCCACATTCTTGAAGGAGAAGGTCCCCGGCAACGTGATAAAAGCCGTACTGCTTCTTGAAGATGGTTTTTTTTTGGAAGGAGAGTCGTTCGGCGCCCAAGGGGAGGCGTTCGGGGAAGTCGTTTTCAATACATCGATCTCGGGATACCAGGAGGTGCTCACGGATCCTTCGTACCGCGGGCAGATCGTCACGATGACGTATCCCTTGATCGGAAACTATGGAATTGTTCCCGAGGACGATGAATCTGACCGCACGTGGCTCTCTGGTTTTGTTGTCCGGGAGGCGAGCCGGCTCAGATCGAACTGGCGCTCGACCGTGGACCTGCCGTCCTGGCTCTCTGATCACGGCGTTGTCGGCATCCAGGGCATTGATACCAGGTCACTCACGCGCCACCTCCGAATAGAAGGCGCGAAGCACGGCGTCATTTCCAGCATAGACCTCGACACGGGTTCGCTGAAACGCAAGCTTTCCGACGCTCCGCGCATCGTCGGCGTCGACCTGGTGAAGGAGGTCACCTGCCCTGCCGCCTACGAGTGGACGGAAGGCATTCCGGGAAGAACCCCAATGCAGCCCCGCAGGCGCGTAGTGGTCATGGATTGCGGGGTCAAGCGGAACATACTTCGGCACCTGGTTTCATTGGGAAACCGGGTGACCGTTGTCCCGGCCCGGACCGAGGCTTCGGCAATTCTGGCGCTGCATCCTGATGGGCTGGTGCTGTCAAACGGCCCTGGCGACCCTGAGCCTGTTTCCTACGTCATTGAAACGGTCCGCAGCCTGCTGGGGGAGCTTCCCCTGTTCGGGATCTGCCTCGGACAGCAGATGCTCGGCCTTGCGCTGGGCGGACGGACATACAAGCTGAAGTTCGGTCATCACGGCGGCAACCATCCGGTGAAGGACCTTGCAACCGGCCGGATCGCGATCACCTCTCAGAACCATGGGTTCAACGTAGACATGGATTCGATCAGGAACCCTGGCACGACCACTACCCACGTGAACCTGTACGACGGGACCGCGGAGGGGCTGGAGAATCCCCGCCTGCGGCTGTTCAGCGTTCAATACCATCCCGAGGCCAGCCCCGGGCCGCACGAGTCAGGCTACCTGTTCGACAGGTTCGCCGCGCTGATGGACGGGGCGCCGGCAGGTCAGCCAGTCCGGCAGGGATAGGCGCGTGCCTAAAAGAACCGACATCCACTCCATCCTCATCATAGGCACGGGCCCGATTGTCATCGGCCAAGCCTGCGAGTTCGACTATTCAGGCACCCAGGCGTGCAAGGCCCTGCGGGAGGAGGGATTCCGGGTGGTCCTGGTCAACTCCAATCCCGCCACCATCATGACGGACCCGGAGATGGCGGACGCCACCTATATCGAGCCCATCACGGTCCCCATGCTGGAGAAAATCATCGAGGCCGAGCGCCCCGACGCCCTCCTTCCCACCCTGGGGGGACAGACCGGCCTGAATATAGCCATCCAACTTGCCGAAAAGGGCATCCTGGACAAGCTGGGCGTCCGCATGATCGGCGCTGACAGGGAAGCGATCCGCAAGGCCGAGGATCGCAAGCTTTTCAAGCAGGCAATGGAGAGGATCGGCATAGATCTGCCGCACAGCGGCCTGGCGCATTCTCTTTCTGAAGCACGCTCGATCACTGATTCCATCGGCTTCCCGCTCATCATCCGCCCATCCTTCACTCTCGGGGGCACTGGCGGCGGCGTGGTAACCGAGCCTGTCCGGTTCGAAGACATGGCGTCCCGAGGCCTGGCTGCGAGCATGATCTCCGAGATTCTGATCGAGGAGTCGATCGCCGGATGGAAGGAATATGAGCTGGAGGTCATGCGCGACCGCAAGGATAATGTGGTCGTCGTCTGCTCGATAGAGAATTTCGACCCCATGGGCGTGCACACGGGGGATTCGATCACGGTCGCTCCCGCGCAGACGCTGACGGACCGGGAATACCAGCACATGCGCGATGCCGCCATCGCGTGCATCCGGGAGATCGGCGTGGAGACGGGCGGGTCGAACATCCAGTTCGCCGTTCACCCGGGCAACGGCAGGATGGTGGTCATCGAGATGAACCCCCGCGTGTCGCGGTCCTCGGCTCTCGCGTCAAAGGCGACGGGATTCCCCATCGCCAAGATCGCGGCAAAGCTGGCCGTGGGGTACACGCTGGACGAGATCCCCAATGACATCACGAAGAGCACCCCTGCATCCTACGAGCCGGCCATCGACTACTGCGTCGTGAAGATCCCCCGGTTCGCCTTTGAGAAATTCCCTTCCGCCGATCCCACGCTGACCATCCAGATGAAATCCGTGGGCGAGGTGATGGCAATCGGACGCACGTTCAAGGAGGCGCTGCAGAAGGGCATACGGGGGCTGGAAATCAAACGCCCGGGACTGGTGGGCGTGCCGGGAGCCACTGAACAGGATCTGCGGGAGATGCTGGCCCGGCCGAACGCTGAGCGGCTCTTCTATATCTCCGAGGCCTTGCGCCGGGGCTGGTCGCTTGAAAATTTGCATGAGGTGACGCTGATCGATCCATGGTTCCTGTCCAACATGAAGGAAATCGTCGACTTCGAGCCTGCCATTTCTGAAAGCACCTTGCGCATTGCAAAACAGATGGGGTTCAGCGATATGCAGGTCGCGGCTCGGCTGGGCATGGACGAGGATGCTGCGCGGAGCCTGCGCATCAAGAAAGGCGTCCGGCCCGGGTACAAGCTTGTCGATACATGCGCCGCCGAGTTCGAGGCGTATACGCCGTATTATTACTCCACCTACGACGGAGAGGACGAAGCGCGCCCCTCGGAAAAGAAAAAGATCATGATCCTCGGCGGCGGGCCGAACAGGATCGGGCAGGGGATAGAGTTCGACTATTGCTGCGTGCATGCCGCGTTCGCCCTCCGGGAGATCGGCTATGAGACGATCATGGTCAACTCGAATCCAGAGACCGTTTCCACGGATTATGACACGTCGGACAAGCTGTACTTCGAGCCGCTCACCAGGGAGGACGTGCTGGCGATCGTGGACAGGGAAAAGCCCGACGGCGTGATCGTGCAGCTCGGCGGTCAGACCCCGCTCACCCTTGCCGTGGGCCTGGAAAAGGCGGGGGTTCCGATCATCGGCACCAGCCCGGATTCCATTGACAGGGCGGAGGACAGGAAGCGTTTTTCCGAGCTGGTGCGGAAGCTCGGCCTGCGCCAGCCGGAGAACGGCACCGCGGTGAATGAACAGGAGGCGCTTTCCGCCGCCCATGGCATCGGCTACCCGGTGCTCGTGCGGCCCAGCTATGTATTGGGCGGCCGCGCCATGGAGATCGTCTACGATGATGCAAGCCTCGCGCATTACATGGAACGCGCCGTATGGGCATCTCCCGAAAGGCCCGTGCTCATCGACCGGTTCATTGAGGATGCGATCGAGGTGGACGTGGACATGGTATCCGACGGCCGCACATCGGTCATCGGCGGCATCATGGAGCACATCGAGGAGGCGGGCGTGCATTCCGGAGATGCCGCCATGGTCCTGCCGGCGCACACCCTTCCGCATTGGATGCTGGAGGAAATCCGCCGCTACACGCAGCGCCTTGCAAAGGAGCTGCACGTCGTAGGGCTTATGAACGTGCAGTACGCGGTGAAGGGCAAGGAGCTGTACATCATCGAGGTGAACCCCCGCGCATCGCGCACCGTGCCTTTCGTCTCCAAGGCAACGGGCGTGCCGCTGGCCAAGATTGCCGCAAAGGCGATGGTCGGCATGACGCTCAAGGAAATCGGGTTCACGGAAGAGGTGATGCCGCGCCACATCTGCGTCAAGGAATCGGTCCTGCCGTTCGCCCGGTTTCCCGGCGTGGACATTATTCTGGGGCCCGAGATGAAATCCACCGGCGAGGTGATGGGGATCGACACGGATTTTGGAAAAGCGTATTGCAAGAGCCAGCTGGGAGCGCTGCAGGACGTGCCCGTGCGGGGCACCGTGTTCATCAGCGTGAAGAATGCGGACAAGACACAGCTCGCGGTTTCCGTCGCCTACCAGCTGCACAATCTCGGGTTCTCGATCATCTCCACGGCGGGGACCGCGGAGTTCCTCAAGAAGAACGGCATCCCGACGGAGGTGGCGCGGCGCGTGAGCGAGAACCCCACGGACATCCTGGACCGGATCCGTGAGGGCAGGATCCAGCTCATCATCAACACGCCGACGGGAAAAGGACCTCGCACCGACGACGTGTCAATCCGCTCCATTGCCAACAGCCGCGGCATACCCGTGGTCACCACCATGCCCGGCGCGGATGCCTACGTGCAGGGCATACGCGCACTTATCCGCGGCGAGCTGGACGTGACGCCCCTTCAGCGCTACCACGCAGGAGAGCGGACGCGCCGCGGCGGCACGCATGGTTGACGCGCGCGAAAGCCCCTTTGCAGGGGTGACTATTGCTTGAGCGCCTTCTTGATCGTGTCCAGATCCTGCTGCAGCATCAGGCTGTCGGGATAGACGGCGAGACCCTGGTCGATCAAAGTCCGTGCATCCGCGATTTTGCGCGCGTTGAAAAGCATTGTCGCGGCATTGTGAATGTAGACCTCGTATGATTGAAGGAGAGGCTGCAGCCAGCCCAGTTTTTTCATCCCCTCCGCAGCAATTCCCGCCGCCGCGATGAAATCCCCTGTGTTGGCTGCTGCTTGAGCGCGCATTTGCACAAGCTGCGTGGAGAGGAGCGTCCAGTCCGCGTCGTCCAGTGCGGCCCTGGTTGCGGGCTGCGACAACAGCGCATCGGCATCAGCGAGCGCGTTCGAGCTCAGAAGACTGACCACCCAGTTGTGGTACATGTCGCGCCGGGGCTGCTCGATGTCTATGCTGCCCCCCAAGGCTGCTTTTACCGAATCCGTGAACTGGACCGCCTGGGGAAAATCCTGGCGCATGTCCAGCCAGGCAATGTAGTTGGTGACCGCGATGTTCATCACCTGGCGCATTTCGTCGTTCCCCATCAGGGTGAATGCGCTCACCGCCGGCTGCAGGGCGTCCCGGAACAGCCTGCCATCACCGTATTCGGAAACCCGGTTATAGAGGATGAGACTGAGAAGCTCCTTCTCCCCGATTCCTCGCCGGTTGCCATAGTTGCCGGGGGGGACATAGGAGTACCCGGTCACCTTGCCGAAGGAATCAGTGAACTCTTTCTTTGCACCGGGGTTGAACCCGAGGGGATTTGTCGTTTCCACGTCCACGGGTTGGCCGTTCACCAGCACGGTACAGAACGCATGATCCGGTGTGCGGACCCCGGCCACGGACAGCCCCACTGATCGGGCCATGATCATGTACAGGACAGCGGATGAGACGCAGTTATAGATACCCGATTCAAGAGCCGTATCCACCCGGGTCTGGAGCACGGAATAGCCTGTAAAAAGGTTCTTGTGGAGAAAAGTGAGCGCCCTTTCCCCCAGCTCCGCCTGCCCGTTGACATTGGCCACTTCGTCGCTGAACTTGCGCAGCAGACCGGCAAGCTTTACCTTAGCCGCGGCTGCCGCGTCATCGGAAGCGCCGGAAAACTCGAGGGCCGCGTCCACGATCGTCTCCACGGGGAGCGGCTCGCGCATCGTGGCAAGCTGCTGGCTGAGCGGCAGGGGAACAAGCTCAGGCAGAGGCGCAATGCCGGTGCGCGCCTGCGCAGCCAGGAGCTGGATAAATATGAACTCCGCGAATAGAAATGCGAGCTTAAGGGCCCTTCGCTTCATGACTGCGCCTGGAAAGAAGATCACCATTCCTATGGATTCACGTCAAGGCATGAGGTAGATTAGCAGTGGGCCGCCTTCCGTACGTCCCTGTACTCGGCGGCCCTCGACGTCCAACGCCGCGCAAGCGCGGCAGCTCTACGGGCCGCCTTCCGAACATCCCTGTACTCAGCGGCCCTCGACATCCATGTCTACGGAGGTTTGCATGAAGTTAGGCGTTCCCAAGGAAATTAAGACTCACGAGTACCGGGTGGGGATGACCCCGCATTCGGTGAAGGCGTACGTCAAGAACGGCCACAGCGTGCTCGTTGAAAAGGGCGCGGGCGTGGGCTCGGGGTACGAGGACCTGGAATACTCGGCCGCGGGAGCCCGGATCGTCTCTGACAAGCGGGAGCTTTTCAGCGAATCGGAGATGATCGTCAAGGTCAAGGAGCCTCTCGCCGAGGAGTACCCGCTCTTTAGAAACGGCCAGATCCTCTTCACCTATCTCCATCTGGCGGCAAACAAGGAGCTGGCGCTTGAGCTGATCAAGCGGAAGATCACGGGAGTGGCGTACGAAACCATAGAGCTTCCCGATAAGTCGCTGCCGTGCCTGACCCCGATGAGTGAAATTGCCGGAAGGCTGTCCGTTCAGGAAGGCGCAAAGTACCTGGAAAAGGAGTTCGGCGGCCGGGGGATCCTGCTGGGCGGCGTTCCCGGCGTGCAGCGGGGCAGGGTCGCCGTGCTCGGCGGCGGCGTTGTGGGGACCAATGCGTGCAAGATCGCGGTCGGCATAGGCGCGAACGTAACGGTGCTCGATATCAATGCGAAGCGTCTGGCCTATCTGGATGATATCTTTGGAAGCTCCATTACCACCTTATACGCGACGGAAGCCAACATAGAGGCGGTGCTGAGGGAGTATGACATCGTAATCGGCGCGGTGCTCGTTGCGGGAGAGACAGCACCGCGGCTCATCACGCGGCAGCACCTCTCCATCATGCAGCCCGGCGCCGTGATCGTGGATGTTGCCATCGACCAGGGCGGATGCGCGGAGACCTCGCGGCCCACAACGCATGAGAATCCCATCTACATCGTCGATAATGTCGTTCACTATTGCGTGGCCAATATGCCCGGCGCCGTGGCGCGCTCCTCGACGATCGCGCTCACTAGCGTTACGCTCCCCTACGGGCTCCTCATCGCCAACCAGGGACTCGCGGCGGCTGCCCGGGCCAATGAAGCCTTGAAGCGCGGCATCAACGTCATCGATGGGAAGTGCGTGCACCCGGGAGTGGCAAAGAGCTGCAGCCTGTCGTACACGGCATATACGAGCTGATCCCGGCGCGGTACTCCGCGCATTTGCTTCCGGCGGGGGGCCGCTCCCCGGCGCACAAGTCCTGTCTTGCATTTATCACCCATATACTATACTCTTGTATAGTATATGGGTGGCGCTTATCTGCACTTTAGGTCCAACTACTCCCTCCTCAGGGGCTGCCGTTCTCCTGAGGAGATCTGCCGTTTTGCCAGAGAGCGAAACATTTCCGCCGTTGGCATGGCAGACATCAACAATTTCTACGGCCTCATTGCTTTCCTTCTGGCTGCCGGAAGGGAGGGAGTGCGACCCGTGGTCGGGGTCGTCCTCCAGAAGGGCGGCAGGGAGCTGCTTACCGCCTATGTGATGAACAGGCAGGGATTCGGCAGGATCTGCCGTGTCCTCACGGAGCTGCTGACAGACTCTCCGGACGGTTCATACGATCCCGTGGCTGTCCTGCGGCAGCGAGGCTGGGAGGGACTGTCCCTTCTCAGCGTGCATCCTGATGTCATCGACCTTCTTGCCGCACGCGACCAGACCGGGGGAAAATCCGCGGAGTACCGCGGCGGGCGAACAGAATCCGCGGAGTACCGCGGCGGGCGAACAGAATCCGCGGAGTACCGCAGCGGGCTGTACGTCCAGCTCAGCTATGGGCAGCCTTTTTCCGCGCTGGCAAGCTTTGCTCGGGAACGAGGATTGCCGATGGTCGCCGTCAACGACACGGTGTTTCTCGACGAAACGGATGAGCGGCTGTACCCCCTGCTGCGCGCCATCGATCTGAACACCACGCTGGAGCGCGTGCCGGCAACAGAATGCGCGGAGCGCCAGGGCGCGCGTCATTCCTACGCGGAGCCGGAAGCCATGGGCAGGTTTTTCTCTGCCGTGCCCGAGGCCCTTTCCAATGCGGAGAAGATCGCCCGGGAGGCGGACTGCACCGGCATCATCAGCCCGCACTACGTGTTCCCCGCCTTTGGAGGTCTTTCTGAGGAGGATACCTTCCGCATGCTCCTTCGTCTCTGCGAAGAGGGTGCGCAGCGGCGCTACGGCGGCATGCGGCCCGACATCCGGGCCCGTCTGGACTACGAGCTTGCCATCATCCGGGAGAAGGGTTTTGCCTCCTACTTCCTCGTGGTGCGCGACATCGTGCTGCAATGCCCCCGTACGTGTGGGAGGGGCAGCGCCGCCTCCAGCATCGTCTCCTACCTGCTGGGCATCACGCACGTAGACCCCCTGCGCTACACGCTGTTCTTCGAGCGCTTTCTCAACAGGGGCAGGAATGACCCTCCTGACATCGATGTCGACTTCCCCTGGGACGAGCGGGAAAAGACCCTGAAATACGTGTTCGAAAAGTACGCGGGTCACTCCGCCATGGTGGCCAACCATGTCACCTTCGGCCCGCGCTCAGCCATCCGCGATCCGGCCAAGGCCCTGGGCCTGCCGGAGGAGGAGATCAGCGCGCTGGTGCGCGCCTTCCGACAGGGTCGGTTCGAAGACATCCCTCCGTACGTCCGGGAGGCGGCGGCGCGCATCCGGGGTTTTCCCCGGAACCTCGGCACGCACTGCGGCGGCGTGGTCATTACCCCCCAGCCCATCACGGACTACACCCACGTGCAGACCTCGCCGTTGGGATACCCGGTCATCGCGTGGGAAAAGGATGCCACGGAAGAGGCGGGGTTGGTGAAGATCGACCTGCTGGGAAACAGGTCCCTCGCCGTCCTGCGCGACACGCTGGAGCTGGTGGAGAAAAACCACGGCGTGCGCCTGGACTGGGAGAGCTTCGATCCCCTTGCGGACCCCGACACCCGGGATCTGATCGCCGGCGGGAAAACCCTCGGCGTGTTCTACGTGGAGTCCCCGGCCACCCGGCAGCTTCTCACCAAGATGCGCAAGGGGGATTACGAGAACCTGGTCATCGCCAGCTCCATCATCCGCCCCGCGGCCAACCCGTACATCCAGACCTTTGTCAAACGCCTGCACGGCGCCCCCTACCAGCCCCTGCACCCTCTCATCGAGCAGACGCTGGCTGAGACCTACGGGGTCATGGTCTACCAGGAGGACGTGTCCCGGGTGGCCATAGACCTGGCGGGCTTTCCCATCGAGGACGCGGACCGGCTGCGCAAGATCCTGTCCAAGAAGGACCGGGACCTGAAGCTCCCCGATTTTCGGGAGCGATTCTTCCGCGGCGCCCGGGCGCGCGGCGTCCGGGAGGAGACCATCGTGCGGGTCTGGGACATGATCCTCTCCTTCGACGGCTACTCCTTCTGCAAGGCGCACAGCGCCTCCTACGCCCAGGTCTCCTACAGGGTGGCGTACCTCAAGCGCTTCTATCCGCTGGAGTTCATCGCCTCGGTCATCAACAACGGCGGCGGCTTCTACGGAAGGCAGACCTACGTGGACGAATGCCGGCGCATGGGTTTCCCGGTCCTGCCGCCGGACGTGAACAAGAGCCGGTGGGAGTACACGGTGGAAGAATCCGCGGAATACCGCGGCGGGGTAGAATCCGCGCCTTCCGCTCCTGGCGGAGTTTCGCGGCGCGAATCCGCGCCAGAGGCGCGGCGCGAATCCGACGGGGCCAAGATAGGCCGCGGCCTCCGCGTCGGCCTCGGTCAGCTCAAGGACGTGCGGCAGGACCTCGTGCAGGCCATCGTGGACGAACGCGACAGGAGAGGGCCGTACGCCGGCTTCCGCGACTTCATCGCGCGCACCCCCTGCCGGTTCGAGGACGTCCGTTCCCTCATCCGGTCCGGCGCCCTGGACTCCATCTCCGATGGCTACACCCGCCCCCAGCTTTTCTTCCGCTGGCTGAACAGGGAAAAGGAGGAGGGGCTCGGCTTCCTGCCGCCCGCGCCGCCTCTCATCGGGGACTACCCGTCCCGAGTCAAGCTTGCCGACGAGGTGAAGACCCTCGGCATCATTGTCTCCCAGCATCCTCTGTCGCTCTTTCGGCCCAGGATCACAAGGATCGTTGAACGCCATCACCTGCAGCCCTTCATCCCCTCGGCAGACATTCCGCGCTGCAAGGGCCGCAAGGTGTGGACGGCCGGCGTCCTGGTGACGGGCAAGGAGGTGGCCACCAAGAAGCGCGAGCCGATGATCTTCGTGAGCTTCGAGGACGAGCAGGCCATCTTCGAGACCGTGCTCTTTCCCGACGCGTTCGCGCGTTTTTATCCCCTGCTGGACGATGGCTGGGCATTCCTGATCTTCGGGAGGGTGGAGGACGACCTTGGGGCGCTGGCCATCAGCGTAGAGCGGCTGGTGACGATCTCCCGCAGGAAGGAGGACCATGTCGATGGCACGGCGCCGTCACATACCGCGGGGAGCGGGGAAGGGGGCGACGGAATGCCGTTAGGAGCGGCCGGCTCGCCGTCTGCTTCGCAGCCGGCTGGAATGCCGGCAGAATGTCGTTCGAATGTCGCCAGGAGCGACCGGCAGGAGCGACCGGCAGGAGCGGCTGCGGCGTCGAATGGGTCACCCTGTGCGGATGTTGTGGCGCCCGACAGGCCGCCTGTTTTCATGTGGGGCAGGGATCATCGAACCGCCGCAACCCTACGCGATGCCAAATAGCTCTCTCGCCTGCTCCATCCTGTCGATTATCGCCACACCGAAGGGGCAACGTTCCTGGCACTCCCCGCAGCTTGTGCAGTCCGATGCGTCCTTCGATAGTGCATGATACTCTGAGAGTGAGGTCCGACCCGGCGCTTGCACAGCAGCATCGAGGAGCCGCATTACGCCGCCGATATCGATTCCTTCAGGGCAGGGAAGGCAGTGATTGCAGTACACGCAGCGACCTCTCAGCTTCCAGAGCGCGTTCGAATCTATGGCGCTGTAATCCCGTTCCGCCGGCGTCGCATCGAGATAGGAGAGCGCTGCCTTGACCTCCTCCACGCTCCCGCATCCCGGGAGCGCCGTGCTGACTCCGGGCTGCGAAAGGACATATGAAAGGCATTGCGCCGGAGTAAGGGAAAATGCCACTGCGCTGCGCACGTCGGAGATGGGGGCATCATCAACGATGAATCTCCCCTGCGCCAGGAGCAATCCACCGGCGTAGGGCTTCATAGCTATCAAGCCAATCCCCCGTTCCAGGCAAGTGTGATAGAGCGCCTGGCGTTCATCGCTCTTTGTAATTTCTTTACCCGTTCCCGAGTTGTAGGAATCGGCGGTGAAGTATCCGTCATAGCCGATGGTTCCGGGGAGAAGGTCGTGCGCGGGGTTCACGGGGAACATGATCGCTTCGATGCAGCCGGTTTCGATTGCTTTCACGGCAATCGAAGTCATATGGGTGCTTAGCCCGAGCACCCGCGCCTTTCCTTCACGCTTCAGCCTGAGCGCCAACCCGAGGAACCCGTCCGCGTCGAAAACATTCGCGTAATCATCTTCCTGGTCGACATTGTGCAGCATCAGAATATCGACGTGATCGGTGCCGAGCCTGGTGAGAAGGTCGTGAAAGGATGCCTCGCATACGCCGGGGTTCCTGCTTACGAAGTACGTGGCATTCTGGCTGCAGCACCCGAGATGCCCTGAAATGAGAACTCTGTTTCGGATGCCGCGGAGCGCTTCGCCTACGACATCGCGGAGCTTCAGAACGGGAAGGTCGATGAAGTTGACGCCACTGTCCATGGCGAGCCGTACGGCATCTGCCATGGTTCGCGGGTCAGAGCTCCGTTCGTGGTACTCGAAGGCCAATACCCCGAGACTGATCTCGCTTATCGATATTCCTGAGGAACCAAGGCTTCGATAGCGCATGACATTCTCCTGGATTGATTATATCACGCGCGCAGCGTTCGAAAGAGGGTATTCTCTATATCAAGGATATCGTCGCGGATTCCAAGGACGCATTCTTCATTTGTAAAATGGGCGGCGAGGGATTCGGACCCCCGACCTTCTGGGTGTAAACCAGACGCTCTAGCCACCTGAGCTAGCCGCCCTTCCAGGAAACGGGGATCAGGATAGAGGAGGTCGAAAGCCGTGTCAACGATCGAGCGTCGGCGGCGCTTCCCCCTGGATTTCGATAATTCGGTCAAGACGGATGGCAAGCATGGTTCTGCGCAATTCTTCATTGCACCCGGCGATCATGATCTTCTTCCCAACCTCGCGCGCTTTCTTCTGGAAAAGAAGTATTGCGCCGAGCGCTGATGAATTGATGATCCGTACCCTTTCAAAGTCCAGTTTGAGGATGCGATGGGGTTGATCAAGCTCGGCATAGAGCGCATTTCGAAATTCCGGCGTCGTCTCCGAGACAAGATCGGCGTGCACTGACAGCTCAACTTCCTGGGGACTTAGCTCTCTGCGATATACAATCATTCCCTGCCTTTCCTCCATCGGCAGTATATCTTCGGCATTCTCTAGAGGCAACTATGAACAGTGAAAAAACATGCGCTATCATTTCAAATTAAGCAGGGGTTGACAAGCACAATGTGCCGTGATATCGTTTTAGATGCAAGCTGTTGATCCATATCAGTATGTCTATCTGGAGCAAGACCTTAGTGCAAAGGAGATGTATATGGAAAACGAGCCCACAGACAGCGCTTTAAGCAAGCAAACGAAAGCCCCAAAAATCACCCGTAGACAAGCCTTAGAAAGAATGGCCAAAGTGGGCGCCGGAGTAGCGGGAGTAGCTTCCCTCGGTTTCCTGCAATCGTGTGACCTATTTTATGACTCTTATAGCTCCTACTATTCAGGTTATTACTCTGGCTATGATGATTCTTACTATTCCGACATCTATAATTATTACGATTACTATAGCTATTACTACTCTTATTACGATTGATATATAATACGCTCGAAAGGCCATAGGTACCACTATAGCGTATCTCATTATGTGTATTTTATTTTAAGAAAATCTTCTCCAGTCCTCTTGATTGAAATGGATTCGGGGGATGCCGGAAATCTGCCTTTCAACTATTACTAAAAACCCCCAAGAGCCCCATTTGGGCCAAACGATCAGCACTTGGTTGTTTGATTGGCATGATCTGATCTATGTGCTAGACTTTTTCAAGGCGAATGAAGCACGCGAGGTATATCTTTCCGGCGAAACTGCTGAGTTGCACCCGGATTTCTCCAAAATTGTCAATTATGTAAGGCAGCGAGGATTCCTGCCCTGCATCATCGTGTCCGGATTGACGCTGCCATGGCTGCAGCAACTGGTTGTTCGTTCCTCCCTCATGGAAAACGTTCGTTTCATCTGCCGGCTTACCGATTCTTCACCTGATCTCTTTGCCAATGAGGCTTTTAATCTTCCACGAGGGTTGGCGGAAAATTTGATTTTGGAGGTTTTAATCATCCGCGAGTATTTCGATCCCACACCATTTCTACAATTGATTCGCAGGCAGGGGCTCAAACAGGAGCTGATTCTCAATCTCGTTCCCTGCAATGACGAGTTGACAGGCCCAGGCTTGAAACCCGAGCTGTATGGCAGCCTGGCGAGACGATTCGCCGATTCTCTAGACGCGTTCATGGACAGCGGTATCTTCCCCGTGTGGCGTCGGGGAATTCCGCTTTGCGCTTTCACCGATTCAGATCTTGGCCGCGTCTGCAAAGCAGGCATGAATCACAAGTGGAGACAGGGACAGGACTTCGTCGTATATCCCGACCTGTCGTTCAGCCCCTTCGGCGTGCCTTCTCTCAGGAAAAGACTGAGCTTGCTGGAGATGAATAGCTTTGCGGATATTTCCCAGAGCATCGGAAAGCTCGCACAGGGTTTCCTGTTCCGTCGGTGCAGCGTCTGCAGCCTGAGATTGCGAAAGCTGTGCGACGAGGGGGTCTATTTGAACTGGGCGGCGGACCTTTCGCCGGGAAAGCCATTATGACGCGCAATGAGAGGACGTATATTCTGCCGCCCGAGCCCGCGCTTGTCGAGCGAGTGCCGCAAGGCGATGGGGTGATCCTCGAGGTTCAAATCGAGAAAGCATCATTGCGCAAGCAGTTCATGCGTCTTCTACCGCGCAGGAGCATCGGCGTTCAAGGGATCCGCATCCACTGCAAGGATCTGGAGGATTTCCTGGCAGCAGAGGAGAGAAGCTTCGGACATGAGATGGATGTCTCATTCAACACGCGCCTTGATATCGCCGAGATTCTTGCACACTCGGCAGAGCTGGAAAATGACATGTACCGGTTCGTGCTGCCCCTCCAGGATGCCCACGATTCGCTTGTTATCAAACTTCTCGGCTCTCTTGGAATAGGAATCCTCCTTGATCTTCGGGATCCGCTGTTCAACTGGCGAGAAGCCGGGGAGCTGATTGCTGACAATATCTTAAACCTCGCTCCACGCGGATTGCTTGAACCGATCGCCTCCCTGCTGCACGGGCTTGAAAAGAAAGACTATTTCCTGGGGGAGATCTACCATGAGGATCCCCGACGATATGCATGGGTGGACGAACAGGGGCGTATGGCTCTCAGCGAAAAAGACCGCGGCGCCGGAAACTGGATCAGTGCAAGGCTCGGCGATGGAATCAGAGAGGAGGACCTGGGGGATCAGACCATATTCCATCCGCATGACCTGCTTCGCAGGAGACATCGATGCGCCTTTTGTGAAGGATTCTTTCTCTGTCGCGGGTACCTTGATGCATACGGCCAGGAACCTTTCTGCCAAGGCTTTTTCAATGCATTATTCGACGCGGTCTGCATCCGCGGGACAAAAAACGGGAAAACAGGGCATGAAACTCACGCTCATCGTTAAAGCGACCGAGCATTGCAACGCCAACTGCATGTACTGCAGTGTCGGCGACAAAGAGACCAAAAAAAACCGCATGGATGACGAAGTCCTGCGTCTCCTGTTTGCGCGGATCAAGACGTATCTGAAAAAGAAGCCGGATGATGACGTGACGATCACGTGGCACGGCGGCGAACCGCTGCTCATGGGAGCGGATTTCTATCGCACGGCCCACCGATTGCAGGGAGACATGCTGGGAAACGATGCGTACAGGGTGGAGCATGCGTTCCAGACGAACCTCACTCTTTTTACGGAAGAGTTCGCTGAGGTTTTCCGGATTCTGGGCGTCACGAGTGTCGGAAGCAGCTTCGAGTGCCACGAAGGACTGCGGAGGCTATCCTTGCGCGACCATGGCGAAGCGTATGACGCACAGTTTTTCCAGGCGCTCGCCAGACTCGAAAAAACAGGAACATCCGTGGGATTCATCTCAGTCGTCACCTCGCCCATGCTGGACAAGCCAATCGAGTCCCTGACCTATGTGGCAAACCTGTTTCCCGACAGGATAAATACCGGTGTGCAATTCAACAAGCTCTATCTGGAAGGGGAGGCGGCGAAGAGTGACCTCCACTATCTTGCGGTGTCTGCCGCTGACTTCGGACATTTCCTAGGAAAGGCATTCTCCTATTGGATCAAGCGAAAGAACATCCTTCCTTCAGTGCAGCCCTTCGCCACGCTGGAAAATCATCTTGTCAAGGGTCATGCTTCCCTCAGCTGTGTGGATTCGGGTTCCTGCGGCGCAACGCACCTCGGTATCGGACCAACGGGCGACATATACCAATGCGGCAGAAGCATGGATCGCAGGATACTCTGTTATGGGAACCTTAAAGAGAATGACTTCGAGGATGTTTTCAATCACCCGGATAAAAAGCGGCTTAATCAGAGGAGCCGGCAGCTCGCGGCCACGGAATGCTCGGGTTGTCGTTTTTTTCCCCACTGCAATGGCGGCTGTCCCGTCGAAGCCCATCGAGATTCCGGCAATTTCATGCATCGGGCTCCGGTGTGCGACACGAAGCGCGTTTTTTTCGAGCAATATTTCGAGCCGCTCACGGGCATCAATGTCAGCAAACCTCCTGAATGTTGACTTTGCACACATGCTCCAGTAGAGTGCGGTCATGGCCAATGTGCTTCTGACGCAGCGCTGCGTGCGGTCCTGCCCCTACTGTTTTGCGAAAAAGCACATGGACGGCTCGGTACCGGATGACATCATCTCCTGGGAGGACATCGTCTATATCGCGGATTTTCTGCAGGATTCGGCGAACAGGGGCATCTCCCTGCTCGGCGGGGAGCCGACGCTGCATCCGGATTTCAGCGATATCGTATTGTACCTGAACGCGCGCGGTTTTCACGTTCACGTGTTCACCAGCGGGATCATGTCAACGAGCGTCTTCGAGGCTCTGAAGAGAAAACTCTCCTCCCTTCCCAAGAGAAAGCTTTCGTTCGTGTGCAATGTCAATGATCCCCGGGAATCTACGGAAAAAGAGCTGCGCGCTGTGGGGGAGTTCCTCACCGACTTCGCGCCGCAGGTCACGCTCGGATTCAACATGTATCGACCGGATTTCGATATGCGTTTCCTCTTCGACTACATCAACAGCTATGGGCTGGAAAGACGCATACGGCTCGGCCTCGCCCATCCCATCCCCGGAGAGATGAACCGCTTCCTCGCAATCCAGGATCTGCCAAAGATGGCGGAGAGGATCGTCGACTACATCCCTGATTTTGCCCGGTTCAAGATCGCGCCCGGCTTCGATTGCGGCTTTCCCTTCTGCCTGTTTACCGAGGAGCAGGTCGGCAGGCTCTTCGCCGTGATGGAGGGGCGCCTGAAGTTTGGCTGCGGACCGGCAATCGACATCAGCCCTGACATGTCTGTCTGGTGCTGCTTTCCGCTTTCCAATGTGTACACGCGTTCCCTGTACGAATTCGATTCTCTGCAGCAGCTCGTTGCCTACTATGAAAATATGGGCAAAAAAATCCGGATCGAAGCAGGGGGGCTCTACGAAGCATGCGATGATTGTTCCTACCGCGAGCAGGGCCTGTGTTCCGGAGGCTGCCTGGCGCATATCCTGAGCAATTTCCGCACGGAGGCCAAGGTGCGCCCGGAGTTCATGCCTCCATGAAGCAGCACATTCTCGTCTGCCCATTCGAACCCCCGCTGATTTCCCGCTTACAAGGGCAAACCCTCGTGGTTCACGTTGAGGACGTTCTGCTGATTCCTCGGGTCAAGGAGCAGGTCGAAAGGCACAATCGGCTGCACTGTATACAGGTCATTTCCTCCCATCCCCTGGCACGGCTGGAGCTCACGCCGGAAATGAAGGCAATCCCCATAGCGGCCTATGTCCCAGAAGTCGGGGAGGGGGGCGAGTTCTACGAAAAGCTGCCCTTGCTGCGGCAGCTCGGGCTGCAGGTGTACCTTGCCGCGATAGGAAAAACGAATATTCGGGATGCGCGGATCCTATCGTCGCTCGGGATCGCCACGGCGCTCGTAATGGAAGGAGTTCCTCTCGATTGGGATGCCATGGAGGACCTCCTTGTCTATTTCGCCTACGGAAAGAGTCGACATGCAAATATCGAGCCCTTCAACTACGTGATTTCGAATTACAGCCGCACATCGATGGTGGATTTCAGCTCCGTGTACTTTGACAATCCCAACCGCTATCTGCACGTGGAAGGGGACGGCCGGATCGCGCTTTCTGCCAAGGACGCTCAAGCCGGCGTTTTCATCGGTGAGCTGGATTCGATTGACGCAATCGCGGACGATCCCCGCTACAAGGAACGCCGGGACAAGGCGGAGCGTTTCTTTTTAGAGGGGGCGGGATGCGCGTATTGCGGCGCGTTCAGAGTCTGCCTCGGCAAGTTTTCCGCGCAGCGTGACGCAAACCCCGGCTGCGAGAAGCTCTTCGCCAAGCTGATGGAAATATCTGAAAATCAGAAAATCAGGGACGGTGTCGTCCTATGGCAACCATAATCTTCAAGCCCACGGAGGCCTGCAATGCACGATGCCTGTACTGCGATGTCGTAGCCCGTCGCCCGCGTCGGAAACCGATGCCCGCTGAAACTCTCGACAGGGTATTCACCTGGATCAACGAGTACCTCGAAACCAGGGAAGGGGAGACGATCAATCTCGTCTGGCATGGAGGAGAGCCGCTCCTGCTCGGGGCATCGTATTTCCGCGCGGCGCTCGAGATACAGAGGCGGAGGTGCGGGTTGAACTCGGGCAGGATCAGCCATTCCGTGCAGACCAATCTCACGCTCCTGAACACGGATTTCATCAGCATCTTCAAGGAGATGGGGATCACCACGTTGGGGACGAGTTTCGAGCCGTTGCCAGGTATACGGGGGATGGGAACGCGGATGGATTCGAAGGCGTACAACGAGATGTTCTTCAAGGGACTGAAGCTGCTGAGGGAAAACAATTTCGGGTGGGGCTTTATCTACGTCGTCACTCGCAGGGCATTGACGCAGCCGCTCACGCTCTTCCATTACCTGCTCAATCTGGCGCTCGGCAAGGGATTCGCGTTCAATCCCGTCCTCATCTATGGAGAGGACACCCACCAGTTGAGAATCACCCCTAAGGAGTATATGGAGTTCCTGGGAGCTCTATTCCCCGCGTGGTGGGCCCATCGCGCGTGGTGGCCTTCCGTGGAGCCGTTCACGCATTATGAGAGCCTCATCGTGCAGAAACGTGCGAGGGTGGGGTGCGCGGATTCCGGCAGATGCCACACCAGCCATGTCTACATTGGCCCCGAAGGGGAGCTGTCGCGATGCGGCCGGGCAGCGGATTGGGACATCGTTTGGTACGGCACCATCGAGGATCGGAGCCTCCGAGACGTGCTTTCCGAAGATGCCCACAACAAGGCATTTGCGCAGAGGAATCAGGTTCTTCGGGATGGGGAATGCCGTGGCTGCCGGTTCTGGGATATGTGCCATGGCGGATGCCCGCTGGATTCATTTGCGGCGCATGGAGATCTACAGCATAAATCGGAATGGTGCGACGCCAAAAGGCTTTTCATAGAGAAATACTTCGAGCCTGTCACCGGAGCACGGTTCGAAGGTTTCAGCGCGACGAATTGAGGAGGGAAAATGCCGGCAGACCCGCGCGATGCTGTTCCCTGGATAAACCCGATAGGCGGTTTGGGGGATGCCCTCCTGCTTTCAGGAGTTCTCGCTCTCGCCCAGAAAACTGACGACACGAAGCGCTACAATCTTGTACGGCGCACGCGCTATTCAGGCATGTTTCGAGGGCATCCCGCCATCGAAAGGATCGGCTTCCCTCCGCCGGGCGCGCAGATCATTGATGTGAGCTACTGGGCGCGCGAGCAGCTTGGCGGCGGAAACCAACGACCTTTCCAGATTCTAGCGCGGCTCTTCGGACTCACAACCCCCGTGGAGGAAATCCTTTTTCTCTCCCAGGAGCTGGATCAGGATCCGGCAATGGAGGAGGTGCTCCGCGGCAAGGAGCGCGTCGTCATTCTCTCCCCGGTCTCTGATTCGCCGCGTAAAACAATGCCTCCCCGTTCATGGCAGCCCATCGTGGATCGACTCGTCGAGGCAGGCGCTTTCATCATCCAGGTAGGGAAGAAAAACGAGACGCACATCACGCATGCCTATTCTCTCCTGGGCATAACAACGCCTCGGCAACTCGCGTTCCTGATTCGCCGATCATCCCTTGTTCTTTGCGTGGACAATTTCATCATGCACCTGGCTCACCTGGCGCATCTACCGGCAATCGTGGTCTGGGGACCGACCCGCCACGAGGTGTACGGGTACCCGGAGCACGTGCATTTTCCGACCGGCTCCGATTGTCCCGAGTACTCCCGGTGCTTGGGTCCCCAGTATGCCGGCAACTATGCCACGGCATGCCCGTTGGGGGAAGAAAAGCATTGCACGAACACCGTGAATGGGGATGCCCTGTCGATGGAAGCAATGAGGCTGCTCGCCGTGGTTCGTTGATCCAAGAGGCAAGCGAATGAAGGCGACCCGATCGATCCGATCTTCTGCCATGAATCCCGCTCTTCGCGCGGGGAAAGACGGCGTTTTCTCGGCTCGCGCGGTTTTTATCGATGCGGAATCCCTGGCTCCTGCGAACAGAAGCATCCGCCGAGACCTTGAGACGCTTGCGCGTTTTTTCCGAATCGTTGTTGTGGGAAAAACGCGTGCGGGCGTACCGATGGAAAAGGGGGGCTTTTGCACGGTTGGTGGAGCCAAGGATGTCCCGGAGTTCGCGCTTCGTTCCTCCATCGAGTTGTACGCATCGTGGTTTATCGGAAAAGCTCCCGAACATGTTTTCAAGGGCGTGTTGGCGGGGGGAGAAAGCACTCGCGTGGCGGGGGCGATCAAGGCTATCCAGACCGCGGAGGCTGCGTCGCGGATAATCATTGATGAGGACAGGCTGGCGCGGCTTGTCGCATCCCTGAGAAAGAAAGATGCGAGGATCGTTTTCACGAACGGCGTCTTCGACCTGGTGCACATTGGACACGTTCGCCTGCTGGAAATGGCAAGGCGTCTCGGAGACGTGTTGATCGTGGGAATCAACAGCGATGACTCGACGAGGAAGATCAAGGGTGACTCTCGTCCCGTTGTTCCGCAGTTCGCGCGCGCGGAGACGCTCGTGGAAATGCGGTCCGTGGATTATTGCTCCATATTCACGGAGACGGATCCGATGCGGCTCCTCGCTCTCATACAACCGGATGTGCTCGCCAAGGGAAGCGACTACAGCCTTCGTCGGGTGGTGGGGGCGCGATACGTCGCCGGTTATGGAGGGTCGGTCGTGCGGCTTCCTTTGGTGCCCGGCTGCTCAACGACGGCGATGATCACGAGGATCCATGCCAGACGGCGGCAAAGGGAGGAAGGGCGGAGGAGTGGCGCGTGAAGCGTGAAAAGCAGATGACCTTCTGGGAGCATGTCGATGAGCTGCGCAAGAGGCTGATCCGCATCGCCCTTGTTCTTGCCGCCGCCGCGGGAATAAGCCTGATCTTCACGCCCCAGATACTCAAGCTGATGCTCCTTCCCTACGGGAGCCAGCTCAAGGTCATCAGTCCGACGGAAGGAATTTCAAACTACCTTCGCATCGGGCTCACCTGCGGCGCCGTCATAACGGTGCCCTACTTTTTTCTTGAGATCTGGGCGTTCATCGCGCCGGGCCTCCTGCCGCGGGAGAGGCGCTATGTCTACGGGCTTGTTCCCTCGGCTTTCGTGCTCTTCCTTGCCGGGGCAGCGTTCGCGTGGTTTGCCTTGATACCAGCGGCGATCCGGTTCCTGGCAACCTTCAGTCTCGGTATTTTCAAGACGGAGTGGACCTCGCAGAATTATATCCCGTTCGTCACGGCGCTTATTTTTTGGATTGGAGTGTGTTTCGAGCTGCCTCTCGTCGTTTTCTTTCTCGCCAAGCTGCGCATCGTCACCCCGCGGCTGCTTCTCAAGGGGTGGCGGTACGCCGTCGTTCTTATCTGCGTCATTGCGGCCATCATCACCCCGACGGTGGATCCCTTCAACATGATGCTCGTCGCTGTGCCCCTTATCGGTCTGTACTTTTTCAGCATCCTTCTTGCAGTCGTTGCCCAGGGGAACAGAAAAAAGAAGGATGCGCGGTCTGAAACAGCCTGATCAGGCCTTCGTATCCGCTTTTTTCTCCCCAGCGTCCTTCGACGCGGCCGCTTCCCGTGCGCCTTCCTTCATTCCTTCCTCGAACTCCTTGCGGGCCTTGCCGAGGGATCGCGCGAACTTGGGGATGGCCGCGCCGCCGAAGAGCACCAGCACGACGGCTGCGATAATCAGTATTTCAGTTGTTCCCAGCATATGTCCGACCTCCTTGGACGGAACGAGCTATCCGCTTGCAGGCATGTCCTTCCACCATTATACCAGCCGGCGGCTTCTCTGTATATTCTCCCACGCAATTCATGGTGTCCGCGAAGCGTGCCATGCTTTGCTTGAGCCCAGGAATTCGACCGCGCGCGCAGCCGCGGCATCGCTGTCGAATGCCAGCTCTGTCTTGCCATCCCTTATGACGATCGTCCCTTGCAGGGTTGCAAGCCTTCCGCTGTCGCAGAATGGTCCATTCACCCAGGGGGATCGCGGGGGACGCAGGGAAACCACGGGAGTGCCGACGGCGGCCGCGAGGTGAGCCGGCCCCGAGTCGCCTCCTATGAATACGTCGCAGAGCCTGAGAATGGAGGCGGGGTCCTGGAGCGACGGATCGACGGGGGATTTGAAATCACAGACCTTCTCCATGTCGGGGATCGACTCATCATTGCCCGCTATCAGGACGAGCCGGAAGCCATGGGACCTCAGAAGTCGCGCGAGCGCCTGCATGTCGGATAACGCAGGATTCTTTTCACTCATGGAGTTCCCTTGCCTGATGTGGAGGGCGGCGGCAGGCCGACTCTCCCAGTCGGGGAAGCGCTGTGTCAGCTTCTCACGGACGATTTGAAATCGGTCCTGGTCGATCAAAAAATCGGGAAAGATCCGCAGGGGAGCGAGGGCGCTCGTATAATGCGCATACAGCTCTTCGTTCCTGATCGAGACATCGGCATCTCTCATGAGAGCGCCGTCTCTGTAGTCATGGATGATGATGGCGCCTGACCGGGAATAGCGGGAAACGGCAACCTCCCTGACTCTCTGGGCTATATGCGTTTCCAGCGCATCCGGATGCGCTGGCCGGGGGATGGTCCACAGCTCCGAGGGGAGGGGGCGATAGTCCTTGACGAAGTACTTGTTGCCGACATCGTACGTCACTGAAATGATCCGCGCATCCGCGCCGCCGGCTTCGATTGCGTGCCGGATGATTCCCTGGAATACTATCCTGTCGCCCATCCCCGTGCTCACGCAGAGGTGGAGGGACGTGGGAGCGGTGGGGGATGACTCTCTCCATATTCGCGCCTGCACCGGCAGCGATTCCGTCGACGTGCGGATCACCATGGCGGCTGCCTGCTGATTACCGGAGCCCTCCCTGTCTTTGGAGCTTTCTCCAGCGGGTTCAAACGGTCTGCTGATCACCGTTTCGAAATCTTTCATCCCTCGGGTGAAAGTCTCCCGCATGCTTTTTATCTGCTGGAAAAGCTTGCCCACTTTTCGGAAGAGGCCGGGGAACTCCTTCGGGTTCACAAAAATGATGATCACGAGGATGATAAGGAAAATTTCTGGCAACCCAATTCGCATTCTCTCGCACCCCGTGAGCCATTTGAGCTTGCTGTCATCATTGCGGCCGGGGGCCGCAATGGGGTTCCACGCTGCTCTGATTCGATGGTAGGGGCGTTGAGAAGGGTTGTCAAGAGAAGGCATTTTTTTCAGGACCGCAGGGGGCATGACGCGGGCCCAACCGGCGCGGTCTTGTCCATTCGGCATGAGACAGCTATCCTCACTTCGGAGCATCGGAGGTGATATTTCGGTCTCTCGTCGTCATTCCCGTCCTCGGGCTTCTCGCGATCCAGGGCTTTGCCCAAACCGAACAAATGCCCAAGCAGCGGCCAGGGAGAGAGGTGTGTCTTTCAGCGAGTGAGGTGCAGGACACTTTTTTTGCCTACCTGCTGGGGATAATCATCTCTGGCGTCGATCTGGATGTGGACAACGAGCAGTTGCGCGCCATCCTCACGGAGTTCAAACCAACCCTTCTGGTCCCCTTTAACCAGATCATCCGGGTAGGGCAGCACATTGTTCCAGGGACAGGCGAGCGCGCCATCGGCCTCAGTTTCTTGACCGACATGGATATCCCGATCCCCTTTTCCGTGCTCTTCTATCACCCCGGCAGGATCATCGCGGACCGCTCCCTGGTTTTCCAGGTGAGACGGTCGACCTATATCGATCCCGGCTCAGCAGGCGGACCGGTGGCGGTTTTCGACCTTGTCCTGGCGCGAGGGGGAATCCTCATCGATATTGACGATTGGCTGGAAGCGCTCTTTCGCGCTCACCTGGAAGATACCTGGATACAGCACATCGTGTTCTTCAAATGGCACGGGGACTGGATCGGCCTCCTGGAGGGAACCGGCCGCAGAACACCCCGGGTATTTCGCTCCTTCTTTGATTTCACGCGGAACAGCGTCTTGTTTCCCGTCCCAGCAGAGTTGGACAAATTGGGACGGGTATTGGTACCCGATACGGCGCCCGGTCTCTAGGTGCAAGCGCCGCCGCGCGCCACGCGCGTTCTCCCCGCGGAGCGCGCCAAGGCCGCGGGAGAGGAGTTTTCGCCCTCATGGTGACGAAATTGCTGCATGAGATCGTCAACGGCTATTCCCGATGGGTCGGTTTCGGGTGGAGCCTTGCTTTCCTGATCTGGTTTGCGGGAGCATTGTTCATCCTCACCGTTATCTATCGTTTCTTCATGGAGAGGGTGGGGAGCCGCCTCCCCACAGCCGTGGTTTTTTTCATTTGGACCGTTGTCGTGCTAGGAGTCGCGGCGCGGTATCTCGGGTTCGGGCCTCCCGGGGGATGACAAAGTAATTAACCTGGTATATATTTTACATAATTAACTAAAATTCCCTGGAGGGAGCGGTTCGCCCATGGTCTTCCAAACAACCAACCAGATTACCGGGCAGCGTCGATGGCTCGCCCTTGCCGCGGTGATGGTAACCATGTTCTTCTCCTCCTTGGACCAGACCGTGGTCACCACCGCCCTGCCCACGATCATTGACGAGCTGAACGGCCTGGCCAGCTATGCCTGGATTTTCACCGCGTACATGATGACCTCGGCGATCACCGTGCCGCTGTACGGGAAGCTCTCCGATATCTACGGCAGGAAGCCCTTCTACCTCTTCGGCCTTGCCGTATTCATGGTGGGTTCCGCTCTGGCCGGCTTTTCACGCTCCATGGAATGGCTGATCGCTGCCCGCGCTCTGCAGGGAATCGGCGGCGGAGGCATGATGAGCATGCCGCGCGCCACCGTGGGAGACATTTTCAATCCCAAGGAGCGGGGAAACTGGATCGGGCTCTTGAACGCGGTCTTCGGCGTGTCAGCAATCATCGGACCCTACCTGGGCGGGTGGCTGACCGACACGCTGGGGTGGAGGTGGATATTCTACATCAACCTCCCCGTTGCCCTGCTTGCGTTCGTCGCGGTTGCTTTCACGCTGCCCAACGTGCGCACTGCCGCGAAGCACCGCATCGACTGGTTTGGGAGCGCTGCTCTCATGGCGGGGCTCATTCCCCTCCTTCTCGGGTTCACCTGGGCGGGCAGCAGGTACGGGTGGGGATCGCCGCAGATCCTGACCCTTTTTGCCGTCGGCGTGGCGGTGATCGTTCTCTTTGTCTTCATAGAGAGGCGCGCAGCAGAGCCTATTCTCAACCCCGACCTGTTCAGGAACCGGATTTTCACCACCACGGTGCTGATGAGCTTTTTTCTTTCCGTAGGAATGTATGCCGGGCTCATGTTTCTCCCCATATTCGTGCAGGGCGTGGTCGGTCTTTCCGCCACCAACTCCGGGGCGCTGCTCACGCCCATGATGCTCAGCTTCATCGTCGGGAGCACGATCGGCGGCATACTGGTGAGCAGGCTCGGCAGGTACAAGATCCAGGCAATCATCGGGGCTGCCATCATGTGTGTGGGCGTTTTCCTCCTTCAAAGGATGGACGTGCAGGCAACATGGGCGCTCGTGGTGCGCAACATGCTGATTGTCGGGCTCGCAATGGGTGTCGTAATGCCGCTGGCGAACGTGGTGATACAAAACGCGTTTCCGTATTCCCAGATGGGCGTGGTCAACTCAACGCAGCAATTCGTCACATCGCTCGGCGGAATCATCGCATCGCCCATATTCGGCACGATTCTTTCCAACACGTTCAACACGGCATTGAAGAAGGAGCTTCCGGCCCGGCTTGTGGCGGCGATGGAGAAGATGCCTGACAGCATAAAGAGCGTATTTTCCAATCCGCAGGCGCTGATCGACTCAAAAGCGCAGAACGCCTTGAAGCTGATGTTCGCGAAATATGGGAGCGTCGGTGAAGCCTTGTATCAGCAGTTCATTCAGGCGATAAAAAGCTCCCTTGCGCAGGGCGTCCAGCGCCTTTTTCTCTTCGGGCTCATTTTTGCGGTGCTTACCCTCGTTTCCGCGATTTTCTTGAAGGAGATAGCGCTGAAGCGGGATGAGTTCTACAAGGACCCGGCCAGGCAGGAAGGCGATGGCGCAGGAGCATGATTTCCCAGAGCTCGATCAGCTTTTCGTGCAACTTTCCCGGCTGATCTGGAGCGCCGTTCGGGAAAAAGGGCTGGGAAGCCTCAGCATCATCCAATTCTACGTCCTGATGCATGTATCCAGGGAAGAGACGCGAGCACGCGACCTGTCAACCGATCTGAACGTCTCCCCAGCCGCAATAACGAAGCTTGTGGACCATCTCGTAGAGCATGGCTTGATCTCTCGCACACGCTCGCTGAAGGACCGCAGGTCGGCGACACTTAAAATCACCCCGGCAGGCAGGGCGGCACTGGAGAAGAGCAGGCGCGCGCGCGCCCGCATGCTCCGCATGCTGATCGATTCGCTGTCCAAGGAAGAGATCGTCGTGCTCACAAGAATCATGCGCCTGTTGGTGGAGCTGCTGCCCCAGGCGTGGCAGGACTGACGGAAGAGCGGCGCTCCGGGCCCCGCGCCGCCCCTCATGCGCACCCAGCAACCCTACATATTTCTCGGGTCCCTCATTCGCGCGCCAGGGTCCTGCTTGTAGAATGAGCTGAGCAGCCGGTACACATCAGGGTATTCTCCGCGGAGTAGAAAGGGCTGCTCGAACAGGTATTCGCTCGTGACGGCAAAAAACTCCGCGTCGTCCTCAATCGCATAGGGGTCGATTTTCAGCCCGCGCTTTCGCCTTCCGGCTTTGCGCTTCAGGTCCTTGTACGCGGCTGCGAAAACCTCGCTCCATTCCGCGGGGTCCATGCCAGTGTGCAGGGAGGGGCGTCCGTTGATTTCGCCATCAAGAAGGTCGAGCCGATGCGCCGCCTCGTGGATGATGACATTGTACCCATCGCCCCACCCCGAGGCTTCCACATCCTTCCAGGACAGCACCACGGGTCCCGTATCCCATGATTCGCCGCTCTTGTCCTCGTCCCACTCGTGGACAACGCCCGCGTTGTCGAATGCCGTATGCTCCTGGATGAAAACATCGGGCACCACGATCGTGGTTTTCCAGTTCTCGTACCATTCCAGGCCGAGATGGAGAACGGGCAGGCATGCCTGAATGGCGATCACCTCGCGCATTGGCTGGGTCAAGTCAAGCCCGTCCGCGCCCTCGAACACCTTCTCGTGGAGGAAAAGGGTGGATAACTCTCTCAGCCGGGCGAGCTCATTATCCGCAAGGCCTTCAAGAATGGGGTGGTCCTCAACGAGCCATGTCCATGTATCAGTCGGGAGGAGACTTTCCCTCAAGATGCGGTTTCTTCGGATGCTGCGAAAAATACCCATCATCCGTCAAACAGTTATCCGAGCGCGCTGCGTGCACTCTTCGGCTTTACGCAGCAGCTCGCAGGCGCAGGAGACCCGGCCGATCACCTGCATTGGGTAGATCGAGTCCTTTTTCAACAAAAAGCATGCTGACTCCGCAAAGCGCTTCGATATCCCGGCAACCATACACACCCTTGATCAGATCGTGCTAATTTTAGGCTGAAAGAGTCAAGGTGCGCCGCGGCAGGGCGGCTTTTCACCATGTGCTATGATGGGATCGTCACGGGTCTCCATGATTCATGAAGGGATGAAGCGCATGCCATGACGGATGCGGCGCCGCCAACCGGAAAGGAGAGGACAGATGGAGAAGAGCAAACTTCTGAAAGAGGCATTCGACAAGGGGAACGGCGTGCTGCGTTTGGCTCCCGTGTTTGTCCCGCGCCGATTCAGCCAGGCCGGTAAGCGGCTGAGGCTCCATCCCGATGATTATTTCGCTTTGGGAACGGCGCGCGGATCCATCAAGGAGAGATGGTTCTCCTCGGTCATTCCAGCGATGAACGGACCCCTGGCTCCCCCTGACGAGGGCATGAGCTACGTTGCTTTGAGCGACCGGAAGGAGGACCGGATCCTTTTCAAGGAAGCGGTCGAAGAATTGGCGGCCGGCCTCATCGGCCGGGAGCTCGCAGAAAGGTACGGCACCTGGCCGATGTACTCCAAGTTTTTTGACTATGAGGTGCCCTTGTTCCATCACCTCCACTTGAACGACGCGGCGGCCGCCAAGGTGGGGAGGAAGGGCAAGCCGGAGGCGTACTACTTTCCGCCGCAGCTCAACAATCATCTTGGCACCTTCCCCGTCACGTACTTCGGATTCGATCCCGACGTTACCAAGGAACAGGTGCGCCAGCGGCTGCTCGACTACGAAACAAGGGATAACCGGATCACGGAGCTCTCCCGAGCCTACCGCATTGTGCTGGGAACCGGGTGGTATACGCCGGCCGGAGTGGTGCACGCGCCGGGCTCGGTGCTGACATACGAGCCGCAGTGGAACTCGGACGTAAACTCGGTCTTTGAGAACATCACATCAGGGGAGATCTACCCATACGATTTTCTCGTGGAGAATGTTCCGGTGGAGAAGAAGCGCGACATCGACTATGTGATGAGCCTCATGGACTGGGAAAAGAACGTGGACCCGCGCTATAGCGCGCATTACTTCCGGCCCCCGATGGGACGTCCGAAAAAGAACAAAGGAATGAGCGAGAAGTGGGTGGTGTATGCGAATGAGTTTGTGGCGGCCAAGGAGGTGACCGTGCTCCCCGGCTGCGCGGCAGTTCTCAAGGACGCGGCCGCGTACGGGTGCATCATCGTCCAGGGACATGGCGGATTCGGAGCATACCAGGCGGAAGCGGCCGGCATGCTGCGCTTCGGCCAGCTCTCAGGCGATGAATACTTTGTCGGTGAATCTGCAGCAGCGGAAGGCGTGAAGATCGTCAACGCGAGCGCATGGGAGCCAATGGTGATCCTCCAGCACTTCGGCCCGAACAATGCAGAGGTGCCGCACGCCGTGCCTACGATTTAGGGAGCCGAGGGAAAAGCTGTACACAAAACTAGGCAACTCCGGCTCGGTGCTGCAGCCGTACGCTCTAGACTTCTACTGCCGCCATCACTGCGTTTTGGTACCTGGCATTGGGCCCCTTGTAAAGGTCTGTGCTGCTATGAGAATCCATTGAGAACCGATCGACGAAGAAGAAGCAGCCGACAATCTCGTATTCCGGATCCACCCACAGGCAGATCCCTCCCCACCCTTCGTGCTGGAAGGTTCTTGGCGAGCAAAGCGACCCGCTATTCCAGGCCTTTTTATCCGCGATCATGTCCCATCCATAGCTCCAGGAGGCTTCAGGAAAGAACTCCTCCCCTTCAAATGGCGGTTCCATTCCAAATCGGGCGCTGATGCCAGGAATCTGGTTACGCGTCATCTGGGCAACCGTCGCCTTGTTCAGAATCCGAACATCCCCGTACGCGCCGCCGTTAAGAAACATCTGCCCGAATATGGCCATGTCCATGACGGTTGAGAACACCCCCCCGTTCCCCCACGGCGTGTCCTGGAACTCCCGGGAATCTATCTCTCTCCCGAAGTCCACGATCCGGCTTCTCGCTTCATCCGGTACAATATAAAAGGTGTCCTTCATCCCCAGCGGCCGAAATATCCTCTCACGGGCGAAATCTGCAAGCGAGCTCCTACTCACCCTCCTGATAATTTCACCCAGCAATTCGTAGCCGAAATTGCAGTAGGACATCTCCGTGCCAGGTTTTTTCCACAAGGGTGCATCATAGCGAAGGAACAGGTTCTCCTGAATCCGCGGATGCGCACCCACTCCCGGAGCAGGCGGCGTGACTGCTCCCGCCCTTTTCTTCGCATGCTCATCAAGGTCCTCGTCTCGCAGTCCCGACGTATGGGTCAACAGGTGGTGAACGAACACCATGTCCTTGTCGACGAACTCTGGGATGTAGTAGCGGACCGGGACGTTGAGCCCGAGAAGGCCGTCTTCCACAAGAATCATGACAGCGGTCGCGGTGATCGGCTTTGTGAGAGAGCAGAGCGGGAAGATAGTATCCGGCCTGACCGGAGGAGAATTGGGTCGGGACGTCAAAGAGCCGAATGCGGCATGAT
>JBEKQU010000044.1:0-45250 GCA_049519415.1 Spirochaetia bacterium
GGTCCCTACATCTCCAAAAACATCTTTCTTCCGGAGTGAGGCCCTTGCAGCGTAAAGAGTTACAGACCGCGGGTCGTCAAAAAGACCCAAAAACTTGTGGAGACTGACAAAGTCGGGCTAGGCACCGGGGAGGACATCTACCTCAAGGAGGGCTTCCAGCCCCTCATCAATGCCAATGCCATTTCCGTGGCGCACCCGGACGTGCTCACGGCTGGCGGCATCCTTGAAACCAAGAAGATCGGCGATCTGGCCCAGGAGCGCGGCATTGCCCTGGTTGTGCACATGGCGGAAAGCCCCATCGGGTGCATGGCCGCCGTGCACGCCTCCGCGGCGAGCGAGAACTTCCTGGCATTGGAGTATCACTCCGCGGACATCCCCTGGTGGGACGACATGGTGGAAGGCCCCTCCAAGCCCATCGTGAGCAGGGGATTCATCACAGTGCCGGATGCGCCGGGACTGGGCATCGAAAGCCTGAACGACGATGTCATCAAGGCGCACCTTGACCCCACTATGCCCGGCTTTTGGGAGCCCACCGACCGATGGGACGGGGAGTGGTCGCACGACCGCACCTGGAGCTGACGGGCAACGCCGCGTCCACTGTTGTCCGTGGCCGGGCCCGCTGCCGGCTTCCCCTGGCGACAGCGCTGGCGCTAGCTCCGCTGGTCGTTTTCTATTGCCCTCCCCAGAGCCTGCGAAGCACGTGCGCGGCCATCTTGGGCCTGCGGTCCCGGGTGAACACGCCCTTGAGGTTCATGCCTCCAAACCTGTGCACCGCCTGGCCAGTCTTGAAATCGCAGAGGTTCCACACGTGCGCTCCCGCCACCCACGGCTTCCCGTTCAGCACCTCGATGTAGCGCTCGATGAACCTGGCCTGGTACTCCTCGCTGAACATCTCGGGGGGCTCCGCGTGCATGCCGGCCACGGTGTCGGCGCCGAACTCCGTGAGCACGATGGGCTTGCGGAACTTCGCGTGCAGCGCGTCCAGCTCAGACGACAACTTCTCGCATCCCTCCTCGATCCTTCCGCTTTCCGTGTACCAGCCATAGTAGCGGTTCAGTGACGCGAAATCGCAGAACGCGAATGACTCCTCGTCGATTCCTACATGGCTCACCACGGTCACGGGCCGGGTGGCATCCAGGCTCCTGGCAAGGTCGTACAGGGATCGGAAGAACGGAGCCGCCTCCGGCCTGCGGGAGTGGGGCTCATTGGCCAGGCTCCATGCAATAACGCTGGGATGGTTGCGGTCGCGCTGGATCAGCTCCCGGACAAACGATGCGCACAGCTCGCCGCGGCGCTTCAGGCCGATGTCGCGGAAAAACAGCCCGACCGCGGGCGTCTCGTCGATCACCAGGAACCCCAGCCTGTCAGCCAGGTCCATCATCTCTTCCGAGTACGGGTAGTGCGTGGTCCGAAAGGAATTGGCGCCGGTCCACTTCATGATATCGAAGTCGCGGATGATCACGGCAGGAACAAGGCCCCGGCCCGTGACCGGGAAGTCCTCATGCCGGCCGAATCCCTTGAGATACACGGGCCTGCCATTGAGCAGCAGCCGATCCCCCTCCACAGAGATGGTCCGGATGCCCATGAGAAGGGAATAGGAGTCGAACGCCGTTCCCCCTCGAAGAAGCGTCACCTCAAGCTCATAGAGGCTCGGTGACTCGCAGGACCAGAGACTAGGCCGGGGCACCCTGATCTCTGCTTCGGCCTGGCCGGAGGAGAGATCGGCATCGGCCGACAGGTCGGCGCCATGGCCGGAAAGCCTGATGCGTGCGACGACCGCACCTCCTGCGGCCGCACCGCCCGGGTCCGCGCGTACGTGAACCGACACCACGGCGTCCTTGCCGCGCGGAGCACTTGTCACGGCTACATCGTCGATCCCTCCTTGCGGCACCAGGCACAACCTCACCGGCCTGTGAATCCCGCAGAAGGGGAAGAAATCGTACGACGTGTTCGGGAAGGGCGGACTGCTGGGAAACACGTCCAGAGGATCAGGCGTGATGTTGCCCGGCGGCACCCGGTCCGGTGCAAGGCTTCCATCCACCCTGACCACGAGCACGTTCCTGCCCGGCCGCACCGAGGCCGTGACGTCGAAGGAGAAGGGCAGGTGCCCGCCTTCGTGCAGGCCGAGCCTGCCTCCGTTCAGCCAGACCTCGGCGAGATAGCTCACCGAATCGAATCGCAGGAGGAGCCGGCCGCCTTTCCGGTAGGGTTCCCCGTGTATTTCCCTCCAGGCCAGAGGGACCGTGAAATCCGTTGCATGCCAGGCAGGTCCGAGGAAGTCGCGCAGCTCGGGCAATTGGTCGTTCCAGCTCGCGGGAACCGCCAGCGGCACACCAGCGGGGAAGCCCGCGGCCCATCCGGCTTTCACGCCCTCATCCGCCGGATCGGGGCGGAAGCTCCAGAAACCGCCCAGGTCCATGACCTGGCGATACTCATTGGTTCTCGGGTAGAGCATGCGGCATCTCCTTGCAGTTCCCCCAGGGTAGCGGGGAAGACCGCGGCCCTCAAGTGCCTGTGAAGCGAGCCGGCGCTTTTCACCGTCGAGTCACTCAGTGTAGACTGCGCCGTCTCGGTGCACATCCCATTGCGGCCGGGAGCCGCACATTGAAATGGAGGACGCGGATATGAAGTTCAACAACCGGGAGGATATCATACAGCTCACCCCTCTGTGGAAGGGCGACCGTTTCGATGACGGCAGGCCCCGTGTGCCGGACGACATCGTGCGGAGGATGAAGTACTGCACCACCGAGGAAGCGTGGGGCTACTCCTGGGAGAAGGGCTACAAGTTTCAGTGGGAGGGCAACTGGTTCATGCCGCATCCCGAGCAGGTCCTGGTGGGACGCGCCGTCACCGCGGTGTTCGTGCCCCATCGGCCCGACCTGCACGACTCCCTCATGGAGTACGGCCAGAAGACGGAGAAGAGGATCGGCGCCATGAACTCCTGGGTCATACAGACAGTGCAGAAGGACGATGTTGTGGTGGTGGACCTTTTTGAAAAGATCTACGAAGGCACCTTCACCGGTGGCAATCTCTCCACGGCCATCTTGTCGCGCGGCGGCAACGGCCAGGTCATCTATGGAGGCATGCGCGACCTGCAGCAGGTGGAGCAGATCAAGGGCTTCGTCACCTTCTGCAAAGGCATCGATCCCACCGGCATCAACAATGTGACACTGACGGGCATTAATGTCCCGGCCCGAATCGGCCGGGCCATCTGCCTTCCCGGCGACGTGGTGCACGGCACCAAAAGCGGCGTGACCTTCGTGCCCGCACACCTGGCGCAGGAAACCGTGGAGTACTCCGAGAGGACCCGCATGCGCGAGGCGTTCGGCTTTGCCATGGTGCGCAAGGGGAGGTACAACTCCTCCCAGGTTGATTCCGAGTGGACCAAGGACATGGAGGCGGAGTTCGCCCAGTGGAAGGAGAAGCTCTCCAAGGTGGAGCTTGAGAAGATCCTCTGGGAGGTCAGCTACTAAAGAAGACCGGATGCCTGGCGCGTCATGGGGGGTGAGTCTGCCCTCACGAAAGCCGGGCAGGCACTCGGATGAGGCCAGGGTATCCGTCGAATCCCGAATCGAAGCTCAAGATCGTTCGGATGTCGTACCTTCGCATTATCGCCACGTGCAGGGCATCGCGAGCGGAGAGTTTATACGTGCCCTGCAAAATGTCCTTGGCTGCTTCCGCGTCCTCGCACTCGATGGGGAACACATCATCGACGATGCCGAGAATCGCGTCGAAACCGGGCTGGATGGCGTCTGGCCTGCCGATCGCCATATAGCGATGGAGAATTTCCTGTAAAACCTCGGCGTCAATGGCAAGCCGCTGTCCTTCGGTGATGTAGTGCTCCAAAGATCGCTGTGATGCGAGCTTGTTTTCGTGTTCGGCGCCAATGAGGTACATCGGAATGTTGGAATCAACGAAGATCACGGCGTCCGACCAGGCAGGTAGCCGGATTCGATTTCGGCAAGCATCTCTCTGATCCCAGCCGCGGGAAACGAGGCGCGCGCGGCGGCACGGATCACGTGAATCTTTTTTTCTGCTTCTTTCATTGGCTGCCGGTTTCGAGCCGCATGCAGCGCTCGCCGAACCCAATCGGCGACCGTGGTCTTTTGCAGCCGGGCCATTCGCTGCACATCCCTCATGTCCTCATCAGAAAGAATCACTTGAAGCCTTTTGCTCATAAGCTTAGTATAATTTACTCATATATCTGAGTCAATTGGGCGTTCAACGTCTTTTCTTCCACAAGTCCTTGATTCCTTGGAGGATTCATTTGACATGGCGCAGCGCTTTTTATCGGCTTAATCCCAACCCCTTTTCATGGCTATATTCTCCTCAAAGGAGCCTGCATGCGGAAAATCACCCCGTGCCTGTGGTTGGACGACAAGGCCGAGGAGGCTGCGCGATTCTATACCTCGCTCTTCGGAAATTCGCGGATCGTGAACACGGTCCTGTATGGGGACGCCGGCCCCCGACCGCGGGGGACGGTCCAAACCGTCACGTTCCAGCTCGCTGGGCAGGATTTCATGGCGCTCAACGGGGGACCGGCCTTCACCTTCACGCCGGCCCTGTCATTTTTCGTGAGCTGCGAGACGCAGGAAGAGATAGACAGGCTGTGGGATGCGCTTTCCGCCGGTGGAAAAGAAATGCAGTGCGGCTGGGTCACGGATCGGTACGGCGTCTCATGGCAGATCGTGCCTTCCGTGCTCGGCGACTTGTTGGGCGATGGCGCCTCCGAGCGATCAAGCAAAGTCATGAAGGCGCTGCTCGCCATGAAGAAGCTTGATGTGAAACGGCTTCAGCAGGCCGCTGAGCTATGAGGCCGCGCATGCGCGGCGCTTCGACTTCGGGAGGATCCGCCATGACGCATGAGACCATCATCGGCTGCGCCACCGCAAAAGAGCACCTTGACCATCCCGACTGGGTCTTTGTGGACTGCCGGTTTGACATCAAGGATCCTGGCCGGTGCGAGCGCGAGTACGCGCAGGCGCACATCAGCGGGGCGGTCTATGCTCACCTGGATCGGGACCTGTCCGGCCCTGTCACTCCAGGCCGCACGGGGCGCCATCCGCTGCCCGAGCCTGCCGCGCTTGTGGGAGCGCTCTCGGGGTGGGGCATCGATGCAAGGACCCAGGTCATTGCTTACGATGAGTCCAACGGAGCAATGGCCGCTGCCCGGCTCTGGTGGCTCTTGAAGTGGGCTGGTCACGACGCTGCGGCAGTGCTTGACGGCGGTTTCAGGCAGTGGTGCGCTGAAGGGCTCTCCTACTCCACGGGCGTGGAGACAAGGCAGCCGCGGGAGTTTCGCGCAGCCTTTCGGTGGCATATGGCAATCGACGCCGATGGGGTTGCGGCCATCCTGAACGATCCTTCCTGGGTGGTGCTGGACGCGCGATCGAATGACCGTTATCAGGGCAAAGGGGAAACAATCGACCCAGTAGCCGGTCACATCAGGGGGGCGGTCTCCGCGCCCTATGCTTCGAACCTGACAGCGGAAGGCCTGTTCAGGTCGCCTCGGGAGCTGGCTCTGCTGTTTGACCCGGTCATGAAGGGCCGCGATGCCGCGCACACGGTGGTCTACTGCGGGTCAGGCGTGACCGCCGCGCATGATGTGCTTGCCATCGCGCACGCGGGGAAAGGCATGCCCCTGTTGTACCCGGGGTCATGGAGCGAGTGGATCACGGACCCTGCCCGGCCGATTGGCAAGGGAGAAGGCGCGCACTGATCGGCGCGAAAGGCTCCTCCTGGCAGCGAACCTTTCTTCGCTAGAGGAGGGCTGCCAGTTTGCCGGCCCAGCCGCGGATGGCATCCCAGTTCCTGACATCGCTTGCCGGCATCTTCTTCAGAGCCGGGATCAGCGTCATGGGGAAGCGAAGCTGGGCCGGGTCGAACTTGCCTCCGAATACTTCCTGCGCCACGGGAGTGAGCCACGGGAACTTGGCCAGCTCAGCAGCAATCTGGCCGCGCACCGCCTGCCATTCCTTTTCGTCGTCCTTGAAGGGGCCGAGCGCGAAGATCGCCACCGGGCGCTTTGCCAATTCGCCATGATGCCGATTCAGGAAACCCACGGCGTCCTTGTGCCAGTGGAACATGTACAGCGGCGCGCCAAGCACCACGGAGCGGTATCCCTCCAGAGTCGCTACTTCCTTCAGGGGCCGAAGATCGACCGCGGCGCCGCTCTCGCGAAGGGTTGCGGCAATGGCTTCGGCGATCTCTTTGGTGGAACCGCTGCGCGTTGCGTACCCGACCAGAATTGCATCTGACATGTGCATCCTCCCGATGGAAAGAGTGAGGGAATCTTAACCGGAGCGCGTGAGCGCCTCGTCCAGCGACGCGATCACGGGCGCGATGTCCATTTCGCATCCCACGGCGATTCGCAGGAGAAAACGGGGAAGACCGATTTTGGCAAGCTCTTCATCCGTGTTTTCGTAGTGGGTGAGCAGCGTGTAAGGGCAAAGAAGCGTGACATCGGATCCAAGGCTGGGCGCCTTGTGGATGCCGGCAAGCGGCGAATCGTAGAAAGCGCGCAGCCCTTCCCAGGTGTCGCGCGCAAGCGTGAAGCCGATGACGCTCCCCGGCCCTTTGAGAATCCGCCGCGCGGTTGCGTAGCTGCGATGCGAGGGATTGGCGTTGAAGAAGGTGCGTTTGACCCCGGGATGCCCCGCCAAAAAGCCTTCCACGCTGACGGCGTTCTCATTGAAGCGGCGCATGCGCTCGCGGAGACTCCCCAGGCTCTTCTCCAGCGCGGCGGCCTCCAAGGGAGACATGCCGTCATCCAGGAGAGCCTGGCAGTCTGAAAGCATTTGGGCTGCGCGCGGGTCTCGCACGATCACGACCCCTCCGCCATGATCGTTTTTGCCATTGAGGTACTTCGTCGTGCTGTGGATGACATAGTCCGCGCCGAACTCAAAAGGATTGCAGTTCAGCGGAGAGGCAATAGTGTTGTCCACCACCAGGGGTATCCCATGCGCCCGCGCGGTCCGGGAAAGCGCCTGAAGATCCGGAACATCGCTCAGGGGATTGGTGATGGTTTCCGTGAATATTGCCGCGGTTTGATTGCCGACACAATTCTCGAGTGAGTTCAGTTCGTCAACCTCGAGAAAGAGATTCTCGCCCAACAGCAGGCTTTGGAACGTATCACTGTACAGATGACCGACGGCCACGATTTGCGATTTTCCCGGCTGGCGCAGGAGATCGAGAACCCGGGTGATGGCGCTCATCCCTGAGGAATAGAGAAACGCTCGGGTTCCACCCTCCAGCCGGCAGAGGGCATCGGCGACGCGAGCGGCCGCCGCGTCGGCATCCTCCGGGGCCGTGCTCAGCGCCGAGCCGGAGCCGAGCAGGCAGTCCGCTGCACGGCTGGAGAGCATGGGGCCGCGACGCTTCATCTGCTGGACGAGCTGATCCATTATCGCGTCCTCGTTTCCGAGCACTGCCCCCGCTTTGGCCGGGCCCTGAGCGGCGCGCAAACCGAGCACGAAGAATTGCGCTTCGGAAACCTCGGGCCGCGGACCGGGGACCTCGCCGTTCGCCGCGGTCACCACGGCGATGACGTGAGCCCCTTGGGCCAGCGCCGCGCTCACAGTGCTGGCGATAGCGGCGCTCTGGGGAGATGGTGAATTATCATTTTTTTTGCCAGGCGCAATCAGGAGAAAGTCGCTCCGCCCGAGGTTCGAGGCCGGCTTTTCTGTTGGAGCCAGGGTGAGAACCGAAACCCCCTCCCGGTCACAGGCAGGAAGAAAGCGCTCGTCCTTGAAAGGCGTTGCCGCGCCTTCTTCTTTCAGAATGACGATTCTGCTTCGTGTTCCCTGCGCGTGCAGACAGAGGATCAGCTCCAGGAGGGCGGTCTCCAAAGACTCCGTGAGCCTGCAGTGCCGGCAGGTGAACCTGCTTTTCAACTCGGCTTCGAGCTGCCGAAGCCGGGGATGCGACACGAATCGGTAGTAGCCGTGATCGAACTCGGCCGTTCCTTCCTTGAACGCAATGATATGGTCGAGCGTCGGGAAGGTGCCCGTGATCGCATGGTCCCCTCCCACCGGCTCCCCTGGCCGCAAGACTGTCTTCACATGTTCTCGATTTTCACGGGTGATAGCGCTTCCGGCAGCGGGAACCCGAATACTCGCGAGTAGAAGTAGAGCTCCGCATCGAGTGAGCGCTTGATGTTTTCCGCTTTGCGAAACCCGTGCTGCTCCCCTTCGAAGGGGATGTAGGCGACAGGGATGCCTTTTTTTCGCAGAGCCTCGAACATCGTGACGGCCTGATTGGGCGGCACGACCTTGTCGTCCAGGCCCTGGAAGAGAATCAGCGGAACGGAGAGGCGCTCCGTGAAGAAGGCTGGCGAGCGCTCCCGATACACGTCCCGGGCGGCTGGGTACGGTCCCACCAGGCCGTCGAGGTAGCGTGATTCGAATTTGTGCGTGTCCCGGGCAATGGCCTCCAGGTCGCCGACGCCGTAGTAGCTCGCCCCCGCCTTGAAGTAGGTGCGGAAGGTGAGCGCGGCAAGGGTGGTGAATCCCCCGGCGCTCCCGCCCCGGATCAGGGAACGATCCGGGTCCACCCTGCCCTGCCGGGCCAGAAACCGGGCCCCGTTGACGCAGTCATCGACGTCGACAATGCCCCACTTGCCCTTGAGCCGGTCCCTGTATGCCCGGCCATATCCGGCGCTCCCGCCGTAGTTCACGTCGAAAACGGCGATGCCCCGGCTCGTCCAGTACTGGATCGCAAGGTTGAATGAGCTGGAGGACTGCCCCGTTGGCCCGCCGTGGCTCATGACCAGAATAGGGGGAAGCTCTCCCGGAGGCGCGGTGAAGTCCTTGTTCCGCGCCGGATAGAAGAAGCCGTGGGCGCTGAGACCTTCCTCAGTGGGAAACTCGATGTCCTCGGGAACAGAGAGGTACCCGGCATCGATGGCAACGGTAGAGGACCTGCGCACGATCTTCTGCCGGCAGTCAGGACCGGAGAGGTCGAGCCGCGCAATGCATTCCGGCTCGGCAGCCGAACTTGCGATGATGTAAACGGCCCCTGCGCCCGCCCGGACGAAGCCTATGTCAGTGAATGGCAGATCGATGTCGCGGCGCCCGGAGGAGCCTAGGTCAAGAAGGGCCAGACGCCATACGCCCTGACGGGTGTACGCGAAGACGATGCGATCCTGCGACACAAAGCCGTAGTGGGACATGCCCAAGACCCACGCCGGCCTTCCCACCTCCGCCTCCATCGGGCAGAGGGCGTCGACCAGGGAATGCCGCGCCGATCCGGCCTCGACGCGCGCGCGATACAGGTTCCAGAAGCCGGTCCGATCGGAGATGAAGCAGAGATCTCCCTGGGGAGACCATTGCGGCTGCATGACGGACTCCGCCTTCCCCCCCGCTATCAGCTCCGGGCGCCCCAGCGATCCGTCGGCCTGCAGCTCAGCCGTCCAGAGCTCGGTCCCGTCCCAGGGCATGTTGGGGTGGTCCCAGCACACCCATGCCAGCATCTGGCCGTCGGGGCTGAGCCGGGGCGAAGAGAAAAAGTCGTGGCCCGTCGCGATGACCCGTCCGCCTTCGTCGTCCCCATCCGCCGGCATGGCCACGAGCGTGTTCACCGGTTCGCCGCTGCCCCGATGGTCCTCCCGCACGCAGTAGAGCAGCCCCCGCGCAAGGTCGATCTCAACGTCCGCAAAACGCAGGTCGGACGCGGGCGTGATGGGCTCGGGCTCGTGCCCCGGAAGAATCCAGTACAGCCGCTGGTCTGCGAAGTTTGAAAAGTAAAGGATGTCGCTGGCCGCGGCAACCGCTCCCTCGCCGTACTCGTGCACGCGGGTTCGGGCGCTGAAGGGCGCGGCAAGTGCATCCCGCGCTCCCCCGAATGCCGATCCCTGGACGATCGCCGTCCTGCCGCCCTCCAGCGGCCTGCTCTCCGTCCAGTACACATCAGGCCCGTCAACCAGGAGTGAACCGAAATGAATCGCCCCTGCCACGACAACGTCGGAGCTGATAGGCGATTTCCAGGACCCATGGGGCGCGGATGATGGGCGCATGTCGTATGGACCTTCCTGCCTGGCATCATACACGCGCGCAGCCGCGCAGGCAATGGAGGCGGACAAGAAAAGCAGAAGCAAGGTGAAGTGTTTTTCCCCTTTGATTCGTCAAATCAAACAAAGGAGAAACGAATGGCAGGTCATCCAAACAGCGAAACGACGCCGCTTCAGCGGCCCTGGTACGATCTGCGTATGATGCCTGATCCTATCCTGGACCAGGTCCTGCTTTTCTACCTCAGCGAGGCGCGTCATGGCATGACCGATATCGGCGAAGTGCTGGACACCGCGGGCCGGGTGCGAAGCGATGACGAGCTTAGCTGGACGCGCGAATGGATGAAAACCGCGGAACGGGTCCGCGCGATGGCGGAAGCAGGGGATCGGTCGGGGCACCCGCGTGGCGCCGGCGCGGCGTATGTGAGAGCCGCCGCCTACTACAGGGCCGCCCTGCATCGGCATCCTGATCCCTCCGCGCCGGAGATACGGCAGATGGCGGAGAAAGAAGTCGCCTCGTTCGGCAGGGCGATCACCCTCCTTTCGCTCCCGGCGCAGCCGGTCCGCATCCCCTATGAAGGCACCACGCTGCCGGGCTATTTTTTCCGCCCCGCGCTTCCGGCGAATAAAGCCCCGGTTCTCGTCGTCCACCAGGGACGGGACGCCTGGGCGGAGGATGACACCTATATCGCGCGGGAGGCGCTTGCACGTGGCTGGCAATGCCTCCTGGTGGACGGTCCGGGAATGGGCCAGACCCTGCGGCTCCAGGGCCTTCCGTTCAGGCCGGACTGGGAAAAGGTCATCACGCCGGTGGTGGATTTCGCGGTCCAACAGCCCGGCGTTGACCCCGGCAGGATCGCACTGATGGGCATCTCCATGGGAGGCGCGCTTGCCTCGCGCGCGGCCGCGTTCGAAAAACGCCTGAAGCTCCTGATCGTCAATCCCGGAGTGTACGAATGGTCGCGGATCGTGACCGGTTTCATCGTGGAACGCTTCCCGCAGATCGCCGAACTTCCCGAGAAGGATCCGGAGGCGTTCAATGCGATCATGAAAAAAGCGATCGAGGAAAACCCTTTCATGCGCTGGGGAATGCGGGATATGATGTGGAAGCACGGCTGCGGGACTCCTGCCCAGCTCATGGTGGAGCTGAAGAGGTACACGAACAGGGACATTGTGGAGAAGATCACGGCCAGGACCCTCGTGATCGACGGGGAGGCCGAGGAGTTCGGCCAGGCCAGGGAGCTGTACGAGGCTCTCCGCTGCCCGAAGGACTACCTCCTGTTCACCGCGCTTGAGACCGCCCAGCTGCACGTGCAGACGGGGGCAACCGCGGTTTCCTGCCAGCGCGTCTTTAGCTGGCTTGAGGACAACCTGTGAGGAATTGCTTTTACGCGGGGGTGATTTTGAGGGCTCTGAGGGCGCCCGCGCGACCAGGCAACTTGACGCAGGCGCTCACTCGCCATAGGCTGGCAAAGCGGAGAAGCGTCGGCAATGGAGAATGAGTCGGAACACGCGGCATCGAACGCCCGCAAATGGAACAAGAGGGCGGAGACCTTTGATGAACGGCGTTTCAGCTACTTCCGCTGGATGCAGCGCAAGGCGCTCTCCTTTCTCAAGCTGAAGGAGGGAATGCGCTTTCTGGATCTTGGCTGCGGGACCGGGTACGCCGTCCGTTTTGTTGCTCACGCGCTCAGGGCTGAAGGCGATTTCTTTGGCGCTGACATCTCACCCGGAATGATCGAGATTGCCCGGACGAACGCCGCTGGTTTGAAGAACACGCATTTCGTTGTTGCGAATGCCGAGAAGTTGCCGTTTGACACCGACTTTTTCGAAGCCATACTCTGCACCAACTCTTTTCATCACTACCGAAACCCGTCACAGGCGCTGAACGAGGTCGGTCGGATCCTGAAGCCGGGCGGGCAGCTCTGCGTGATGGATCTGACGGCGGACAGCCGCCTGATACAGCGCATCGATGAGCGGGTGAGAGCACGGGAGCCCGAGCACGTCAGGTTCTATTCAACGGCCGAATATCGCGCGATGTTCGAGAAAGCTGGACTGAAGCACATTGACAGCCGATATGTCTTGCCGCCGGAGAAGGTGCACATCGCGCAAAAGGAGAGCGCGTGAAAGCCTGGCGAGCGACATGCCCTTTCCGCCCACGTTTTCGAGCGTCGCCTCAGGATCGGAGAGGGGAAGAACAAGTCGGGTTATGTCGCCTCCTTATAAAGGAGAAATCATGCCATGTAGGGCTGCGCGCGCAGCCTTCTTCCTGTTTTGTATCGACGGGCTGAGATTTTCCACCCGAGCCAGCCCATAAGCAGGTACAGACGCGGAGGAATGACGTTCCTGGCGATTGAGATGCGCGCCGCCGCGGGAATTGCTTCCCCGTGCTGAAGCGCTTTCGCCGCGCTGTCCAGGGCATTGGTCAGAGGTTTTGCCCGGCCGCCAAGCTCCTTGAGCGGCGTCCCATGAATGAGACCCTCGCCCGCGCCCAGGAGCATGCTGCCTGCCCATGCAAAGCTCGCCTGCCGGGCGAACTGCCGGCAGATGGCCATGCCGGTCCGGTTGTGCGCCGCTTCAGGGAAGCCGCAATTGATGATGACCGAGAGGATCTGCGGCTTTAGCGATTGTGGATGCAATCGCTCGGCGGCAATGAGCTCGAGCGCCCGAATGAGAGGGGCGGGCAGGCTGTCGATGTACAGCGGGAAGGCAAGCATCACAAGGTCGGAGCCGCGCACCGCGGCCAACAGCTCCCGCGTTCCCTCCTCGGATTGCAGGCAGGACTGTACATGCAGCGTTGAGGCGCGCAGCCCCGCGGCAGCAAGTTGCTCCATCAGGTAGCTTCCCAGGGCTTCCGAGGTGCTTTTGGACGCGCGCGGGCTGCCGACGAGGAGAAGCGCGGTGCGCGGCGCCGGGGAAAGGAGGACCCGCGGGCCGGCTTCGTCATCGTTTTCCACAACGGGCGTATCCCGATCACCGCCATGGTGCAGCGATTCAAGCAATTGGTGAATATGCGCCCGGGTTTCCGCTTCTTCCTGCCGTGCGTGCAGCGTCCCGCAGGCATGTGACGGAGAATAAAAATTCAGCGCGTTGCGGTGAACAAGAGCCCGGAAGATGCGCTCGCGCTCCGGGTCGGGTTCGGGCAGCCACCCGATGACAAGGAGATCGGGATAGCGCGCGTAGCGCTTTGTGTGGTGGATTTCTCCCTCTCTCCGGGAGAAATAGGGCAGAACGTTCTGGATGAAATGATCGACCGCCTTTTTCAGCTCCGACGAGTATCCACCGAATGTGATCGGAGTGAAGAGCACCAGCAGATCGCTTCGGACCATCTCTCTGGCGATCTCCCTGTTGACGTCGTCGCTCATGCACATCCCCGGGGTGCGCACGAAGCAGAAGAAATCGCCCATGCAGGGAGCAATCTTCCGCTCCGCCAGGTCGTACCAGGTCTGCTCCCAACCCTGCTCGGCAAGCTCCGCGTCAAGCGCGCGACGAGCGAGCCTGGCGTACGCATCGTCCTGACACGCGCCATTGAGAATCATTGCTTTCATCAGGTATCTCCTTTTTCGCCGAGCCCGATCCGTGCAAGAAAAATCCGGGTCTCCTCTTCGACAAAAGCAGCCGTCTGATCGCCGAGAAATCCCGGAAGCTGCCCGATGAGCTCAAGCGACACAAGACCGTGGATATGCGACCACGTGGCGAGCGCCATCTGTACGACCGCGGCGGGGAAGATGAATTGTGCTTCGCGGCGTAAAAGCTCCAGCCGCGCCTGCAGGGATGGGGGGGCGCGTTCGAATTCGACGGGCAGGCGGAGAATGCCAGCGTTGTGCGCGTCGTTCAGCTCCTCGAGCAGGACCCCAAAGCTCCGCCGTCCGGCTGGCGCGGTTTCCGGATCGGGACAGTACCCGCGAATCGGCGTCCCGAAGATAAGTGTATAACGCTGAGGGTAGGCAACCGCCCACTCTCGGTAGGCCCTGCCGATCGCATGCATCCTTCCCGCATGATCGTCGTGGGGCCGCGATCCCCGTCCCGCTTCCAGCGCATCCGCGAAGGAATTAAAAGCATCGATGACAAGGGCCGTGACAAGGGCATCCCTGTCATTGTAGTAGCGGTAGAGGGCAGGGGCTGTCAGGCCCATTTCCCGCGCAATTGCGCGGAGCGAAAGCGCAGGCGCGCCATACCTTGCAATCTGGCCCCAGGCAACCGCCTTTATTTCTTCCCGAGTGGCTTCCTTGAACCGTTCCCTGCGCACAGTTTTCATTGTTTTCCTTTGTAAACAATGTTAATTTACAATACATATGTTTACTTTGTCAAGCCCGAAAATCAAAAAACCCTCAACCCGGGCTGATATAGGAATGTCTAAAATACCGGCCCGAAGGTCATTGCGCCATCTCACTTGGTGGCAGTGAGAACCACACCAATGGGATTTGCGGTTATTTCACATTCCCCGATCCGCGACGTGCGCGCGAGATCCCGTATTTCATCAGCCGTGTAAGCCGCATTCAGCGAGGTGATGAGCCCCGGGCGCATCGTTTTCGGCTTTACCGTCAACCACAGGAACCACCGGATAAGAAAGGACATGTCCCTGCGGAGATCCGAAACGAAGAGGCTTCCGCCGTTTTTCAGCACCCGCCACATTTCTTTGAATGTCGATACCGGATCCGCCCATTCATGCAGGGAGCCGTTTGTGAACACCGCGTCGAAGCTGTCGGCCGGGAACGGCAGCATCCTTCCGTTGCCCAGTACGTACTCTGCTCGACCCTCCAGTCCATAGTCGCGGCTGTTCTTCCGGGCCGTCTCAATCATGGCGGGACTGATCTCCAATCCCGTGAGGCGCGTGCCCTCGGTAAGCCGCAGCCATTCCAAGCCGAGATAACCGGGACCCGGACCGACCTCCAAAGCATGGCCTCGTGCAATGCCTTTTTTCAGGAGTATTCGGGTCTCGATCCACCCCTTGTCCCTCATGTTCCGCTGCATGAGATCGTAGTCCGCAACCGTGGCTGCTTCCTGAATACCCTGGTCGGTTTCCATGACTCTGTTCCGCTTCATATTCCCCCCTCTCACCATCACACAATTTTCCCCCGATTGATCTGATCCAGCAGCTCGCGCGTCCAGGCGAGCTCGGAGGCAAAATGAACGGTGGAATGATCGAAGATGGACCGCGCCCATGCCGGGACGTCCGGCTGTTCCAGCTGCTCTTCCCTGTGCCGCGCGATGTGCTCCTGTATTGTTTCGAGCTGGGCGATTCGCCTGGCGAGGCGCTTCTTGATCTCTGGTTTCGGCAGCGCATTCATGAATGCAATGCCGAGATCGATGGAGAAATACTGGTGCTCGATTTCAAGCCATGCCTCGCGGAGAAGCCGAAGAAACGCTTTTTCCCCCGCGGCCGTGATCTCAAAGACGCTCCTCGATGGCCTGTTGCCTTCCTGCCTTGTTTCCACCTTCCGGATCATGCCCTCTTCTGCAAGCTTTGCCAGAGCGAAGTAAATCGAGCCGAATGCGATCGAGGTCCAGTCGCCCATCCGCTGCTCGATGATCCGCTTGATCTCGTAGCCGTGAAGAGGCTTCTCGCGGAGGATTCCCAGGATGACCAGCCGAGTGCTCACGCAAACCGCCTTTCATATACCCCGAATATACAAGCTTGTATATTCTATAATATAGCAGCTTTGTCAAGTGGTGGGGCCTTCCGCTCCCGGGCCCTTGTCAATCCCACGGCTGCTGGGCAGCAAAGCCCGTGGGGGAAATCGAGCCCATCCCCTTGATATATTCTACGATGTAGACTATATTCTACATTGTAGAATCCATAAGGAGCGGCCATGCTTGAAATCAAGGGGCTTGAGAAATCCTACGGCTCCCTGCGCGTGCTGCGCGGAGTTGATCTGTCCGTTGCGCAAGGAGAGATATGCGGGCTGGTCGGCCCGAACGGAGCGGGCAAGACCACGCTGGTGTCCATTTTAACGGGCTTGCGCGATCCCGATGCCGGAGAGGCACGTGTGGACGGGCGGAATGCCTTTACGGACCGGCGGCGCTTGCGGCGGCTCATTGGGTGCGCGCCGCAGGACCTTGGAATATATCCGACCCTCAACGTCCGGGCAAACCTGGAGTTCTTTGGGCGCTGGAACGGAGTACGCGCGCGGGAGCTCCCGGAAAGGATCGAGGAAGTCTGTCACGATCTGGACATCACGGACCTGTTGGATCGGAAAGTCATGGAGCTTTCGGGGGGCCAGAAACGCCGGGTGCATACGGCCCTTGCGCTGCTGCATCGCCCGCGTCTTCTGTTCCTTGACGAGCCTACCGTAGGAGCGGACGTTCAAGCGCGCATGAAGCTGCTCGCGGAGGTAAAGAAACTGGCGGCGCAAGGAACGGCCATCGTGTATGCCACGCATTACCTGGCGGAAATCGAAACCCTCGGGGCCACCGTTGCTATCCTGGAAGAGGGAAGAATCAGGGAGCGGGGGACCCTCGCCGAGGTGGTGGGCCGCAATGGCCGGGCACGCGCCGAACTGGAGTTCGATGGCGATGCCCCCGCGCTGGAGGGTTGGCAGCGCAGCGGCCCCAGGACGTGGACGCTCGCCAGCGACCCGGCGTCGGCAACGGGAAGCGCGATCGCCCGACTCAGCGGGGATGCATCGCGGCTGCGAAACGTGCGGATCATCCCTTCAAGCCTTGAAAGCGCGTATCTCAGCATCACCGGCCACGGGGCCGACGCTCCTCAGGAGGAAAAGAATGCAATCGCGTAGCCTGTGCCTTGCCCGTCACTCGATGAAACTGTACCTGTCGGATCCCGCCCCGCTTGTCGTGTTCCTGCTGATGCCATTAGGGCTCATGGCGTTCCTTTCGCCCTTGAGCAGGGCACTCCTGCGCGCGCAAGGCTATGCGAATGCGACGGGCGCCGAGCAGGCAGTACCCGGCATGACGATCATGTTCTCCTTCATGATGATGACCGTGGTCGGAATACAGTTCTATCGCGAGTACGGATGGGGGACCTGGGATCGCCTGCGGATCGCCTCCGGGGGAATGTCCATCATCGTGGGAAAGATTCTCCCCGGCCTGCTTCTCCTGCTGTGTCAGATCGTGGTGGTGTTCGCTGCAGGCGGAGCGCTCTTCGGCCTGCAGGTGACAGGCTCGATGGTGGGACTGTTCGTTGTCTTTCTCTCTTTCGCCCTCTGCACGATGAGCCTGACCATGGCCCTGATCGCATGGTGCCGAACCCTGGACCAGCTCAACGTGATTGCCAACCTCGTGGCAATGCTCTTCTCTGGCATCGGCGGGGCCTTCGCGCCGGTGGACAGCCTGCCGGCCTGGGCGGGGAAAATCGCCGTAGCCTCCCCGGCGTACTGGGCAATGCGGGGCATGCGTGGTATCATCCTGGACAGACAGGGGTTTGGCTTCGGCATGCGGGCGGCGGGGGTGCTTGCAATGTTCGGTCTCCTGTTCGCCCTCCTTGCCGCCCTCCGGTTCAATATGAAGGAAATCAAGGTCTCCGAAACGTGAGAAATGCTTCTGAGCAAATGGGAAAGAGGGGCCGCCCCCCCCAGGGCTCACACCGGCCGCTTTCCCGCAAGAGGATCGTAAAGGCCGCGATGCGCATCGTGGATCGCGACGGCCTTTCCGCGCTTTCCATGCGCAGGTTGGGGGCCTCGCTCGGTGTCGATCCCATGGCGATCTACTACTACATCCCCAACAAGGGAGCGCTCTACGACGCAATCGTAGAGGCAGTCATGGAGGAGCTCACGATCCCGGCCGGCCCGGTCCGGGCAGAGCCCGTGGAGCGGTTGAAGGCGGTGGCCCGAGCGTACAGGGACGCGCTTCTCGCGCATCCGAATGCGCTCGCCGTCATCGCTGCCCGCCCAATACGAACACGGGCGGCCATGCAGCCCATAGAAAAGATGATTGGGATATTCATGGAGCTGGGCGTTCCGTTGAAACTGGCGATGGCGGGTGTGAACACCTGCGCCCATTACATCCTTGGGTCCGTGCAGTCATACATTCCGCACCTCACCAACTCGCCCATTCACCAGCATGGCGAGCTGGTCCCCGAGGTCTTTACAGCGCAGGAGTTTCCGAATCTGTACAAGGTATTCGAGATCTCGAGGAGCGAACATCCTTTCGAGACGGAGTTCGAGATCGGCCTGGACGCGCTGTTGAGGGGCTTTCTTTCCGCGCCGTCGCCCCCGATTGCCGCGCCCGTTTCCATGCGCTCGCCCTGAGGAGCCGCTCGATTTTCCTTGCGTCACCGCGCATTTCGTCGTACCATTGAATTACTGCAGGAGAGACCCCGGCCAATTGCGACGGGGCACCGAAGGGGCAAGTCCCGGGAAATACCGTAACCGGAGCGAATCTCTCAGGTACAAGGGACTGCAGGAAACCGAATCCTGGAGAGTTTCGCGGGCTCTTGATGTGCCGCGGACACCGAAGGGGAAAAATCCCTTTATCAAGGGATAATCTCTCAGGTCACAAGACAGGAGGAAGGCCGTTGAGACGATCAACCGCCTTCCTCTTTTTTTGTTCCGCGCGAAACAGGAGGATGCAATGGCGCTGTTTTCGAAGAAGGTCGGGCTGCTGGGCACGGAAAACGCCTTCAAGATCGGACCGAAGATCAAGGCCATCGAGGACCAGGGAAAAAAGGTCATCAAGTGCAATCTCGGAGAGCCCGACTTCCCGGTACCGGGTTTCATCAAGGACGAGGTGAAGCGACAGCTCGACCTGGACAATACCCATTACTGCGATCCCCAGGGCATTCCCTCCCTCCGACAGGCCGTGGCTCGTCATTTCAGCGGGAGCCGGGGGATCGCGGCCGACCCGCAAAGGGTTGTCGTCTTCCCCGGCGCAAAGCCCCCCATTGGCCTGTGCCAGCTCGCCTATTGCGAGCCGGGCGACGAGGTGATCTATCCCAGCCCCGGTTATCCCATTTATGAATCCTTCATCGCGTATGTCGGGGCAAAGCCCGTGCCCGTTCACCTGAAGGAGGACAACGGGTTCACGCTGTCAGGCTCGGAAATCGAAGCGGCAATAACGTCGCGGACGCGCATGATCTTCCTCAACTTCCCCTCCAACCCCACCGGGGGCGTTGCGTCGAAGGAACAGCTCGCGGAGATCGCCGAGGTCATCCGCGGAAAATGCAGGAAGGATGTGCGGGTCTATTCGGACGAGGTGTACGAGCACATCCTGTTCGACGGATCGCGCCACCAGAGCATCGCTTCCTGTCCCGGCATGGAGGAGCTCACCATCATCGTCGGCGGGGCGTCGAAGAGCTTCTCCTGGACGGGCGGCCGGGTGGGCTGGGCCATGTTTCCCACCACGGCCGAGGCGGAGATGTTCAGGAACCTCAATATCAACTATTTTTCATGCGTCGCCGCGTACAACCAGGAAGGCGCGCGCCTGGGGCTTGAGTCGCCGCTTTTCAGCCAGGAGAATCGAAGAATGATCGACGCATTCCAGGCCAGGCGCGATCTCGTGGTAGAGGGGCTGCGGCGCATCCCCGGCATTCGCTGCCAGATGCCGAAGGGCGCTTTCTACGTTTTCCCGAACGTCACGGGGATCTGCGAATCACTTGGCATCATGGAGGCGTACCGACGTCTTCCGCCCAAGGTGCGGGAGCTCACCACCCCCTCCACGCTGCTGCAGATGTTCCTTCTTTTCGAGTACCAGGTGGCAACCATGGACCGCAAGTCCTTTGGCCGGATCGGCAGCGAAAATCTTCACTTCCTGCGGATCTCCATTGCGACGGATATCGATTCGCTCAAGGCGGCGGTTTCTCGGATCGGCGAAGCCGCGACGGATGCCGCGGGATTCGCGAGGTTCATCGAAAAAGGCGACAACCTGTACTGAGAGGAGGCGGCGGATGGCAGTCTCTTTCGGACCGCGAAGGGGCGTGTTTCTCGATATCCAGGACGAGGTCCGTGATCACCCCGCCCCCCTCTCACCGGAGGATCTTCAGGCATTCGAGGGTTTCGACCTGATCTATCGATCCCTCTGCGCCATGCTGTACAACTATGCGCCCACCTCCGGTCACCCGGGAGGCTCGATTTCCTCGGGCAGATTCGCCGCGTCTCTCCTGTTCGACGCGATGGACTACGACATGGCTGCCCCTGATCGTGAAGAGGCGGATATCATTTCCTACGCGGCAGGCCACAAGGCCCTCGGCCTCTACGCGCTGTGGGCGCTTCGAAACGAGATCGTGCGCATCGGCGCGCCCGATCTGCTTCCCGCTGATGAGCGGCTCCAGCTTCGACTGGAGGACCTCCTGGGCTTTCGCAAAAATCGCGTGGGAATGTCGGCGCTGCAGAGGAGACTGCGGGTGAAATCTCTCGACGGTCATCCCACCCCGGCAACCCCGTTCGTCCGGCTTGCCACCGGAGCCTCCGGCGTCGGGCTGGCCGGCTCCATCGGGCTGGCGATCGGCGCGCTGGACCGCTACGGCCGCGATGCTCCTCTTGTCCACATCGTGGAGGGAGAAGGGGGCATGACGCCGGGCCGGGTATCGGAAGCCATGGCTGCCGCGGGCACGATGTCCATCGGAAATGTCGTCCTCCACGTGGACTGGAACCAGGCATCGATCGACACAAACAAGGTCTGCCGGGACGGGGATGCGCCGGGAGACTACGTGCAATGGAACCCGGCGGAGCTTGCGCACCTCCATGATTGGAACGTGATCCAGGTGCCTGACGGAATGTCCTTCCCGCAGATCGTTGCCGCGCAGCGCCATGCCAGGGCTCTTGCGAATGGACAACCCACGGCGATCATCTACCGGACCGTGAAGGGCTGGCGATACGGGATCGAAGGAAGGGCATCGCACGGGGCTGGGCACAAACTGTGCGCCGACGGCTTTTTTGACGCCCTGGATCCCCTGCTCACGCAGGCCCAGGCCGCGCTTCCCCGGTGCGCGGCGGAGAACCAGCGCTGCGCGGGCGGCAAAAAGCCCGGTGTCATGGATGAATGCTTCTGGGAAGCGCTCGGGGTCATCAGAGCCGAGCTGGAGAGGTCCAGTTCGCTCACCCGGGCGATCACGGCCAGGCTCGTGGCGGCGCGCCTGCGGTTGAGCGAGCGAGGACGCGCGCCGCGAGCTGATCGCCCCCGGTCCGAAGTCATCTCGGAAATATCATCGGTGCGGGGCGCTTCCATTCCCGCGGAGCTTCGCCTGAGAGCCGGCGCGGTCACCACCCTGCGCGGAGAGTTGGGCCGCGCCCTGGGATACCTCAACCGGGCAAGCGGCGGCGCTCTTCTGGTCGCATCCGCGGACCTCCTGGGCTCCACGAGCAGCAACCTGGCCGGCGCGGGATTTTCCGAGGGCTTTTTCAATGCGCGCGCGAATCCCGGCGCCCGTCTTCTTTCCACGGGCGGAATCTGCGAGGATGCGATGACCGGCATTCTGAGCGGGATTTCAAGCTTTGGCGGAAACATCGGGGTCGGCTCCTCCTACGGAGCCTTTCTTGCGCCTCTGGGGCACATCGCCGCCCGTCTGCACGCAATCGGCTTCCAGGCCCGGCAGGCCGCCGGCAGGGAGCCCTGCCGTCCTCTCGTGCTGGTATGCGCCCACGCCGGATTGAAGACCGGCGAGGACGGCCCCACGCACGCGGATCCTCAAGCGCTCCAGCTCCTGCAGGGCAACTTTCCGCGAGGCACGATGATCACGCTCACTCCCTGGGACCCGCAGGAAATATGGACTCTGCTCACAGCGGCGTTCGCACGCCGGCCGGCGCTGATTGCCGTGTTTGTCACCCGGCCCAGCGAAACCGTTCCTGATCGCGCCGCCCAGGGACTGGCGCCGGTGGGCGCGGCAGCGACCGGTGTGTACCGGCTCCTGGCCGCCCACGGCAAAAAGCCCGAGGGCGCCGTCGTCCTGCAGGGAAGCGAGGTCGCCTTCGCATTTGTTCAGGAGACGCTGCCGCTGTTGAGGAAGGAAGGGATTGACCTGGACGCATATTACGTTGCAAGCGCGGAGCTCTTCGACATGCTGAGCCCGTCCCAGCGCGGCAGGGTGTTTCCCGAAAAGACAGGTTCCCGGGCCATGGGGATCACGGGATTCACGCTTCCCACAATGCACCGCTGGATCACCAGCGAGTGGGGGCGCCGCTGGACCCTGCACCCCTTTGCCAAGGGACATTTTCTTGGCAGCGGCCAGGCCGATGCTGTCATGAAGGAAGCCGGACTCGACGGCCGGGGCCAGCTCAAGGCCATCAAGGGGTTCCTGGGCGGACGGGATAGTCACCGATAGGTATATTTACGTCATGGAGGGCGCGAAGTGAAATCCATCCATCACTCCTTGAGGTTAAGCATCCTGCGGGGCCTGGCGGCCGTGATTTTCTTGACCCTCTGCGCAATCGGCGTATCAGCCCAAGACACCGTCGGTAGCATCTCCTACCTTGAGGGAACGGTCGGCATTGTGCGTGACGCTGCCGCCATCGACGATGTCGCCATTGGGCAGGATCTGCAGAACTTTGACCTGGTGAAGACCGGGGACGACGGCCAGGCTGAGCTGGACATCACTTCCGCCGAGCTTCCCCGCATTACCGTCAAGATGAGCGCGGACACGCAGTTCTCCCTTGAGGTGGCAACCGTGGAGGGCAAGAAGGAAAGCACGGTCGGAATCCTTGGCGGCCAGATCGCCCTGAAGGTGGCGAAGCTCCTGCCGACGCAGAGCATGCGCGTGAAGACGGACTCCGCCGCGATGGGCGTGAGGGGAACGGATTTCACCGTGACAGCGCCCGAGAGCGGTGACGTGCTTGTGACCTGTGACGAGGGCGAGGTGGTCTGCACCGACGACCAAGGCAAGGATCTCACGGCGATCCCCGGAACGGTCGTCGAGAAAAGGCCGGGAGAAGCGTATCGCACCTTGCCGGTCCCTGCCTCCGGGCTGGAGCAGTTCAGGACCCAATGGCGGGGAGAGCGAACCCAGTTCATTCAAACGAACGTGCTCAGGCTCATCCAGGCCAACGCACGGCTGTATCTCCAGCTCAAACGCGAGTTTACTGCCGCTCACGCAGAGCTGGCGCGAAACCAGGCCATCATGACAAAGTGGGCGTCCGAGGATCGGGCCGGGCGAATCGGCACGGTCGCCGAAGTGCTGCGCGAAAAACGCGTCATCGGCGCGCTCCTGGTGCGGCTGCGCAGGATCGCCTTCCAGCTCGAACGCGTCGCATTCCGCCTGGAGCGGCTGCAGGTCCTTCACGACCGCGGCATCGGCGTCGGGGCGATCGACGGCGGGGTGTCCACGAAGGTCTTCTTCGCGCAGGTCGTGCGCGAACGGCGCGACGTGGCCCGAAAGCTCGCCCTGACCCGTTTCCTGACCAAGCAGTACCTGAAGCGCAACGAGGGACGCCTGCCATAGCGGGCGTAGAGCTGGTTCTGAAAATCCGACAAGGGCGGCCTCCGGGTTGACGAATGCCCGGGACAGGGGTACATTCAATCTAGAATACCCCTCCCCTGGTGGGGAGGGGTTTATGGATGGCGGGGAGGAGCCATGAGAACCGAGGAGATGACAAAGCACGTAACGATCCCGATTGAAGGCATGACCTGCGCCTCCTGCTCGGCTCGAATAGAGAAGGTGGTAGGGAGGCTGGACGGCATTGCGAAGGTCTCGGTCAACCTTGCAACGGAGAAAGCTGACGTGCTTTACGACCCGCAAAAGGTCCGGCTATCAGCGATCAAAAAGAGCATTGCCGATGCCGGCTATACTCCCCGGGAAATCGATGTCTCGGACATAGTGGACCAGGACGCGGAGCGCAAGGCACGTGAGATCCGCGTGATGTGGACAAAGTTCATCGTTGCCGCGGCGGCCGCGGTGCCGCTTCTGTACCTGGCCATGGGGCACATGATTCCCTCCCTCCAGCTCCCGCTTCCATGGTTCCTTGACCCCGTGCAGCATCCGCTGGCGTACGCCCTGGCGCAGGCGATCCTGGTGGTTCCCGCAATCGCTGCCGGAAACCGCTTCTATCGGGCGGGCGTGAAGGCCCTCTGGCACAGGGCGCCGAGCATGGATTCGCTGATCGCCATTGGCACCGCGGCCGCGGTGCTCTACAGCCTCTATGCGACGGCGAGGATCGCTGCCGGTGACTTCAGCGCGGTGAGCAACCTCTACTTCGAGACCGCCGCCGTCATCATCGCCCTGATCCTGCTGGGCAAGACGCTTGAGACGGTGTCCAAGGGACGGACGTCCCAGGCCATCAAGAAACTCATGGGCCTGGCGCCCAAGACGGCGATCGTGATCCAGGCCGGGAAGGAGATCGAGATCCCGATCTCAGAGGTGGAAGTGGGGGACCTCGTGCGCGTGCGCCCGGGAGGCAAGGTGCCCGTGGACGGGGAGGTGGTGGACGGCTACACCTCGGTGGACGAATCAATGCTCACGGGGGAGAGCATTCCCGTGGAGAAGAAAGCGGGAGACCCGGTCACCGGCGCCAGCATCAACAAGAACGGCGCCATCACGTTCCGCGCCACCCGCGTGGGAGGCGACACCGCGCTCGCGCAGATCATCCGGCTGGTCGAGCAGGCGCAGGGCGACAAGGCGCCCATCGCGCGGCTTGCCGACGTGGTCTCGGGGTATTTTGTGCCCATCGTCATGCTGATCGCGCTGGCCGCGGGCGCGGCGTGGCTGATAAGCGGGCAGAGCGCGGCGTTCAGCATGACCATCTTTGTTTCAGTCCTCGTGATCGCCTGCCCCTGCGCCCTGGGGCTGGCCACTCCCACCGCGATCATGGTCGGGACCGGCCGGGGAGCCGAAAATGGGATCCTCATCAAGGGCGGCGCCGCGCTGGAGGAGACGCACAGGATCCAGACGGTCATCCTGGACAAAACAGGGACCATCACCGAGGGCGTGCCTGTTGTCACGGACGTGGTGCCGGCAAACGGCGCGACCGAGGATTCCCTTCTTCAGCTCGCTGCTTCCGCGGAGAGGGGATCCGAACACCCGTTGGGCGATGCCATCGTTGAGGCCGCGGACCGCCGGAAGCTTCCGCTCCTGCCCGTGGAGCGCTTCCAGGCCATGCCCGGCCGGGGGATCGAAGCGCGCATTAATGGAAAGATGGTCCTGCTGGGCAATGAGAAGCTTATGAATGAGGAGGGTATTGGCCTTGGCGGTCTGCTTGAAGCTTCGCGCGCCCTGGCGCGGTCAGGGAAGACGCCGATGTTCGTAGCGGTGGACCTGAGGGCGGCGGGCGTGATCGCCGTGGCCGATGTGCCCAAGGAGTCGAGCGCCCGTGCGATTACAGCCCTTCGCAAGATGGGCCTAGAGGTCGTCATGATCACGGGCGACAATGAGCGGACGGCGAATGCCATTGCGGCGCAGGTGGGCGTGGATCGCGTGCTGGCGGAGGTTCTGCCGCGGGAGAAGGCCGAAGCGGTGAAGAAAATCCAGGCAGGCTCAGCCATCCGCGGCACGGGCCGCATCGTGGCGATGGTGGGCGACGGCATCAACGACGCGGCTGCTCTTGCGCAGGCAGACATCGGCATCGCCATTGGATCGGGCGCCGATGTCGCCATCGAATCCGCGGACATAGTGCTCATGAAGAACGACCTTGGAGACGTAGTGGAAGCCATCCGGCTCAGCAAGGCCACCATCCGCACGATCAGGCAGAACCTGTTCTGGGCCTTCTGCTACAATGTGCTGGGAATCCCCATCGCGGCCGGAGTCCTGCGCCTGTTCGGGGGCCCTTTGCTGAATCCTATTTTCGCCGCGGCCGCTATGTCCCTCAGCTCCGTATCGGTCGTGGGCAACGCGCTCCGGCTGCGCCGGTTTCCGGCGCGCCGGCAGGAAGGCAGGTAGAATGATGGATCATGGAAGCCACGAAAGTCACAAGGCTGTTGCGCTCCTGAAAACGGCCCGGGGCCAGATTGACGGGGTGCTGCGGATGGTGGAGGAGGACCGCTACTGCATCGACGTGTCCAAGCAGGTTCTTGCCACGATTGCGCTGCTTAAAAAGGCCAACATCGTGATCCTCAAGCAGCACATGGACACCTGCGTGAAGGACGCCATCCGGACGGACAAGGGCGCGGAAAAGATCGACGAGATCACCATGATACTGGAGAAATACCTGGAGAGGTGAGGCGCCACCGCGTCAGGCAATGCCCGCGATGAACAGAAAAATCACGACAAGGACCTGTTTTCGTTCAGACCCCGGGGTCGGGCTCCCCCAGTTCATCGCCCTGCTCCGGCCGCGAGCCTCCATGCCTTGATCCGGCCCATGTTGTGGGCCTCCACAGGCTCCAGCTCCATGAACTTCGAATGCCAGGCCTCGGGGAACGCGTTGAGAAGGGCATTGCTGACCACGATCTCACCGGGACCCGCGACATTCGTCAAACGGGAGGCAAGATTCACCGACTCGCCGATGACTGCCATATGTGCGCGGCCGAAAGGCCGTTGGGACAGCACGTTCAAATCGCCGAGCGCCATGCCGATGTGGGCGCCGCCCGAGCTCTGGACCTGGTCGATGCTCCTCTGCCATTCATTGGAAACGGAGTTCCCGATGTCGATGATCGACCGGGCGCAGTCCAGGGAATCGCGCGTGGATCGAGGCCCCGGTTCCGGAACTCCGAACAGCCCAATGGCTCCGTCGCCCAGGAACTGGTACATGATGCCTCCTCGATTCAACACCTCGTTTCGCGTCTTGGAGTAGAAGGTGGTAAGGATGTGGCGAATGATCTTGTCGTCCCGCGTATCGCGGACATAGCTTGAAAACGAGCTCAGATCAGCAAAGAGTACCACGGCGGACTTATAGAGACCGGGAGGCAGGATCTCTCGGGGGGACAAGCCCCGCGATTCACGGAGCTGCCGCAGCCGCCAAAATCCGAAATGCCACAGCAGCGCCGCCTGCAGGGGATCGTTTACGTAGCTGTCTCCGAAGGCGTAGCGCCCTTTGACCCCGTCCATCGCTTGTCTGAGGTCGATGATATCCGCTGATTCAAAGGAATCGATTTTGAGATTGAAGGATTCATTGATAAGTGAAAGAAAGCGTTCCTCCCCCCAAATCTCAAGGGACAATCCCTTGCGGAGCTGTTCCCGCAGACTGTTCTCGATGTCGGCCATGTCCACGGCACTGCGAGAATCTACCACGAGGATTACCTTGGAAGCCTCCGCAGCGAGAGGACTCTCGTGACCGTACTTGCGGCCCAGGTGCGCCACGATCGTTTCCCGAGGGTAGCCGTACTTAACCTCTACAAAGTACGGCTTCGCGTTCGGCAACATGACCCGGATATCCGCGAAAGCGCCGGGGATTCCCAGGTCGACCTCTTGATTGATGCTGAGGACTTCCGGGGGCACGCCGTCTTGAGCCGCATGCCGGAAACGGATCAGGTTGCAGCAGATCTCCTCGAGAAAGAGGCGGACTTCCCGGGGATCCTCTTGTGAAGCGGCCGACGGCATGTCAACACACCCTACGGGACGACTGAGTATCCCTGGTCCTCAATCGCGGCCGTGATGGAATGGAGGCTTGTCTTTGCGGGGTCGAATCCGACGGTGACGAGGTTCTTCTCCAAGATCACCTCAACCGAATCCACGCCGGCGAGCGCGGAAACGGAGCATTTTACCGCGTGCACGCAGTGCTGGCAGGACATTCCCTGCACGTTCAACCTCTGGATTTCTTTTGCCATGAGAGCCTTCCTCCATTGAGAATATGCTTATAAACGGCGGTGTCCGTCCATGTGGCGCGGCCAGCCGCCGGGCTCTGATTTTTTCCGGGCCCCCGGGTTACGGCTTTTTCCCCGCCACTTTGACGGGGGCCGGTTTCGCGTTCCAGATCTCTTCCGCGTAGGCTTGGATGGTGCGATCGCTGGAGAAGCGCCCCATGTGCGCCACGTTGAGGATGGACATCCGTGTCCATGTCTCCTGGGCACGATAGGCGGCATCCACGCGCTCCTGGCATTCGACGTAGCCGGGGAAGTCGGCAAGGAGCATGTACGGGTCCCCGTAATCCAGGAGGCCGTGGATAAGGGGGGCAAATCGCGCGGGCTCCTCCGGGCTCAGGGCTCCGTTTGCCATCATGTCAAGTGCTTCCTTCAGTTGAGGATTCGCGTTGTAGATCGCGCGGGGATCGTAGCCGTTCTTTCTTCGCTCCGCGATCTCCTCCGTGCTGAGTCCGAAAAGGAAGAAGTTTTCCGCGCCGACCGCTTCCCGTATTTCCACATTGGCTCCATCGAGCGGGCCTATGGTCAGGGCGCCGTTGAGCGCCAGCTTCATGTTCCCCGTGCCCGATGCTTCCGTGCCGGCGGTGGCGATCTGCTCGGAGAGGTCAGCGGCCGGCACGATCCGCTCCGCAAGGCTGACGCCGTAGTTGGGAATGAAAACCACCTTCAGCCGTCCCGCCGCATCGCCGTCATTGTTCACCACCTCCGCCACCGCATGAATGAGGCGGATGATCAGCTTGGCCGCGGCATAACCGGGAGCCGCCTTGCCGGCAAAGATGATGGTGCGGGGAAGGATATCGTCGGTAGGATCCGTCTTGAGACGCAGGAAAAGGTGCAGGACATGGAGCACGTTCAGAAGCTGCCGCTTGTATTCATGGATGCGCTTGACCTGGCAATCGAAGAGGGTTGCCGTATCGACCTCGATGCCGGTGAGCCGCTGGATGGTCCGCGCCAAACCCTCCTTGTTCCGCTGCTTCACCTCGCGCCATGCCCGGCGGAATTCGGCGCTTTTCGCAAGAGGCGCGAGCTTTTCGAGCTCTTCCAGGTTGGTGATCCAGCCGCTGCCGATGTGCTCCGTGATCAGCGCGGAGAGTCCGGGATTGCAGAGCTTCAGCCAACGCCGCGGGGTGATGCCGTTTGTCTTGTTGTTGAAACGCTCCGGCCACAGCTCGTAGAAATCGCGGAAGAGGTTCTCCTTTAATATCCGCGTGTGCAGAGCCGAGACCCCGTTCAGCGAATGGCTGCCCACCATGGCGAGGTGAGACATCCGCAGCTTTTTCTCTCCGTCCTCCTCGATCAGGGACATGCGCCGCAGCCTCTGCTCATCGCCGGGCCAGCGCCGGGAGACGTTTTCCAGGTGCCTGCGGTTGATTTCGAATGCGATCTGCATGTGTCGCGGGAGCACCCGGCCGAAAAGGCTGATCGGCCATTTCTCCAAGGCCTCCGGCAGGATGGTGTGGTTGGTGTAGCCGAAGGTCTTTACGGTGACGTCCCACGCCTCTTCCCACCCCAGCCCCTCCTTGTCCATCAGGATGCGCATCAGCTCCAGGATGGCCACCGCGGGGTGGGTGTCGTTGAGCTGCACCGCCACTTGATCGGGGAAATCGCGGAAACCGTTGAAGTCGCCTTTCTTGTACCGACGGAGGATGTCGTGGAGTGTCGCGGCGACGAAGAAGTATTCCTGCTTCAGGCGAAGCTCCCGGCCTTCGAATACGTTGTCATTGGGGTAGAGGACCTTGGAGAGCGTCTCCGAACGGTCCTTGTCGGAAACGGCCCGCTCATAGTCGCCGTGGTTGAAGTATTCCAGGTCAAACTCGCGGGAGCTTTTTGCCGCCCAGAGACGCATGTTGTTCACCGTGCCATTGCGGTAGCCGGGCACGGGCGTGTCGTACGCCATGGCCATGACGGTCTGCGTATCCACCCAATTGAAAACCATCCGCCCTTTCTCGTCCTCGGAGGAAATCACCCTCCCATAAAAATGCACGGGATACAGGTGCTCGGGCCGCTCCACCTCCCATGGGTTGCCATGGCGCAGCCAGTTGTCCGGCGTTTCGATCTGGGCTCCCTCGCGGATCCTTTGGAAGAAGATCCCGTACTCGTAGCGTATTCCATAGCCGTAGGCGGGGAGGGCGAGGGTCGCCATCGAATCCAGGAAGCACGCGGCCAGCCGTCCCAGGCCGCCGTTTCCGAGGCCGGCATCATGCTCGAGCTCCTGCAGCTCTTCCATGCTGCTGCCCAGCTCCAGCATGGCCTGTTCGACGTTCCGCTCGAGGCCAAGGTTGATGACGGCATTGCCCAGGGCGCGGCCGATGAGAAACTCAAGGGAAAGGTAGTAGACCCTCTTGCATTTCCGTCTGTAGTAGCTCTGCTGTGTTTCGATCCATCGCTCGATGAGCCTGTCGCGCACCGTCAGCGCCAGGCTGTTGAACTTGTCCCGGTCCGTGGCGCTGAACTCGTCTTTCGCAAGCGCGAACTCCATGTTGTGGACAAAGGATTCCTTCAATGATTCCACGTCCATTCCGAGAAAGGCGTTGTTCGATGGGGTAAGCCGTTCAGGCGCGCGGCCGGATTTTTTCCGGACCGCAGGCCGCTTGGCCTTGCTCTGTTTCGGCGCGCTTCGCCGGCTCCCCGTCATGCTCTTCTTTTTTGCCATGGGGAGCATTCTATCCGATGGCGCGTCCGCCGACAACGTTGTTTCCGACACGCCGGCATTCCCTTCCCCTTTCTTCTATTTCAAGCTATCTTTATCTCATGACCAACATCTACGCTCTTACGGTAAAGGACATCGATGGGAACGAGCGGTCCCTGTCGGAGTTCGCGGGCAAGGTGCTCCTTATAGTGAACGTTGCCAGCAAATGCGGTTTCACGCCCCAGTACAAGAACCTGCAGACGCTGTACACGCGCAACAAGGAGCGGGGCTTCGAGATCCTGGGATTCCCCGCCAACAACTTCGGCCGCCAGGAGCCGGGCACGGAGGCGGAGATCAAGAGCTTCTGCAGCCTCACCTACGGGGTAACATTTCCCATGTTCTCCAAGATATCCGTCAAGGGGAAGGACATTCATCCCCTCTACGCGTTTCTTACCGACAAGAAAACCAATCCTGAGTTCGGGGGAAAGATCACGTGGAACTTCAACAAGTTCCTCCTGGATCGCAAGGGCGCCATCGTTGCCCGTTTCGACTCAAAAGACGATCCTTTGGGAGACAAGGTCCCGCGCAAGGTCGGAGAAATCCTGGATCGCTAGCGCCCCGCGGCGGCTTTCCCGGCATGCGCTGCTGGAAAAAGGGCGCGGGGGCATCAGCGTTCTCCCTGCGCTTCTGAGATGAGAAGAGAGTAGGCGACGTTGACGTCCTTGCATCGCTCCAGGCCCCGGGGATCCACGTCGGGGTGATGGTGCATCATGAGCTGCCGGTAGCGGGCGCGCAGATCATCCGGAGCGATCGCTGATCCGTCGAATCCCATTACCGTGCGCGCCCAGGCACGCCGTGTTGATTCGCGCGATGTTGGCCTGAACGACTCACCCGCGCGCGCCCGGTCCTCGGGATCCACGAATCCCAGCTGCGCGGCTGCTATGCGCAGCCGTTCCTGCAATCCCACCAGCAAGCTCTGCCGGTCCAGAATGTGGCGTGCAAGCAGCATGCGGAGGTGGCGGGCGGCTGTGGCCCGGCCGAGCGGGGGCATTCCCTGGAGCACGCGGAAGGACTCGGCGCATCCGTCAATGAGCGCATCGATATCCACGTACGCGTCGAAATAAATCGTGATCGCGGCGCGGACGCTTCCCGTGTGCCTGAGCATTGCGGCAAGCTCTTCCATGCGGATTTCATGGCCGGCTGAGAATCGCTGCATGCGGAACAACAGCTCCTCGGCAAGATCGATGCCGAGCGTATAGGGCATGAAAAGACCTGCCCGGCTCATCTGCTCCTCGGGCCCGGCCCCGACCAACTGCTCCAGCACCGTGATCAGCTCGCCCGCCGTATCCTGCGTCCATCCATCGATGGCTTCGTAGAGGCTGATCCGATCGCGCGCCTCGTGGACTGCCCGCCAGAACCGGACCTGATCGATGCCCATGATGCCCGCCACTTCATCCGAGGAGATGGACCAGGCTCCCGCTGCATCGGCGAGGGCAGAGATTCGTTGCGTCAGCGTCGCCAGCTCCTGCATATCGGTAAAGTAGCGGCCTCATGGCCAAAGGTCAACGCGGGCAATGGATGGTGGGAATAGAGACGCCTCCGCCGAAAGGGCGGAGGCATTGGAAAGGACTAATTCTAGCGGATCCCCTGGTCGATGAGGGGTTTTATCGTTGCTACGTTCTGCGGGGTCACGGTGCCGACGCCGGTATTGATGTGCAGACCAGGGATCAGGTAGCGCTTGGTCAGGACGATCTGCAGGACCGGAAAGTAGCCCTGGAGATAGAGCACCTGATCGAAGCTGGCGCTGATCCAGCCATCCTGGATGGCGCTGACCGTTGCGGGTGAGAGGTCGATGCCTCCGCATATGATTTCGCCAGGCTTCTTCCCTGCTGCCTGGAGGACCTTCGGCAGGACCGCGGTAGTATTGCCGTGCTGGGTGCCAATGGCCTTCAGATTGGGATGTGCCTGGAGGTACGCGGTGAGGATCGGGATGGCCAGGGATGCATCGCTGTCCACCGCGGCGGAAACATCCAGCTTGTCAACCTTGAGCCCTGCCTTGGCCAGCGCGTCGAACACACCCTGGCTGCTCCTGCTCCTGCCTTCCTGGTGCCAGATGTCATAGACCAGAGCCTGGTCACCGGCCTTCAGGCCTGCCCTGACCATCGCTTCCCCTGTAAGGAAGCCGCCTTGATAGAGGTCGGCGCCGGCATATCCGAAGCCCTTGGACTGGTACTTTGCCTCTAAGCCGGGCAGGGGATTGTTGCCGCTGGTGACGATGATGCCCTGGGCCTCAGCCTGATCCACGAGCGCGGCGAAGGCCGCCTCTCCGGGATGCCCCATGATTTCGATGCCGTCAGGGTTGGCAGCCATTGCCTGCTTGAACTGATCGATCATCGTCTGCTGATCCCACTTCGCGTACTGCTCGATCAGCTTGACATTGTTCGCAGCGGCAGCTGCCCTTGCTCCATTAGTGCGTCCCAGCGTAGTGCCATCCCCTTGCGTGCCGCCCATCTGCATGTAGATGACGATCTGCTTGTCCGCGGCCCACGCCTGGGTCGAGAACAGAACGCCGATGACAACGAATGCGAGAAGAACCCATTTCAATTTGCGCACGTAGTCCCCCTTCTGAGTAAGGAATTAAGCCTTGCGCCTTCACGGCGCGGCTTCTCATGAGAAAACCTGTAGTGCAATCCCCCCTTTCGCGTCTAGAGTAATAGATCTCGCGCACTAACAGCGCGCATTTTCCCTCACCCGGTTTCGCGGCTCTTGGGTGTGTCGCCGGGAGGCGCCTGCGCCGGCACAGCCCATTTGCGTGCGGTCCGGGACAGCAAAGAGACGCCTTCTTCCCCAATAATCACGTTGAGGATAACGGATGCGGCCATGACGAGCCCCTCCACCAACTGCACCCAGTAGCCGCCGATTCCCGTGGCAACGACGCCGGCTTCAAGGGAGCCGATGATATAGGAACCGAAGAATGTGCCGACAAGGACGCCCAGGCCGCCGGCAATCGAGGTCCCCCCGATGAAGACCGCGGCCATGACCGGCAGGAGCATGCCCTGTCCCTGGGTCGGGAAGAAGACGTTTATCTCAATCGTGAGGAGGAGTCCGGCAAAGGCGGCGATCACGCCGTGCATTGTGAAAAGCCGTATCCGCGTGGCCTCCACGTTGATCCCCATCACGCGCGCCACCTCGGCATTGTCGCCGATGAACATGATGGCTTCGCCGAATTTATGCCTGTTGAGGATGAACCAGAAGAAAACCACGAGTCCCAGCGACCAGAGGGCCTGGACGGGGAAGACGCCGAAGAGCCGACCGGTGAAGATCGTATGGATAAGAGTGGTATTGATTTCCTGGATGTTGATCTGGAGCCCTCCCGCAATCAGGAGCGTGACTCCGTACCAGAAGAATTGCGCGGCCAAAGTTGCCATGATGGAAGGCACCCTCAGTCGCGCCACCAGGAGCCCGTTGATGTACCCGACCAGGGCACCGGATGCCAGAGCCAGAATGAAGCCGAGCCACGGCGCATGGTAGTTCTTGAACATCCAGGTGAAGACGAAACCCGACAACGCCACGACCGCGGGGAAGCTCAGGTCGATCTCGCCCGCCGTGATGATGAATGTCAGCCCGATGGCAAGAACGAGCATGGGGGGCACGGTCTGGAAGAAGGACATGTAGATCCTGTACCCGGTGAACACCGTAGGCGCGGTGAAAATGAATACCACGTACAGCACGGCCAGCACGACCCCGATCGGCAGGCCCTCGATCCGGCCAAGAAAGGCAAAACGAGAAGTTCCATGCTTCATGGCTGCACCTTGTCCTTCAAGCCGTGCGAGTATTCGAGGAGGAACGTGTCCAACTCCTTCAGGCTGATCTCACTTTTTGCGATGCTCGACACGATCTCCCCGCGGTCCAGGACGACGAACCGGTCGGAGATCTGGTAGACATCCTGAAGGTCGTGGGTGATGTAAATGCACGCCTTGCCGGCTTCTTTGATTTTTTGCACGAAGCTGAGCACCTTCCGCACTTCCTTCAGGGAGAGGGCCACCGTGGGCTCATCCAGGATGATCAGATCAGCCTCGAAATGCATCGCGCGGCCTATGGCCACGCCCTGGCGCTCGCCGCCGGAAAGCTTGCTTGCCCTCGATTCCACCGTGATGCCCTTGCCGCGGAATCCGATTGTATCGATCATGATCCCCTGGGCTATCTCCTTCTCCTTCTTCACGTCGATGAATCCGAATGGATGCGTGATCTCCCGTCCGATGAAAAAATTCCTCCAGAGGGCCTGCTTCTCACCGAGTGACTTGTCCTGGTAGACCGTTTCGATTCCGCGCTTGTGCGCTTCCCGGACGCTGTACCCATTGAAGGGAACACGCTCATCGTGCAGGTACATCTCTCCCGAAGTGGGAGGGAAGACCCCCGTCATGATTTTGATCAGCGTGGACTTGCCGGCTCCATTATCCCCAATCAGGCCGATGACCTCGTCCTTGCCCACCTCCATATTGATGCCGCGGAGGGCCGCGACGTTGCCGAAGTACTTCTCGATCCCTTCCATGCGGATTGCTGTCCGGTATTCCTTGGCATTGGCCACCGCTGCGCCTCCTCGTCCTGGTCAGGGTCCACCTACTGCATTGCAAATGTCGTACCAATCCCGGGGCGCGGGCGCTTTGATATAATTGCTTATTGGAAATGAAATTACCAAGAAGTTGGCGAGCCTGGGTTTCAACGGTCGTGCACGCGCTGCCACGCTTGCGAACAGCCCGCGTGCAATGCTTTCCACATGACGGCGCAGCGACCCTATCGACTCTTTCTCTTGAGCTGATCCAGCAGCACCGCGATGAGCAGGATGAGACCGCGCAGGATGTATTGATAGAAAGTCGGGATGTTGAGGAGATTCATCGCGTTCTGGACCGTGCCCATGATGAGCACGCCGATTATGGTGCCGCTGAGCGTGCCCACCCCGCCGGAGAGGGACACGCCGCCCAGAACACAGGCGGAAATCACGTCCATGGAGAATCCCTGGGAGGTGTTGGGCTGTCCGCTTGTCATACGGGACGCAAGCACAACACCGGCCAACCCCGCGATCAGGCCCTGGATGATGTAGATGATCAATTTGGTGCGGCTGACCGTGATCCCCTTCAACCGGGCAGCCGTCTCGCTTCCCCCGACAGCGAGGGTGTTCTTGCCGAAGGAGGTGCGTTTGAAGAGAAAAGCGAACAGGACCATGAGGAAAAGGGTGATCCATATGGGGTTGGGGATGGACAACATGCGTCCGGCTCCAAGAAAGAAGAAATCTGAATTATTGACGCCCACGGCGGAGCCCTGGGAGACCAGGAAACCCAATCCACGCACGATCTGCATCACTGCCAGCGTGGTGATCAGGGGATTCAGGGAAAGGTAGGACACGATCGCCCCGTTCACAGCGCCGACCAACCCGCCGGCGAGGACTCCTGCCAGAACGCCTTCCAGCACGCTGCCGCTGGAATTGATCACGACAGCCGCCAGCACCCCGGAAAAAGCGACAACAGACTCCACCGAGAGGTCAAATCCGCCGGCGGCCAGGCAGAAGAGCATTGAACATGCCACCATGCCGACCATTGACACCGATAATCCCAGTCCGATGATGTTGATCCAGGAGAGGAAGTGGGGAACGCACAGGGAGGAGGCGGCAAAAAGGACCAGAAGAATCAGCAGGCTGGTGTAGCGGCTCCATGCGCCGCGCACCCAGGCGGCGAGCCGGCGACCGCGGGAAAGCGCATCAGTCCCGGCGATCATGATCCTCCTTCCCCTGCTTGAGCGGCTTGCTGTGGGAGAAGCAGATCCTGCAGCCCAAGGTCCTGGTACGTTTTCACGTAGTCGTCGCGGGTGACAATGGTGCCGGGGGTGCGGGTGTCCATTGGCGGCTGGATACCGGCGCTCACCCACTTGTAGAGCCATTCCGTCGTCTCGAACCCATGCTTGTAAGGATTGATGAGGCAGAACGCGAAGAAGGGAGTGATCTGGCGTTTCCGGAATTCAATGATGCCCAGGCTTGATCCGATGCCGATGCCGATCACGGTATCGGCGGTGAACCCCCGGTTTTCCATTGCCCGAATCGCTCCCAGCACTCCCTCGTCGTTGATGGAGAGCACAAGCCAGCGCTTGACCTCGGCATGCTGCGAGAGCGCGATGTTCGCCGCATCGAATGCGCCGGGCAGATCAGCCGTCTTTTCAGGAATGCGGAAGATGCGGTCCGCCGGGAAAAAGCGCCGCCGGAGCGTTTCCATCGCGGTGTCGGTGCGCTCCTTCACCGTGTTCAGCTCGTCAAAGGTCACCGCCAGCGCCGCGGTTTCCTCGGGGCGCCAATTGCGTTTGCGATACTCGTCATACAGCGCGTTTGCCACTGAAGCGCCGATCTGCAGGGAGGAGATGCCCATGTAGGGGACCTTTATGAAAGTGCCGTCGGGGCCGACGAACTGGTCGTCAACGGTGAACACCTTCATGCCGTAGGTTCCCGCCCGGGCAAGAATGGCCGGTCCCAGACGCACGTCGGGAGTGCAGATCACGAACCCCTGCGCGCCCTGCGCGGCCAGGTTGTCAATGGCGGAGAGCACCTTGTCGCCATCCGGCACCCCGATCTTGATGAGCTGGAAGCCATGGAGATCCGCGCATTTCTGCGCATAGCGCCATTCGTTCTGAAACCAGAGCTCCTCCGGGCGCTTTACAAGGAAGCCAAGGCGGATGGGGGGCGCGGGATTCTTGTTCGCAGGATTCCTGCCGGTGCAGGACACGGCGCCGAGCACGGTGAGGGTGATACACATGAGGCAGGACAGCATCTTCCCGCGCATTGCTGTGTGGCTATTTGTACACGATTCACGGGACGGGCGCAACCGCGGATTGCGCGCTTGATTCGAAGCGCGTTGCCGCCTATCATTGCCTCATGGCATTCAGCGTTCTCATCGTTGATGATGAGATTGAGATGTGCCTCTCTCTTTCGGAATTGCTCACATCGCACGGCTATCGAACGCGCCATACGACAACTCCGGGCGAGGTGCCGGGTCTCCTGTCGGACGATCCCCCTGACCTGGTCATCATGGACGTGAAGATGCCGGTGACGGACGGGATTGCCCTTCTCAAAAAGGTAAAAGAAAAGAACCGCGCCATCCCGATCATCATGATCTCAGGATTCGCCAGCGCGGAGAATGTCGTGCGGGCCATGAAGTACGGGGCGATGAACTTTTACGAGAAGCCGCTGCGCATCCCCGAGCTCCTCAATGAGGTGGAGCAGCTTGCCCGAACGAGCGACGCGCGCCGTCAGACCGGCCCGCCCCTTCCCCCCAGCTTCCGGGTCTGGTCCGTCAATCCCCGGATGCGGGAAATTTTCCGCACGATCGACAAGGTCGGCCCTACCGATGCCTCCGTGGTCATCACCGGTGAGAGCGGCACGGGAAAAGAGCTTGTGGCCGATGCCTTGCACGCCCTCAGCCGTCGAAGCGCCCGGCCGTTCGTGAAAATCAACTGCGCGGCAATCCCGGAAACGCTCCTGGAGAGCGAGTTGTTCGGCTTCGAGGAGGGCGCTTTCACCGGCGCGCGCAAGCTGCATCGCGGCAAGTTCGAGCTCGCGGATGGCGGCAGCCTTTTCCTGGATGAGATTGGGGACCTGAGCCTGGACACCCAGGCCAAGCTGCTGCGCGTCCTGCAGGATCACCAGATCACGCGGCTGGGAGGCTCACGGCCGGTGAAGGCGGACGTGCGCATTATCGCGGCCACGAACAAGGACGTTGCGCAGATGATCGCGCGGGGCGCCTTCCGCGAGGATCTCTACTATCGGATGTCGGTGATCAGCATCGCGCTGCCGCCGTTGCGGGAGCGCCGGGAGGACCTTGGCCTGCTGGCCGAGTATTTCCTCCTTCAGTTCAACCAACAGTATTCCAAGGAGATCCAAGGGCTTTCGAGCGAGGTGCGCCAGGTTTTGCTGGCGCACAATTGGCCAGGGAACGTCCGGGAACTGAAAAACTGCATCGAGCGCGCCGTCATTTTCTGCGAGACCTCGGAGCTTGCCGTGGAGGACCTTCCCCGGCAGTACACGGAATACAGGGTGAAGGAGCGCGACTCTCTGGAGAACGCCTACGAGTCGGTGACACGGCAGATGATTCTCGACGCGCTGGAGAAAAGCGAGGGCGTCAAGCAAAAGGCCGCCGAGATCCTCCGCATTCACCGCAAGACCCTGTACAACAAAATGAAGAAGCTCGGCCTGGAGCCGTGAGCCAGTGAAGGATCCCCGGCTTCCCCTGCTGCAGATGAAGAACATCCACCTCTCCTTTGGGGAAGTGGATGCCCTGAAGGGGGCGGATTTCGATCTTTTTGCCGGCGAGATCCATGCCCTTGTGGGGGAACGCCGCTCGGGCAAATCCAGCCTCGTGAAAATCCTGAGCGGCGACGTGCGCAAGCAGAGAGGAACCATCCTGCTGGACGGCCGGGAAGTGGATTTCCCCACTCCGCTGTCGGCGATCCGGCATCGCATCGGCATCGTGTATCAGAACCTGAGCCTCATCCCGTCCCTGAACGCCGTTGAGAACATCACCCTCGGGAGGCTCCCCCTGGTGTGGCTGAAGCCGCGGTTTTCCGTCGACTTGAAGATCCGCTGCCAGAAGCTGCTCGAAGAGCTCGATGTCCATGTCAACCTGGACGTGCCCACGGGCCGGCTGAGCCTGGCCGAGCAGCAAATGGTGGAGATCGCGCGCGTCCTTTCCCTGGAGCCCGACATCATCATCGTTGACGAAATCTCCAGCCGCCTGAGCGCGGGGGAGATGGAGCAGGTGTTTCGCATTCTCACGGAGTATCGACGCAAGGACAAGGCGATCATCTACGTTTCCACAAGCGTGGACGAGGTGTTCAAGTTCGCCGACAGGGTAACCGTGCTCAAGAACGGGCAGCGGCGTGGCACCGAGCTCGTCAAGGACCTGGACCGGTTCAAGCTGCTCAAGCTGGCCTACAGCTTCATGTTCAACATCGAGGAAAACGACGTCCAGCACCAGCAGCTTTCCCTGATCAAGCGCTATAATGAGAGCATCATCGGCGACCTGCCGGTGGGGATCATCATACTGGACACGGACAACCGCATCTACCTGAGCAATCAGGCCGCGCGCCGGATCCTCGGATGTGAAGAACCCGGCCTGCCGCCCGTGCCGATCGGCCAGTTGCTTGAGTCGCGGAACGTGAGCAGCGCCTCGGAGATTTGTGAAAAGATCCAGGCCCGGGAGCGCCATAGCTGGGAGGGCGTCGCCGTCAACGACGAGCGCTTTTTGCTGCTGAAGAGCTTCCCCCTCCAGGATGAGGACTACCGGTTCACGGGGACCATCCTCATGCTGGAGGGGGATCATCCAGAACTACGTGGAGCTGCTCAAGGGCAAGGGCATGGATGCTGACGGCGCGGAGAAGCTTGCCAAGATCGAGCGCGAGCTCAGCCGGATAGTGGCCATCGTGGGCAGCCTCCTCTCTTTCTCCCGGGTCACCTCCCTCGACGGCCGAAGGATCAACCTGGGAGAGCTGCTGGGCGAGGTGATCCTCCTCCTTGGCCACAAGCTGAACCAGAAACAGGTGGTGGTGCGCACGGGCTTCACCGCGGAGCCGGCCATCGTGAGCGGGGAGGAGAACAAGCTGAAGCAGCTCTTCATCAACCTGATCATGAACAGCATTGAGGCCGTGCTGGATCACGGCCTGATCGAGGTCGACGTTCGAAGCGACGCGGAGAAGGGGTACGCGGAGGTTGCGATCACGGACAACGGCTACGGCATCCCCCTGGAGATACAGGACCGGATCTTCACCCCCTTTTTCAGCACAAAGATGACCAAGACCAATACCGGGCTGGGGCTGTCCATTTCCCAGCACATTGCCGAGGCTCACAGGGGCGCGATCACCTTTTCAAGCGTTCCCGGCGGCGCAACCTGTTTTGTCGTGAAGCTCCCGCTGGCGTGAGCAGTGCGTCAGATCCTTGCCACCAGGAAGGCGACCGCGGTGGTCCAGGAGACTTCCGCGCCGGGCAGTTGCGCGCGCAACAGGGACTCAAACTGAGAGAGCTCCCCCGGACCAAGGCCGGAAGAAAGCGCCCTGCCATACGATGAGTCGCGGGCGAGCCAGGCGTCCAGCTCCCTCACGGTGATGCGCCGGGCATCCGTGTAGCTCTCCACCTCGACCTTGACTTCACGCGCCCCGGCCGCGCGGCACTCCGCGGCCAGCTCCTCCGGGCCCCAGTTCACCAGAGGGTTGGCCGCATCCGCGTACGCCCTCTCTTCAGCAGCGGCAACCTTCTCCGCAAGCGTCGTATCGGCTCTCCCGGCGCCCCAGTCCAGCAGGGACGACAGCCGCTGCCCCCTGCCGGGGATGACCTGCGCAAGGGAGAGCATGCCCCCCGGCGCGAGCAGCGCGAGAAGGAGCCGGAGGAGGGCGGATCGCCGGGCAGCGGGCGTGCGCGTGAACAGATCGCGGCCGACCGCGAACTCGAACCGCAGGGCCGGGTCCAGGCCGAGCGCGGCCAGCGCGCCGTCGGGCAGGGGCGTCGAATCCTCCGCGGCAATCTCCTCAAGCGGGCGGGCTGTCCGGATGACCGTTGGCCGGACCGGCTGCTCCAGCTCGCGCATCCGATGCTCGATCGACGCGGCATCCTCCTCCGAGCCCGCGATTCCCCAGACCCCCCCTTCCGGCGCGCGGCGCAGCGCCTCCCAGAGCAGAAGCCCTGAGCGCGCGTCCGCGTCGAGGATCCTGCTGTGCCTCTGGAGGGGAAGCGCGGAAAAAATCCGGTCGCGGACCGCCGTGAGCGCGGTCCGGCGGCTCGCGGAGAGCCGCTCGATCCAGCGGCCGCTCGCGGTGGAGGCTGGCGTGAAGGTCAGCACCTCCACGCTGGGCGGCTCCAGGGCCGTGGCGACCTGGATCTCCCGGCGCCGCAGCACCTCATCCCGTATCGTAGCCTCGTATCCCTGGTCCGACGGAGCGTAGAAGATCTTCCCCTGCAGCCCCGCGGGGAGATATTGCTGGGCCACCCAGTGGTCCCGGAAGGCGTGCGGGTACAGGTAGCCTTCGCCGTGGCCGAAACCCTCCGCGTCCCGGCTGGCGTCGCGCAGGTGGTTGGGAACCTCGCCGGCGCGCTGTTCGGATTCCAGGAGGGAGAGGGCATCGAAGAAGCCCATCGCGGAGTTCGACTTGGGCGCCGTGGCAAGGTACAGCGCCGCGTGGGCAAGGGCAAAACGCCCTTCCGGCAGGCCGACCCGATCAAAGGTTGCCGCGGCGGCCTGGACGAACGGCAGGGCGTGCGGATCGGCCATGCCGACGTCCTCGCTGGCCAGGATCAGCATCCTGCGGAACATAAAGTGGGGGTCCTCTCCGGCAAGCACCATGCGCGCCAGCCAGTACAGCGCCGCGTCGGGGTCCGAGCCCCGGACCGACTTGATGAAGGCGCTGATCGTGTCGAAGTGGTAGTCGCCCTCCTTGTCGTACAGCACCACCTTCCGCTGGATGCTCTCCTCCGCGATCTCCCGGGTGATGACGATCTCTTCCCCCGGCGGGGGAGGGAAGTGATCGGGCGTGGTCTCCACGGCGAGCTCCAGCGCGTTCAGAAGGCTGCGGGCATCGCCGTTGGCGATCTTCACCAGGTGGTCCAGGGCCTCATTCGTGAGGGAGACTTTGAATGCGCCGTACCCGCGCTCGGCGTCGGCGAACGCGGCGCGCGCGATCGCGCGCAGGTCATCCTCCGTGAGCGCCTTGAGCTGGAACACCCTGCTGCGGCTCACCAAGGCGCGGTTCACCTCGAAGTAGGGATTCTCCGTGGTCGCGCCGATCATGATGACCGTCCCGTTTTCCACCCATGGCAGGAGGGCGTCCTGCTGCGCCTTGTTCCACCGATGCACCTCGTCCACGAAGAGGGTCGTCCTCCGCCCGTAGAGGTCCCGATTCTTCTTTGCCACCTCAATGGACTCGCGCAGGTCCTTCACGCCCGTGAGGACGGCGTTCATGGTGATGAAGTGGCTCTTCGTCGTATTGGCGATGACCTGCGCAAGGGTGGTCTTCCCCGTGCCCGGCGGACCGTAGAAGATGAGGGAGGAGATCTGGTCGGCCTGGATGACGCGCCGCAGGAGCCGGCCCTTGCCGACGATGTGTTCCTGTCCCACGAACTCGTCCAGGGTCCTGGGCCGCATGCGGTACGCCAGGGGTTCCGGCGCTCCTGGCACGGAGGAGAAGAGATCCATCAGAGGCGAGTATAGGCAGGGCAACGGCGCGGGGGAATAGGGTCTCACGCGCGATGGCTGTCGCGATCAGTTCTCAGCCGACCTTCGCTTCCTCTTCATCGAAAGCACGGACCATGTCCTGGCCGGACGCGGAGGACGCGATCTTTTGAATGAATGCCTCGCTCTTGATGAGCCGGGCGACCCGCGCGAGGGCCTTCAGGTGCAGGCTGTGCTCCTGACGGTTGCCGATGAACAGGATGATGATCTGCGTGGGCTTGCCGTCAAAGGAATCGAACTCAAGACCCCCAAGGGAAAGCGCAACAACGATGATGAGCCCGGGGATCTCATCGGTGAAGCAGTGTGGGATGGCAATGCCGTTTCCTACGGCCGTGCTCTGCATGTTCTCCCGCTCAATCAGCTTCGCAAACACGTCCTGCTCGTTCTTGACAAGGCCCTTTTCCGCCACCGCGTGGATGATCCTGCGCAAGGCGTCCTCCCGGCTTTTTTCCGCGAGGTCCGGGATGAAGCAATCAGGACGAATGTAGCGGGTGAGTTTCATACCCATGGCTGAGCCATTCTCCCGTTGCCGAAGCCGCGCGCCCGATTGCGGGAAAAAGGCCGGATAGTTGCCATGAGCCGGCGCATATACGCGCGGAAGTTGTCGTCTCCCATGATCTGCCGAAGCTGAATCCTCGCCCCCACAAGGGCCTTCTGCATGTCAGCCCTGGTCTGGGCCTCTTTGCTGATGAGGTCATTCACGGCCTGCATGTCGGGCTTGGCGGGCAAAAGGTCCTGGGTCATCTGCGCCCTCAGCAGGCGAAGTTGCGCCATGTCCTGCCGTATCGTTGTCATGGTTTTTTTCTGAATATCCATGACCTGTGCCACCTGATTATCGTCGAGACCCAACTGCTTGAGCATCCGGGTCTCGCGGCTCACCTGATTCTGGGCAAAAAGAACCGTAGGCAGAGCCAGCATACACAGCAAGGGAATGAGACGCTTCATGGTTGCCACCTCTAGGCTTCAGCTTCCATAATGCGTCGAGCTTCACCTCCATTCCATAACTGCGGGATGAAAAAGCAATAACAATCCGCTATATACAATCGGGGTTTATTCGATGGTGGGCAGCCAGACGCGAAATGTCGTGCCCACTCCTGGCTCGCTGTCCACCTCTATCCTTCCGCCGGATTCCGATACCGTGCTCCGACAGACGGAAAGGCTCAGGCCCTCGCCCTTCACTTTTGCCTGGCATGAACCCGAGGCCGCCCATTCGCCTTTCGTCGTAAAAAAAGGCGTGAAAAGCCGCGGAATGTCCTCCCGGGGAATACCGCAGCCGGTATCGCGCACCTCCAGAAAAGCAAATTTCGGCGCTCCGCCGGTCCGGATCGTCAGCATCTGAACCGGTCGGTCCAGCATGGCATCCAGGGAATTGTCAATCAGGGAGGTGAGAATGAAGCCGGCCCGCGAACGGTGCACCCGAACGGGGGGCGTTTCCTGCATTTCCAGAACGACCGATACCTTCCTCTTTTCGAACTTTTTTTCGAAATCGCGCAGAAGCGACGGGATGAGCAGATTCAATTGGCAGATTTCCATTCCCGGCTCCGATGAGCCGGTCAATCCCTGGAGCTGCGCGGTGATGTGCACCAGGCGATCCACCCCTTTCAACGCCTCCTCTCCGTATGACCGTGTCGAAGGGGAAATGCCGGGGGACCTCAGCAGCACGTCGAGATAGCCCTGGATGACGGTGTTGATGTTGTTGAACTGGTGGGCGATGCCGCCCGCCAGTGTGCCGAGGCTTTCCAGGCGCTGCGCCTGGATGAGACGGGCCTGAATGGCTTTTTCCTCGGTCAAGTCCCGCGCGATTACCGCAATGCCGACGATCTTCCCCTGCTCCTCGCGTATCGGGGCAAGGGCGTAGGAGAGAGGGATGGATGTGCCGTTCTTTTTCCTGCCGGTCGATTCAAAGCGCCGGATCTCCTCCCCCGTTCTCGCTTTTTCCCAGACCGGAATCGTCGCGTTCCGTTCCTCGGCGGTCATGAGAAGGGAGATCGGCTTTCCGACCATCTCATCGGCCCCGTAGCCGTATACCTCCTCTGCTCCCTTGTTCCAGCTTGTAACCAGGTCCTGCATGTCCACTCCGAAAATCGCGTCCCGGGACGATTCGACGAGCGCCGCCAGCCTCAGGATCCTCTCTTCCGCGCGGCGGTGCTCCGTGATGTCCTTGGAGAGGCCAAAGGTGCCGATGATGCCCCCCTTCGCGTCGCGCAGCGGCATCTTGGTTGTCGAGACCCACGTCACGTGCCCGTCAGGCCAGGTCTCCTTTTCTTCAAGGTCGACGATGGGTTGGCCCGATCGCATGATCTCCTGCTCGGCGTCCAGGGCGGGCTGGGCATGCTCGGGAGTGAAAAAGTCGAAATCGGTTTTCCCGATCGCCTCCGCCGGATCGCCTACTCCGAGTGTTTTTGCCATGGAGGCGTTGATCAGAACGAATCGACCGCACTCGTCCTTGAAATAGATGTGGTCAGGCACGGTGTCCATGAGAACGGCCATGAGGGCCCGCTCGCGCTCCAGCGCTTCCATCATTCTCTGCCGGGCGCTGAAAAGGAGGGAACTGCTGAGGAGGCTGCTCAATTGGACGCAGAAGGTCTCGTAGATGGCGTAGTCGCGCTGCCCGGGCTCGAATGCAATATAGAGTGCGTCCCTAAATAATTCTAGACTTTTTGGACATTTAATGATAGTTTCCTCTGGGGGGGAACTATATTGCGTAGAAAGGAGAACAGACAGCCGCTTCCACGTAGACCGGGATGGCGG
>JBEKQU010000045.1:0-39517 GCA_049519415.1 Spirochaetia bacterium
AATGACCCGCCTTCAGGCTTATGTGGACAGCCTAGTGCAGGTGCGGTTGATGTGTCGAGCAACTATTGTCGGAGAAAAGGAGGTGAGGGCGTAACGGCTTGACGAGCATCATAGTAGATACCCACCCTTAAGCATTCAAGCTGCCGCATATGTGCGGGGCTGGCAAAAGTATATCCGTTTGAGCTATGTGACCCCAGGAGGTATGTATCCCTCAGGAGGTAAGTGGCTTCTACGGCGTCCGGTAGCGTTCCGTTTTTTATAATGTCCTCGGCCCAGTATGCCAAATACTGACGACAGTGTGTCCTTGTTGGTCTGATACTTCACGGCATTTTTAGGTAGCACGTCGCCATAATCCGTCAGCTTTGCCAGGCTCCAGCCGCTCGTATAATCGCTTTCCTGATAGCCCAGCGGCGAGCCGCTGGACCTCGCATGCCGCCACCATCAAAGGCGATGGCGGAATGATCAGGTATTCGCCAGTGAGGGGTGATTCTTCTTTTAGTTCCTGCTCTTGTCCACCAGCCGGTTCTTCGCGATCCAGGGCATCATGGCGCGGAGCTTTTCTCCCACAGTCTCCAACTGGTGCTTGGAGCCCTCCTCCCGCATGCGGAGGAAATCCTTGCGTCCGCTCCTGTTCTCCGCCATCCATCGCTTGGCGAATGCACCGGACTGGATCTCCGCAAGCACCTTCTTCATCTCTTTCTTCGTCTTTTTTGTGACGATGCGCGGACCGGAGACGTAGTCGCCGTATTCGGCTGTGTCGGACACGGAGTACCGCATGAGGGAAAGGCCGCCTTCGTAGATGAGGTCGACAATGAGCTTCATCTCGTGGATGCACTCGAAATACGCCATCTCCGGCGCGTAGCCCGCTTCCACAAGGGTCTCAAAACCGGCCTGCATGAGATGCGAAACGCCGCCGCAGAGCACGGCCTGCTCGCCAAAAAGATCGGTCTCAGTTTCCTCTCGGAAGCTGGTCTCAATGACGCCGGCCTTGGCACCGCCGATGCAGAGCGCGTAAGCGAGCGCGGTTTCTCGCGCCTTGCCCGTCGGGTCCTGGGCGATGGCGATGAGGCAGGGGACGCCGAAGCCCAGCTCGAACTGCCGGCGCACCGTGTGGCCCGGTCCCTTGGGCGCCACCATGGCGACATCCACGCCTGCCGGAGGAACAATCTGGCCGAAATGGATGTTGAACCCGTGCGCGAAAAGAAGTGTTTTCCCCGGCTTCAAGCCGGCCTGGATGTCGGACTTGTACACGTCGCCCTGCAGGTGGTCGGGGATGAGCATCATGACAACGTCGCCCCATTCAGCCGCCTTGGCGGTCTCCATGACCGTGAGGCCCGCCTCGGAAGCTTTTTTTCCCGACAGGCTGCCCGGGCGCAGGCCGACCACAACCTCCACGCCTGAATCGCGCAGATTGTTGGAATGAGCAAAGCCCTGGCTGCCATAGCCGATGACGGCGACCTTCCTGTTGCGGATCCATTCGGGCTTGATATCCTTTTCATAGTAGATGTTCATTCCAGCGCCTCCCTCTATCGCATGGTACATACGTGATTGAAAAAGTCAACAATTAGCGCATATTTATTCGGCGCGCAATCGAGGACAATGGTCAGTTCTCCAGAATCGTGATCTCCACCCGCCGATTCTTTTCGCGTCCTTCCTCGGTGGAGTTGTCGCCGATGGGCGAACTGGCGCCCATGCCGCGCACCGTCATCTGCGATGCGTCGCGCGCTCCGATGGAGAGGAGGAAGTTTGCGGCGGCGCGGGCCCTCTGATCGGAGAGGGTCTGATAGTCCTGCTCCGTGTAGCCGGGAGCACGCGCCGTGAAGCCCATGACGGCGATGTCGCGGTCGGGGTACTTTTTCAGGATCTCGGCGATGCGTCGCAGCTTGTCCTGCTCAGCCGGCAGGAGGGTGTCGGAGTTGGGGGGGAAGGTCACGTTTTCCAGGGTGATCGTCACGCCGTTGTCCGTGGGGGCCACGGTGACGTCGGGCACGTGCTGCGCATCGAGCTGCTTCTGGATCTCCCCCGCCACCTGCGCGCGGTCTAGCGGCTGCGACTGGATCTGGATCCCCTCGGAATCGCCCGTGTATTCCACCTCGTCGCCCGTATTGAAGGTATAGATGAAGTCGAAGCTTTCCTCGTCGTACAATGGCCTCTTGCCTGCCCGGTCCCACCAGTACTTCTGGTGCGAGCTGCCGGCCACCCGGACCGGGTACATGCCGGTCGCGCCCTCACGGGGAGCGTCCACCGTGTGGAAGATCTCGTAATCGATCGTGAACAGGGCGCAATCGATGTCGTCCCGCTTCTCATTGCCCACGTAGCTGTAGTTCACGGAAATGGGGAACTGGAACGGCTGCGCGATGCCGAAATTGGCCCTGAAGTCATGGACCTCGCTGCCCCGCGCCGCCCACGAATCGCCCGGCTGCACGTCGCCCTCGGGGAAGACCGGCACATCCCTCACCATGGGCATGAAATATGACGGATCGATGGTATAGGCGCCTCTGCCGTCACGCCAGAAAAGAGACGTGTACTCTTCGCTCCAATCATAGGTGGCGCGGGACCCGTATGCCCTTTCCGAGGTCTGAAACAGAACGTCGTGGCAGCCGGCATCGGCCCGGGTGTCCGTGACCATCACGGCGATCTTGTCCAGGATGTCCGATTCGTGGGAGAATTTCCCGTTCACATACACGGATTCGCGGATCTGGGAGACGATCCTGTACTTCTCCCCCTTGGTATAGCCAAAACGGAAGACATCCGCGGAGATCCAGGAGTTCCCCAGCATCAGCGCGATGCAGCACAGGAGCATTGTCTTCTTCACTGCATCCTCCCTCCCCGCGCTCTGGCGGGTGTTCCTTGACATCCGATGCTCATTCATCTATCCTCGGAAAAAATAGATGCACCCCGCTAGAGTACCATCACAAGACGATGTTCTCCAGGCTTTTCGCCGGGCTGGTTTGGCATCTCTCACGCCGACGCAGGAGAGGTTGATTCCCCTTGTTCTGAAGGGCAGGGACGTGGCCGTCGAGGTCCGGGCCGGGGCCGGCACCACGACGGCTTGCGTGGCGCCCCTCGTTCTGGGCCTGCGAGGGGCCGGGCTTGCGCCGCGGGCTGTTATACTTTCCCCCAGCGCGCGGGACGTGGGCAAGGTCTCGCGCGCCTTCACACGGTTCGCCCGGGTGGTTCGGGACGCGCCCGCCTTCGTGCCTCTCGGCGAGATCGAGGACGCGCGCAGGGAACAGCGCCGTCTGGAAAGAGGGGCAACAATCGTTGCCGGTACCGTGGAAAGGGTGATCGACCACATCCGGCGGGGGAGTCTCGGCTTCAAGGAGCTCCTGACCATCGTCGTGACGGAGCCCGGGCCGGATGCGCTGGCTGATTTTACCAAGGACGTGCAGTTCGTTTTTGCCAAATTCGTGGAACGGCCGCAGGTGATCCTGCTTTCGCGATCCCCCCTCACAGAGGACAACGAGCTTCTGAGGCTGCTCCATCATCCCGTGACGCTCTCACTTGAAGAGAAGGGCAGTGCGCCCGGGCACAAACCGGAGCACCTGGTTTTTTCCATTGAGGGAGGGGCGCGCGCTGAGCTTCTTGCAAGAGTCTTCCTGGGAATGAGGCTTGCTTCCGCCATCGTGTTCCACTCCCCTCGGACGGATTGGCGCAAGATTGCCGATACGCTGCGCGCTCATGGCGTGCGCGTCGCGGCCCTGTCCCCCGGGCAGGGAGGCGGCAGGCAGTTTTCCGAGCGCCGGGCGGCATTGCACGGCCTCTCCCGCCGGACGCTGGATGCCGTGCTCGTTCCCCTGGGGTCCGTGGTTTCAGCGCCCGATTTCGAGGAAGCGGCCCCTTCCCACTTGGTGTATCTGGATCTGCCTTCCGGCGCACAGCGGTTTGGCGGATCGCTCACGGGGGCGACCGTCCTGGCCCTGGTGGATCGGGGGCAGGAGAAGGACCTCGCACGACTGCAGGAGGCTATTGGCGTGGCATTCACTAAAGGGAATATCCCCAGTGACGATGAGGTGGTGACGGGCGCCATCGACAGGGTTCTGCGCAGGTTAAAGGAAGAGGAGCGGTCGGAGCTGACCCTCCTTCGCGGACGCATTCGCAAACAGGTGCCGCTCCTTCTGAGGCCCTTGTTCATGGCCTCGCTCTTGAAGTCGCAGCTTCCCGGTTTATCGTCCGGATTGAAGCCGCGGACTCCGGCCATAGCGCCGCAGCCAGCCCCAGCGCCTGAAGCCGCGATCTCCAGGGGACAGAGGGGACGATTCGGCAGGAATACGCCGGAAGCTGCTGTCAGGCCTCCGCGCCCCAGCGAAAGCCAGAAGCCTCCCCGGGCTGAGGCGCGCAGGGACGGCGGGTACACCCAGCTCTTCGTCAGCGTTGGGAGAAACCGGCGCGTGTATGCGCGGGATCTCACCGCGCTCTTCACGGAAAAGCTGCATCTTGCCGCGGGCGACATCGGCGGGGTGCGCGTATTTGAAAAGTACTCCTTCGTCGATATCGCGCCGGGCAGGGCGGAGGAGGCCATCGCCCAGATTTCCGGCACCGAGGTGAAGGGCCGCGCCATCACGGTCAATTACGCCAAGAAGAAGGAAGAGAAAGAGGGAAAGTGACGCTGCACGACCTCCTTGCGGGTCGGGCGCGTGAGGGCGGCTGCGAGGTCGAGATCGGCTGCGGAAACGGCCACTTCCTGGCTGCGTACGCCGCCGGCAGGCCCGGCACGCTGCTCATCGGGATCGACATCAAGGCGAAACGCTGCCGCAAGGCGCGGGAAAAAGCGGAGAAGCGCGGCCTGGATAACGTGGTGATAGTCCACGGGTCTGCCGAGGCATTTCTCCGCGATCTTCCGCCCCTGTCCGTGGATGCTTTCCACATCTATTTCCCCGACCCTTGGCCGAAAAGCCGGCATAGGAAACGGCGATTTTTCACCATGGAAACCCTGCGCATCATGCATGACCGGCTCCGGGACGACGGCAGGGTCTATTTCGGCACTGATTTCTTCGATTACTATATCCAGGCAAAGGTCCTTGTCGCCCTGCATGGCGGCTTCCGTCTCTTGGAGGAGCCCGCGCCGGAAGCCGTTCTTTCCTCGCTCTATGGGCAGAAGTTCATCGACGCTCAGAAGACCATCCATATCTTTTCAGCCACCCGCCAAGCGTCACCTGATGAGCAGGGAAAGCACCAGGAAGAGCAGCGGGATGTTCACGACGATGTCCAGCGCGATGAAGGCGCCTGAGACCACCTCGTAAAAGCGCGCGGCGCGTCCACAGGCAAGGGCAAGGGCCTGCGGATCGCCTGATACAAGGATCTGCCCCGCCATCGGGTCTTCGGGTTTCAGCAGCCGCACCTCTTCGTCGACAACGGTATACGCGGAGAACGCCACGCATTCCTGAGCGGCCTGTCCGGTGCGCCGCATGCGCCGGAAGGGAAGCTCCGTTCCGATCCGAACCATGTCAGGGGGAACCGGGATGCGCGCTCCCTCGGAAAGGATGACATTCGGGTCGGTGGCATCCTGCCTGCCACGGATCATGAGATACGGCTCCATATCCGGCAGAAGGGTCGCCCTTCTGCTGCGCGGCTCTCCGCTGGTGGGGGGGAAGTACCGCAGGGGGAGCCGAACCACGTCCCGCTGCACGCGCAGGAGCCGGGCCTTTTTCCAATAGGCGCGGTAGGCGAAATACAGGGGGACGCCGGGGGGAAGGAACGGCGAGAAGGGGGCCAGGCCCCCGGTCAGGGCGAGCAGGGTGATGAACCGTTCGGGAAGCGCGAGCAGGGAAAAGGCGAGCAGAATGAGGAGGAGCGATCCAATGCACACGGAGGGAAGCGTGAACGCGTTCATGAACTCATTGCGCTGCCTGCCGCCGCTGATTGCGCGCATGACAACGTTTTCCCGAGGGCAATCGTGGATGACCACGAGCAGCCGGGTGCGGCCGTTGTCGCGGAACACGCCCCGTCCCTCCTCTGAGAAGAGCGCGCCTCCCACGAACACCGGCGTACCCTCGGGGAGCGAAAAAATCCTGCTCCAGGGCACGCTCCCCAGAGCGGTGCCCGCCGTCCCTGGACCGGCCGGGGCATTGGCGTCGCTTTCTTCCGCCTCGGGAATCAGGTAGATGTGCACGTTCCGCAGGTCCGCGGCAACCGAAAAACGGCCGTTTGTGATCCATATCCTGTCGTTGCCCTGGATGGCCTCGAGGGTGCCGAAGAAGCGGTAATACCCGGCCGGAGAGGCGCGTTCGCGGCTCACCGCTGATGGGGCGGCGGTGGGGTAGCGGGACACTGTCATGACAATTTTGCGGAACCTCCTCCATTGGCTGCGCGCGAGGAACGCCCCGATGGCGGGAAACGCGGCGTAGAAAAGGACGGCGATGCCGGCGATGAGAAGAATACGCCAAATCATATCGTGTATTGATAAAGCGCGAGCAATCCTTTAGTGTTGAATATACCATGGTGGAAAGAGTTATCGTAGGCCCCTGGAAGACCAATTGTTACATCTTTTCCAGCGCGAAAAAGGAATGCATCATCATCGATCCGGGGGGAAGCGAAGAGGAGATTGCGACCCGTGTCGACGTCCTCAACATGGTCCCCATCGGAATTGCCCTCACCCACGGCCACGTGGATCACCTGGCCGCCCTGGCAAAGCTGAAAGAGAGCTATGCCAATCGAGGCTACAAGCTTCCCATCGCCATCAATACAGCGGACCGCAGGTTCCTCGGCACGGGAGGCCGGGAAATCCATCGGGAAAGCCTGGAGTTTCTTGGACTGGATGAGCTGAGCTTTTTCGGCCTTGACCCCGACGAGCTTCCGAAAGCCGACGTGCGGCTGAGGGAAGGCGACAGGGTATTCGACATGGATATCGTGGTGCTCGAGACTCCCGGGCACACCCCCGGCAGCGTATGTTTCTACGCTGAGAAGGAGGGCATCCTCTTCTCAGGCGATACGCTTTTCTTCGATGGTGTGGGGCGCACAGACCTCCCCGGAGGCAGCGAGAAAAAGCTCCGGGAGAGCATTGTGAAGAAGATCGCCGTCCTCCCACCGGAAACCCGCGTATTCCCCGGACATGGGCCGTTTACCACGGTGGAAAGGGAAAAGCGCGGGAATATCTACTTTAGGACAGTGCCGCAGGAGGCCCATCCAGCGGCCGCCATGGGGCCGACCCCTTCGCCGTCAGCCAAGAAGACCTCCAAGACAGCGCGGCCTGTGAAGAAGTCAGCCGGCGCCAAACATGCGGCGCGGCCTGCTCCGAAGGGCCGGGCGCCGGCACGCGGAGCCAAACATGCGGCGCGGCCTGTGAAGAAGTCAGCCGGTGCCAAGCATGCGGCTCGGCGTGTAAAAAGGCGAGCCGGCGCTTCCAGCAAGAATCGAACGGCGCGGCTTGTAAAGAAGCGAGCTGTCCGCCCGGCCAGGGCTGCCGGGGGCGTAAAAAAGCCTTCAAAGGGATCGACCCTTAAAAAGATGGGGAAACTCACGGCTCGGGCGCGGGGAAAGAAGCGCTCTCAGCCCACAAGATCGACAAAGGCGCCCGGCTCAGGCAGGAAGCCGGCCCGGTAGGAAGAGTAGGACGGGCCGGAAGAACGAAGCACTTTCGACATTCCGGTGATTAATGCGTCCACCGAAGGGGATGAGACGCGTCGGGGTGAAGGGTGATTCGTTGCGCGGGAGAGGGGCCGGCCCTATCTGTTGCGCCGTTCCTCTGAGGACTTGCAGTCGATGCACAGGACCGCGTATGGGATGGCTTCCAACCTTTCGCGGGGGATCTTCTTGGAGCACCGGGCGCACAGTCCGTATTTCTTGTTCTCAATCCTGGCCAGCGCCGCTTCGATGAGCTGCAGCCGGCGCAGCTCCTGCGTGCCCAGCGCCTCCAGGGTCTTGCGGTCGATGTCGTCCGCCGCGATATCGGCAAGATCCTTGGGATCCATGTCTTCGATGATGGTGCGGAAATCCTCGCTCTCCGAAGCGAGGTTTTTTAAGATCTCCTTTTTCAGCTCTACAAGAGAGTTTTTCATTTTCTTCAGAAAGGCGTCTTCCATCACCGTTCCTTTTAGGGAAAGCAATCTACGCATAAACGTGGCCACTTGTCAATCCCATTTGCACAGCGGGCCTTCGGCCCGGTGTGCAAACGCGTTGACACCTGTGGGCAAAGCAACTACACTTCGCTCTTGAAGGCGGCGCCTCTCATCGAATGCCATGGATGCGCGCGCGGTGGTTTCCAAGCCAAAGGAGGGCTTTTTTGCCAAAGGAAGAGGCCATAGAAGTCGATGGGAAGGTCAAGGAATCTCTCCCCAACACAATGTTCAGGGTAGAACTCGAGAACGGACACGTCATTCTTGCCCATCTCTCGGGAAAGATGCGGAAGCATTACATCCGAATCGTCCCGGGGGACAGGGTGAAGGTTGCCCTCTCGCCGTACGATCTGACGCGCGGGAGGATCATTTACCGCGAGAAATAAAGAGCCCGCGGGGTTTCCAGCCTCAGGAACGGTAATCCGCGTTTTCCTTCACGTAGTCGTATGAGAGATCAGCGCCCAGCACCTCCACAACCGGCGATGAGCCGTCCAGGCCCACTTCGATATCCACTGTCCGATCGTGCTGTGGCCAGGCCACCCTTCGAGTGTCGAACGCCCGGTCGCTTAGGTAACGCTTGAGCCTTTCCTCCTTCTTTGCGTCCAGCCTAAAGCATCCGTTTGCGAAGATCTCCTCCCCCCCCATGCGCACGACGGTGTGTTCGGCGGCCACGGGCTCGCCCTGGTTGCCGAGGTAGTCGCCGATTGCGCTGATAATCCTTCCCACATTGGGGTCATTGCCGAATACAGCGGTCTTCACGAGCGGCGAATTGACTATGGCCCGCGCCACCCCCAATGCCGTGGCCTCGTTCCGGGCCCGCTCTACTTGGACCCGGATCGCGTGGCCGATTCCCTCGGCATTGCGCACGATGTCGAACGCCAGCCCTGAAAGGACGGACAGCAGCCCCGCGCGGAACTCCCCGGCGGACGCCGGCCCCCGCGCTCCCGACGACATGATGATGGCGGTGTCGCTCGTGCTTTGGTCGCTGTCCACGGAGATGCGGTTCAGCGTCCGCTCCACGCACCACGCCAGGTCCTGCCTCAGCCGTTCTCTGGGCGCCGCGACGTCCGTGCAGAGGAAGCACAGGAGGGTGGCCATGTTGGGCTCGATCATGCCCGCGCCTTTCGCGATTCCGACGATAGTGCCCTTTCCCACGGCCGCCGAGCGCGCTTTGGGAAATGCATCAGTGGTCATGATGGCCCGCGCGATCGGAAGCAGGGAGGAGACAGCGGGGCCCTTCACCAGATCCGGCAGCGCCTCCTGCATCTCCTCCAGGGGAAGCTCCCACCCAATGATGCCGGTGGACGCCGTGAAGAAGCTCTCCCCGGGCGATCCTACCAGCTCGCCCAACCGCGCCAGGAGTCGCCGCGCGTCCTCTTGGCCGTGCGGAGTGCAGACGTTGGATATCTTGTTGTTTACGAGCACCCCGCGAATGCCGGGTCGTCCCAATCTTTCCCTCCCGATCAGCACGGGCGCGCCCGGAAAACGGTTGCGCGTGAACACGGCGCCGAAATCGGGCGTTTCCTTCTCCAACAATATGAGGGAGAGGTTCATTGAAAGTGGGTCCTGCACGGCGCGCTCCCGGGGGAAGAAACTGATCCCCTTGGTCGAGCAGCGAAAGCCCTTGGGAAGCACCGATCGGGCCTCCAGGCGCTGGAGATAGTCGGATTCGGAAGTGTAGGATTCCACGTGTCACTTATAGACGCGCGTGAAGGGAGTTTCAAGCGGCGGCGCGGAGCAACCGGCAAGCCGCGGCGCAGCGATGGGTTCATCCCGCGCCGGAAGGCGCGACAACGGCCATAAGCTCTGGGCTACTTCCTGACGTTGAGCGTGAGAAGGAGCGGAAGGTGGTCTGAGTACCCCCGGTCCCCCGCAAGCCCGGTCCACTTCCTGGGCGCTCCCTTGGCCGTCAGCAGGAACGGAAGCCGCACAGGCGCAAAGCTTTCCCGCTGGTAGGAAAAGCCGTTCATGTCGAACAGCCCGGCGGAGAGGAGCATGTGATCCACGGTCAGCCATTCCCCCTGATAGAAGTAGGAACCGCGGCGCGACTCCTCTATCTCATACCAGGGATCATAGAGCATGCATCGCTCTCCCCGCGCTTCGAGCCCGCGGATATTGGCGGAGAGAAAGATGCTCCGGTCCGCAATCAGCTTCGGCACGTTCTGGTTCTCCGGCAGGAGCGCGGTCTGATACCTGCCTCCCACTCGGCCGTACTCATCGATGCTTTCATTCATGTCCCCGGCCGCGATGATATCGGCTGCCGGGTCCTGGGTAAGGATCTCCCGGATCCTTCGCGCCAGAACCGAAGCGGCCTCCCTGCGCGATGCCTCGGTGGCTTTCACGCCTTCCGTCTTGGATTTCCAGTGGTTGTTCAGCACGTACAGCGTGTGTCCCGACACCTGTATTTCCGCTTCAATGATATCCCGCACCGGGGTGTCGCCGCGCCACGGAGGGACCGCATGGGAGCGGACCCGCGTTATGGCGAGCCGGCTTACAATGGCCACATTGGCGGAGAGCTTTTTCTTGGGGACGAGGACCTGCGCCGCGTACCCCATGCCCTTGAAGCCCTGCTGAACGAGCGCTTTGAGTGTGTTCTCGTTCTCCACTTCTTGTAGAAGGAGGATGTCGGGCCCGCCCGCAATTGCCTTGCGCACCACCTCTCCGATGGTTTCGATCCGGACCTTGAAGAACTCCGCGTTCCATTTGCCTGTCCCGGGATCGAACTCGCGGTATTCAGTGCCGTCGCGCACGTCGTCGAAGAGGTTCTCCACGTTATAAGTCATGAGCGTGACGGTGGCGGCGCTGGATGAGACGGCAAGACAGACCGCGAGCGCAAGGGCGATGCAACTTCTTTTCATGGCGAACCCCTTCAGAAAGCGATGTGTGCGGAGGAGGAATCCTTTATAAAAACGGCCACCAGCGACGATTCTTCCGAAGCGCCGAGCGCCCGGGGGATGAATGCGCGGCCAGTGATGGTTTCCCAGGCCGTGATGTATTTGCTGGCCACCTCCACCCGCACGTCATCAGGGATTGCGGGAGGAGCGCCGTCGCCCTTCCAGCCGCGTGCGAGGAGCCACTGCCGCAGATACTCCTTGTCCAGCTCCCGCTGCCCCGCGCCCTGGGCAAAGAGCTTTTCCCAGGTGTCCTGGTACCAGTAGCGGCTGGAGTCAGGAGTATGCACCTCATCCACCAGGGTGAGCTGTCCGTTCCAGAGCCCGAATTCGTATTTCGTGTCCACGAGAATGAGGCCATTGCGGCCGGCGATCTCCGTGCCCCGGTTGAAAAGCTCCAGCGACGCCTTTTCGATCCTTTCCCACAGCCGTTTCTCCACCCTGCCGCTGGAAAGGATTTCTTCCCGTGAAACGGGGCGGTCGTGCGCTCCCTTTTCCTCCTTTGTTGAGGGAGTGAGAAGCGGATGGTCGAAACGCTGGTTGAACCTCATCCCCGAAGGGAGTCTGATGCCGGAGACGGTTCCCCCCTGCTGGTAATCCCGCCACGCCGACCCCGTCAGGTAGCCCCTGACAACGACCTCTATGGGAACCACGTCACACCTGACGGCGCGCACGGTCCGTGCGGAAACCTCTTCCCGCACGTGATGGGGAATGATGTCCGACGTGGCGTGAAACCAGAAGAGGGAGAGCGTGTTGAGGACCTCTCCCTTGCAGGGGACGGTTGTGAGCACGCTGTCAAAGGCGGAGATGCGGTCAGTGGTGGTGATCAGCATTTCAGCGCCGAGGTCCACCACGTCCCTGACCTTGCCCTGGCTCAATCGGGTTCCCGCGGGGAGGGTCAGGCGTTCCAGGCAGCCGCCGAGCAGTCCGCGCAGGTCCGAGGTGTTCACGGCCTTTATAATTCTCCGCGTGTTCTTATAACGCGAGAGAGCAGGCCATAGCCAACCGCCTCCTCCGCGTTCATCCAGTAGTCCCGGTCCGTGTCCTTCTGCACCTTCTCTATTGGCTGTCCCGTCTCATCCGCGATCAAGTGGTTGATCTTGGCGCGCAGCTTCTCGATCTCCTTTGCGTGGATCTCAATCTCCGTGGCAACCCCGCGCGTGCCGCTCATGGGCTGGTGGATGAGGTAGTGGGAATTGGGAAGACCGACGCGCCTCTCCCGCGGCGCTGCGAGGATGATGATAGCCGCGGCGCTTGCGACGAGCCCCATGCCGATCATGGTGATCTGGGGCTTCACGAACCGCATCATGTCGAAGATGGCATACCCTGCGTCCGCGTCCCCTCCGGGAGAGTCGATGTAGACCCGGATGGGATCATTCGACTCCTCCTCCAGGAGGATAAGGGAGCGGATGACCCGTTCGGCAAGGGACTTGTCGATCTCTCCGGATACGAGGACTGTCCGGGACTTGAGCATCCGGGCAAAGAACATCCCCTCATCAATGCGGGGACCGTTTTCAGGCTCTGGAGGATTATCCTGCATTTTCATACTATTCACTACAATAAAGAAAATCACCCTGCTTGACAATGGCGGCATTGCGATCACGCGAACATCGCGCGGCGAAAAAAAGGCCGGGGCATTTCTGCCCCGGCCACCCGTCATTCTTCCGTCCTCCAATTGGCACTGGAGGTTGTGGGGCGGAAGCCTCCCAAATGCAGGATCATTATACATCCACTTCAAAGGATGTCAACGAAAAAGCCTTCCCGGTTTGCGCGAAGCGTGAATTTTCGCGGTGAAAGGGGAATCGTCCGTATAGTGCGCGGGGCCAGTTGCGTTGGATGCGGAAAACCGACACAATAGCCTCCACGATTGTCCATCAGGGAAGGAGGCGGATGATGGCGCGGCTTGCCATGATTGGGGGCAGCGGACTGTACGCGATGGAAGGCATCCGGGTGCTGGAGGAGCGGGAAGTGCCCACCCCCTGGGGGCTCCCCTCGGACAGGGTCGCCATTGTGGAGATCAGCGGTGAACAGGTCGCTTTTCTTCCCCGGCATGGCAAAGGACACCGCTACATGCCCTCCGAAGTGCCGTCACGGGCCAATATCTGGGCCTTGAAGTCCCTTGGCGTCGAGCAAATCGTTTCCGTGAGCGCCGTTGGCTCGCTTTCTGAATTGTATGCGCCGGGAGAGTTTGTGCTGTGCGACAATGTCATCGACAGGACCACGGGACGCCCCTCCAGCTACTTCGGCGAAGGGATCGTCGGGCATGTTGGGTTCGCCCAGCCCTTTTGCGAAGGCATGCGCCGCGCTATTGCCGGGGTTTTGGCAGCCCGGTCGCACCCCCACCACCTTTCCGGCACGTACGTCTGCATGCAGGGGCCTGCCTTCTCCACACGGGCGGAATCAGACCTGCACAGGTCGTGGCGAGCGGAGCTCATCGGCATGACGGCACTCCCCGAGGCCAAGCTCGCCCGGGAGGCGGAGATCTGCTATGCCACCATCGCCATGATCACCGATTACGACTGCTGGAAGGCGGGCGGAGAGTCCGTCAGCGTGGAGATGGTGGTTGAAACCATGAAGGCGAACACGGAAGCGCTGCGCCGCATGATCCCCGACATCGCTGCCGCTCTGCGGAACAGGGATGACTGCCCCTGCCGCCATGCCGCGGAAAACGCAATTATGACCGATCCCGCGGTCATTCCCTACGACGCGCGGAGAAAAGTCGCTCTTTTTTACGATAAGTACTGGAAGGGGGTAGGTCCGGGGTGAGCCAGATCATCGACCTTCTGAAAAACCTCCGGGAGCAGGGTGATGACGCCCGATGCGTGACAACGATTCTCGAGTGGACGCTCTCCAGCCTGCCCGCCGATGGGATCGCGCTTCTGGCGCCGTCTGAAGCCCCTTCCGATGGCGTGTGTGTTCGCGCCGCCCACGGTAGCCTAGCTGCAATCGCGCCGCTGATAGCGGCGGAGTGGTCGCGCACCGGCATGCCCCGGGAACAGGGCATGGTGGCGCTGCCGGCCGGCGCGGAAAAAGCCGATGCGGTCTATTGCTGTCCCGTTCGCCCCGCCGCTGGGCAGCCAGGGAGCGCCCTCGCCCTGCATGGCCACGGGATCCAGGAGACCGTCCGTGCGCGGGAAGAGGACCTGCTCATCGTCGTATCCGAGCTCGGTGATGCGATGGAAAATGAACGGGCCGAGCGCCAGCGGGAGCGCGAGGCGGCGCTTGCCGGTGTGCTGGGGGGTCAGGCGTCTTTCTCCCCGCTCCTGCCGGGCCTCTCCCTTCTCACCGACGGGCTGCGGCTCCCCCTGTACGTGTGCGACGGGCAGGGGCGGTTCCGCTACGCGAGCCCAGGATTCCTGGAGCTCACCGGGCATCCCTCCCTGGAGGCCCTGTGCCTTCGCGGCGATTTCTTCGGAGACCCGAAAAGCCGGGCGGACGAGCTTGAAACGATCCGCTCGCTCGGCAAGGTGGGCTCATTCCCCCTGGTTGCCCTTTCGGGCTCAGGCAAAAAACTTGAGATCCGCGATTCGGCTGTTTCCCTGGGCGAATCCGTCCTGGGGGTGTTTTTTGACGTCACCGCTCTTATGGCGGCCAACGCCGAGCTGAAGGATGCCCTGCAGGTCCAGGAGCTTCTCAACGACAGCATCATGGCGGGAGCGCAGACCCTCCAAAGGACCCAGGGAGCGGCAATCCGCACACTGGCGCGGCTGGCTGAATACCGGGACCCAGAGACGGGCTTCCACCTTCAGCGCATCTGCGAATACACGCGCCTTCTTGCTTTGGAGGTGCATGAGCGTTCGCCGTACGCCTTCCGCATCACCCGGGAGTACGGGAACGACATCTCCCTTTCCAGCATGCTGCACGACATCGGCAAGGTGAGCATCCCTGACAACATATTGCTGAAGCCGGGCAAGCTGGACCCTCCGGAATGGGAGATGATGAAGAAGCACACCTTTTTCGGGTGGGAGGTCCTGCACAAGGCCGACAAGGAGCTGGGGGAGCAGTCATTCCTCACGCTGGCCGCCACCATCGCCCTGTCGCACCACGAGCGCTACGACGGCTCGGGATACCCCAACGGCAGCGCGGGGGAGCAGATACCACTGTCCGCCCGGATCTCCGCCGTTGCCGACGTGTACGACGCGCTCACCACGGCGCGTCCCTACAAGCCGGCGTGGAGCCATGAGCAGGCCGCTGAGGAGATCCTCCGCCTGGGGGGCAGCCACTTCGACCCGGTGCTGGTGGAGATATTCCGGGACGTGAACGGGCAGTTTGCCGACGTGCGGCGCCAGTTCCCCGGATGACCTGCGGGGGTGGTGGGGCGTGAAATCCGCCGTCGTAGCCGTGGTGGGCCGCCCGTCGTCGGGGAAGTCGACCCTCGTCAACGCGCTGTGCGGCGGCAAGGTGTCCATCGTCTCCCCTGTTCCCCAGACCACGCGCAACCGGGTGCGCGGCATTCTCACCTCCGCCCGGGGCCAGCTTGTGCTCATCGACCTGCCGGGGTTCCACCTCTCGGAGAAGAAGCTCAACCGCTACTTGACTGAGCTTGTCTCAGGCACGCTCTCGGAGGTGGACGTCGTGCTGTACGTGGTGGACGGCACCCGGGCAACGGGCGAGGAGGAGCACGCGCTGCGCTCCGTTCTGCGGACCGCGGGCCGGCCCCTCGTGGCCTGCGTCAACAAGGCCGACAGCGCTGGACCCGGCTGGGACGCTGAGGTCAGGGAAGTGACCCGTGCGCTTCCCGGCATCACGCCCTTCGCGATCTCCGCGCTCACGGGCGCGGGGCTGGACGCATTGCGGGACGCGCTTTTCTCCCTGGCGCCGGAAGGCGACCAGCTCTATCCCGAGGAGTTTTACACCGACCAGACACCCGACTTCCGCATCGCCGAAATCGTGCGGGAAAAGGCCATGCTGCAGACGCGCGAGGAGGTGCCGCATTCGCTGTACGTGCGCTTGGAGGACCTGGAGATGAGAGACGAGGGGGCCACGCTCTGGGCGCGCGGGTTCATCTGCGTGGAGCGGGAATCGCAGAAGGGGATCCTGGTGGGAAGGGCGGGGGAGAGGATCAAGTCCATCGTGCATGACGCGGAACGGGAGCTGTCCGAGATCTTTCCCTACGACGTGAAGCTTGATATCCGCGTAAAGGTGGATCGTGAATGGCGCACCCGGGATCCACTCCTGAAAAAATTGATCCGCTGATCAACGGCGCAGGAGAGCCCGACTCTACTGTTTCTCTTTCACCACGAGCACCTGGTTTATAACCAGAGCGGACTTGGCGTCGGATGGATTCTCCAGCGTCAGGAGAAGATTGGCCGTCTCATTATCGGAGGCCGGGAGCGTCACTGTTTTTTCACCCGCTCCTGATGGAACCTGGAGGGACAGGCCATCCGCGGCGATGGTGAACCGCAGACCCGAGGTGTCCGCTGTCAGCGGAACGGTCTGAGCGGGCTGAGCGCTTCCTTCCCATGCCACAACAAGCTTTGCCGACCGGGAGGAATCCGCGGAAAGCCCCGCTGTCAGCGTGAGGGCTGATCCCGAAAGCTTTATGGGCGGCAGGCTTACTCCGGCGCCGGCTTGCAGCGCGAGCGAACCCGCGGAAAGCTCTCCCGTTCCCTCCAGGCTGAAGCCGCTGGACAGGAAGATGCCGTCAAACCCGTCGGCAAGAACCAGGCTGCTTCCGAGCTGTTTCCTCTGGGCGCGCGCGTACAGGTCGGGATCAGGCGAGGGCCTTCCTGCGCCGTCTTGGAAGTAGATGCCGAACTCGTCCACCACGCCCGCGAACCCCTTGTCGCCGCCGATCGCCACCGTGCCGTCCTGCTTCACTGCGGGCAGCGTGTATTGCGCGCTCACGGCCGACACCTGTGCCCCATCGAGGAACCATTGCGCGGTAAGCGACGTGCCCAGCGGCACGATGCTGAGGGAAAGAAGGTAGCGCTCTTTCGGCGAAAGAGCAGGGCCTGACCAGGGGATGACAAGCGGAGTGGCGCCCGGCGCGGAGAGGGTGGCGCTCGGACCGCCCGCGGAGGGATCCATGGTGATGGCGAGCGTCAGGCTGCCGTCGCTAGCCGATGCATTGACGATGCTGGCGGCCGTGGTCAGATCATCGAAGGACGCCCCCAGGCTCACGGTGAAGGGCTGGAGAACGCCGGCGTTCGTCGGGAGGGCGAGCCAGGGGACCTGGATTCCCGTGCTTCCCGCCAATCGATATCCGAAGACATCCTCAAGCGTTACGACCTGGGGCGAGCCGATCGGGAGAGCAGCCATTTTTCCCGTCTTTTTTGCCCCCGCCCCCGTATCAGCGAGCGAAGCCTGAAGGTGCAGGAGCGACAGGTAGGAGGAATCGGGTCCCAGGTCGTTCTTGCCGGCCGTTGTTTTGCTGGAGACGACAACGTCAGTGGACAGCGCGAGGGACGAAGTGAAGGAGAAGTCGGTTCCCGAGGAAGGGGCGCTGGGAAACACTTCGAGCATAACGGTGTAGACCCCTGCGTCGGAAGGCACCACCCATAGGATCTGGTCGAGTCCGTCCGCAAGCATGCCCTTTGCGATTGATTTACCCTTCCACGACCATCGCAGGTAGGGGTTGGCATCGGAGGGAATTGCTAGATCCGCTTTCAACATGACGGTGGCAGCCGAGGTGATAACGGGCGGGAAGCTCTTGATGCCGTTGATTTGCCATCCGTCCGCGGCCACGAAGAACATGATCGATTTTTTCTGGACCATCTCTCCCGCGGAGTACAGGACGTAATCCAGCTTGTACAATCCGGCGGCCAGGGTATTAGGAAGAGTGATGCCGGTCTGCTCATTCAGGGTCACGGCAAGCCGGTTGTGCCACACGCTCTCCCCCGTGGAAGCGGAAAGCGTCACATCGATCTCTACGTCGCGATTCTTTGAGGTGTCCTGCGCCGTGATGGTGAGCGGCACAGAGCCGCCGTTGGCGATCACCTGTCCGTCCGTGATGGAGGTGATCTGCAAATCGGTCGTGGTGCTCTTGGTCGACATGAAAAGAGACTGGTCCCCGCACGACACAAAGAGGGCAATCGCCAGGAGAAGGAGGGTTTTTCCGGCCGATTTCTGGACCATACAAGGCAAATATATCACAGCGAGGGAGAAAATCAAGCAGTCGTCAAGTGGATCACCTCGATCACCACATCTCCCCGCACGTAGCTCTGGCAGGCAAGACGTATATCGGGCCCGGATGGCTCGCCTTCCCGGGCCAGAGATTCAAGCCTCCGCGTCTCGGCTTCACGCCTGGGGCTGAAGAATTGGCCTCCGTCGTGGATCCTAATGAGGTCCCGTCCGCACGAGGCGCGGCCACCGCAGACGGTCTGGATGGGGAACCTGTTCTTCAAGAGGACATTGAGTATGGAGGTGGTGAGGTTGGTCTCGAACGCCTCGGGTCCGGCATGGATGCGGATGGTCGGCATGAAGGCCGGCTATTCGGCGAGGTTCACGGAGATGTTCGCCTTGGCCTTGTGCATTGAGAGGAAGGAATCTGCGGCGCCCATCGCGATGATCAGCTCGAGCTTCTTCTGGCCCTTGTCGATGAACTCCGATGCATTCAGCGCCAGCTCGAGCACGGTCTGCCCGGCTGTCTCCTTCATGGAGTACTCCAGCGGGGCGTTGGTGTCGATGTCCGTATGGCTGTGCCGCGCGCCCTGCTGGACCTTCAGCTGCGCCTTGTCACCGGTCACGAAGCCGATGTACATGACGGCGCCATTCATCGCGGCCGAGCCCAGGCCGACGGCCACCCAGCCGCTGGTCTGACCGCTCACCGCAACGTAGAGGGTGTCGGTGGTCCACCGCAGATCCAGCCGCATGTCGGCCACTTCAGTGATGAGGCTGTACTCCCCGGCCGTGATGATCCCATCCACCTTGGGAAGCTCCGTGGTCTGGTTGAGGGTGAGCGTGCTTTGTGCTCCGGCCCACCATGCAGCGATAAGGAGGAGTACACAGAGGGAGAGGAAAAGCTGCTTTTTCATCTCTTCAGGCTCCTTTTTACTTCGGATTCACTGAGAGTGGCATTAGCATATGAGGAATCCGCTGCGCGCGCAAGGGACGCAAGGCCCTCATGGAACCCTTCACGTCACCAGGTCCCGGGAGGGGCATAGCTCGCGCACGGGACACCTCTGGTGGTCCGGCTTCCTGGCTGCACAGCACCCCCGGCCGTGGAAGGTCACGGCGTGTGAAAAAGGCGTCCATTGCTGCTGGGGGAGGAGGGACGCGAGCTCCCGTTCGATCTCGTCGGGATCGTCGCTGCCGGCCAGGCCCAGCCTCTGCGCCACACGCCGCATGTGCGTATCCACGATAATAGCGGGAGCGCCGAAACAAGTGCCCCGCACCACGTTCGCCGTCTTGCGGCCCACGCCGGGGATCGTGAGCAGGTCCTCCATGGCCTCAGGGAACCTGTTCGGGAAACGCGTGGCCAGCGCCTCCGCTGCTCCCTTGATGTTTTTCGCCTTATTATGGAAAAAACCCGTTGACCTGATGAGCTGCTCTAGATCTACTATTGCCGCCTTTGCCATCCGGGCTGGCGTCGGAAAGCTTTCGAAGAGCGTCGGCGTCACCTTGTTCACCCGATCGTCCGTGCACTGCGCCGCCAGGATTGTGGCCACCAGGAGCTCGAAAGGATTCCTGTGATCGAGCATGCAGCGCGCGTCGGGGTACGCGTCTATCAGTATCCGGGCGATTGCGAGGGCCTGCGCGCCCCGCTGCTCAGGCTTTCCGCCGCTCCGTGAACCAGGCATCGATCTCCTCCACGTCCCTGCAATTCAGGACATCTTGTTTCGTGAGCCAGGCCTTTCGCGCCATTACAATGCCGTATCGCATGTCATCCAGCCCTTCGACATCGTGCGCGTCGGGATCGATGGCCACGCGGATGCCTTTTCGCGCGGCGCGCTTCAGCACCTGCCAGTCGGGGTCCAGCCGATGGGGATTGCAGTTGTGCTCCAGCCCGGCCCCGCGCGCGGCAAGGGCGTCCAGAATCGCCGTCTCATCCCACTGGTATCCCTCCCGGGTGAGCAGGAGCCGGCCGCTGGGGTGCCCGAGGATCGTCATCCGGGGGTTGGCCGCCGCAGCAAGCAGCCGGGCCGTGGCCGCCTCCCGGTCCATCGAGAGCTTGGAATGGATCGATCCGATCACGAAGTCCAGCTTTGCAAGCACGCTGTCGGGGTAGTCGAGTCCGCCGTCGGCCAGAATATCCGATTCAACGCCCGCAAAGACCCGGAAGGGCGCCAGCGTCCTGTTCAAGGCGCGGATCTCCCTTACCTGGGAGAGCAGATCCTCGGCTGAAAGCCCGCCCGCGTAGCTTGCGCTCCGGGAATGATCGCTCAGGCACAGCCAGGAATAACCGCGGCGCATGCATTCCCGCGCCATTTCTTCAATTGTACGGGTGCCGTCCGAAGCGGAGCTGTGCACGTGGATCATGCCGCGCAGGTCTTTCGCTTCCACCAGAGCGGGAAGCTTTCCCGACTCCGCGGCCTCAATCTCGCCATCCGCTTCCCGAAGCTCCGGCGGAATCCAGGCCAGGCCGACCTTGGAGTAGACATCGGCCTCGTCCTTCAGGGGAAGCGCCTTCCCATCAGACCCGAACACGCCCCATTCGCTCATTTTCAGGCCCTTGCCCTTGGCCCGGGATCGCAGGAGCGTGTTGTGTTCCTTGGATCCTGTGAAATGCTGCAGCGCGGCAGGATATGATTCCTCCGGCACGATCCTGAAATCCACTTGCAGGCCCAAACGCCTGATCGAGACCTTCGTGTCCCCCGCACTGATTACTGCCGGACCGTTGGCATCCGTATCCGCCAGCGAAACGAGCTTCTCCCTGATCGCCTCGATGCCTTTCCCCTTCCTGGGGACAAGGAGGATGTCGATGTCCTTGAAGGTCGATTTGCCTCGGCGCAGGCTCCCCGCGATGTCGATGCGGGAGAAGAGCTTTGCCACGGCGGCGATCTTCACCAGTTCCTCGCCAATGATCAGCGCCTCGGAATAGAGCCGGCTCGCCTGGGTGGTCTTATGGAAATCGATGGCCTTCAGGATGTTGGACTGGGTCTTTTCTCCAAACCCTTCCAGGCTCACCAGCCGATTCTCCCTGCATGCGTACTCCAGCTCTCCGATCGTGGAGATGCCGAGTTTTTCGAAGACAGCCTTGACCTTTTTGGGGCCCATGCCGGACAGGGAGAGGAGCTCTGTGATGCCCGGGGGGAACTTCGCTTTCAGCTCTGCAAGCACACGGGAAGCGCCGGTGGTCACCACCTCCTGGATGATCTCCTCGATGCTTTTCCCAATGCCCTTGATCTCCCGCAGCCGGCCTTCGGCGCTGAGGGCGGCCACGCTTTCGGGATGCTTCTCCACCGCGCGCGCCACGTTCTGGAATGCGCGCGCCTTGAAGGGGTTTTCTCCCGCGATCTCGCTGAAAACAGCTATGTCGCCGAGAATGTCGGCGATGGCGCGATTGTCCATGGCAGAAGGAATTCTATGCCGGGCTGGGTGAAAAGTCGAGTGTCGCGCGGCGCCGGTCTGAAACGCCAACGCGAGGCGCAGCGGCAATCCGCTCTCCGCGGCTGCCCTGTGTCGTTCTCCCCCTTGACAGGGGCAGGGGTGGTGCATTTTGATTCAAGCAGCAAATAATCATTCAAAGTGAGCCAATCATGCGAACATCCTTCATGGTGACGACTGCTGAAGCTTAAAAGGAGGTGGGCTCTGAAAAGTCAGGAAGCGCGACGCCGTCTCATCCACGGCATTCTGCACACGGAAAAGATCCACAGCCAGGAAGAGCTCCTCAAGCGGTTGGAAAAGGAAGGGGTGGAGGTGACGCAGGCGACCCTGTCTCGAGACCTCAAGTTCCTCAGCGTTTCCCGTGTCCCGAATGGAAAGGGCGAATACGTCTATACGGTCGATCCGCCTCAGGAGCCCGCACAGGATCCTTTCATCCGTGACGACCTTCACCGTGAGATCGTGGACATCAAGTTTTCAGGGAACCTCGCGGTGGTGAAGACAAAAATGGGCCATGCACCCGGGATCGCCTATGGAATCGACCTTCTCAAGATACAGGACGTCATCGGCACGCTGGGCGGTGATGACACCCTCCTGGTGGTCCTGAAGGAGGGCGCTGACCGCTCGAAGTTTTTGAGGGAGCTTACCGGCACATCGTAGGTTCGGGACGGCATTCATTCGTGCGCCTTGACCGAAGCCGGCGAATGACGTACTTTTGCTGCCGCCCTTCGCCCTACCGGCGCGCATACGCGCGCCTGCCGGGCTCCGCGCGGGGTACCGCGCTACGGGCTCCCGCCGTCTGCTGTGCAGCCGGCTGCCGCCCTTCGGGATGTAGCCTAGCGGCTAAGGCGCCTGCTTTGGGAGCAGGAGAGCGGTGGTTCGAATCCACTCATCCCGAATTTGTTAAAAGCGAGCGTCGCGCTCAGGCCCTTTCGTGCAGAAGCGGGGCAGGACCTACTGCGATGCCCGCGCGCACCAAAGCGGCAGCGGTGCGGTTCAAGGCATCGTGCTTGTCCAAATAATTGCCCAGGAGCGCGTCCATCAGCCCCTTCGCCTCGATCTCTTCTTTTGAAAGGAAGTAGTCCAGAACGTCGCTGGGATGAGCGTGCCCGGCCTCGACATCGGGGTCACCGCCCTCGTGCTTGGCCGATATGTTGGCCACGGTCCGGGCCAGCTCCACGAGCTCCTCGCGGCGCAGGTAGGGCTGGCGCACGATGGATTTGTATGTCTCGGTGATGTGGTGCTCGAAACGCACGGCATCCGCAAGGCCCAGGGCAGCTCGGACCCGGTCGCATTCCCGGATCGTCTCATTGGTAACCGAGTTGGAGAAGTTGAGTCCGATCAAGCTGGAGGAGCCGTCCGGGCGCGAGAACAGCCGCGCTGTGAGCAGGGTCCAGAGCACGGCGTATGGATTGTCGTTGCCCATGAACACGGAGATCTTGAACTCGCAGTCAACGCCAAGCTTGTGCAGCAGATACGCGGCCAGCACAGTGCCCGTATTGATGTTCAGGACCTGGCGGATCCCGTAGCGCGTGTAGTAACCCAGGTACTCCTCGATCCACTTCAGAGGATAATCGTTCGGCTCGCCGATCCCGCCGAAGTATCCGGTGATTGTGTCCGCGCCGCCCAGATGCACGTTCGCGCCGTCCGTTCCCTTGGTGTCCAGCGTCTCTACATAGCTGGCGCCCATGATGCGCATGGCCGCGCCAACGGCTAGCGTATCCCCCTGGTCGGCAACCTGCTCGGCCATGCGCCGCACACGGATGAAACGTCCGGGCATGAGCTCCTGCCGTTCGATGGCTTGCCGGGCTTCCGCGATCAGCCAGGGGAAAAACTGTAGGGAGCTGATCTCGAGGGTCACTGCGCGTCCGCCGACCGCTCCGCCGGGAGTCTCTGAGCCTGCCCCGCGCTCCCTGCGACAGTACTCCTGCCGCGGAATGAAGGCTCCAACATCACGCTGTGCAATAAGCCAATCCAGGTCCTTTCTGTATGGTGAGCGTTCCGCCTCCAGCCGCGCTAGAAGGTTCGCAAGCTGGCCGGCTTCTTGCGCCTTCTTATTGATCTCCCGGGGTCCGCCGTACTTTTCAACGATTTCCAGCAGCCGGGTGATCAGCTCATTGGAGGGGTCAAGAAGGAAGCGGTTGATTTCCCGCAGCCGCTTCACATCGGCTGCTAGACTCTTCCGGAGCTGGCGAAGATCGTTCATTTTGTGTACCTCTGCATGAGGGCCTGCCATTTTTCCTTCTCGCCCTCAAGCATGTGGTAGCAGTGCTCATCTGCCGGGAAGGTCCCGGCTTTCACGTCTTGAACGTACGCCTTCATCGCTTCGGTGACGACTCCCGCGACATCCGCGTATTTCTTCACGAATTTCGGGGTGAAGGCCTGGAACTGGCCGATCATATCCGAGACGATCAGAAGCTGCCCGTCGCAGTTCGGTCCAGCTCCAATGCTGTACACCGGTATGGCCAGGCGCTTCGCAATGAAGCCCGCCACTTCCGGGGGCACCGCTTCCAGCAGCAGCATCTGCGCTCCCGCCTGCTCGATTGCCATGGCATCCTCGATAAGGGCCTGGGCAGATTCGGCTGTCCTGCCCTGCGCCTTATGCCCGCCCAACTGGCCGGAGCTCTGGGGCGTTAGCCCAATGTGGCCGCAGACCACCATGCCGGCGTCCAGGATGGCCTTGATGCGGGTGATCACCCTGCGGCCTCCCTCGAGCTTGATGGCATCCACCATGGCTTCCTTCAGGAATCGCCCCGCGTTCGACACCGCGTCCTCGTCGCTCTTCTGATAGCTCATGAAGGGCATGTCGCCCATCACGAATGTATTCGGCGCGCCCCGGCGCACTGCCTGGCAGTGCACAATGCACTGGTCCATGGTTACGGGCACCGTGCCCTCGTAGCCGTACACGCACATGCCCAGGGAATCGCCGACCAGGAGCAGGTCCAGGCCTGCTTCCTCTGCAAAACGAGCGGTGGGGTAGTCATAGGCGGTGAGCCAGGAAACCTTTTCGCCCTGCCGCTTCATCCGCAAAAGATCATGGATCGAATGCTTTGCCTTGGCCATGGGAGTCTCCTTCCCTTCAGTATATCCTGCCCATGATGATCGCGACAGGGTTGGTCGATGCCGCGATCGTCAAGGGGCTGACAACCCTGGAAAAGCATATGTCCGATTCTATAGGCCTAGGAAGAAGGAATGCTCAGGAACGCAGAGAGACCTCTACCACCTTACCGGTGGATTCATCGAAGAGACTTAGGACATCCGATTTCCCGATCTGCTCGCTGGCATTGAGAAGCTCTATCCCGAAGATACGTCCGTCAGGGGCGATGTCGAGAACAAGCTCGTCGCTGATCCGGATGGCCTCCACTTCTTCGGTCTTCTCTCTCAGCTTAATGTAGGCGATGTTGTAGCGGGGATCTATCGTTACCTTCATGGCTTCTCTCCTCAATAGTACCTGGCAAGCGCCGTGATGACAATATAGGAATCGCCCTCGCTGACGACATACGCCTCCACCTGCTTCATATCGTACTGTCGACCTCGCCAGATTCCACCAAAATGGAAATTCCTCCGAAACCCTGTTCTGCCATATTTGGCCGCAAACTGTTCGCCGCTTTCGATAGCTTCAACGATCTCCTGATAAACGATCCCCCGCTCGGACATGCGCTCCTTGGCGTGAGGATGAATAACGATATTCATTTACCGAGAATCCTCACTACAAGACCGTTTATCTCAGCGAGCTCTTCTGCGAGCAGAGTTCGAACGAGACCGCTCGATGCGGGTGTCGCGGCAGCCTGTTCGTGCGAGAGAGCCGCCCACACAATGAACTTCGCGAGTACTGACAGGTATGTATGCTTGCAAAAGAGCGCTTCACTTGTTGCCATGCTCCCATAGGTATAGGTAAGGTAGCGCGACCATTCCTCGTACGAGAGCGCTATCTCTCGCTCCGCTTTCACCCCATCAAAGGCCGCCTCCAGCTCCCGAAAGACCCCTTCGAAAAGGTAGCTTTGCAATCCGAAGTCTTTGCGGAAGCTCTCAACCGTCGGCCTGAGCTGCCCTTCGCGAAAAAAAAGCCTGTTGATAAAAAGAAAGAAGTCCTCGCAGCTTTTCGGATCTCCGGAAAGGATAAGGGTTTCCCTTTCCTTCAGCTCTACATCCTCGGGTCCGATCCGGCCGGTTTTTTCGGAAAAAGGAGACCATGTATACCACGTGAGACCGTCAGTAGCCATACAGATATAGGAACGGCGGACTGGCTCAATGCTCCAGAGCCCCGCACAGTATTCGCGGAGCTGTCTTTTCGGCTCATCCCGCTTGGAAGGCATCGAGCGTTCGAACTCAATGATCAGGTCGCCGAAATAAGCGTCTATTCGGCCTGTTTTGATGATTTCGTTCCCTGTTCCTTGAATGCCGACGCTCTTTTCAGCGCCGTCAGTGTACTTTGAAATTTCATCTACCGAGGCAGGGAAAAGCTCTTTCAGCAATACAAGGAACTTTTCCCGCCGGGGAGTCTCCTTGAGTCCGGACTCTTTCAACTCCAGATAGTAGCGATGAACAGCCGTGACAAACTTATCCATGGCGCCTCACGTTGAGATAAAGGTTCTGACTGAGGGAGAGGATACGCTCTCGCGTTCCCATCATCAAGACCGGAGGTACCCTGCCTCCGCTCTTCAGGGTTCTTCGAAGTAATACTTGAATACGATCCTGACCTCCTGGTCGGTCATCTTGATCCCTTCGGTCTTCAGCCGGGACGCTGCTTCAGCCGGCGTCAGCGCAGGAGAGTCGCGTTTCAATGCGAGGATTCTCGCGATTCCGGCCCGCGGAATCGGCGTGGGGAAAAACAGCCACTCGACGTTCTCCCGGGTCATCGCGTTGTAGCGGAGCGCTTCCATCTGGGCGGAAAGGGATTGAAGGGACTTGGAAAGGGCGTCCAGCGCGGCCTGCATGCCGGCGATGTCGGTCTGGGATTGATCGATGCGGGAGAGGAGATACTCGGCGTCGCTGCGCTGGAGGTAGGCGGTGGGGTTGGCGATCGCGTCGGCGATCTTCTGCTCGACCTCCTCCTCTCCCGAATACCGGCCGCTCACGCGCATGAAAAGATTGTCTTTCGTGACCCGGAAATCGTATTGCAGATCGAGCGCGCTGGTGTAGGAAAAGAAGAGCCCTGCCGGCGCAAAGGGCCGCAGGTCGTTTCCTCCGACGACCAGGCGTTCGGGAAAGATGAGCGCCTCGATCAAGGTCCCGGTGATGGTGAATCGCAGGGAGCCGATCGTGATGTTCTGCCAGGAGAAGAAGAGGTCCTTCAGCTTCGTGATTTGAGCAGCCGTTTCCGGCGTCGGATCCTCCTTGACACTCACGGTGTACGTTCTGCCGGTTGCGTCCTTGAGCACGAAAGCGGTGCGATCTCCCTCAGAAACGCTTGACACAACGCTCGCGCCGAAAATCGCGCTATCCAGGGCGTATGCGCCCCATGTGAGGGCGAGGAGACACACTATAAGTGCTGGCCTTCTCATTTCCCCTCCTTCTTCTTGATCAGGAATGTGTCAAAGGGCTGGAATTGCTTGTCCGGCGCCAGCTCCACCTGGCGGGCGCTGATCCCGACAGCGGTCACGGAGAAGAGGATAGTTCCGATGTACTCGTCGTCCGCCCTGAACACCAGACCCTGATCCCCGTCGGACACCGGAGAGCTGGAGCTCGCGAAGGGGACGATCCGCTGGCTGTCACGGACATCCACCAGGAAGCCGTTTTCCCGGATCTTCCTTGCATAAAACTGGAAAGCGGCCTGATCCTGGCTGACGATTGAATTGAGCTGCGCGATCTGGGCGTCCCTTGCCTTGAGGGCATCCTTGTCCGCGCGAATCTGCTGCAAGAGCCTGGCGGCGATGTCCTCATAGGAGCGCACGAGGGAACGGTCAAAGAAATCAAGGTGAGCGAGCGCGGAGGGGACGGAGTTCTGGTACGGGATCGACTTGATGCGGGCATACAACGCGGTCCGGTTCTGGAGCGCGTCCCGCATGGCCGCGATGGCGTCCGCCGTGCTGTACCCGGCTCCCACGAGCTGGGGCGCCAATTCGGAAAACGAGGAGGAGATGCCGGGGGAGAGGGGCGACGCTAGAAGGGCCTTCAAGGGGTCGGTGGTGAACACCGGGTTGTACGTGAGGATGAGCGCGGCGATCTCTCTTTTCTTTGTGTCGTCCATGGCTTTGACCACCCGGGCTTGGTTCTCCTTCAACGCGGCGATCTCCCGCTGATGCGCGTCGGAGAGCTCCTTCAGCTTGGACTCGTAGTAGGCCTTGGTCTGCGCCAGCTCGATATCGTGCAGGCGCTGCTGGTTGTTCAGCACCTCCTCCTGTTTCCGGGCCGCGCTGATCTGAGCCTGGTTTGAGGAATCGACCTTCTTCTGGGCGGCGGCGACATCCGCCTGCCGCGCTTCCAGCACGGGTGCATACTGCGCGCGCAGACCGTCAAGCCCGGCGCTCTCCTGCGTTTGGAGCTTCTTTTCGGCCGCGGCCGTGCTGGACGGGGACATGCCCTGGGCGTTCAGAACGGCGATCTGGCCCGCGATGTCGCTGGAGAGCGCCTCGCTCTTTGTCGCCAGCTCCTGCTGCACATCTGCGAGCGCTCTTTTGGCCTTGTCCAGATCGTTTTCGTTGTTGGCGGCGGAGCTCAGCAGGTCCTTCAAGTTCACGTCCTGGAAATCGGAGATGTCGACCGGGACCCTGCGGCTCTGGTTCTGGATGAAGAGCGTGAGGAACACCGTCACTCCCGCGGCCACGATGACGAAGCCCAGTATGAGAAAGGCCGTGCGAAAGCTGCGATTCGCCCTGGTCCGGCCAAACTCCTCTTCCAGGTCGTACAGCTTTGGCTTTTCCGCGCGTATGCGGTTGGCCTCCTGGAGGAAAACCTCCTTGGCGACCTCCGAGAGGTCTTTTACTTGCTTCTCATCGTCCATGTTCCGTTCCATTCCTTGGGGCTCCTTCCGCCCTTCGTGCGCTCCTTGAACACGGATGCCACGGCCAGGGTGCAGCGGGAGAAACGCTTATGGGCTTCCGTCCAGTCGCCATCCACGTAGAAGCGCAGGCCCCTTGAAAAAATATCGAGCGCTTTTTCCAGAGCGGGGGTGGTGATTTCTTCCGGGATCGCCCAATAGATCCATTTCCCCTCGGTTTTGCCCTTTACCTGGACCCGGTCGATCTCGATGAACCTGATGCCGTGGGTGGAAAAATGCGCCTCGACATCGTCCTTCACGAACCCGGAGCAGATCACGGGAACATTGTAGAGCCGGGTGAGCCCTTCCAGCCGGGATGCCGCATTGACGTTGTCCCCGATCACCGTGTTGGTCATTCTCTCCTGGGAGCCGATGTTTCCGTAGAACACGTCGCCGCCGTCTATGCCCACGCCGACCTTCAGGAGAACGGCCCGGTAGATCCGCTCCTCCTCCCGGGAGAGAGACCCCCGCTGCTTGAGGATGGTTTCCCGCCGCTCCTCCATCCGCACGCGGAGCTCCGCAGCGTTGTCCTGGATGAGGTAGGCCGAGGTGATGGCCTGCAGCGATTTCTTTGCCCGGGATTCGGGGAAGGTGCCGTACACGGCGAGTACGGCGTCGCCGATCAGCGAACCGATGATTCCGTCGTTGCGCACCACCGCGCTGATTGCCTGCTCATAGTGGATGTTCAGCAGCTTGATGATGTCCGTGCCCAGGGTCTCCGTCATCGCGGTGAAGCTCCTGATGTCGGAGAACAGGATCGTCAGCTCCCTCCGGGCGCCCTCCAGCCGGATCTGCTTCTCGCGGTAGGCCTGGACGGCGATGTCCTTGCTCACGAACTTGCGGAAGATGGTGACGAGGTTGTTGACGGAGCTGGAGAGGGCGTTGAGCGCCACGCCGAGGAACGTGATCTCGTCGTTCGGCGCCCGGGCAAGATCGATGATCTCCATCTGCGAGTCGTTGCGCATCTTCATGATGGCATTCGTGATCAATCCTACGTAGCGCAGGATGTAGCGGATCAGGATGATGCCGATGGCGATGATGATGAGGGAGATAAGGAGGATGATGAGGGAGATCTTCAGGAAGATCTGCCGGGAGCTCTGGTAGAGCTGTCCCAGCTCCTCCGCCCGCAGGATGAACATGTCCCACTTCTCGTTGTACTTGTACACGCCGAAGTACTCGGAGCCGGAGAGAGCAAAGGAAAGGGACCCTTCCGCCGCGGAGCTCCTGTTCGCGTCCAGGCGTGCAAGGGCCTGGGCGTCGGGAAAGGTTTTCAGCCGGGGGATCCGCAGCGCCTGGAACAAAAGACTGCCGTCGGGCTTGATGCCGATGGTGATCGCCTTGGATGCCTTCAGGTCCCGCAGCGCGTACTGTTCGATCGTATCCGTTGATTTCGCAAGGTCGTGCGTGAACTGGTAGATGTCGAACTGGGTGGACGCGAAGGTGTACGTCTCCTTGAGGTCCTTGACCAGCAGGTCCTCGGTGAGCTTGATCAGTTCCGTGCGGTTGAACATGAGGTTGATGTAGTTGGTCATGAGGTTGGAAACGAGGATGAAGATGCTGAAGATCAGGACGATCTTCGTGACGAGCGGGACTACCCTCGTCGAGCCGATCTTTTTTCCCAGGAATCCTTCAAACGGGCTTTCCATTGGCACATCCTTGTGAGGGGCGCGACTGCAGCAAAGCGCATTCAAGAGTACAAAAACACACGAGCGCCCGTCAAGGAATAGTCCTTCGTGGTTTCACGCCGCCGTTGACAATGAGGGATTCAGAGTGGTACCGTTTGGTGGGCGGAGTCAGTAATTCTTCTTCATGTAATGAATAAAAAGGATAATGTGTGCACCTGGGTCCGTCACGCGTCCATAGCTCAGCTGGATAGAGCAACAGCCTTCTAAGCTGTGGGTCGCCCGTTCGAGTCGGGCTGGACGCGCAAATCTTTCGCCAAATGTGGTATACTGCATGCGACCGGGATGCAGGTGCAGGCCGCGTCCCGCGTGGGAAAGTAGACTCGCCGAAGGAGCTAGTCGGAGTCAGTCGGAAAACTTGGGAGTCACTTTCGCCCGCGGTTTAGCCCTAGAAAAGTTAAAGGCGTGAAAGTGGGTATGCTTGTCGGCGCTTTTCTGACTTTCTTCTTGATTTCCTCATGCAGCCTTTTCTACGTCTTCACCGTCCACGATCTTGCCATAGGCCAGGTCCTTTGGCTGCAGAATGGGAACTGGGTCCGCCAAGATGGTGGTGACGGTCAGGAATATCGATACTTGGTGATGCCTGAAGATAGGAGGGATGAGAGATGAAGGCAAGAAACGTGTTTCTAGTTGTCCTTTTCATGATCGTCCTGTCGTCGCCCTTCGTGGCGGCGGAGGTGCAGGGGCCGGGAGAGCCGCGCAATGCAATTTCGGTTGACCTGCTTGGGCCGATCGTTGCCTGCGCGTTTCTTATCGCAGGACAGGGGGTGGTTATACCCGTCGGCATCGAGTATCAACGGGTGATCTCTGATCATTTCACGCTGTTCTTCATGGGCGGGCTGATCTACAGGATCTTTGACGGGTGGGCTCTGGATGCCTATCCCATCGTGGAGGTCGACTGGCATCCATTCCACAAGGGCCTGAAAGGATTCCACGTGGGGCTCTTGGGGAGTTTCCTCTATGAGCAGGTCTACAGCAGCGCCGCGGAAACACAGGGCACCACCTATTGGTATCACCCGGCCATGGAGCTCGCCGTCGGCTGGCAGTTCCTGCTGCCAGCGAGCATTATTCTAGACCTGACGCTGGGGCTTCTGAGTGTCGGCTATGACTTCAATGTGGACGTGAACGGTGTGATGACATCGGGTTTAATGCTGGGCGACCCGATGGAATCCAACCGGACATCGCTCTCTCTCGGATTCAGGTTCTGACGCGGACCGATGCTTCCGCGTCTTCGCGGGCGCGGCAGCACTTTGCCCGGATCGACAGAAAGAAGTCGTGCATGTCTGCTCCGCTGGCCTTGTGGACGACGGGCGTGCAACCATCACGATCCTCAACTCCACGGTGAACAGGAATGACGGCTCTTGACGCTGCGCCCGCTCTTGCGCAGAATCGAGGACATGGTGAGCAAGCCTTTTATTCGTTGCGCGTGCCTCTGCGGGGTTCTGCTCCTTACAGGCTGTAATGTTTGGAACGTGATCTGGCAGGGCATTGTCGGCCATGGCTATTATCAGGTTACCCGGTCCTCTGTCGTGAATACAATCAGCAGCATGACAAAAGACGCGATCGACCTGAGCGCTCTCACAACGAACTCCGTCATCGTTTATACGACGAGCGCGAACGCCCTTTATGGAAAGCTTTCCTTCACCGCTCTATCGAGCAGCATCGTGACGATCATGTTTGAGACATACAATACCGATGGCACGGAGTTCTCTGGCTCCAATGGCACACAGGTCGCTGCCGGCTCTTCCTTCGACCTGGAAACAGGTCAAATAGTCGGCACCGGAAACACCCTGGCTGATTTCTCCTTCTCCGCCGCTGAACAGTTGACACCGCTGAACAACGCCGTTTTCGCTGTCTACTCCAAATAAAGCGCCGGCAGGCAGCCCGCTGGAAATGGAACGGGCCGCCGAAAGGCGGCCCGTTGTCGCATGGACGCGGAGTCCTTACTGCGTGAGGCCGATCGTGATGTCGGTCCCCTGCCTCTTGATCTTGAAGGTCACGTCCTTCCTCGTCTTGTCGTTCAGCGCCTTGTAGAAATCCATGACCGTATGGATGTCCTTGCCATTGATCTGGTTGATGACGTCATATGCCCGGAATCCCGCGATCGCGGCCGGGGACTGGTCACCCGGCGTGGTCCCTGTCGTCACGGCGCCGATCATGACGCCATCAATGCCGGAGGGCACGTTGTCGTCTCCTTCCTGCAGCGCCTGCTGTCTCACCTGCTCGTTGATGTGGACCACGCGCAGGCCGGGCCAGAGGTTCTTGTAGGAGAGGGCATCGCTGTTCTCATCCGGGCGCACGGCAAGCTTGATCGAGAGCTTCATCTTTTCACCGTTGCGGATCAACTGGAAATCGTAGGCCTTGTCCGCCAGCAGGTCCCCCACCACCTGGGTGAGCTTGTTGGAGTTCGCGATGTCCTGGCCGTTCACGTTCGTGATGAAGTCGCCCGGCAGCAGCCCCGCCTTCTCGCTGGGCTGGCCCTTGTAGACGTTCAGGAGCATGGCGCCCTTCACGTTCTCTATCTTGAGGTCCTTTGCCACGCCGGGATCGGAGGCCGGGTCCGTGATCTGCACGCCGAGCCAGCCGTATTCGACCTTGCCCTTGTTGATGAAATCGCTGATCGCCTTCTTGGCGTTGTTGATCGGGATGGCGAACCCCAGGCCGATGCTTCCGCCCGTGGGAGCCGCGATCCAGGTGTTGATGCCGACCACCTCGCCCTTGATGTTCACAAGCGCCCCTCCCGAGTTGCCCTGGTTGATGGCCGCGTCGGTCTGGATGTAGTCGGTGTTCATCGCGACGTCACTGGACGGGCTGCTGCGGCCCAGCGCGCTTACGATGCCCATGGTGACCGTATTCTCAAACCCGAAGGGATTGCCGACCGCCAGGACAAGGTCTCCCACCTGCAGCTCTCCCGAATCGCCGAGATCGGCCACGGGAAGGTTTTCGGTACTGGTGAAGGAGATCACCGCAAGGTCCCTCCGCGAGTCCGTGCCCACCACCTTGACCTTGTCGAACTTGGTCTGGTCATACAACTGAACGCTGATGGTGGTGGCGGAATCCACCACGTGGTTGTTGGTGAGCACGTAGTACGTGGTGCCCGACTTCTGCACGATGATGCCGGAGCCGAGGCCTTGCTGGATGCGCGGCGGGCTGCTCCTGTTGTTGCCGGGCTGCTGGTTGAAAAACCAATCGAAGGGATTCACCGCCTGCTGGTTTGATTGCGACTTCTCTGTGACGTCGACCTCCACCACCACGGGAAGGACCTTCTGAGCAACCTCCCGGAAGGAATACTGGATGGTGGCCAGGTTCTTGGTCGCTTCCGCCATTGCGGTGGTATCCCCCGCCGGCGCCGCAGACGCCTGGGCCACGCTCTGGCCGGTGGTTTTCTCCGCCCTTCCGCTCGCGAACATAAGGGACGGCGCCGCCACCAGCAGCGCCAGTACCACGATCATGACAAGCTTCATGGAATGCTGTTTCATTTTATTGCACCTCCTGTGCATGAAGATAACCACTATAGATTGCGGAATGATTAGACGATTGTTAATTTTCGTTAATCTGCTATCATGGCCGTCGCCGTGAGCAACGATCAGATCAAGAAGATCCTCCTGTCATTGCGAAAGACCGGGCACGATTTCAGCGTGATCCTGTCGGGAAAGAAGAGCCGCAAGGTGCACGGGCTGTACAAACCCGACACCAGGGAGATCATCATCCACAACAAGAACTTCAAGAACGACAATGAGATGATGTACACGGCCATCCACGAGTACGCCCACCACATTCAGTTCACCACCTCCGCCGCCCCGATCTCCGTGCGCACCCACACCACGGCGTTCTGGAACCTGCTGCACACGCTGCTCTTCGAGGCTGAGGAGAAGGGCCTGTATACAAATCCCTTTGAGACGATCGAAGAGTTCCGCGCGCTCACGCGGCAGATCCGGGAAAAGTTCCTCACCGGCAGCGGCTCGCTGATGAAGGAGCTGGGCAGGCTTCTCATCGACGCGCACTCGTTGTGCGAGAAGTACGGAACGAGCTATTCCGACTACCTGGACCGGGTGCTCGCCCTCCCGCGCACAAGCGCCACCGTCATCATGAAGGCGCACACTCTGGACCTGGACCCGCGCGTCGGGTTTGAGAACATGCGCTCTCTCGTCTCCATTCGCGACGATCAGGAGCGGGAGGAGGCGCAGGAGGAGCTGCGCTCCGGGCACAGCCCCGACATGGTGAAGGCGAAACACGGGAGCGCGAAGAAGGCGCAGGACCCGCGGGAAGCGCTGCGGGCCGAGCGCGAGCGGCTGGAGAAGGGGATTGAGCGGATGAACAAGCGGCTGAAGGAGATCCAGAAGAGGCTCGCTGAGCTGGGAGAGGAGTGATCCCGGATGGACGTCTATCAGGCCATCAGAACGCGGAAGAGCGTACGGGAGTATCTGGACAGGCCGGTGGAGGAGGAGAAGCTGCGCCGGGTCCTGGATGCCGCCCGCATGGCTCCGTCAGCGAGAAATGACCAGGAGTGGCGGTTCGTGGTCGTGCGCGACAGGGCGACCCGTGAGAGGATCGCTCTGGATGCGGCCTGGCAGCCCTTCATTGGCGCCGCCGCCGTTCTGCTTGCCTGCTGCGCGCAGTCCGACGGCAGGATCATGCGCTGCGGCCAGGCCGCCTACCCCATCGACGTAGCCATTGCCATGGACCACTTCAGCCTGGCCGCGGCCGCGGAAGGTCTGGGCACGTGCTGGATCGGGGCTTTTGACGAGCCGCTGGTGAAGCAGATCCTCGGCATTCCCGCCATCGTCCGCGTGGTCCAGCTCATGCCATTGGGGTATCCCGCGGACCCGTCCCCTGCGGTAAAGAGCCGGCTGGAGCTGGAACAGATCATCCGCTGCGAGAAGTGGTAGCGCTTCGGGCCTCGATGTCCGCCAGGATGGCGAGGAAATCCGCAGGCAGCGGCGCTTCAATCGTAATGGCCGCGCCCGTCATTGGGTGCGCGAAAGACATGCGCGTCGCGTGCAGGCACTGGCGCGCGGGGAGCGTTTCGTCAAGGATCCCCTCGTTTCGCTGGTAGCGAAGGAAGAGCCGCTCGTCTTTGTAGAGAAGGTCGCCCCATACCGGGTGGCCGATCGCGGCAAAGTGAACCCGGATCTGATGCTGTCGCCCGGTGAGCGGGAAAGCGCGGACCAGCGTGTGTCCGGGCAGCTGGCGGATGATCGTGTATCTTGTGACCGAGGGCTGTCCGCCGGCCCGGGTCGTCATCTTCACGCGCACCTTGCTCCGCTGGTCGCTGTTGATGGGAAGATCGATCACTCCCTCCTCATTGATCGTTCCTTCCACCAGAGCGATGTATTCCTTCGTGACGAGCCTGCGCGTCATGAGGCCCTGGATGGCGGCGTGAGCGGCCCGGGTTTTTGCGATGAGCACGATTCCGCTGGTGAACACGTCAAGACGGTTGGCGAGCGTGGGATAGAAACCGCTCTCTCCCTGCTTCAGGCCTTCCCGTATCAGGTCCGCGTGCCTGTGGCGCGCCCATTGCACCACGGTGCCGTGCTGGCGCCTGCCCATGGGATGCGATGCGACCCCGGCCGGCTTGTTCACGGCCAGGAGATGGGGGTCTTCGAACAGGACATCGAGCGTCGGCAGGGGACCGGGTCCTGGAAGGGAACGCCAGAGCACCGTGATTTCGTCGCCGGCATTCAGCCGCGTGGATGTCGCATAACGCCTGCCGTTGAGAAGGGATTCGCCCATTTGGATCTTTTGCCGAAGGCGCGTGCGGGAAAGAAAGGGAAGCTCCAGGAAAAGGAAGGCATCAGCGCGGAGCCCCGCGTCCGAGGAATCGACGCGCAGCCGGGAGGGGAGGGGATCATTCGGGGGGAGCACCACGATTGTCCTTTTCTCCGTTGTAGCTGAAAACGTCGGCTTGATAAAGTGAAAAAATATAATTCTTGCGGGTTTTTGTTTTCCATGCTTGAATCACTCCCTCAGGAGAGCCGAGTGGCAATCTTTCTTGCGGGGCTTTCAGCGCTCATGTACGGCGCGGGTGATTTCTGCGGAGGCCTGGCAACGAGAAAAACCTCGATCCTCATGGTTTTGGTTTTCTCCCAGATGGTTGGCCTCATCCTCGCCCTCGGGGCTGTGCTGGCGCTCAGTCAGGGCCTGCCTTCCCCGGCCGACCTTGCGTGGGGCGCTGCTGCCGGCGTGTGCGGCGCCGCGGGACTCGGGGCATTATATACGGCGCTCGCAACCACCCCGGTTGCCGTTGCATCGCCCGTTGCCGCCGTCACGGGAGCGGTCATTCCCGTGCTCCTCGGCGTGGCCACCGGCGACAGGCCGGATCCGCTGGCATGGGTGGGGATCGGGGCCGCCATTCCCGCGATCGTGCTCCTCACCTCGGGCCGGATGGAAAAGGGGAGAAGCGACGCGGCGCGCCGCGCTGCAGCGCTCGGCGCGGCGGCCGGACTTGGTTTCGGGCTGTTCTTCTTTGCGATCTCGCGAACGTCCCACGCCTCGGGCCTTTGGCCGCTGGTGGTTGCGCGCGCTTCCACGATCTCCATCGTGGCGGTCTTTGCGCTTGTCACGGGGAGATCGCTCCGTCCGGGCGGAGCCGGTTTCGCCATGGTCCTGGTTTCCGGATGCCTGGACATGCTGGCGAACATCGCCTTCCTGCTGGCCAGCAGGATCGGGATGCTCACCACAGCGGCGGTGGTCACGTCACTGTATCCGGGGCCGACTGTTCTCCTCGCGGTCCTTGTATTCCGGGAACGTCTTACGCTTACCCGCGTGCTCGGGCTGGGGCTGGCGTTGGCCGGGGTTGCTCTCATCGCCGTATAGCACGGCGGATCACGCGTCTCATTTTTGGGAGTGTTTGAAGTCGATGTACTGCTTGACGGCATCGTCATTGACGTATCCCAGCTCGATGGCGATCTCGCCGAACATCCTGTTGTCGCCCTCCTTCTGGACGCGCAGCACGTCATCCACCTGGTACTGCTTCATGGCTCCTATCTGCATGAGGAACTCTCCGATCCTGTTTTCCATGGACCAGCCTCCTGGGGGAAGAATGGCATCTTTCGGGGTGAAGGGAAAGCCGTCCTTGCATAATCTCTGGCTGCGGGATATAACCACCCTTCGATGGAGGCACCATGAAACCGCGAACGGGATGGCTGGGGGCCTTGTGCGCGCTCCTCGTCCTCACGGGGTGCATCGACACCAGCACGAGAGTGACGGTCACGCCGGATGGCAGCGGCGTCATAGAGAAGACCATTGTGCTGAGCAAGCACCTTGCCGAGTTCATGATCAGCATGGGCAACAAGAGCGATGCCGCGACCATCGAACAGGGCATTCTCAATGAGAAAGGACTGAAGGCGGACGCGGCTCAGATGGGCGCGGACGTAAGCTTCGTCTGGGCCCAGAAGATCACGACCGCCAAGGGCAATGGCTACCAGGTGAAATACGCGTTCAAGGACATCTCAAAGGTGAAGCTCAACCAGAGCCCCGCGGCCGGCCTGACATTTCCCTCCAGTGGAGGCGCCGGGGGAAGCGGATCCAGCGGCGCCCCCACTGAGTTCATGACATTCACGTTCACCAAGGGACCTCCCGCCATCTTGACCATCATCGCGCCCAAGGTAACGCAGACGCCCGCCAAGCCGGCTCCGCAGGCGAGCTCCGCCGATATGGACAAGATGATGGCGACGCTCAAGCCGCTGTATTCCGACATGCACATCGTGCTTGTCGTGGAAGTGCAGGGCACGATCACGAAGACCAATGCCGCCTACGCCAGCGGCTCCTCCGTGACGCTCGTTGACATGGATTTTGCCAAGATACTGGCCGACGACGCGACCTTCAAGAAGCTCACCTCGACGCAGACCCAGTCGATCAGCGAGCTGAAGAACATGGTAAAGACGGTGCCGGGGGTCAGGATCGACACGCAGGATTCCGTGAGCATCACGTTCAAATAGCACTGTCAGGAGGAAGCGATGAGCAAGACGGCTTCAAGGATCATCGGCATTATAGCAATCGTTCTGTCACTGGCCTCTGCCGGCTACGGAGCGTATTGGTTCAGCATCGGCAGGACGAAGCACGGGCTGCTCTTTGCCGTTATTTTCGTCATCCTGCTCCTCTTCGGCCTTATCTCTGTGCGGGCAAAGGGGAAGCCGGCGGAACAGCAGCCAAAGTAGGCCGGCCCTCCGGACTCACCCCTTGAGGAGAGCCACAGCAAGAACCAGCGCGGCGAGCGCCCACCGGTAATAAACGAAAACCCTTGCGGAGTGCTTCTGCAGGAACGCAAGCAGGAGCTTGATGCAGAAGAAGCCGCTGACTGCTGCCGTGAGAAAACCGACGGGAAAGATCACCAGCTCCGGGGAGGGGATGGCGCCTGCCGGCAAGCCGGCAATCAGATCGTAAAGGCTCTTGATGCCCGCTCCCGCGATGATGGGCGCGGACAGGAGGAATGAGAAACGGGCCGCGGCTTCGCGCTCCAGGCCGAGGGCCAAGCCGGCGGTGATCGTCGCGCCTGACCGGGAGACGCCAGGGAAAATGGACACGGCCTGGGCAAGCCCGATGAGGAGGGCGTCCAGGAACCCTATCTTGGAGAACGGCCTGTTCCGCTTGCCCCGCCAATCCGCAAGAAAAAGAAGAGCGCCAAGGAGCGCGATCATCACGGCCATCAGGATCATGGAAAGCCGAGGAATGGGCTGCACGTGGAAGGAGGCCGTCACGTCGCCCTCGAAGAGAACGCCCGCGATGCCGCCCGGAATGCAGGCCAGGAGAAGATACCACGCCATGCGGCTGTCAGGGGAATCGCCGATCCTCAGCTCAAAAACGCTCCTGAACCACGCCCCGATGAGCCGGACCCAATCCGAGGCGAAGAAAACGATCACCGCGATCAGCGTGCCAAGGTGCAGCGCCACGTCGAACGTGAGGCCTCCCAGGGCGGGATCAGTCCAGCCGAACAGCCACGGCACAATCACCAGGTGGGCGGAGCTCGAAATCGGTATGAACTCTGTCAGCCCCTGCACCAGGCCCAGCACGATGGATTGCATAACAAATGCGGTTGTTCCCATGGATAAAAAGGGTAATCAGAGATCAGGTCCCTGAGCAAGGCGGAAAATATAAAAGCCTCCCCGATGCCGCGGCGCCGGGGAGGCGATCATCCATCACACGGCGCGCCTATTTCAAGAGCTGGAGCACCGTCTGCGTCTTGGCATTCGCCTGGGCCAGCATGGCCGTGGCCGACTGCGTCAGGATGGCGTTCTTGGTGTAGTCCACCATCTCGGTGGCCATGTCCGCGTCGCGGATCCTCGACTCCGCCGCCTGCAGGTTTTCCGCCCCGATGTCCAGCCCCTTCACCGCGTACTCCAGCCTGTTCTGGTAGGCGCCCAGATCCGCGCGCTGCTTGTTGATCGTGCGCAGCGCCGCGTCCAGCATCCCGATGGACCTGTTGGC
>JBEKQU010000046.1:0-39483 GCA_049519415.1 Spirochaetia bacterium
TCCCAGAGCGCGCTCGTGTTCTCTTTTTGCTGCATCCTTGACCTCCTGCTGCTACGCTTGATGGTCAAATGATGCCCGGCGCCAAGCTGCGGCGGTAGGTGCGGTTGTATTATCGGTTACGACTCTACCAGGATACGAAGGAAGTGTACCAGGTAGAGAAGGCCCTCGGACATGCTGACGTGGCTGTCACGGAGGCCTATCTCCGGTCCCTGGGCCTTCCGTCTACATCGTTTCCGGGGAGGGTCCCCCGGGGGTAGTATCGATAGAATTGAGGTGTGATCATCATAAGACATCAGGCACATTAAAATAGTGCATTATTGACTGACCTAAGCGATGCTTGCTTTATTAGGGCTGGTCATGCGCACTGCTCTGATGTTTTGGCCAACTGTCGTGTCTCAGTTGACTCATGACAAATTTCCTCAGCCGCGTTTTCTAGAGGCCGTTCTTCCATTCGCGGAAGGCGGGCTCTCCCTGTAGCTCGTCAGAGATAGTCTTTTTGTCGGTATTGAGCACCTGCCTTATGCCCCACGACTGCTGAAATGATCGCATCCCTACTTGATTCATAGTCGCTTCTAGCAGAAAAGGCGCCATCGTAGCAGTGCCTTCCCGGATTTCAATTTTCACTGCCGGTGCATCGTAGGAATGATCCGATCTTCCCATTTCGACATAACCCGTTGCGAGAGGAACGGCGGTTACCTTTTTCCATGTGTAGCTCCCTGCGGGAAGGCCGGAAACCGCGATATAGTGCATCGTAGTGGGAGAGACATAGATCGGCTGAGAAAGCCCCTCAAAATCGAGACGGTAGCGATAGGTCCACTGCGCTCCCGACTCGAACTTGAACGCTACTGGAATGATCAGTAACGTGTCGCTCGCGCTTTTTGGCCTTGGAAACGATTCGCAGGATACCGCGAGGATGACAACTAAGAACAGTAGGCAGGTACGTGTGATTTTGGATTTTCGAATGCCTTTTTGGTTTATCATTTTAAACCTCCTTAACGATTTGTTTTTCACTTTGCTGCTACAAGCTTCGCTCTCATTATAGCAGCCCGCCTCCAGACCGTCACGAGATATGTTCTTCTGCCTGAATGAAGGTTATAATAAATACCTTCCACTTAAGGAGAGACGGGTGTATCAGCTTAAGACTTTCACGCTCCAGCAGCTGCTGCTGAACAGCGCCCGAAACTATACGGGGCATCCCGCCCTTTCCATGGTGAACGGCGTGCCCGTCACCTACGAGCGCCTGGCCTCCTGCGCGCGGCGAGCGCCCAGCATTCGATCAGCGTGCTCCTGGAGCACATCAAGGCTGAGGTCAACTCAAAGCTCGCGAGCTTCAGCCGGGTCTGCCGCGTGGAGCTGCAGGCCGAGCCGTTCGAGAAGACGCCCTCGCGGAAGATCAAGCGTTTCCTGTATCCGAAGGGCGCGCAGCCCTGACCGACGTGCCAGGCCGGGCGCCCGTGGGGCTCACAGGGCTGAGAGCCGCAGTTAGCGGAGATCCTTCCAGGCATCCACGAAGCACCGCAGATTGGCTTTTGTCCGTTCAGACGTATCGTAGATGCCATCCACCGGTGACAGGATGAAGCCATTGTCGGGAGCCAGGATCTCCAGGGCGTCCTTGACCATCCGGCGGATCTGATCCGGGGCGCCCGACTCCACCCTTGATCCGTTCGCGCCGCCCCACAGGCACATACAGCCCCGGGCCTTGGCCTTGACGGCGCGCAGGTCGTAGCCTCCCTGAACCGGATCCACTCCGATCAGCGCGTCCACCCCGGCCTCCAGGATCATGTCGAGCAGCGGCATTGCACCCGCCGTCAGGATATAGCCGAACTTGACGCCTCGGGCATGCGCCGTCTCCACCTCCTTTTTCAGGTGCGGCAGGAGGAACCTGCGGTATATCCCGGGCGACCAGAAGTCGCAGCCCTCGTACCACCCCCGCCGCACCCACAAGTCGATGCCCTCGTCCAGCACGACCCGCATCCGGGCAAGGTTCCAGTCGGCGATCATCTGGAGGAGCTCCTCCACAAAGGACGGCTGATCAGCGGTCAGGAAGATAAGCTCCTGCAAGCCGCACAGCCAGGCCGCCATGTCCGCCAGCACTCCCCAGTGATAGACGCGCAGGAGGTCCCGGTTCTTGGCCAGCTCCCGGTTGGCGTGCGACGCGGCGCGGAAGTGCGCGATGGTATCCGCATCCGGGGGCAAGAGAAGATACGCGAGTGACTTCAGGTCCGAGGCCGTGGTAACCAGGTTCTTGCGGGCCCGGGCGATGATGAAGTCGTCAACGAAGAGGAGCCGGTCGCCGTAGGGCCAGTCCTCTGTCTGATTGGCCGAGACATTCAGCAGCCCCGCGGGTATGAGGTATTCGCGCTGGAGGACAGGATACCGCGCGCCGGGGATGCGCTCCCGCCACTCGCGGAGGCGCACATCGGGGTGGGAGTGGACCGGCAAGCCGCGGAGGGTCACGTTGACCTTCCCGGGATAGTCGAACTGATAGCCCCGCAGATCGAGCGGATCCCCGGGCCTGGTCACGGCCCAGGAGGGCAGGACGACCAGCGGGTCCAGGCCCCAATCAGCCTGGGCAGCAATCAGGTTCTGCTCCCCCGGATACCATTCGTCCAGAGCATGCAGCAGCATGAGGCAGCATGGGGTGCGATCCACGGGCTGGCAGGACAAGGCGCGGAGCATTCGTTCGCGCGAGGACAGCTCAGCGATTGAATGCCTCCCTTGCCGATGCGAGGAGGAGCTTTAATCTGTTGAGCTGGTTCACCTCGCTCGCGCCGGGGTCAAAGTCGATCGCCGCGATGGCTGTCTCTGGATGGCACCTGCGCAGCTCCCGGATCATGCCCTTGCCGGTGACGTGGTTGGGAAGGCAGGCAAAGGGCTGGATGCAGGCGATGGCGTTCACCCCGTCGCGCAGCAGCTCCATCATTTCAGCGGTCAAAAACCATCCCTCGCCCATGCTGTTGCCTAGCTGCACGATCCCGTCCACGCTCTTTGCCAGCTCGTAGATGGAACGCGGAGCATGGAAACGAGCGGACCGCGAGAGCTCCCGGCGCTGCGCGCGCCGGAACAGCTCGATCCCGGCAATGGCCAGGCGGGAAATGAGCACGCCGCTCGCGCTTCCGGCCAATTTCCGGCGCCTGAACTGCCCGCCGTAGGAAGAATACAGAAGGAAGTCCGCGAGGTCCGGCACCACCGCTTCGGCGCCCTCGGACTCGATCACCTCCACGATGCGGTTGTTCGCGGTGGGATGGAACTTCACGAGGATCTCACCAACAACGCCCACCCGGGGCTTGCGGCCGTCCTGCAGGGAAAGCGCATCGAAATCCCCGACCATTGCCCGGATGATCCGCCGGAACCGGCCGAAGCCCGGCCGGTCGAGCGACTCCTGGCACTTCTCTGTCCATAGCTGGCACAGCCGCTGGGAGGAACCCGGCACGGACTCGTACGGACGCACCCTGTAGAGCATCCGCATGAGAAGGTCGCCGTAGATCAGCGCCATGAGGCAGCGCTTCAGAAGCCCCCAGGACAGCCGGAAACCGGGGTTCTTCTCCAACCCCAGGGCGTTCAGAGAGATGACCGGCACGTGCTCCATGCCCGCGTCAGCCAGCGCCTTGCGGATGAACGCGATGTAATTGGTGGCCCTGCAGCCGCCGCCGGTCTGGGAGATGAGGAGGGCCGTGCGCTGGAGATCGTACCTGCCCGAGCGAAGGGCTTCCATCAGCTGTCCAACAACCATGATGGAGGGAAAGCAGGCGTCATTGTTGACATACGTAAGCCCCTCGTTCACCGCGCCCCTGTCCACGTCGGGGAGCACCTCCAGCCGGTACCCCGACTGCCGGAAGGCGCTCTGGATGATGCGGAAATGGATGGGCGACATCTGGGGCGCAAGGATCGTGTAATCCTGCCGCATCTTCTTGGTGAACAATGGCCGGGGAGGTCGCGCGGTTCCCGCTTCCCCGGGGACGCCGCTCTTTTCCCGCGCCTCCAGCGCGGCCTTGAGAGACCTCAGCCTTATGCGCATCGCCCCGAGGTTGGACTGCTCATCGATCTTGATGACGGTGTAGATCCGTCCGTGCCGCTCCAGGATCTCCTGCACCTGGTCGGTCGTGACCGCGTCCAGGCCGCAGCCGAAGGAGTTGAGCTGCACCAGCGCGAGCTCGTCGTGCTGGGCCACGAAGCTTGCCGCGGCGTACAGCCGCGTGTGATAGACCCACTGGTCCACCACGCGCAGCGGCCTCTCTATCTTTCCCAGGTGCGCCACGGAGTCCTCTGTCAGCACCGCCATTCCCAGCGATGTGGCAAGCTCCGCGATGCCGTGGTTGATCTCGGGGTCCAGGTGGTAGGGCCTGCCTGCGAGCACAAGACCCCGAAGCCCGCGGCGCCGGATCTCCCGCAGCGCCTCCTCCCCCCTGGCCCTGATCTCGGCCTTGAACCGCGCCTGCTCTGCGTATCCCGCGTCAACAGCGGCGGACACCTCGGGCTTTGTGACCCCGGCCCAGGCCAGCTCCTCCCCGAGCCGGACCTTCATCCGCCGGGAGTTTTGCAAAGGGAGGAAGGGATCGGCGTAGCGTAGAGCGCCCGGCCGGCCGGGGTTCGTCCGCGTTCCTTCGACGTTGTTGAGCACGACCTCGGGGTAGGAGGTCACGATGGGGCAGTTGAATTGGTTGCGCGCCTCCGGGTCCTCCTTCGGAATGTGCGGCACGCAGGGATAGAAGATGAACGGGACACCCTCCTTCATCAGCCTGGCCACGTGTCCGTGCACCAGCTTGCCGGGGTAGCATACGGACTCCGAGGGAATGGTCTCGATTCCGGCCTCGTAGACTCCCCGACTGGAGCGCGGGGAAAGGCGCACTGAGAAGCCCAGGCGCGTGAAGACGGTGAACCAGAAGGGGTAATCCTCGTAGAGGTTGAGCACACGGGGAATGCCGACGATTCCTCGGGGGGCGTGGGGGGGCGGGAGCGGTGCATAGTGGAACACGCGCTCGTACTTCCACGCAAAAAGGTTGGGGATCGGATCGGGCGCGGAGGGCGCCCTGCGCGCGGCCTCGACCGTTAGCGCTTGCTCGGCCGGTATTGATTGCGCGCCCCCGCGCTCGCAGTGGTTGCCGGAAACGAACTCGCGACTGTCTGAGAAACGCGTGACGGTGAGGAGGCAGTTGTTCGCGCACCGGCCGCAGCGTTTCATGGCCGTGCTTATGGTGAGAGACTCAAGCTCCCGCAGATCGAGAAGCCGGCTGCGCGCCGCGGAGATTTGCCCGGCGCCCGGCTGGACGGGCGTCCCCTGCGCCGCATCCCGTGCCAGGAGAGCTGCGCCGAAAGCGCCCATGATCCCGGGCATGTCGGGACGCACCGCTTCCCGGCCAGAGATCAACTCGAAGGCGCGCAGCACGGCGTCGTTGGAAAAGGCGCCGCCCTGCACCACCACACGCTCGCCAAGCTGCCGGGGGTCGCGCAGCCGTATCACTTTCTGCAGGGCGTTCCTGATCACCGAGTAGGAGAGCCCGGCCGAGATGTCTCCCACCGAGGCGCCTTCCTTCTGCGCCTGCTTGACCCGCGAGTTCATGAAAACGGTGCATCGCGATCCCAGGTCAACGGGCGCCCGGGAGGCCAGCGCTTCTCCGGCAAAGGCTTGGATGGAGAGCCCGAGCGAATGCGCGAAGCTCTCCAGGAACGAACCGCAGCCCGAGGAGCAGGCTTCATTGAGAAGCACGGAGGAGATCACGCCGTTGCGCACGCGCAGGAACTTCATGTCCTGGCCGCCGATGTCGAGGATGGCGTCCACGCCGGGCAGGAAGCTGGAGGCGGCCGTGTAATGGGCGATGGTCTCCACCTCCCCCGCGTCCATGCCGAGCGCCGCGGAGACAAGGGCCTCGCCGTATCCCGTTGCGCACGAGCGCGCGATCCACGCGCCTTCGGGCATGGCGCGGCGCAGCTCTGTCACCATGCGCACGGCAATCTGAAGGGGACTGCCGCCATTGCCCGCGTACACGGACCACGCCACCGCGCCCGCGGCATCCACAAGCACGGCCTTGGTGGTGGTGGATCCCGCGTCGATGCCGAGGAAGCAGGGCCCGCGCACGGAGGAGAGCGCGACCGTGCGTGTGCGCGCTTTCCCGTGCCGCTGCCGGAACGCGGCGAGCTCCGCCTCATTCTTGAACAGGGGACTGAGGCGCTCCACCTCCGGCGCGGCGGCGTGGCAGAGCCCGCGGGCGCGGTCGCGCAGGCTGGGCAGCCCGACCGGCGCGCTTCCCGCTGAAGCCAGCGCCGCGCCCATCGCCACGAAAAGCTGGGCGCGCTCGGGCGCGCGCACCTTGTCAGGCGCAAGCCCGAGTGTTTTGATGAAGAGCGCGCGCGTTTCCGGCAGGAAGTGCAGGGGGCCGCCGAGGAACGCCACCGTGCCGCGGATGGGCTTTCCGCAGGCAAGGCCGGAAATGGTCTGGTTTACCACCGCCTGCAGGATGCTCGCCGCGATGTTTTCACGGCGCGCGCCCTCGTTGATGAGGGGCTGCACGTCGGTCTTCGCGAATACCCCGCAGCGCGCCGCGATGGGGTAGAGGGTGTCATGGTCCCGAGCCAGCTCGTTCAGCCCTGCCGCGTCAGTTGACAGGAGGCTGGCCATCTGGTCGATGAACGCGCCCGTCCCCCCCGCGCAGGTTCCGTTCATTCGCTGCTCGATGCCGCCGGTGAAATAGGTGATTTTCGCGTCCTCTCCGCCCAGCTCGATCGCAACGTCGGTATCGGGGAGGTATCTCTGCACTGCCCGGGATCCCGCGAGCACCTCCTGAACGAACGGCAGCTCAAGCAATTGGGACACGGAGAGGCCGGCCGATCCGGTCACCGCCACGGTGAGACCGGGGTCGTCTCCGTTCACGCACAGCGCGTCGTGCGCGGCCTCGATCACGCTGATCAGCGTGCCCTGGATGTCCGCCTTGTGCCTTTGGTAGGTGTGGAATACGAGCGTTTCATCGCCGTCCAGGACCGCGAGCTTCACTGTTGTGGAACCAACGTCAAGTCCGGCCCTCAGCATCTTCGGGGCGCCGTTCACAATGCCATATCCATGAAATCATTTGGACATTCATCGCAATGACTGTCAAGGAGGAGCGGTCGATAGGCTGCTCGATCATACTGACGGCCTTGCCTGAGGCCGGCAATGAGGGCATACTACGGCCGATGGGTCACTCGAGCGCTCAGGTCATGGATGGCGCGCGAAGGCTGCGCGACCATTCCGCCAACACCCTTTCCACCATCGTCAGGATCCCCTCTTTCAGCGGCAAGGAGGAATCCGTCTGCCGGAAGATCGCATCCCTGTGCGCCGAGGCCGGATTCGACGAGGTCCGTTTCGACGGGCTGGGGAGCGTCATTGCCCGGGTGGGCAAAGGTCCGAGAAAGCTCGCCATTGACGCGCACGTGGATACGGTGGGAGTCGGCGATCCTTCGCGCTGGGCAACTGATCCCTTCTCCGGCCTGATACGGGACGGGCTGGTGCTGGGCCGCGGCACGGCAGACCAGAAGGGCGGCGCGGCCGCCATGATCACGGCAGGCAGGATCCTCAAGGAGCTGGGGTACGACGGCGACTTCAGCGTCTTCTTCACGTTCACCGTGCTGGAGGAGGACTGTGACGGATTGTGCTGGCGCTACCTGATAGAGAAGGAAGGGCTTCGCCCCGAGTACGCGGTGTCCACGGAGCCCACAAGCTGCCGCCTCTACCGGGGCCAGCGCGGCAGGATGGAGATCGAGGTCCAGCTCAGGGGCGTGTCGGCGCACGGCAGCGCCCCCGAGCGCGGCGAGAGCGCAGCATACAAGGCGGCGCGGGCCGCGCTGGCCATGGAACGGCTGAACGGAGAGCTTCCCTGCGACGATTTCCTGGGCAAGGGCACCATCGTGGTCTCAAGAATGGAGGCGCATGGCCCGAGCCAGTGCGCGGTCCCCGACCAGGGCATGCTGTACCTTGACCGCAGGCTCACGTGGGGCGAAACCGCGGAGCAGGCGCTTGCGCAGGTGCGCGCATCCATGGCGGGAGACGCGGAGAAGGTTGCGCTGCCGTGGTACGACGGCAAGGGATGGAACGGAGCCAGCTTTGGCCAGGACCTTTATTTCCCCACGTGGAAGATAGCGGAAGACCATGCCCTCTTGAGAGCAGGCAGGGACGCATACCATGCGCTTTTTGGCAAACAGCCCGAGGTGGGGAAATGGACATTCAGCACCAACTGCGTTGCCATCTGCGGCAAGCACGGAATCCCCTGCATCGGGTTTGGACCCGGTGACGAGGACAAGGCGCATGCTCCCAACGAGCACACGCGCGTTGACGACCTCGTGACCGCCAGCGCATTCTACGCCATGCTCCCCATCACGCTGGAGGAGAGGAGCCGGGGCTGATGGCGAGCGTAAGCGATCCCATTCCCCGGGTGGATGCCGCGGAAAAGGCTTCCGGCGCCGCGGTCTATCTTGCCGATATCCGCCTGCCGGGCATGGTATACGCGAAGAGCGTCCGCTCCACCCGAGCCCGTGCCCGGATCCTCTCCGTGCGTTATCCCGACATGCCGAATGGCTACAGCGTAATTGACAGCCGAGACATCACGGCCCGCGGCCGGAACGCCATCCTTATGATCAATGACGATTGGCCTGTTTTTGCCGACAGGGAGGTGCGTTTCCGGGGACAGACAATCGCCTTGATCGCGGGGCCGGATCGGGGCGTGCTGGCGGCACTGGCGGAACGGGTGAGCGTGAGCTACGAGGACATGACCCCTGCTTATACGATCGGAGAGTCTCTTGCGCTCACGGGCGGACCCATCCACGGCAGCGACAATCTCTTTGCCGATTACCTTGTGCAGAAGGGCGACCCGGACGCCGCGTTCGCTCATGCCGCCCGGGTGGTGGAAGAGGAGTTCCATACCGGTTTCCAGGAACACATCTACATGGAAACGCAGGGATCACTCGCCTCCTGGGAAAATGGAAGGCTGACCCTCCACGCGTCCATGCAATGCCCCTATTATCTTAAAAAGGCCTTGGTCCATGCTCTTGGCTGCCGCAAAGAGGACGTGCGGGTGGTCCAGCCCCACACGGGCGGCGGGTTCGGAGGCAAGGAGCACTATCCCGACGTTCTTGCAACTGCCGCGGCCGTCGCCTCAAGGAAACTGCATGCGCCGGTGCAGATCGTGCTTGACCGGCAGGAGGATATCCAGAACACGCCGAAGCGCCACCCCTCATGGATTCTGTTCCGCACGGCGCTGGATGAGAACGGAGAAATCCTGGGGATGGAGATCGACACGCGCTTGAACGCGGGGGCGTTCGAGACGTGCAGCACGGTCGTGCTGCAGCGCGCCGTGTTCACCTCCACCGGCGTGTACGACATTCCGAACGTCCGGGTCCGGGGCCGCGCGTTCGCCACCAACATGGTCCCGTCGGACGCGTTCCGGGGCTTCGGCGCTCCGCAGGCCCTCTTTGCCATCGAGATGCACATGGATCACCTTGCGCGGAAGATCGGCGTTGATCCCGTGGAGTACAAGAGGCGTCACTTCCAGAAAAAGGGAAGCCGCACGGTGACGGGCGGCACGGTGCGGGATGAGGTGCTGCTGGACGGGATGCTGGACAGGATCGTCGAGGCATCCGGTTACAGGGAAAAAATCGCGGCCCGCCAACCGGGCCGAGGCATCGGCATATCGATCTTCTGCCACGGCTGCGCTTTTACCGGCAGCGGCGAGCGGGACCTCATCAAGGGCCGAGTGGGCCTTCGGAAGCTCCTGGAGGGGAAGGTCCGCATCCTTGCCGCGGGAGTCGACATGGGCCAGGGCCTCCTCACCACGTTTCGCAAGGTGGTGGCGGGCACGCTCGGCATCCCCATCGGCGACGTTCTCTATGACAGGCCCGACACGGACCTTGTGCCGGATTCCGGGCCCACCTGCGCGTCGCGTTCGATCATGATCGTGGGGTACCTCCTGCAAGAGGCGGCCAAGAAGCTGAAGGCTGAATGGCGGGACGCCGCGGAGCAGGAGGCCTGGCAGGAGTACGTTCATCCCCCTCACCTTTCCTGGGACCCGGAGCATCTGAGCGGCGATGCCTACCCGACCTGGGGATGGGGTGTGAACGCGGTCGAGGTGGCGGTGGATCCCTTCACCTTTGAAGTGAAGACCGAGAACGTCTGGACCATCTACGACGTCGGCTATCCCGTGGATCGGCTCATCGTCGAAGGCCAGGCGCACGGAGGCATGAGCCAGGCCCTGGGGTACGCGGGGCTGGAAAAGCTCCAGATGCGCGGCGGCGCCTTTCTCCAGGGAAACATGGCGGACTACACTATCCCCACCTCGCTCGATTTCCCCGCGACGCGCGTGCAGCTCGTGGAGAACCCGTATCCCTTCGGTCCGTTCGGAGCAAAAGGAGCGGGCGAGCTGGTGTTCGACGGCGGGGCTCCGGCGTTCGCCCTGGCCGTGCAGAACGCGCTCGGAACGGAGGTGCATCGGCTTCCCCTCACCGCGGAGGCGGTCATGACGCTCGTCCATGATGCCGGAGGCCGGAAGTGATCGCCTTCACTTTGAACGGAAAGCAGGTGGAGGTGGAGGCGGACCCCCTGGCCAGGCTTCTTGACGTGCTGCGCGACGAGCTGGGCGATACCTCGGTGAAGGAGGGGTGCGGGGAAGGGGAATGCGGAGCATGCCTGGTCCTCAGAAATGGGGAACCGCTGAACTCCTGCATCCTGCCGGTGGGGCTGGCCGAAGGCTGCGACATCGTGACCATGGCGGGGCTGCGGGAGACAGACAGGGGCAGGGCGCTCATCGACGCGTACGCCAGGGAGGGCGCCGTGCAGTGCGGGTTCTGCATACCCGGCATGGTGATCGCTTCCGAGGCGCTTCTCAACCGAGATCCGAACCCCGACGAGGCTGCCATTCGAACGGGCATCTCGGGCAACCTCTGCCGATGCACGGGATACGACCTGATTGTCAAGGCCATCTCTTCGGCCGCGCGCGAAGGGAAAGGCCTGTGGTAGATACGTTCCGTCCCTCCACGCTGGAAGAAGCCGTTGCGCTTCGCGCACGGCAAAGCGCAGTGCCCTTTGCCGGCGGAACGGACCTGATGGTGAAGCTTCGCCGGGGCGCGGGCGCTCTGCCGGGGTTCACCGAACCCGTGCTTTTTCTTGACAGGTGTCCAGAGCTCCGCTTACTCGGTATGAAAGACGGGGCGCTGGAGATCGGCTGCATGGTGACCCTTCGGACCCTGGCGGAAAGCAGTCTGGTTCATCCGACGCTGCGCGACGCACTATTGTCCATGGGCGGCCCCGGCCTTCGAACAGTGGCGACCCTGGGGGGCAACATCTGCAACGCCTCTCCCGCGGCTGATACGCTGCCCTTCCTGTACGCGTTCGACGCCCGAGTGACGCTTGTGTCGCAGGCGGGAGAACGCATTGTTTCAATCCTCGATTTCATCACCGGCCCGGGAAAGACGCGCCTGCGCTCCGACGAGCTTCTTCGTTCCGTCCTCATTCCCGCATGGTCCCCCGCACGAGCCATTTGGCGCAAGGTGGGCACCCGCAAGGCAAACGCCCTTACCAAGGTGTCGATCGCCGCGTTCGCGGACCTTGACGCTGCGCGGGGCGCGCGCGCAAAGGTCTTGCGTGCAAGGATCGCGCTCGGAGCAGTGGGGCCCACCGTGGTCAGGCTGGCGTCCGTGGAAACCCTGCTGGAAGGCGCCGCCGTGGAAGGCATGGCCCAGCTAAGGCCGCGGATCCGCGATGCCGCGAGCGCGGCCGTTCGTCCCATCGACGATCAGCGCTCCACCGCGGAATACAGGCAAGAGGTCGCGGCAGGCCTGGTGGAAAGTTTCGTCCTGCACCTGGCAGGCGCGTGAGCCTGTCGAACGGCTGGATATCGCCCGCGTGGAAATCTGAATTGCGCGGTTGCATTTCTGCCGATAAACTTTGGTGGATATGAGGCGCGGTGATTGTCTGCGGCGATTCAATTGCCCTTCGGTGGGAGCGCACGCGATGAAAATCGGTTTCTGCATTCTGCTCTGCGCAGGTGCGTCATTGCTCACCGGCTGCGCCACGATATTTCCCCAACAGCGTCCGGCCATGCAGCAGCCTAAGCCGCAACCGCAGGCCATTGCCACCACTTCCGTCCCCTCCAGCGCGCCGGCGCGGACCATGGCAGGGACGTCGTATCGCACCGCAGAGCAGATCCGCGCGCCTCTCAGCGTGGACGAGAAGGCGGTGCTTGCTTCCGCCAACACGCTTCTCGGCAGGGCGCCCAGCTCTACGGTGAACGTGAAGGGCCGCACGTTCGTGCTGGACTGCATCGGTACGGTAAGCGCCATCTTCTATGGGGTGAACATCGACGTACAGAAGGACTTCTCCCGCTACGGCGGAAACGGAGTGAACCGGCTCTACCAGAGCATCAAAGCGCTCAACGGCCTGCACAAGGACCTGTATCCCCGGCCGGGAGACGTTATTTTCTGGGACAACACCTGGGATGCGAATAATGACGGCAATCGCACGGATGATCCGCGGACCCATGCCGGCGTCGTGATCGCGGTGGATGGGGACGGCACCATCCACTACGTGCACGAGCACATCATCAAGGGAGTGACAGTGGAGGCGATGAACCTTCTCCATCCCAAGGATTATTACGACCCCCAGGGCCGGATCATCAACAATGCCCTTGCCATGAACTCGGGCATCAGCCGCAAGGACAATCCCGCCCATTGGACATCGGGGGATCTCTGGAACTGCTTCGGCGACATCCTCCGGTCCAAGAAGCATTTCGCCGTCGCGGACGGCCTGCCTGATCCCAACCCGCCGGATGAGGTCCTGCTGGCAATGAGGGCTCCCGAGCCCTGGTAGGCATTGACAGGCCATCCCCAGCGGAATATGTTTCAGAGAGGGGTTCCGCATGAAAAAAATGTCGCTTTTCATGGCTCTTTTTGCCTCACTAGTCCTTGTGTCGTGCGCAACAACGTACCAACCAGCAGGCTATACGGGCGGATATCGGGACTTTCATGCAAGCAACGAGCAATACTTTGTCTATTTTGAAGCGAACGGCTACACTGACGCGCAAACCGCGTATCAATTCTTTTTGACCAGGGCCGCGGAGATCGCTCTCAACAATGGGTATCCTTACTTCTATATCCTGCAGTCACAGGATATCTCGCGGACCGAGACTTACTATACGCCGGGAACCGCCCAAACAACGATTACAAGCAACGTCTATAGAACCTATTCGCGGTATGGCAACATCGGTTATCTGGATACGAGCGTCTATTCAACCGCGGTCACCACCTACACGCCCCCTCAGGCATATTACGTCAACAAGCCTGGCTTTCGCGGGCAGATACTCCTTGCAAAAGAGCAGATCAAGGATCAACCGCCGCCTTTTGACGCCAAAGTAGTTTACAGAGATGGAATGGACCTCAATGCACGGGTGGAAAGTCGCAACAAGACAGTGGGAATGATCGCCGGCATCGGAACAGCGCTTTTCGTTGTGGTTTCTGTTACCTTCTACCGATAGTAAGCCTTTTGCTCTTCATCAGCCCCCGAACCTGTTGAACCACGCACGTTCTCCAAAAGGCTTTTTCTCCGCCTGCTTCCCCTGCTCGGTCGGCTTCCCGATGGGCAGGATTGCACGGACTACCTGCCGTCGAGGCACTGACAGAAGCGCGCCTATCCGAGCCGCCCTTTCCTCTTCCCGGAGGATGCCATCAATCCACACGCTCGCGTACCCGAGGGCCGTCACCGCGAGGAGCATATTCTCCACAGCGGCTGAATAGTCCTCCACGCCGCAGCGGAGCCTTCCTGGTTCGGTTTCTCGTGGATCCATGACGCAGACCACGGCTGCCGGCGCGGCCGCGATCACATCGTTTTCGGCGATGCGCGCCATCTCTTTGATGAGAGCGGGTTCGTCCACGATCACGAAGCTCGTGGTCTGCGCGTTGTAGCCCGAGGGCGCCTGGATGCCCGCCCGCACGATTCGCTCCAGATCCTTGCGCGGCACAGGGGTCGGGGAAAACCCGCTCCTGTAGCTGTGCCGCGCTTCAATGGCCTTGAAAACATCCATTTTTTCCTTCATCAGTCTCCGATCTCCAGCTTGATCCGCTTGTTGATCCTTCCCTTGCTCTCGTAACCGGCAACCCTGATCCTGCCAACCTCCCGGGTATTGGCCACGTGCGTGCCTCCGTCGGCCTGCAGGTCCAGGCCGTGGATCTCCACAACGCGCACCTGCTGGATCTCCTCGGGAAGGAGGTTGATTTTCGTGCGGATGAGGTCGGGGATCTCGAAGGCTTCGCGGCGGGGGAGGATGCGCACCGAAATCGGCCGAGCCGCCGCGACCTCGGCGTTCACCCGGGCTTCGATCTCGGCAACAAGGTCGTGCGTGAGCGTCTCGAATTCGAAGTCCATCCGGCCGCGCAGGGGTTCCATGTTCCCGCCCGTCACCTGCGCCTTCCAGTCGCGCCATACCACGCCGCAGAGGATGTGGAACGCGGTGTGCGTCCTCATGAGCTTATAGCGCAGGTACCAGTCGATCCTGCCATGGACGGCGCTGCCCATTGCAGGCGGTTCGCCATCCAGCCAGTGCCAGGGCGCATCCCCCTGGCGCGACACGCGCTCCACGGGGATTTCGCCGATCCATCCCTGATCGCAGGGTTGCCCGCCTCCGCCGGGGAAGAACGCTGTCCGATCCAGCGCAACCGCGCGGCCTTCGACGTTGACGTCGGTCACGCGCGCGTCAAACTCCTTGAGGTAGGAATCGGTGTGGCAGAGAAGCTCCGTCATGGCGGCCTCCTCAGGGCGCCCGGCATAGCAAGTGGGTGAAAGCTGCGCGCCCCCGGGAATGGTACACGCCCGGCGCGCGGCGGGCAAGCAGGGGAAGGCGTGGTCTTGGGGCGGCTGCGGGGGCCGCATGGGCACGCGGCACAGCTGTGACCTGCCGTATCCTTGCCGTGCTTCGGCCACTTGGGGTACCGTGCTGGCATGGACAGGAAAATACATCTCACGGCAGCGGGCCGGAAGCTCGTCACCGTGATTCCAGGCGACGGCGTCGGCCCGGAGGTCATCACGGCCGCGCGCCGCGTGGTCGAGGCCGCGGGCGCCAAGGTCGAGTGGGAGGAACGCCAGGCAGGAGCGCGCGTCTTCAAGCAGGGCATCGCGTCCGGCGTGCCCCAGGATACCCTCGAATCGATCAGAAAGACCCGGGTGGTTCTCAAGGGCCCGCTGGAGACGCCGGTCGGCTTCGGAGAGAAGAGCGCTAATGTCACGCTGCGCAAGCTTTTCGAAACCTACGGCAACATCCGTCCTGTTCGTGAGTTCCCCGGCGTTCGTACCCCGTACAGCGGCCGGGGGGTCGACCTTGTCGTGGTGCGGGAGAACGTGGAGGACTTGTACGCGGGCATCGAGCACATGCAGACCCCCGGCGTTGCCCAATGCCTGAAGCTCATTTCACGCAAGGGATGTGAAAAGATCGCGCGGCTGGCCTTCGAGGTGGCAATCGCCGAAGGCAGGAAGCGGGTGCACTGCGCCACCAAGTCCAACATCATGAAGCTCACGGAGGGCATGCTGAAGCGCACCTTCGAAGAGGTGGCCAAGGAATACCCGGGGATCGAGGCGCAGCACATCATCGTGGACAACTGCGCCCACCAATTGGTGAAGAAGCCGGAGCAGTTCGACGTCATTGTCACGACGAACATGAACGGCGATATCCTGAGCGACCTGACCTCCGCGCTGATCGGCGGCCTGGGTTTCGCGCCGTCGGCAAACATCGGCGCTGAAGTCGCCATTTTCGAGGCGGTTCACGGCTCAGCGCCGAAATACGCGGGGAAGAACGTAATCAATCCCACGGCCGTCATCCTGTCTGCGGCCCTTCTGCTCCGGCACATCGATGAGATGGCCGCAGCCATTGCCGTCGAGCAGGCGGTGCTGACCACCCTCGAAGCGGGCGTGCTGACCCGGGACGTGATGGGCGACGCTGGAGCAGCCTCCACCACGGCGTTCACGGAGGCGGTGATCTCGCGGATCGGCGCCCGGCCGAAGCAGGCCAGGGTGCGGGAGTACAAGCCGCTGAAACTGCCTTCCCTTTCCCCGGCGCCGGATTATGTCAGGCCCGCGCGGCGGCGGGTTGTCGGCGTGGATATATTCGTGGAATCAACCCTGGCCGTGGAAGAGCTGGGCAGAAGCGTAGGGGAGCTGCTCACCGGCAGCGCGCTGGAGCTGAAGATGATCGAAAGCCGGGGCACCAAGGTTTTTCCGCCCACCGGCGCGATGACGGACACCGTTGACCACTACAAATGCAGGCTCGTTCTCCGCGCCCCCGGCGGAGACCTGGGGGATGCCGATCTCATCAATGCGCTGCAGCGGGTGGGCGCGAAGCACCGCTGGATGCACGTGGAAAAGCTGAACGAGTTTGACGGCGCCCCCGGCTTCACGCGCGCCCAGGGAGAAGATTGAAGGGACCCTTCAGCAGCGGCATCTATTCTTCTTGGTCCATTTCGACGATAGTCATTGTATCCTAAGAGAATAGGGCATAAGGAAATGGCCGGCACTCTCGCCGCATTCTACAACAGCATCGTCAACGCATTGAGTTTCGGCGCCGAGTACCAGAAGCTGCGCCGGCTCCTCAATGCGCGCATCGACAGCCCGACGTCCATCGAGGAAATTCCTCCTTCCCATCCGGCGGGCTTCGTCCGCGAGATGAAGAAACGCCGGATCACCATCGTCGAATCCTACCTCATCATCATCCGCTACCTCGAATCGGATCAGCACAAGGAGCGGATCCACGCGCTGAAGCTCCTGGAGGAGCAGAGCTTCCATTCGAAGAACATCACGATGCCGCTCAACACGGCGCGGGTGCAGCTGGCCCTGATGAAGGAGGCCATCAAGAGCCGGGACAACAAGCGCCGCCAGCTCGAGCTCCTTCACGACTTCACCGTCTCCTCGTACGGCCAGCCCTCCGTCATCCGCGCGTACCTGGACGAGATGGGGATCATCGAGCTGCCCGAAACCGGGCAGCGCATCGCGGACATGGACATGGGGTGGGACCTGCACGTCCACGACAACTCCTCCTACGGCCGCAAGACCCCGTCGCAGCTTGTGATCGACGCCTTCATCAAGGGCATCTCCGAGATCACGGTGGCGTTCAACCAGCTCAACACCCTCGGCAACATCGAGGAGGTGCTCGCTGCCGGGGACATTCTCGGCGTGCGGGTGAACGTCGGCGCGGAGTTCAGCGTGCGCACGCAGGGGCATCGCTTCCATTTCATGTTCCTGCTTCCGCGCATCCGCACGAGCGCGGAGCTCGCGCTCTTCTTCGAGCGTCACGGCGCCGATCTGCGATTCTTCATCGACGGCCTGAACAGCAACCAGGAAAGCCGCATCGCCTCCATCCACGCGCTGATCGACAATTTCAACGCCGTTCATCTGCCGGCGCTGAACACCGGGTACGAGGAGGGGAGCATCTATGCCCTTCCCGCCCTCGACCTCGCCGCGGTTGAAGAGATCGTGCCGATGGAAAGCCTGAACCGGATGTACCTGGGGGAGCTCTTGTATTCCCAGTGGAAGCCGGTGCTCCTGAAAAGGGTGCTGTTGGCCAAGAGCAAGCTCAACCACGCCCGCGCCGAGTTGGAACGCGGGAGCATTTCGCAGTGGGACTATGCCAACATCGCCTCCCGCTACCAGAGCCTCCGGGAGACTTACACCCAGCTCAACCCCGAGGAGCTGCGCTCCCAGTACTTCGGAGCGCCGCAGCTCTCCGAATATCCGACGGTTTTTTCCGACATGGAAAATGTCTGCCGGCCGCTGAAGGCTGCGGGGGGAAGCATCAAGATCCTTCATCCCCTCGAGCACGGGCTGGACGCCGCCTACACGGTGGTCATGGCCAACGCGCAATGGATCGATTTCATCGAAGTCTACAACATGTACGACAGCATCAATCGTTCGGTGGACGACATCCTGCGCTTCTCCCGCTTCATCAACATCCTCAACAGCGGCCAGCCCGGGCTGGTCCGGCCCTTCCTGGAAGGCCACGACATCGATCTCACGGACGCCGATCTTTCGAGGATCGTCGCCTCAATTGCCGCGAAGCCGCTCGCCGCGGTGTGCGGGAGCGATTCGACGGGAAGGAGCAGCACGATCCCCGGCATGGGGTTCATCTACCATTCCCGCCTCATGGGCCCGCACAAGCGGCGCTACACTGAAAAGCATTTCTCGCTGCCGGAGTTCGTCTCCCGGATCATTGCGGCCCGCGGCTCCTTCATCAGCCCCGAGGCCGAGGCGGGGCCGCACGACGCGATCATCAGCATGGGAAAGTCGACGCATTTCATCCCGAACAAGATCGGAGATGAGACGGACGTGGCTCCCATCCCGCTGGGCCGGGCCGTGCGCTACCTCAACCCGGTCCTCAGCAATCTCCTCTACGTCGGAGCGGGGTTCCTCATTGCCGCGCTCACGATCGGGTGGCAATACGCCCTTTTATGGTTCGGCATCACGAGCCTGCGCCACGTCATCGTGGATCTCGCGGCCCGTCGCGGCTCCCGGGTGCGGGAATGGAGCCTTCGGGAGATCGATTTCCGCAACATCGCCCGTTCGCTGTTCTGGACGGGTGTTTCCGTCCCTCTCCTGGCTTTTGTGAAGCTGGAGTTCGATCTTCTCTGGCCCCTGCAAAAGGTCGGGCCTTCCTACCAATTCGCGAAATTCTTCTCCCTCTCCCTGGTCAATGGCGTGTATCTTGTGATGCACAACATGCTGAGGGGGTTTGAGAAGGGCGTCACGCGCGCGAACTTCTTCCGCAACATCCTCTCGTGGCCCTTTGCGAGCCTCTTCGCGCCCCTGGGGGACCTGCTGTTCATCCCCACCATCGTCCAGTCAAAGATCTGGTCCGATATCGTCGGCGGCGTTATTGAGGGATCGGGCAAGTTCATCCGGTCAGTGGGACTGACGCGCCGCGACCTTTCCGACATCATCCCCCTGTCCTGCTCCGAGGATGAGGCGGTGCGCTACACCGCCATCCTGGATCTTCTGTACATCTTCGGACGCGAGACGCGCGCCCGCAACTCGATGCGAGAGATATTCTTCGGGAAGCGGAACAGGCTCGAGCGGATGGGGGACATTCTCAGGAGGCGGAAGGAGCAGCCTCAGCGTCGGGACGTGGAGTATCAAAGCCTTGCCGCGTGGTTCGATCACATGGGCAACTACCACAAGCTGGCGGATTTCGTCATAGAGCACTACAGCCAGGAATGGGCGCTTATGCTGATCGATCTCCTGGAGCGCCAGTACCTTCGCTTCCGCGGATGGCTGTCGCGCGAGAAGCGGTTCGCATCGGTCCGGGCGGGGAGCGCGAGCGCCTAGCGTGGCGCGCCGGCTCGGGGCCGAGCCTCGCTTTTCAGCCCTTGCGGTAGGACACCGTTTCTTTTCCGTTCACCCTGATGAAGGAATCGCCGATCTCGATGCGAGAGATGATTGAGCCCTGCTGCACAAGATAGATCATAGCCCCCGTGAAATACAGCCGATAGGATGCGCGCACCGTTCCCTGGCTGCTCTCGATGAAATACACGTCGCCGTTCTTGCGGATCTGGTAGGCCGGGGCTTCCGTTGTCAGGGACGGATCGATGGAGATGGTCCCTCCATTGTCGCGAATCTCGGTGGTGCGGCCAAAGAACCTCAGCTCCTTTACGGTGAGCGTACCGTCGTCCGAAGAACGCAGCTCGAATCCCTGGTCGAAAAGGATGGAGGTGACGTATTTCAACGCCTCCCCTTCCTTCACGATCTTCATGCGATCCTGCCCCTCCGTGGTTTTCATGACAAACCCGTCGTCAGTCAACACGACCTCTCCCTTGCCGGCGAAGGGGGATGAAAGGAGAAGCTTTCCGTCCTTGCGTTCCAGCGTGGTGAGGTTGTTGACAAGCTCTGTTGACCGGCAGGAAACGCTGAAGGGGCTGTTCATGTCAATGCGCAGGAGCTTCAGCACGTCCAGGAAAAGGTAGCCCCGGGCATCCACGGAAACGCCATTTCCCAGGGAGACGCCCAACGGCGCCATGTCCGCTGCCTGGGTGGACGGTTTCTGCTCATTCGTCTGCGTGCTCGGGGCGGGAGCAAGGAGCGGCACGCGCAGATGAAAGGCCTCGTAGGCGGGGTGGAGAACCATCGGCTCAGTGTAGGACGCGGTGGATTCACGCGCTGCCCAATCCACGTTCTTCACTGAAGACGTGAAGGAGCCACAGCCCGCAAGAAGGAACGCCAGAAAGAGAGGCACCGCGAATCGCTTCCTCATGCCTCATCTATATATCATCGCGCGATGCCGCGCAATCTCCCTTCCCCCGGCCGGAACCCCGCGCCTACGCCTCCGGCTCCGGCGCGAACCAGAGCAGCCATCCGCACCGCGGGCAGCGCCAGCTCTCGGTCGCGTACTGGCGTTTTCCCTTCACGCGAAACCCGTATATCCCGCCCTTTTCCGGCGCGCCTTCCGTCCAGTTCACGCGCTGCAGCCGGCCCGAGTTGTCCCTGCTCAACACGTGTCCCTCCTCCATGCGCACGCGGCACACCGGACACTCGGGAGCTGGTCCGTTCATTTTTCTTCCTCCTGTTCCCGCGCGCCGGTCCGGTGGGAGAGTCTGCCCGCTTCCGCGAGCGCCTGGCGCAGCAGGAACTCGATCTGTCCGTTCATGCTGCGCAGCTCCTCGCCGGCCCATGCGGCCAGAGAGTCGTACAGCTCGGGAGACATGCGCAGCAGGAACGATTTCTTCTCCGCCACGGCGGCCTCCGGTCTACCGGTACAGCGATCCCGTGTTCACTACCGGCATGGTGTTCTGCTCGCTGCAGAGCACGACAAGCAGGTTGCTCACCATGGTGGCCTTGCGCTCCTCGTCTAGATCGACCACCTTCTTTGCGGCAAGTAGCTCCAGGGCGTTCTCCACCATGCCGACCGCGCCTTCCACAATGGTCTGCCGGGCAGCGACAACGGCGGACGCCTGCTGGCGGCGCAGCATCGCCGCGGCGATCTCGGGCGAATAGGCGAGGTGGCTCACGCGCGTCTCGATCACCTCCACGCCGGCCTTTTCCAGCCGATCCTGTATTTCCGTTTTCAGCTTCGCGGAGACCTCGGGCGTGTGGCTGGAAAGCGCCACCTCGCCTTCCTTGTGCGCGTCGTAGGGGTAGCCGGTGGCGAGGTTGCGCAGGGCCGCTTCGCTCTGCACGTGCACGTAGTTCTCGTAATTGTCCACCTGGAACGCGGCTTCCGCCGTGTCCACCACCCGCCACACCACCACGGTGGCGATCTCCACGGGGTTGCCGCGCTTGTCGTTGACCTTCAGCTTGGCCGTTTCAAAGTTGCGCACGCGCAGGCTGATGGCCTTCTTGGTGTAGAACGGGTTGGCCCAGCGAAGTCCCGGATTGCGCGCGGTGCCGCGATAGGCGCCGAAGAGCTGCAGAACGCGCCCCTGGTTGGGGTTGACCGTAAACAGGCCGGCCAGCAGGAAGCCGGCAACCGCGATCACCACGCCTGATGCGATGGCAACGGCAAGGTTATCCGAGTTCACCGACCACGCCAGGCCGCCGATTGCGGCTGCGATGATGAGCAGCAGAACCAGAAGAATCACTATGCCGGGCGCGGCATCACGCTTGATTTCCTTGATCATATTTCGATCTCCTCTCTCTCAATCTCAATCGTGCTATTGATATGATATCACTTTGATTTCATCATGTCAACTCCTTTTTTAAACTGGCTCGGCGCCGCCTGACAGCGGTATGATAATGAGGGGAGAAACCCGGATGAGCGCCATACTACTGAAAGACTGCTTCTTCATTCAGCCCTCCGCTGACGCGGAAGGGATCCGCGGCGCGGATATCCTGATCCAAGGGGACTCGATTGCCAGGGTTGCGCGCGGAGTGGCGTACGGCCAGGGGACCCGGGTGATCGATTGCTCGCGCCACGTGGTGGTGCCGGGGTTCGTGAACACGCACCACCATTTCTTCCAGACCCTCACCCGCAACCTTCCCGCGGTGCAGAACGCAAAGCTCTTCGACTGGCTGGTGTACCTCTACGAGGTGTGGAAGCGGATCGACGGGGAGGCGGTGTATTGCTCCTCCCTTCTGGCCATGGGCGAGCTTTTAAAGACGGGCTGCACCTGCTCCACAGACCACCTCTACCTGTATCCGCGCGAGGTGGACGCGGACTTCGCGGCGCTGCAGTTCCAGGCGGCGGAAAAGCTGGGCATGCGATTCTCCCCCTCCCGCGGTTCCATGTCTCTGAGCAGGAAGGACGGCGGCCTTCCTCCGGACACGGTGGTGCAGGACGAGGACACGATCCTTTCCGACAGCGAGCGCGTCATCAGGAAATTCCACGATCCGTCGCCGCGGGCCATGCGGAAGGTGGTGCTCGCCCCGTGCAGCCCCTTCTCCGTGAGCGAGGACCTGATGCGCCGCTCGGCGCGCCTCGCGCGCGCGCACGGCGTTCGGCTGCACACCCACCTGGCCGAGACGTCGGACGAGAACGACTTTTGCCTGGCCAAGTACGGCGTTCGGCCCGTGGAGCTGATGGACCGCTGCGAGTTCATCGGCCCCGACGTGTTCTACGCGCACGGCATTTTTTTCAGTGACGCCGAGCTTGCCGTGCTGCGCGCGCGAGGCGCGCGCGTGGCCCACTGCCCGTCGTCCAACATGCGCCTGGGCTCGGGGATCTGCAGGGTGCGCGACATGCTGGACAGGGGAATTCCCGTCTCCCTTGCCGTCGACGGCTCCGCCTCCAACGACTCTTCCGATTTCCTCGGTGAAATGCGCAATGCCCTTCTGCTGCAGCGCGTGTCCCGGGGCAGCGGCGCCCTGGGCGCCCGTGAAGTGCTGCGGATGGCTACTGACACCGGCGCTGCTGTTCTGGGGTTCGAAGGCATTGGCAGGATAGAGGAAGGCTATGCCGCCGACCTTGCCCTCTTCAACATCGACAGGATCGAGTATTGCGGAAGCCTATCGGATCCTTTCGCGGCCCTGATCTTTGCCGGCTACAATCACGGCGCCGACTACACGCTGTGCAATGGCAGGGTCGTGGTGGAGAAGGGAAGACTCACGGGGATCGACGAGGACGAGCTTATACGGAACGCGAACAGGATCGCCGCGCGGCTGATAAAGGCGTAGGGGCGCGGCAGCGCTGGCCGCGGACGCGGGAGGCGTAAGGGTACCGCGCGCTGCGACGGCTGCGCCGCGCCCGTCCCCTAGTCCTTCCGCCCCGTCAGCTTGATGATGTGGTAGCCGAATTGCGTGGACACCACGTCGCTCAGCGAGCCATTGGACAGTTTCTTGCATGCCGCTTCGAACGCCGGCACCATCTTGCCGGGCCCGAACCAGCCCAGGTCTCCGCCCTTCGATTTGGACGGGCAGGTGGAATGCTCCCGGGCCATGGCTTCGAAGCCCGCTCCCTGCTTGATCTTTCTCAGAAGCTCATCCGCCAAGCGCTTGTCCTTGACCAGTATGTGGCTCGCGCGCCATTCCATGGAAGCCCTCCGTATGGTGATTCTTCAATTATAGTAGATGAAATCCCGGCTCCTGGCCAGTGGGGGCCGCGGCTCAGATGCGCGCGGCGCTCGTCTACCACGCGATCTCGGCGAACATTGCCGGATGATCAGAGGGGCCCTCAGGGAGATACACGCTGCTCAGCACCCGGGTGTTAGGAGAGAGAAAGATATGGTCGATCCTCCCTGAGGGATCGGAAGCTCCGGGCTCCACGGTTTGTTTCGCGGCCTTCAGCCAGGCATCCTCCAGGACGCGCGTGGTCACCCGGTACTGCTCGGTCGATGGGTCGAAGTTGAAATCGCCCATCATGACGACCGCTGCAGGCCGGCTCAACCCGATGCCGGCGCGATCGAGCATGGCGCGCTGCTGAACCAGGGCCCCGTCATTGTCCAGGTGGGTGACGAAGAGGTGGAACAGCTTGCCGCCCACTTCGATCTGGGCTTCGATTGCGGCGGTCTGCTCTCCCCTGGAGGACATGAAGAAGGTGCGCGGGTTCTGGAGGGGGTAGCGCGAGAGCAGGGTGATGCCGAACGTGCCGCTGACGGGCGAAGGCCCGTAATACGAATACATGTTCAAGCCATCCGCGAAGTAGCGCGCCAGGTCGGAATTGCCGCCAGCGATCCGCGCCGCGTCCGTTTCTTCCAGCCCAAGGACATCCGGCTGCATCGCGCGGATAACGGTGAGCTGCTTGTCGAGGCTTTTCTCACCGGTTTTTCCAACGCCTTGTTGGATATTGTAGGTCAGGATACGCAGGGTGTTCTTTTCAGCTCCTGGCGCGGGATGCGCGCCGGCCAGACCGATTATGAGAACGGCTCCAACCGCCAGGATTCCCGCTCCCGCCAGCCAGGTCGGCCGGAAAGACGAAGGCTGACGGTCCACGACCGCATCGCGCTTCATAAGCAGGACGGAGAGGGCCAGCACAAGGCCCGGTACGCTGACAACAATCCAGAAGCGATTTCGGAACCAGGGGCCGATCACGGGGATGTAATCGTAGACCGTGGTGAAGATCTGGGCAAAAGCCATAAGGAGCAGGTACAGGGCGCTTATGGTGAAGCCTGCAGCCAAGCCTCGCGGTGACGGCCGCTCGCTATGCAGGGATCCGGCCAGAAGCGCGAAATCCGCATAGATGACCGGATGCAGGACGATCATGATCCACAGGCAGATCGAGGCCAGGGCTCCCGGCGGGGGGGCGTCCAATGGGTAGACGGTTGCCGTGGAGAAGGCTGGCTGCCGCAGGAGCAGCGTGAGCGCCAGCGCCATGAGAAAGAGCAGGTTCCAGATGAAAAGAAGCCCAGGCGTCATGCGTGCGCGAAAGCCGGGAAGGCCACAGAAGAGCAGCAGGGCGCCAAGCTCCACGGCGGTGACAGCCAGGTAGCTCGCTTCGCCCCAGCGAGCGATGACCGCCGGACTCCCGAAGCAGAAATAGAGCAGGATGAGGCTGCTGAACAGACCGAGGCAAAGCCCTATGGCGCGGCCAATGCCTGGTTTGCCGGCCTCCGGCTTGGGTTGTGCAGGCTCTTCCCGGTCGAAGAAGAGGAGAAGGCCCAGCGCAAGAGCGGCCAGAAGCATGCCCAGGACCAGGGAGACGCCGTCAGAGAGGAGCAGGTTGCCGGAATGCAGGGCCCGCAGCAGAACGGAGAACAGCACGGAGAGACCCAGGCTGCCGCCGAGCTCAAGTTGGCTGCGGCGCGCCTGCCGGACACGGGCAGCCAGAAAAAGCAGGAAAAGCCCGCAGCCAAGGCCGGTAGACAGCATTCGCCACCGGGTTGCCAGGGGAAGGCTGACGGCCCAACCCAAAAGCCCCAGGCTGCCAGTGGAGAGGGCAAAAACCCGGCTGTCCAGGAGCCGGGGAAAAAGAAGGAGGAGCAGCGGAGAGAGCAGGAACAGGACATACACGATTTCCGGGGGTATATCCGTCCCGAGCAGGCCGAAAGTATACGTGGCTTCGATGAAGCCGGTCAGCAGGCTGAAGAATGCCAGCAGGAGAAGGGAATCAAGAATCAGATGACGGAGGGAAAAAGCAGGGGGTGTGTTCATGCCACGGGTCTCCTGGTGGAGAGTACATCAGCCGAGCAATAATTCGTAGCGCTGTTCCCGCAGCGGCTTGCCAAAAGCCGTGGATTCCTTTTCTTCGGTGAGAATGAAGCCGTGCCGCTTGTAGAGAGACGCCGCGGCGGGGAGCTCATGCGTTGTCCACAGGAAGGCTCTCCGATAGTGATGCGTGGCCAGGAAATCCATGAACTGCTGCATCACGTGCTTTCCCAGTCCAATCCCCCTGTATTCAGGCCGTATCAGGAAATACCTCAGCTGCGCGGAATCGTTTTCACGATGCATCAAGAGAAGAAACCCGACCATTGCGTCGTCGTGCTCGCAGATCCACACGCGGTCCTTTTCGGGGTCATAACGCGTGTAGAACTCATTGATGCCCGCTGCCACGTATGTCTCGAACTGGATGCCGAAACCGTATTCCCTTCCATACAACAATCCATGCAGGTAAATGACATAGCCGAGATCGCCCGGTTTCAGCGTGTTGCGGATGGTGATGTCTTCAAGTCGAACCCGCATGTTTCTCCCTGCCTCCCGGCTCGCGCGTCTCTCTTATGTTTATAGCCCATTGCGGCCGCCGGCCGCAACGCAATGATTTCCGCCGCCATGCCCGGGCCTTGTCCTGCGGCGCGCAAGCCCGTACAATGTTCCCATGATCGTGGATATCGTGCGACCACGGACGGTGAAAGAAGCTGTCCGCGCAAAGTCCGAGCCGGGAGCCGCCTACCTGGGCGGCGGAACATGGCTGAATTCAGGCCGGGCTGAAGGGACGACGATCCTCATTTCCCTGGAGAATCTCGGTCTTGGCAAAATCGATGTCCTGCATGGACAATGCACACTTGGCGCCATGGTGACCTTTCAGCAGATCGTGGAAGCCGCTGAAGCGCCTTCCGCGCTGAGAGCCGCGGCCGCGCTCACGGCGTCGCGGACTCTCCGCAACATGAAGACGCTGGGAGGAGAGCTGGGGCTTGCTCCCGATGACTCCGCGCTCATTCCGACGCTCATGGCACTTGCCGCAGAGGTGATTGTGGCCGGCAGGAAGAATCCACTTTCCGTGGAAGACTACCTGAAGCAAGGCTCCAGCGACCTCGTCCTCTCGGTCACGGTGCCTGACGCCTCCCTGCCCTGCGCGGTGCGCGCATTGTCCCGAACCTCTCATAGCCCCAGATCCCTGGTGGTTGCCGTCTGCGCGCATGGTCCTGATGCAAAGCCGGGGGAGGCCAGGGTGGTGGCCAGCGATTGCCGAGGGTTAAGGGTGCGTTCGCGAGAGATCGCGCTCAAGGATGCGCAGCTTCCTCCCAAGGCCCGGATCGAAAACATGGTGAAAGCGTCATTCGCGCCCGCGGGGGACATGCACGCTTCCAGCGCCTACAAGCGCTACATGGCCGGCGTTCTGGCGGCTGACGCCCTGTACGCGCTCTTCGGCAAGGAGGCGGCGCGATGACGATCGCCTTCATGCTAAACCGGATCCAGCGCATGGTCTCGGCCGAGCCGGGTGAAAACCTCCAAGAGCTGATGCAGAGGATAGGGATTCCGTCCGTGCGCCGCGCAGACGACGGCGAGGGTTTTACCGGCGCCGACACGATCCTGTTCGATGGCAGGGCGATGCTGGCCGGGCTCATGGTCGCCGGCCAAGCGGACGGCCATTCAATAGAGACCATTGAAAGCCTCATGGAGAACGGACGGCTCTCCGCTCTCCAGACCGCCATGCTGGACGCGGGGGTTGTGCAGTCCGCGTTCACCAGCCCCGGCGCAGCGCTCCTCATAGAAGAGCTGCTGCGACGCTCTCCCGAGCCAACCGAGGATGAGATCAGAGACGCCCTCTCGGGCCTTTTCAGCAGGGCCACCGGGTATCGGCAGTTCTTCCTTGCCGTGGAGCTGGCGCGCAAGCGCAGGAATGACCCCTCCTTCACAATGCCCGCGGCCGAAGAGTTCCGCGACGACCTCAGGGTCATTGGAAAAACCCATCGGCGCATCGACGGCAAGAAGCTCGCTGCCGGCATGAAGGCGTACGTGGAGGACAGGGTCGAACCGGGGAGTTGCGTGCTGGTGATGCTGCGCAGCCCCCACGCCCACGCGCGGATCAAAAGCATCGATGCATCAGCGGCCGCGGCGCTGCCCGGCGTTGTTGCCGTTGTCACGCATGAGAACTGCCCTGACCTTCTGTACAGCCAGGCCGGGCAGGGGTTCCCCGAACCGTCGCCGTACGATTTTCGGATGTTCAGCCCGGTTGTCCGACACGTGGGAGATCGGGTTGCCGCGGTTGTCGCTGAAAATGCCGATATCGCCCAGAAGGCGATGAAACGCATCAAGGTGGATTACGAGATTCTCCCCGCGGTTCTCTCCCTGGACGCGGCCATGGAACCGGATGCGCCGGCCGTGCACGGCGATCATCTGGAGCGGATCGTGTACCAGTTCTCCCTTGGCTCGGATGCAGGGCGCAACCTTGCGGCGAGCGCCTCGGGCTCCATCGGCGACGTGGAAAAGGGATTTGCCGAATCAGACATGATCGTGGAGCGAACCTACACGACCAGCAGGGTGCAGTGCACGCCGCTGGAGCCGCACGTGGTCTACACGAAGATGGATGGCGACAGGCTGGTCATCCATGCCTCCACCCAGGTGCCCTGGCACCTGCGCAGGATCGTGGCGCGCGTTCTGGGCATTGGGGAGAACCGGATCCGGGTGATCAAGGAGCGGATCGGGGGAGGGTACGGAAGCAAGCAGGACATCCTCCTGGAGGACGTGTGCGCCTGGGTCACCTTCAACACAGGCAGGGCAGTTTTCTATAAATACACCCGGGAGGAGGAGTTTGTTGCGGCAACGACGCGTCATCCCTTCAGATTCAATGTGAAAATGGGCGCCAAGAAAGACGGCACGATCACGGCAATCCGTCTCTCCGCGGACGCGGACACAGGCGCGTACGGCAATCATGCGCTCACCGTGCCAATGAACGCGTGCTCCAAATCGCTTCCCCTTTTGCGGTGCGACAACGTGGCGTTCGAGACCAGGAGCTGGTACACCAACCACGTTTCCGCGGGCGCCTACCAGGGCTATGGCGCGCCGCAGGGATCGTTCGCCATGCAGATGGCCGCCGCGGAGCTGGCCGCGGAGCTGGGGATCGACCTGGTGGAGTTCATTGAGAAGAACAGGGTCCGGGAAGGGGACGTGCTGGAAATCCTGAAATGCCTTGGCGAGGGCAGGCCTGGCGCGGCCACGCGCGTACGGAGCTGCGGCCTGGACAAGGCGCTCGCCGTGGGACGCCAGAGCATCGAGTGGGAGAGGCGGGATCAGGACGCGGATCCCGACGTGCGCATCGGCAAAGGGGCAGCCATTATTCAGCAAGGCTCCGGCCTCCCCGGCCTGGATCAGGCATGCGCTGACGTGAAACTCCTTTCGGACGGCACGTTCATGGTCCTTTCGGGCGGCGCCGACCTGGGAACCGGACTGGACACGGTGCTGGCAAAGATTACAGCGGAGACGCTGCTCTGCGACGTGGAGCAGGTTGCGGTGCTCACGGGCGACACGGATACCACGCCGTTCGACAAGGGGGCGTACGCTTCCAGCGGAACGTATTTCACGGGCAACGCGGTACTCAAGGCAGCGCAGGCTCTTGCCGCGCGCATGGTCAAGACAGCGGCGGCCATTCTGAAAGAACCCAGCGAAGATCTTTCGCTGGCGTACCCGGGGCTGGTGCAGGGGAAGCGCGGCAGCATCAGCTATGCATTGCTCGCCCATCACTGCCATACCGGCGAGGGGGCAGGGGAGCTCATGGGCAGCGCGTCGTTCACAACCGACGACTGCGCGTTTCCCTATGCCGCGCACTTCTGCGAGGTGTCGGTGAACACCCGCACAGGGGCCATCGAGGTGCGCCGCTATCACGCGGTGCACGACTCCGGCACGCCGATCAACCCGGAGCTGGCGCTCGGCCAGGTCTACGGGGGGATTCTCAAGTCCGTCGGACACGCGTTGTACGAGGAGATGCTCTTCGATGCCGAGGGGCGCTGCCTCACCACGAGCCTTGCCGCCTACGGCGTTCCCATGATCCAGGAGCTGCCGCGCGACGTGCGGGTGCGCCTGGTGCAGACGGACGATCCCTTCGGCCCCTACGGCGGCAAGAGCGTTGCCGAGATCAGCGTGAATGGAGCGGCGCCCGCGCTGGCTATTGCCATCCATGATGCGGTGGGCATCTGGATGCGCGAATGGCCTTTCACGCCGGAGAAGATACTGAAACAACTGGGGAGGTTCTGATGCCCGCGATGACCGCGCATGACATTCAGAGGATGATCGACGGCCTTTCCGCGGAGTCGTTCAGCAGGCTCCGCGCCAAAGACTTTCTTCTTACGTGGGACAAGAGCAGGGGCGAGCTGGAAGCCGTGCTTCAATGCGCCCGAATACTCAAGGCGCTGCGTACCTGCAACATCTCCCTCCGGGTCTATGACTCAGGGCTCGCCGTTTCCCAGTTCCGAGACAATTCCACGCGCACCCGATTCAGCTTTGCTTCCGCGTGCAACCTCCTTGGCCTCACCGTGGCTGACCTGGAGGAGGGCAAGTCCCAGGTGGCGCATGGAGAGACCGTGCGCGAGACGGCAAATATGATCTCCTTCATGGCCGAGGTGATCGGGATCCGGGACGACATGTACATCGGAAAGGGCCACGCGTACATGAAGGAGGTCGCGGATGCGGTGGAGCAGGGATTCCGCGAGGGCGTGCTCGAACAACGCCCCTCCGTTCTTAACCTCCAGTGCGACATCGACCATCCCACCCAGACCATGGCCGACCTCCTTCATCTCGTCACGGAGCAGGGGGGCATTGAGAAGCTCAAGGGAAAGAAGCTTGCCATGACGTGGGCCTACTCACCCTCCTACGGGAAGCCGCTCTCCGTTCCCCAGGGCGTGATCGGGCTTTTCACCCGGTTTGGCATGGACGTGCGTCTTGCGTATCCCGAGGGGTATTCGCTCATGCCGGAGGTGGTGGAAAAAGCGCACCGGTTTGCGAAGGAATCGAAGGGCGGGTTCCGTATCTGCCAGTCCATGGAAGAGGCGTTCGACGGCGCCCAGTTCGTATATCCCAAGAGCTGGGCGCCCTTTTCCGTCATGGAGGAGCGCACGGCTATCGTTGAGACCGGTGACCGTCAGATGCTGCAGGACCTGGAGCGGAGCTGCCTTGAAAACAATGCACGCTTCAAGGACTGGCAGTGCACGGCAGAGCTCATGGCAAAAACCGACAATGCCCTTTACCTTCATTGCCTGCCGGCGGACATCAGCGGCGTGAGCTGCGAACGCGGCGAGGTGGCGGCCGACGTCTTCGACCAATTCCGCGCCCCATTATACAAGCAGGCCAGTTGGAAGCCCTATATCATCGCGGCCATGATTTTTGTTTCCCGGATGACGGACGCAAAGGCAGCGCTCACAACGCTTCTGGACAGGGGCGCGAGCAGGGTGGTGTAGCTTCCCGCGCTGCGGCACCCGGCAGGGCGCGGCGGTGCGGACTTAAATGCGGGATATCGGATGCCCTTCCTGCCGATCCTGTTCGTCGGCGGCGGGTTGGGCTACTCGTTCGTGCCGCTCCAGGCAGTAGCTTCTATTTCTCTTGTCGATGCCGGACTTACGGCGGGATTCCACTTTGATCTGCTGCCATCTCTGAGCGTACGCGCTTTTAGATCCGGCGGCTATTTCTACGTCCTCGTCAACGATGGCATTTGGAGGGGAGGCGCCAATCCGGTTGTAGCAGGGGGCGCCGATTTCTCCTGGGCGATCACTCCAGCTATCGGGATTGGTCTTGGGGCTGCCTACAGGAACTATCTTGGTTTATACAACGACCTTGCCGTGGCCCTGGGCATGTCGTATCGCTTTGGCGGGACGAGTGGGCAGGAGGCCAAGCCTGTGCAGCAGATCCAGGCGCAGCCCAAGCCCCAACCGCTTCAGTCCACACCTCTCCCGCTCCGTGTCGGCCGGAGAGCCGCGCGGGGCGAATAAGCCCGCCGGGACGGTAGCCTCGGCGGGCCTTCAGGAAGATGGCGTAGCGGTGAGGTCAAGGCAGCCCCGATACCGCTTATCATTTCCGTGACAGCCAAGTATTTTCGTGGGATGAGCGCTATGGTTCAGCTCTCTCTACAGGCAGGGCGAGCTTGGATGGTGGACTATTGTCAACGGAAGCTGAAAGTGCTATACATGTATAGAAGGAGCAAGGAATGCTGGCACTTCGACTACCAGAAGACATAGAGAAGCGACTCGACAACCTTGCGAAGCGGACAGGACGTTCCAAGTCCTATTACGCCCGCGAAGCAATCGTCGAGCACCTTGATGACCTCGAAGACATCTACCTGGCGGAGAAGGAACTGCAGAAGATCCGTCGGGGAGCGCCCACCTACAGCTTGGAAGATGTCATGAAAGAATATGGACTGGAAGGTTAGGCTGAGCGATCGCGCGCGAAAGGATTTAAGGAAACTCGATCAGCAAGTATCGGAGCGGGTATTGAAGTTCTTCCACGACAGGAGAGAAGGCAGGAACGATCCGCGCAGCATCGGCGCCGCGCTCAAAGGCTCGGAGCTCGGAGAGTTCTGGAAGTATCGTATCGGGGACTGGCGGGCGGTCTGCTCGATCCAGGATGAGACGGTTATCATTCTCGTGCTCACGGTTCACCATCGCAGCCAAGCCTATCAATAATCTCAGCCATCACGCGCGTAAGGCTTTCTGCCCCCTGTGGCGCTGGGAGCATGGCGCTATTGGGGGGCGCGGCAGGGGGTATGGCTGTGCGGGACAACATGAAACGGGAGGGGATCGGCTGACCGTTTGTGTCGCTTCGCTGTTTTTGCGCCTTCTGTGCCCAAAAGCAACAAGCAGCTGTCAGCGGATCTTCAGGATAATGGTGTAGCGGAAAGGTCATGGCAGCCGCGGATGATTTTCCTGCTGGCGTGTTCATATATTACAACGACCACATGCCGCCGTACTTCCATGCTGAGCATGGCGAATTCGAAGCGGTCCACGCAATCGAGCGCCTCGATATCCTTCGTGGAAGGCTTCCGAATAGAGCTCACGGTATGGTGATCGAATGGGCACTGCTGCAAAGAGAAGCGTTAAGGTCGAATTGGGCAATGGCGCGGGATCAGGTTCCGCTGGAGAAGACGTCTCCATTGGAATGGGGGAAAAGCGATGGACAAGCTTGGACCGAGAGTGAGGGTGGTCTCTGACAGGATCGCAGGAAGCAGGTCTCATGCGCAACATTACAGAATCGATGGCCGGAAGAGCCGCGATTTTTCAGCTTCTGCCTGCCGTGCGCGGAGTTTCTCCTTGGGTTACGGCCCGATGGAGATCTTGCGCCGGGATGAGTGCCTCGTGTTTCGCACGAAGTTGATCCCACCGCCGCCGCCCGCCACACTTCAACTGCAATAAGCGATGCGATCCAGCAATCCGCCCGGATGTGGACACCGTTATGCAGCTCGACATCGTCGTGGTATGCAACGGATCGAACCGTGATGATGTTCGTACTCAGTGTCGAGAATGCGTATGGAAAGCCGCGCGTCTATGGCCCAGTTCTACTCCTCCTCCCTCCACTCCGTGATCTCCTGCCACGGGGTACGCGGCCTGGCAGGCGGAGCCTCGTCGGGATACCCCAGGCTCACCGCAGTCACCATCTCCTCCCGACGGCCCAGCCAATCCCGGATCAAGCGATAGGCGAAGAGGATGTCGCAGATCCAGAGGCTGCCTAGCCCAAGGTCTTCGGCCACAAGGAGAATGGTCTGGACCATGCCGCCGATGGACTGGATGTCCGGCGCGTTGTAGGTGAAGTGCTCTGAGATCATTCCCTCGTGCTCGTAAGCGGGATTGAAGATCAGGATTGTGACGGGCGCCTGCGCCACGATCCGAGCCGAGTTCCTGCAGCTCCCTGTTTTTTCACCACGCGCTTCTACAGAGTCGGCGCCCTCCACCATAAGCCGCGCGAGCTTGTTTTTGGCCGCACCCTGCAGCACCACGAACCGCCACGGTTGGCGATTCTTGGCAGAAGGCGCGAGGATCGCTGCCGCGAGCACCTTCTCCACCAGCTCCCGGGGCACGGGTGCATCCTTGAAACGCCGAATGCTTCTTCATCGCAAGATTGCTTCCATCGTCTCCATGGGCGCCAGTGTAGGGGGCATGCGCCGGGTGCGTCAATCCGCGGCCTTGCGGCTTGAAACGCGGTGCCCCCTGGCAATCCCCCAGATGACAAGCGCGAGGGCAAGCGCCATGCCAGCGTACGCGAACCATTCACCCAGCGCTCGATAGAGCGTCGGCACGCGCTGGGTGGGAACATCGGCGAGCATGAGATGATCGCTTGTTTCGAAGAATTCCTGCCGCGCAAGGATCCTGCCCGAGCCGTCGATGGCCATCGAGGTTCCCTTGTTGGTTTGTCGTATTACGGAGAAGCCGTTCTCCAGGCCGCGCATGAGCCCGACTTCCGTGTGATACGGCCTGATCCTCTCCGTGTCGAACGCGGGCACCAGCACTATGTCTGCTCGCAGCGCTCCGAGCCGGTGGATGAACGAGGGGAAGTCCATGTCGAAGCAGATCGCTGATCCGATTTTTCCGTATGGAGTATTCACGACCTTCAGCACTCCATCAGAGCCTGTCGGATACCATGACATTGTCTTCACGTAGGTGAACGCGCGGGCCCCGTCAGGAGCGAACATCACGATCTTGTTGTCGCTGATGGGCTGGCCATACCGCAGCACCACCATTGCCGGCGCAAAGTACACGCCGTGGCAGGAGGCGAACCGTGCCGCGCGCTCCATGAATGCCTGCTCGTTGTCCTCGGTGAGCACGGCATTGCCTTCGGACCAGAAGATCACCTTGGCGCCCGCGGCAGCCGCGCGCTCGCTTTGCGCAAAGAGCTGCTCCTGGATGTCCGCAAGCTCCGTGCTGTAGCCTGCGACAAGCTCGCGCGGCGTCCCCTTGTCGATCCAAGCCCAGTAGTCGCGGGGGTGCGCTATTGTGACCGAGCCGACGCGCACCGTGGGAGAGGAAGGTCGTGTCAGCGCGAACCGGGCGCTTCCAAACGCAATGGTCGTGGCCATCACCGCCGCGGCTACCGCGGCGAGTCGTCGGACAGAGGCGGCGGTGAACCCGCGCTCCCAGAGGAGATTGATCACGGCTGCAACCCATCCGGCGATGAATCCAATTCCCCAGATGCCTGTGATCGAGGCGATCTGGCTGATTGCGGGCATTCCGAACTGAGTTGCCGAAGCCGACATGCCCGTGCCCAATGGCGTAAGGGCGATGGCATAATCGACTGCCAGATAAACGGCGGGGTAGACAAAGGTCGCGGCTGCCGGAGGAAGCCTGCGGAAAAGGGCCCAGTCAGCATACAAGGCAACTACAAAAGCCGCGGGCCGCAGAATGCTGAACATGCACGCCATCCAGGGATCAAGGTCCCACCCGCCGTTCATCTGTATGAACGACGCAAGAGCGAGCAGGGCAATTGCCGGCAGCGCGGTGTACCAGCGCTTCTGGTCCCGGAAAAACCGTATCAGGAGGACCGGCGCGATCCAGGCGGCGGCCGGGACATTGAATCTCCATCCGACGAACGTGAAACATGCGGCGCCAATGACCAGCCAGGCCCATGATCGTGAGACGCGCCAGGTGCGCACGATATCCATGCGAAATCTCCCTTCTGTCAATCCCGTTCACAGGCTTTGACGCGAAGGAGAGCTGAATCACTTCAGGTCTCTTGGAAGTATCTGCGGAGGTTGTCCATGCCGATCTTCGAGGCCATCCGGCATTCCTCCATGCCCTCGAACTCGATCGATGCATCGCCGTCGTAGCCGGAGTCCCTCACGATGCGGACGATCGCGCGCACGTCGATGTCGCCGTGTCCCACGATGGCGCCGCGCCAGTAGTTGCCGAAGAGGCTCTTCGTCCACCCCTCGCCGGGGTCCGCTGTGAACGGCCGCAGGTAGAAATCCTTGAAGTGGATGTGCGATGCGTAGCGCACATTGTTCCTCACCGCGGCCACGGGATCCTCGTCCACGCAGATGAAGTTGCCGATGTCGAGGGTCGTGCGGAAGTTGTCCCGTCCCACGGCGCGGATGAGGCGCTGGACCCGCTCGCTGTTCTGCATAAGATAGCCGTGATTCTCCACGCTCGTCGTGATCCCGAACCTTTTTGCGTAGTCCGCGATCTCACGGCAGGCGTCGGCGATCCGGGGGAGGTCCTTCTCGAATTGTGCGATGCCGCATTCGGGAATGGGGCGCCACCCGGCATCATGGCGCATGCGCGAGACGCCGAGCCGGTGCGCGATGTCGACCTCGCACTTGACGCGCTCGATCTCTTTTTTCTGCGCGGCGTCGTCGGGCTGGATAAGGCTCGCCCCGATGGTATAGCTGGAAATGCTCATGCGGCATTCCCCGGCTTTTTTGACGATTGCGTCAATGAGCGTGGGATTCTCCGAGAGGGAGAAACCGAAGGGCGATATCTCGACCTGGTCCCCGCCGTTCACCGCGATCCACTCGATCGCCCCAAGCACGTCCATCTCGCCGCTGCGCAGCGCCTGCCAGAGGCTGTAGGTGCTTAATCCTATCTTCATCATGCTCTCCCTTCCGCAACCAGGGCGGATTGCGCTTTCACCGGCGCGTGAGGTGAGCTCGCTGCGCGGCGGTTGGGGCCGAATCGCTATTGTGCGAATATCTCGGTGATGTGTAAAGCACGCTGCCGTACGACACTCCCGTCCGGAGGGGGAGCCATTGATCCGCCCCCCGTACATTCGTACCATATCCGCATGAATAAACCGGAAGGAAATCTTGAAGCGGCGCTCGTGTCGACGGAGGAGGAGGCGCAACGCGTCGGGGAAATGCTGCGCGACGCCGACAGGCCTGCGCCGCGCTTCTGGGAGCCGGGAGTCGGGGAAGAGATCCTCGTGTCGGTGGAGGGCGCGCAGATACGCGTGCTGCACTTCCCGGCCGCTGATCCTGCCACTCGCAGGCCCGTGGTGTTCGTTCCGGGATTCGGGGCAACGCCGGAAGGCTTCCAGGATTTCTACGCCGCCGTGCGTGACCGTGCGGAGCTGTTCTACCTTGAGACCCGGGAGAAAGCGAGCAGTGCCATCACGGCTCGGCGGCCGGATATGTCGGTGAGCCGCAGCGCGCACGATATTCAGGATGCGCTTGCGTACCTGGGCCTCAGCGCGGGGAGGGACTTCGTCCTTATGGCGCCCTGCTGGGGCGCGGCCATCGTGCTCCAGGGACTGATCGAGGGCTGTATCGACGCTCCGACGATCGTTGCGGCGGATCCCATGCACACCTTGTGGTTCCCCAAGTGGCTGCTTCGCTACATTTCTCCGCTTCTCCCGGTTGCGTTTGTCAGGGCCCTCCGTCCGCTCCTGGCCCGGTCCATGCTGGGAAACATGGAAGAGCCGACCCAACGGGAAAGGGCGTATGCCTTTGTGTATGGCGCTGACATTTTTAAATGGAAAAGATCAGCCGAAGCAGCCCGGAATTTTGAGCTTTTCGGCCGGCTCTCTGCGGTGAGCAAGGAAGTCTTTGTCTTGAACGGCACCCATGACAAGATCCACGACCAGCGCCATTATCCCGCGATTGCGCGGGAGCTTTCTCGAGGACGTTTCCTTTATATGCGAGCGGATGAGAGTGACAGAGAGCGTCTTTTCGGCGTCGCGGCTTTGGAGTTCGCTCGGGTATCAGCAGGAGAAGGACTGCCTCCGAGCCTTTCACGGTATGAGAAAAACATCAGGTAAACAGCAAGGCATCCCGGGACGGGGAACTCTTTTTTTCTTCCCCTTTCCGTGATATGTTCGATAATAATAGATGAGCCATTGATGCAGTCATGAGTCGTCATTTGTTCTGAAACAGGAAAGGGTCATGTCTATGGAAAAACTCCCTTTTCTGACCTGTTTGATCCTTGCCGCTCCTTACCCTAACAACTGCGGTTCGGCCGCCATGAAGGCGGCCGCCTCCCAAGACACCTTCGGCCAAAATGACGCTGCGACCTCCGGTCCCCAAGGAGCCATGTGAAGCGCCTGGCACGCCTCATCGGGATCACAGCGATCCTGACACTGTTCCCCACGCTCGCCTTTGCCGTGAGCTATACGTGGACCGGCTCAGGCGACGGCGTCAGCTGGAGCGACCAGGACAATTGGGATCAGGGCAGCGGGTATCCGGATACTGTGGCTGACACGGCGATCATCAACACCGCCGTCGGCGTTGCAATGAACGTAGCGGTGACCATTGGCGATCTTCAGCTCTCCGGCGGATCCAACCTCACGCTCTTCCAGGCCTTTGCTGTCTCAGGGCCTGTCTCCATCGCGGCCGGCTGCTCACTGGACCTGAACGGCATGAGCTTCACGTTTTCGGGCGTCATGACGAACAGCGGGACTCTCCAGCTCCTCGGCTCGGAGAGCATCACGGGGACGATCGATGCTTCCAATGGAACGGTTCTCTACTATGGGAGCGGCGACTACTCCTCATTGTCGCTCGCCGCCGGCTCGGCATACAACAATCTCACCTTCAATAACTCATCGGGCATATGGAAGCTCGGCTTCCCGCTCACGGTGAACGGCAGCCTCCAGATCAGCTCCGGCACCCTGAACGGAAACAGCCAGGCGATTATACTAAAGAGAAGCTGGTCCTGCGCAGGCGCCTACACACCGGGCGTAGCCGCGGTGAGCTTCACGGGCGCCTCGGGAATACAGGCCGTGACCAGCGGAGGGCAGAGCTTTTCGGGCTTCACGGTTAATACGACCGGCTCGACGGTACAGCTTCAAGATCCGCTCGTGGCCACGGGCGCGGTGAGCCTGACCGCGGGCACCTTTGATCCCAATGGCCAGGCGATGACGGTGGGGGGCGATTGGACGAACGGAGCCATCACCCTTGCGTCGGCTCCGGTAGCGACCTTTGATGGCTCCTCGCTTCAGACAGTGACCTCAAACGGCAGGTCCTTCGCCGCTTTCACCGTCACCAGCGCCAACACCGCGCGGTTGGCGGACGCGCTCACCACAACGGGGAACGTCAGCGTGACAGCGGGGACATTCGATGCCAATTCAAAGGCTATTACTGTCGGGGGGAACTGGGCCAACACCGGGACTTTCTCCAATTCCGGTCTGGTGACCTTCCACAAGGCCGGCGGAACGCAGACCGTGAACGCAGGCGTGAGCAGCTTCCTGAATGTCACAAAGGACAATACGGGGATCCTTCAGGTGATTGCGAGCAACCTGACGGTCACCGGCACGCTGAGCATTGCGTCCGGCTTGGAGACGGTAGACGGCAATGGGCGGAGCCTTACGATCGGGACCCTTGACAATAATGGGAGCCTCCAACTGATCGGAAACGAGCCCTCGGTGGTCATCACAACAATGGACACCAACTCGGGCGCGGTTGTGTTCACGGGCGGCGCAGGCCCCTATAGCCTGCCCGCAGGCATCGGGAACGCCTATTACAACCTTGTCATCAATGGAGCGGCGACCTTCCAGCTTTCCGCGGCCACCACGACGGTGAATGGCGCGCTTACGCTGACAGCAGGCACGCTCTCGACCAATGGAAAGAACCTCAATGTGACGGGAGCGGTAAGCGGGGCAGGGACTCTGACCGCCACGGCGGGGGAGACCATCCAGGTGGGAGGAAACTTTGCGCCGACCGCATTCACGACGGCCTCCAGCACAGTGACGTTCAACACGGGTACGGCAACAAGCGTGGGCGGCTACACGTTCAACAATCTGACAATCAACAAGAACGCGGCAGGGGTGGTAGTGACCTCCACGGCGGGGCTGACGGTGAACGGGACACTGACGCTGACGGAGGGCACGTGGAGCTGCGGGAGCTACACGCACAGTGTGGCAGGGGCGTGGGACTCCTCAAGCGCCAACTTCACGCTGAGCGCAGGGACCTCAAATATCCAGCTGACATCAGCCACACCGAACATTACCACGAAAGCTGCGGACAGTTTCTACAACCTGACAGTGGGCAACGGGGGGACGCTGCAGGGCGCGAC
>JBEKQU010000047.1:0-38719 GCA_049519415.1 Spirochaetia bacterium
TGGACGGCCCGCAGGCCGGCCACCCCCTTCAGCCTTTCGAGCGCTGCGGCGGGAAAGGCATCGTTCGCTATCGTTGTCGCGGTCATGTCGACCGTATCGGCGGCAGCCATCATGGAGGACTGGAAGGCCTGGAGCATGGTCGGCACCATGGTGTTCATGCCGAAGATCACCAGGACCCCGAACACCACGGCGAGCGTGGTGAGGAAGGCCCTGAGCTTGCGGCCATTGAGATAACGCGCGGCCAGAGTCATGCGGATGCCCATCGGATCCTCCCTACTGCGAGAGAAGGTCGGCGCGCGCCTTCACGGCATTCGCGTCCCTTCCGCCGCTGAGCTTTGTTTCATCCACGATCGTCCCGTCCTTCAGAAACACGATCCGGTCGGCATAAGCCGCGATCCGTGGGTCGTGGGTCACCATGACCACGGCGCGGCCCCACTCGTCGGCGACCCTGCGCAGGAGCGTGGCAATCTCATCCGATGAGCGCGTATCGAGGTTCCCCGTCGGCTCGTCGGCCAGGACGAGCGCCGGGTCGGCAACGAGCGCGCGCGCGATTGAGACGCGCTGCTGCTGTCCGCCGGAGAGCTGCGACGGGCGATGCTTCGCTCGATCAGACAGCCCCACCTTCCTCAACCACTCGGCGCCGCGGCTGTTGGCCGCGGGTGGGCGCACCCCGTCCAGCAGGAGGGGAAGGGCCGCATTCTCCGTGGCGTTGAGCACGGGAAGGAGGTTGTAGAACTGAAACACGAATCCAATCTTTCGCCTGCGCAGCTCGGCGAGCGCGGTGTCGGGGAGCGTGGTAAGCTCCTCACCGTCAATGAGCACCGTGCCCGACGTCGGCCGATCAAGGCCTCCGAGGAGGTGCAGCAGGGTCGACTTGCCGCAGCCGCTGGGCCCCATGATCGCCACAAACTCCCCGGCATCCACGGCCAGACCGACATCGTCCAGAGCGGTCACGGCGGTTTCGCCCGTGCCGTAGACCTTGGTGAGACCTTCAGCTTTGACCAGTGACATGGAATCTCCTTCCCCAGGCGCTCATCCGCGCCGCGGACATCTCTTTTCTCATGACTTTCGAGGCCGGCCGCGGGGCCGAGCCGGAGGCAGCGGCCTTTTCTGGCGCCCCATCTCTCCCAGACGAGCCTCCACCATGTCCAGCCATCGCAGGTCGGCTTCAACATGCATAAGGGTTTTATCGAGCAGGAAAATCGTGGAGAGCTCCGACTTCGGGTCCGAGCGATTGCGTCGCGCGGTCAGGTCGTGCAGCTCCTGGTAGAGAGTCCCGCGCTGGGCTTGGATGACCTGCGCCGGATCCTCCCCTTCGGCATTCAGGCTGAGCATCAGCTTCACGAAAAACTCGTCGCGCTGCCGCTCCTCCTCAACCCCGCTCGCAAACCAGGACGCCAGCTCCTGCTTCCCCGCAGGGGTGATCGCATAAATCCTTTTTTCGGGTCCCGCTCCCTGGTCAATGCTCTCCTGCCGGACAAGCCCGCTCTCCTCAAGACGCGCCAGAGTGGTGTAGATCTGCGCCGGTTTCACATCCCAGATCTCTTCGCCGCCTACAAGTGCTTCAAAAGCTGTCCGCAGCATGTATCCATGCCGGGGACTCTGAGAAAGCAGGCCAAGAAGGGCATTTCGTACCGACATCGCTTTATACTCTACCAGTTAGTAGTTATTAAAATATAATACGAGTTACTAGATTTGTCAAGAGGTTAGGAAGATTTTCCTTCTCGGATAATTCGGGCGCCCGCGAACCTTTGTTCAGCCCTGCAGGCAATCGCGTCCAGCCGCTGGCCGAACAAAGTCTCTGAGAGTCCTGGGGCCTCATCCACGCGGAGGTGTTCAAGAGTCTCCAGGAACATCGCCCGGTATTTTTTGTGGGCGATCTTGTTGAGGAGACGCAAGATTTCACGGAGAAGCTTCCCCCTCTCCCGCGGCTCGGCGAGCTCGCGAAGGATCCCGAGGAGAACCTCTATCTCCTCACGGACGTCGCGAACCGCGCATCCGGCAAGCAGGGAAAGAAAGCGTTCCGCATCGGATTCGGAATCGAAGCGCGGGGGAAGGGCGGTCGAAGTGAAACGCCAGAAATGGCGCATGGGAAGAGCGATAGTCGTTCCCCCGCAGGGACCGACCATAAGCGAGTCTCCTTCCACCATAAACGAGACATTGATGCGCCGTGGATCAAAGGAGCCGGTCATGAGCTGCGCGACGCGAAGCTGTCGCAGCAGGATATCGATATCCCCGGGATGCGGCCGGAAGCTCTCACGAACTGCTGCGCCGCGGAGTCGTTCGCCGCGATCCACCACCAGAGCAAGCTCGAGGTTCCGCGTGGTCCGGGAAAGGCTCTGCTTCCCTCCCGGATATTTCACATACCCCGTCGATCGCAGGGAAAGGCTTCCCGTTCCTGCCAGGAGGTCGCACAGCTCCTCCAGGCCGATCAGCCCCTCATTGCTGTAGCTCAGGACCAGCCATCGGCAGTCCGCGGCATCAAGCACCTCGCGCAGGGCGGCAGGCGCTGTGTTCCTGTAGCAGAAGGCGGACCGGGTCCTGGTCCAGTCAGGCCGTATCCCCGCCTTCTTGCGCAACCGCCCATCAGGCCCGCGTTCGTCGCTCACCGGCGGCTTGTCCCAGAGAGCGATGGTGTTGAGCATGAAGTAGTTGCTCCCATACTGGTGCTGGGCATAGGGCGGATCCAGATAACAGATGTCTCCCGACCGGACGCGCAGGAAAGAGGCCGCATCCATGCACGCCATGGTGGACGCTGCCGGAGCGTCCACAAGCACGGGCGCCCGCATTCGGATGGGCGCGAGGATCCTGGTCAGCGCATCCCGGCCGTGGCCGCCAAAGCCCTTGTGACAGGCCTTGAACACACCGGAGGTGTTGGTGTGCGTCGCTGCCTCGTAGAGGAGCGGCGCGAGGAGCGTCAACTTTTCTTTCGCCAATGTCTCATTATCGGGAACGCCGGGGTACATCTCCTCCAAGCGCTCGCGCACAGCGTCGATCAGCTGGGCGTTCTCCCGTGTGTAAAAGAGGCGCTCCGTCCTCCAGTCGGCGCCCGCCGTGCTGCGCGGCGCGTAATGCCTGCTGATATAGGTCCTCTCCTCAGACAGGGGAGAAAGCCGGTTCAGCTCGGCAAGCACGGACGCAAGGCCTCCCCGGGCCTGAAACAGAGATCCCAGCTCCGCGCGGCCTACGCCGAGGTGGCAGGAATTGATCACGTACGCGTACGGCTCCCAATCGTTTGCGTGGACCTGGAATCCCATGAGCCGGGCAAGCCGGGACACTGCTCCGGAGCCGGCAAAGGGATCGAGGAATGTTGTCCGGGCAGGGTCCGCGGCAAGATCGGCGAAGACCCCGTTGAGGAAGGGAAGCAAGGCCCTCTTATTCCCAATGTAGGCGATGAGCTGCTCTCTCAGGTAGGGCTGACGGAGGTCCACGGGGACCTCAAACGGGAGAATAGGTGGCTCTGTTCTTGTCGGTTTCAAACACCTCGACAAGCGTGAGGTTGGCGTTGGGGATGCTTTCGCGCATGTTATCGTAGACAAAACGAGCGATCCGTTCGGAGCTGGGGCACCCGTCATTGAAAGCGGGATGGTCGTTGAGGCTTGTGTGATCCAGCTCGCTCGTGATCCTGCGCAGCGCCCCCTTGAGGATGCCGAAATCAAGGAGCATTCCCCCCTCGTCCAGCTCGGGTCCTGCCGCGGTTACGAATACCTTGTAGTTGTGGCCGTGCAGCCTCTCGCACTTGCCGTGATAGCGGGTGAGAAAATGGGCGGCTGAAAACCCGTCCTCTATGCGCACCGTGTACATCGCCGATCGCTCCCCATCGCAGAGCATATCCATTCCCTGCCGCGAAAGCAAATGCAGCGGTTCGCGCGGCCTGCCGCGCGCATTGCCTCGCGAGGCCCCTTGGGGGTATTTTCCATTGCGGGTGCTCTACTGCTCCCCATTTCCCAAGGAGGAAGACATGAAACGAGTTTTCATAACGGCCCTGATCATGTCCGTTGTTCTGACCGGCATCGCCTTTGGGCAGGTCAAGGTCAAGGACGGGGTCTACTTTGCGCAGGACCAGAGCTTTGATCCGCAAACGGGGTGGAAGGAACAGATTGTCGTCACCGTTGCCGGCGGCAAGATCACAAAGGTGAACTGGAACGGCGTGTCCAATCTCGGCGGGGCGGATAAAAAAACGGTCGCGGCCGCGGGCGGCTACGGCATGAAGAAAGCCTCGAAGCTCGGGCTCGAATGGGACCAGGAAGCCGCCACGGTCGAAGCCTACCTCGTAAAGACCCAGGACGTCGGCTTCAACAAGATCAAGCCGGACGGAACCACCGACGCCATTTCCGGCGCATCCCTCCACGTGAATACCTTCTTCCCGCTGGTCAACAAGGCGCTCGCATCAGCGCCGGTGCCCAAGGGCATCTACAAGAAGGACGGCTGGTACTTCAAGGAGCAGCCCGGCTTCGACGCCCAGACCGGCTGGAAAGACTCCGTGCTCATCACGGTGGTCAATGGAACCATCGTCGACGTGCTCTGGAACGGCACGTACAAGGACGCAACGAAGAAATCGAAGCTCGTCGAGGCGATCGCGGGCAGGTACGGCATGGGAAAAGCGGCAAAGCTGGGAGAGTGGAACGTTCAGGCTGCCGCGGTCCAGGCGGCAATCCTGAAGGTCCAGGACCCTGCCAAGATCGCGGTCAGAGCTGACGGGACCACTGATGCCATTTCCGGCGCATCGCTGCACGTCACAGCGGTAGGCCTTGCGGTGGAGGCGCTCAAGCCGGCACGCTAGCGGCCTACCGCAGCCGAGCTAGCGGCGCTGACCGCCTGCCGCCGCGCATCTTGATCGTGCAACCCCGCCCGTATAGCATTCATCGATGCCTGAGATGAGCTTGAGCGATCTTTTCTCTGGTTTTCCGGTCGAGGATGTCCAGGGCGACATGCACCGCCGCATCAGCGGGATCGCCTATGATTCCCGGGAGGCGAAGCCGGGGTTCCTCTTCGTTGCGATAGACGGGCAGCATACAGACGGCCACAGGTTCGTGCCCGACGCGATCCACCGGGGCGCCGTGGCCGTCCTGCTCGCCCGGCAGCTCGCCGAGCCGCTGAACGAAGCCACGTGCATCCGCGTGCAGAACCCCCGGACCGCGCTCTCCCCGATCGCGGCGCGCTTCTACGGGCATCCCTCCCGTTCCCTTCGGGTGATAGGGGTGACGGGAACGGACGGGAAGAGCTCCACCGTCTGGTTCATCACGCAGCTCCTCGGGTTCCTGGGAAAGAAGGCGGGGTTCCTTTCCACCGTGTCCTTTCAGACCTCCGACACGATCGTAAAAAACCCCTTCCGCCAATCCACGCCAGAGGCGACAGAGATCCACGGCATGCTGCGCGAGATGGTGGACATGGGGAAGGAGTATGCCGTCGTGGAAGCCACTTCGCACGGGCTGTCAGCCCGCATGAACAGGCTGGGCGACGTGCACTTCGACGCAGCGGTCCTCACGAACGTCACGCACGAGCATCTGGAGTTTCACGGGTCGTTCGATCAGTACCGCGCGGACAAGGCGAACCTTTTCCGCGCCGTGTCCCCCGACGCCGAGAAGACGGTGAGCTGTCCGCGATTCTGCGTGGTGAACGCGGACGATCCCAGCGCGGGCTACTTCCGCGCCTCCACGCGCGCGCCTGTGTGGAGCTACGGCCTGCAAGCATCCGCCGACCTCATGGCGCGCGACCTGCGCGCGGACATCGCCGGCACAACGTTCAGGATCGTGCATGAAGGTAATGAGGCCGAAGCGCGGATCGAGATCCCCGGCATCTTCTGGGTGGAAAACTCGCTGGCCGCATGCCTGACCGCGGCGCGCGCGCTCGCCGTTCCGCCCCTGTCCCTGGCGCGGCACTTCCAGCGGCTGCGGGGCGTTCAGGGCCGGATGGACTACGTCGATTGCGGCCAGCCCTTTGCCGTGATCGTGGATTACGCCCACACCCCCGGCGCGTTTCAGAAGCTCTTTCCCTGGGTGCGGGAGCACACGCGGGGAAAGATCATCGTAGTGTTCGGATCCGCGGGAGAGCGCGACAATGCGAAGCGCCCCCTGCAGGGAGCCGCCGCTGCCGCGCATTGCGACACCGTGGTGATCACCGACGAGGACCCTCGGGGCGAGGACAGGGTGGGCATCATCGAGCAGGTGGCTGCCGGTTGCGCGGGAAAGACCCGGGGCAAGAACCTTTTCCTCGTGCCTGACAGGAGGGAGGCGATCCGGCTTGCGGTATCGCGGGCCGGGCCCGGGGACTCGGTCCTGCTTCTCGGCAAAGGCCACGAAGGCAGCATCATCGGTCCGACAGGACCGACGCCGTGGGACGAGAGGGCGGAAGCGGAAGCAATCCTGCACGCTCTCGGGCACGGCCAGTGATGGCCCGCGCTCCTCATCGCGCCCCTTCACGCCTTCCGGTCCTGGCGCTGCTGCTTGCGCTTGCGCCGTGCGCCGCCGCGGGGGAGACGCTGTATGTCACCCTCACCATCAGCCCCGAAGCGGCCGCCGTGGCTCCCAGCATGGACGGGCTGCGCGCGGGCCTGCAACGGCTCTTTACAGGAGAGTACGGCCGGTTCCTCGATCTGTCGTTCGATGGATCCGGAGCGCGCGGCCCGGTAGATGCTTCCGTTCGGGTCACACTGGGCGCCGCAAACGGCGAAGTCACAATCGACACGGACCTCACGCGCGGCAGCGTGACGCGCTCTCTGGCCTCCACCGTGCCTGTCGGATCCCCCGCCAGCCTTGTCGCCACAATCGCGGGCGATATCGCGTTTCTGCACTTCTCTACCGGCGATTTCTCCGCTCTCCCCCTTTCCCCCGCCCCCGTCCTGACGGCGATGCTCCAGACCGATACCCTGCAGGCGCTGACGGGATGGAATGCGGAGGACCTGGAGCCAATGGCGCTCGCGCAGGCAGGAGATGAGCTGACCGTCTGTTTCCCCCACGCCTACCTCACACTCGGGCCGCTGTTCCGCATCACCGCCTCCACGCTCCGCGATCTGCACGGCCAGGCAAGCGGACGTGAGCAGCTGCAATTATCAGGCATCTCCGTCGGCGCCGCGGACAGGCTCTTCCTGCTCTCCGAGCGGCAGGGAAAGATCGCGCTCGTCAATCCTCGGCTGGGGACCCGTCAGGTCTTCGACGCGCCCGGGCTGTCGGCCCTCGGCGCGCGATTGCTCGATGATGACACGCTCGCGGTCCTCTCCAGCGACCCAGCCGCGGCAGGCCTTTCCGTGTATTCCTTCTCGGGCGCGCCATGGCGCTCGGTTCCGATCGCCGCCTCCTACGTTTCCGCCTTCTCCCGCGACAGGGAGGGGAACCTCTGGGCGTGGGACGCCGGGGAGAGACGCGTCAGGATACTCACGCCCGACGGCAGGGAGATTTATTCGATCAAGCCATTGTTCAAGGCATCCATCATGCAGCTCCCCCAGCAGATGGAGGCGCTGGATGACGGAAGCTTCCTGCTGGCGGGCTATGGGGAGGTGTGGAAGTTCGAGAACACCGGCATCCCCGTCTGGCGGCTGTCGCGCATTCCCGGCAGACCCGGAGAGCAACTGCCTCCCTCTTTCGCCCTTGCCGTGAACAGATCCGATGGTTCGTTCACCATACTGGATGCGCCGTCGCGAAGGCTGCTCGCCTTCTCCTCAGCTCCCACCGGCGATGCCGCCCAGCTTGCGTCTCTTCTCTCCCGTCTGGATGGACGGAGGCAGGCTGACTTGGACGAGGCATCCGTACTTGCGCAGGGCATCGGGCTGCCTCTGATGGCCTGGCAATTCGGCGATCTTCTGGCCCGGACCGGGGGACCGGAGAGGGACCGCGCGGATGCGCGCATCGCCCTGCTGAAAGAGAAAGCCACGCTCTACGTGGAGCTGGCCGATTCCCTCGCGCGCGACCTTCTGTACAGCCGGGCGGACGGGGCGTACCTCAGGGCCGGAGAATCGGCGCGCGAGCTTGCCAATGAAGCGCCGGGGGACCCGGATGCCGCGCAGCTTCTGGAATCCGTGGTATCGCGCCGGCAGGAGGTGCGCTCCGCGCTCGCGCAAGCCTCGGATATTCGCCTGGTGGCGGCAAGCGCGCGCGCGGAGGAAATCTCTCCCTTCGAAGACTCGCTGGTGGCGCTCCTCCGCCTGCGCAACGCGTCGCCCGACATGCTTGCGCAGATACGGGTGCACGTCAGCATCCCTGCGATAGTTCTCACGCCGTCACTGGCAGTGATCGACAGCATGGCTCCGGGCGAGGAACGCGACGTGGAGATCCGCATCAGCCTCGCCGGCTCCGTCTCCGCGTCTGCTGATGCCGGACTCTCGGCAGCCGCCCTTGTCACTTATGAGCGCGGCGTCGAGGGAATTTCAGCCTCTTTCTCCTTTCACATACAGATGACGGATCCCGCGCAGGCAGAGGGGCTCGCCGAATCCGTGGCACGACGCGCCCTGGCCAACGATGCCTTGCTGGGCGCGCTTGCCGATACGCTCCTGGATCCCGCGAACTCTCCCGACAAGGATCCTTTCACCGCGCTTGCCGGCATTCTTGATTCACTCGGCAGCGTCCGCTGTCAGACGCCCGTCCTTGCGGGCGCAACATCCGCAGCGCAGCGGACAAGAGTTGACGCAACGCCCAGGGTTCGCGCGGCGCTGCGGAGCCTTTCGCCGGACGAAGCGGATTGGACAATGGCAACGCTCTCAATCGCAGGCTCTCTCGGGCTTCGGCCGGGGCTCGTTTCCTGGAAAGATCGCGTGTTCACTCTTGTGGACGCGGGCATCCCGGTTGCGGACGCCATTGCTGCCATGCCTGTGCTTGCGCGTTTTGGCCCCGCACTGACAGCTCTTGCGCGAGACGGAAACATGTGGCTGCCATTTTCAGGACGGGTCCCGCCCCTCGGGGACAGCGCCGCGGCATGGGCAATCTCCGACGCACTGGAAGCGCTTGCTGAAGGAACCGGCCAGGACTTTGCCGTCGCATGGCCATTGCCCGGCCTGGCGGCTCCCTTCGCTGCTGCGCCCGTCCCCGTCCCATTTCCTTTCGTGCTGCCGACAGCCCCTGCCCCGCTGTCGCGCGACGCGTTGCTCAGGCGGATCAGCGCGGCCTTGGCGCAGCACCAAGGCCAATGACAGCGGAGCGCGGTTCCCGCGCGGGCTCTTCCCCGGCCCGGCTTGACCCGTCAGCGGTTTTGTGACACGACGGAGAGAACCGTTTCGCCAAAGGAGACCTCATATGGGCTGGAGCACCCTGTACCTGATACTCGGAATCCTCGCGGGCATCTTCGGCATCTGGAACCTTGCGCGGCAGAGAAACGTCTTTCTTTCCCTCACCGGCATCCTCTGGTTCCTCGTGGTCCTGTTCGAGCAGTACATCCCGAAGGTCTACGGCTACCATATCGCATCGGGAGTTCCCAGCCTCGGCGGCCTCTTCCTTTACGTTCTCATTCCCCTTTTCATTATTCTCGCCTTTTTCACCTCCGGAGCGCGGCGATAGGACGCTACGGCAGCCGCGACAGCGCCCAGAGAGCCGTATCGCGGATCATTGGTGAGCTGCAATGCGCATGCCGCCCTACGTCGTCACGCAGGGATGCGTCCCGCCTGTTTCCGGCAGCGACCAGGGTGTTGCGCAAGAGAGCCTCGTGCGATATCCACGACACGCCCATCGCCGTGCCGCGGAACAGGTCCTTCCATTCTTCCGCATCCAGCCGAAGGAGTCTTCTCAGGGAGATGCTTGGACCAATCTCCCCCACGGCGGCGGGGGCAGGCTCATTCAACGCCCTGTTGTGCGGGCATGCCGACTGGCATTCCTGGCACCCATAGAGCCTCGTTCCCCATGTTTCCCTCAGACCGTCGGGCATGGGCCGCGCGGTTCCGGCCAGTCCCTGGAGGCATCGATCCGGATCCACCACGCCCGGCTCCACGATTGCCTGAACCGGGCAGGCTTTCATGCACATCTCGCACGAACCGCACGGGTCGGCCACCGGCTCCGCGTCAGCGGGCGGGAGATCGCGTGATGCAATCGGTATCACGGCGCCGGCAATGATGAAGAGAGAACCGAGGCCCGGCACGAGGCAGCACCCGTTCCTGCCATACGTCCCGATTCCCGTTGCGGCAAGGAGAGGCTTTTCCGGAATGCGCGAATTGGAGAAAAGCCGGCTCGCCCTCCATGGGATGCCGAACTCGCGCTCCAGCCGCGCAGCCAGGCCACGCAGGAGATGCTGCGCCGAGCGATAATAGTGGGCGCGGGCAAAGGGAGCGACCAGCGCGTGCGGATCACCGGGCAGGGACAGGTCATCCGGCTCGCTGCGGAAACAGGACATGCAGCAGACGAGGATGGACTGAGAGCCCGACCACGACGAAGGATCGAGGATCCAGTCCCATTCGAGCCCGCGCAGCGGCTCCCGGTCCAGGCTTCCCTGCCGACGCAGGCTCTGGATCCTTCGGGCCCAGGGGCGCAGCAGCCGCTGATCCACCACCGCGGCGCGTTGAAAACCCGCCTCCCGCGCAAGAATGGCCAGCCTGTCGAAACCGGGATTGCCGATCAGTCTGAGCTCTTCTCGAAATCTTCCTTGCCGGCGCCGCACACCGGGCACACCCAATCGGCGGACACCTTCTCGAACGGCGTTCCCGGCGGGACGCCGTTCTCCGGGTCGCCTTTTGCGGGATCATAAAGGTACCCGCACACCGTGCACACCCATTTCTGCATACGCCCTCCTCTGCTGATGGCTTCCGCATACTACCGGAAAGGGCCGGGCCGATCAACAGTCGAATCCCAGCGCCGGCGCGCGCAAGGCAGGGCAGGCGTCCGCCGTTCCCCGCTCTTTCCATTGACAGCAGGTTCCTTTTCCCCTACGCTTGGGGGGTATGGCTGCCCAGGCTCCGAAAAAGCCCCCTCAGCAGAAATCCGCGTTCCCGGCAAAATCCTCCGGATTTTTCGGGCGGCTGATGACGCTGTTCGGCAGCGACGACCCAGAAAAACAGAAACAGCGGCAGCTGCGGGACATCGGGGCCGAGCTCCGCAGGAATCGAACGCGCTTCTACAACCCCCTCAAGTCCACGGCTGAACCCGGCCTCGCCCGGTTCTTCTGGGAGATCTACAAGGCGGTTGCGGCGGCCCAAGTGCTGGTGAAGGGCGCCGAGATATCGGGCGCCCTCAAGATGGCTCTGGTGGATCTTTCGCTGACCGAGGAGCAGGCCCTGCTCAAGGAACGGCTGTCGGAAAAATCCATCGATGAGCGCGCGAAGAAAGGCGCGGACTCCGCGCGCCTCGATGCTGAGGTGAAACGGGACATCAAAGCCCTCCTGGAAAGCATAGACACGAACTGGATGAACGATCTCGACGCCTTGTTCAACCGCACCTTGGTCCTCCTGGACCTGATCGGATTCGACTACTTTTTTCTGCTGAAGAAATTCGATCCCGGACTGCCCGAGCGCGACTTTTCCTACATGCCCCGGTTCGCATCCATCGATGGCGCTTCCCTCAAGGAAGAGCTCCAGGATTTCCTGGAAATCCTCCCGAATGTCGATCCGGATGCGGACTGGGACAGGACGCTCTCCCTTCTCAAGGAGCACCGCGGCATGGAGGTCGTGTCGCGGGAGGCTCTGCGCAAGGCGCTGCAGATCATCCGTGAAGCGCAGAAGAGCGGCATCCTGCTCCTTGTCGTCCGTCACATCATACAGGACCCCGGCTGGAAGCCGATGATCCGCACCCATCGGGAGCGGATCGTGGAACCGTATCTGGCCAAGGTGAAGGCGGAAGCGGAGACCACCTTGGAGAAGGTAGCGCACGGCAAACGCAGCGAAAAGATGGAGGAGTTGGCCCGGGCGGTTTTCGGCTCCGGCGCCGTGGAGAAGCTCGCGTACTATTCGGAGAACTCCAATCCCGAATACACCCAGAAGATGCTCGGCGGTTTTCTGTACGTGTCCGCGCTCAACTATCTGCGCGCGTTCCTCGTGGATTATCTTCCCAAGAGCATCCGCGAGCTGGTGGACCTGCTTATCATCAAGGGCAAATGGGCAGACAGCCAGCCCTCTCAACAGATGTCGGAAGCGTTTCACCAGCTGCTGACAGTGTCGGAGAAAATCGGACGATTCGACACCGACCTTGCGGAGGATGGGGAGTTGGGACGGAAGCTGAAAACCATCGCCCTGCGCGCCGACCGGGACCGGAAAGCGCTGGTGCAGCTGCGCATGGCCCTGAACCAGATCAACGACGAGGCGCGCGCGATGCTCGGCGACTCGATACAGTACTTCGTGGGCATCGCGCGCGTCCTGAAGCTCGCCCACGAGGATGTCGGCAAGCCCAACCCCGCATACCTCGTGAATTGGAAGGAGCTGAAGCCCGCCGCGGACAAGGACCTGCGCGCCGTTATCGCCGGCGTCTACAAGAAGATCTACAACTTCGTCCAGCTCATGCAGATGTACAAGTAGCGCCCCACCGCCGAAGTGATTCTTATCTCTGGAAGCTCCGCGCTGGGCGGGCGGTCAATCTCACGAGCCGCCCCCCGGGCTTCCCTGGATGTTCACGACTGATGGAATGGTGCGCAGGCTCTTCATGACCCGGCCGAAGTCCTCGCGATTGTCCAGCTCCACCGTGAAGAAGCCGCGCAGCATCTCGTGGCCGCTCTCCTCCAGCTTGCCCTCGATGAGGTGGCCGCCGAACTTCTTCAGCGCCCCCTCGATCTCGGAAAAGAGGTTCGACGTGAGCCGCGCCGTCACCTGGAATCGACGGGTCGATTTGGGTGAGACGGTCTCCCACTCCACGTCGATGCTGCGCTCGGCGAAGTCCTTGATCGACGCGATGCTGGGACAGCCGATCTTGTGGACCGTGATCCCCCTGCCCCGCGAGATATAGCCGACGATCGTATCGCCCGTGGAGGGCGTGCAGCACTGGGCCAGCCGGATCATGATGTTGCGCTCCTGGCCGATGCGGATGGAGACCTTCGAGGCATCGCGGATCTGCGTTTCAGGTTCGGGTGCCTGGGCGTCGGCGGGGGCGCCCTTTGCTCCCGGCGCGCCCGGGGCCGTTCTGGCCGCGGCCGCTCCTGGCGGCATTCTGGCGGCCGGTTGCTGCGTCCGCGCCCCTGCCGCCGGGGCGGGCTTCTGCCGCTGGGACGCATCGACCTGCGGCGCCTCCACCTTCTTGCGGGCTACGATGTTGCGGTCAAAGATGAGGCCCGGCTCGTTCTGCGCCAGCCAGTGCTTGATCTTGGAGCGCGCCTTGGACGTCTTCACGTAGCGCAGCCAGTCCAGGTGGGGGTGCGCGGTCTTGGAGGTCATCACCTCCACGACCTGCGTGTTCTTCAGGGGCTCCTTGAGGGGGATGATCGCGCCATCCGCTTTCGCTCCGGTGCATTGGTCGCCGATGTCGGTGTGGATGTGATAGGCGAAGTCAATGGCCGTTGACCCGTACGGCAGCTCCACCACGTCGCCCTTGGGCGTGAAGACGTATATGGAATCGCGCAGAAGCTCCTTCTTGATCTCGTCCAGGAAATCCCCCGAGACCGATTCGGCGCCCTGCCATTCGCGCAGCTTGTTGATCAGGGAGAGCTCCTTGGTCTTCTCCCCCTCCTTCATTGCTCCGCTCTTGTACAGCCAGTGCGCGGCGATCCCGTTCTCCGCGGTCTGATGCATGGCGTGGGTGCGGATCTGTATCTCGATGATCTTGCCGTCGTACCCCATCACCGTTGTATGCAGGCTCTGGTAACGGTTGGACTTGGGCATTGCGATGTAATCCTTAAACCTGCCCTCGATGGGCATCCAGAGCTTGTGCACGAGGCCCAGCAGCTCGTAGCATTGGCTTGTCGTGTCGCAGAGGACCCGCAGACCCAGCAGGTCGTAGATCTCCTCCAGCGGCTTGCCCCGCCTGCGCATCTTCTGATAGATAGAATAGAAATGCTTGGCCCTCGTCTCTATTTCTATGGGGATGCCGGCTTCCTGCGCCTCCCGGTTGATCGCCTCCTTGACGCGCTCCAGGTAATCGGCGCGCTCGCCTTTGCGGTCCACCACGAACTGCCGGATCTGCTCGTAGATCGGCGGCTGCAGGTGCTTGAGGCTGAGGTCCTCAAGCTCGTCCTTGAGCCGCGAAATGCCCAGCCGGCCCGCCAACGGCGCATAGATATCCAGGGTCTCCAGCGCGATGCGCTTCCGGTCCTCCTCCCCGAGGTAGCCGAGGGTGCGCATGTTGTGCAGCTTGTCGGCGAGCTTGATGAGGATGACCCGCACGTCCTTCACCATGGCGAAGAGCATCTTGCGGATGGTCTCCGCATGCCGCAGGGAGCGCGACCTGCCCCGCAGGACCGAAATCTTGGTAACCCCCTGCACCAGGGACTCCACCTCCCTGCCGAACTCCTTGCGCAGAGCTGCCCGGGTGGTCTCGGTATCCTCCAGCACGTCGTGCAGAAGGGCGGCGATCACCCCCTGCGCGTCCATGTGGATGTCCACCAGTATTGAAGCGACGCTCAGCGGGTGGATGAAGAAGGGATCGCCCGATGCCCGCTTCTGTTCGGCGTGCAATCGCCGCGACCATTCGGCGGCGGACAGGATCGCTTTCCTCTCCTCGACGTCATATGCGGAGAGTCGCTCCTCGAAGTAGGTGAGAAGCTCCGCGATATCGCTGGAAACCTGGGCCGCCGCATTCGGGCCGCTGGCGGCGAGGGAGACCTCCGCGTGCTGGGCGTCAGGCATGGGGATATGCTCCTGCAACCACGTCCAGCCGCCCGGCGATGACCCGATCCTTGCCCGCCAGGTCCTTCTCGATATCGACGCTGTGAAAGCCCGCCTGGTCCATGAGCGCGTGCAGCTTGGGCAATTGAGCTGGCGCGGCCTCCAGGAGGAGCCAGCCGCCGGCCGCGAGCTTGGCCGGCGCCGAACGGATGAGCCGCTGCGCGATGGCCGTCCCGTCCGTGCCTCCGCGCAGCGCAATCTCGGGCTCCGGCCATCCCAGCTTGCGAATGTCCGCGACCTCGTCGTCGCGCAGGTACGGCGGATTGGAGGCGATCACGTCGAACGGGCCCGGCACCTCGTCCAGGAGGTCGGACTGGAAGGAGGGCAGGCGGATGCCGAGGATGCGCCTCGCGTTCACGGCCGCCACCTCGAGCGCGGCGCTGGAGATGTCAGAGGCGCTCACGTCCAGATCGGGCGCCGTGCGCTTCACCGCGATGCCGATGCAGCCGGACCCGGTGCAGGCGTCGTGCACGCGGTGCAGCCGTGGATCGCCGCGCACGATCTGGAGGACCTTTTCCACCAGCACCTCGGAGTCGGGCCGCGGCACCAGCACCCTTTCATCCACGTAGAACTCAAGGCCGTAGAATTCCTTCACCCGGCGGATGTAGGAGACGGGCATGCCGGAACAGCGCTTGTCCACCAGGGCGCGGTACTGCCCTTCCGTCTCCTCCGAGACCGGATCGGGAAGGGAGGCGAGTAGTTTTTCCTTCGTGGTTTCCAGGGCATGGGCAAGGAGCACGAGCGCGTCCAGGAGGGGCGTTTCCACCTCCGCGAAGAAAAGCGTGTCGTAGCCCTGCGTGAGCAGGGACCGGACGGTCATGCATCCGGCCCTGCCGGCCGATGCGCGGCCTCCGGCCGCGCGGGGCTCTCCGACGCCAGCGCCGACTCCTGGGCATGCAGGCGGAGAGCGTCGACAAACTCTTCGATCTCCCCCTTCATCACCGCGTCCAGCTTGTACAGGGTGAGGTTGATGCGATGGTCCGTCGCCCTGTTCTGCGGGAAGTTGTAGGTGCGGATCTTCTCCGCCCTGTCTCCGGAACCAATCTGGCTCTTGCGCGCCTGCGCGCGCTCCGCGTGCTTGCGTTCCTCCTCGGCCTCGTACAGACGCGCGCGGAGGATTCGCAGCGCCTTTGCCTTGTTTTTGTGCTGGCTCTTCTCGTCCTGGCAATGCACGACGATTCCGGTGGGAAGGTGGGTGATGCGCACCGCGGAGTCCGTGGTGTTCACGCTCTGCCCGCCCGGGCCGCCGGCGCGCATCACGTCGATGCGCAGGTCGTTCGGGTTGACCTCGATCTCCGTTTCCTCGATCTCGGGGAGCACCGCCACGGAGGCCGTGGAGGTGTGGATCCTGCCGCCCGCTTCGGTCACCGGAACGCGCTGCACCCTGTGTACGCCGCTTTCGTAGCGCAAGTGGGCGTACACCCCCTTTCCCGTGATGGAGGAGATGATCTCTTTAAAGCCGCCGATACCGGTCGGACTGGAGGACATGATCTCGATCTTCCACTTCCGGGAATCCGCGTAATACGAGTACATGCGGAAGAGGTCCGCCGCGAACAACGCCGCCTCGTCTCCGCCCGTGCCCGCCCTGATCTCAACGATGACGTTCTTGTCGTCCAGGGGATCCTTGGGAACGAGGAGCTCCTTCAGCCGGGTCACGCACCCCGCCTTGCGCTGTTCCAGGGATGCCAGCTCCTCGCGGGCCATCTCCATCAATTCCCCGTCTTCAGAGCCCTCCGCCAGCTCGCGGCTGGAGGCAATCTCCGCCTCGATGGCGCTGTACCGGGCGAACTCCTCCACCAGGTCGGTGAGGGAGGCATGCTCCTGACGCAGCTCCCGATACCGCTTCTGGTCGCGGATGACATCAGGGTCCGAGATGAGCGCCTGCAGCTCCTCGTAGCGTTTCCTGCTTCGTTCCAGCTTCTCGATCACGTGCCATCTTTCCTTGCTCGCCCGTTCAGGGGATTTTCACCGGCCGCGGGCGCGAGTAGATCAGTATCTCCATGGGGACAGGGTAGCAAAAAGGGGCGCGGGGGTCTACGCACGCCCCACTGGCGCCCCTCCCGGCCGCCCGGCTCAGCACGGTGGCAAACTCTGCGCGGCCCAGGGGCCCCTTTCGTAGGCTTGCTTCGCAAGCCTACGAGGCCAGGATCCGTTTGATCTCCTCGCTGCGCGCGGCCGCCACCTCGGCGTTCTTCGCCTCCAGGCGCAGCCGCAGGACCGGCTCCGTGTTGCTTGGCCGGACGTTGAACCAGAAATCATCGAAAGAGATGGAAACGCCGTCCAGGCGGTCGATCCTGCCGCCGGCAAACCTGCGCTCGATCTCCTGCATGGCCTTCTGCTTGTCCGCGACCTCCACGTTGATCTCGGGCGATTGCGCGTAGCGGCTGCGCAGCGGCTGCACCAGCTCTGAGAGCGGCATCCCTCGCGATGCCAGGAGCCGCAGCAAAACCGCGAGTGCGTATGCCGCGGACTCCGTGTAATACGTATCGCTTACCTTGAAATAGACGTGCCCTGAGGTTTCGGCGCCGAACACGGCGTGGGAGGCCACCATCTGGTCGTAGAGGAACGTGTACCCGACCCGGGAAACCACGGGCGTGCCCCCCAGCTCGCTGATGCGCTCGGGGAGCACCCGGGAGGAGATCAGGTCGTACACGATCGCCGCGCCTTGGTTTCGCGCCAGCAGCTCTTCGGCTACCAGGCAGGAGAGGAAGTAATTCTCTATCCCCCGACCATTTTCATCCACGAAAAGGATCCTGTCGCCGTCGCCGTCCAGAACCACGCCGAACGCGGCGCCGTGCTCCACAACGGCTTTTGCCGTCTGCGTCCTTGATTCCTCCCTCAACGGGTTGGGGTCGTGCAGGGGGAATGTCCCATCCGGCTGCTCGTTCAGAATGAGCGCATCAATGGCCAGCGCCTCGGACAGGCGACGGAATACCCGGCCCGCCGATCCATTGGAGACATCGATTACCACCCGGGTCCCGAGGGGTTTTTTCCCCTCCGCCCCAGCAACGAATCGCACGTAGCGCTCCAAGCCGTCGATCTCCGGGAAGCCTCTTCGGGGGAGCGTCGCAGGCGCCTCGATACCCGCCACGAGAGCCTCCACGTCCTTCAATCCCTTGTCGTAGCTCATGGAGCCGCCCACTGAATCGAAGACCTTAAAACCGTGGTACTCCCTGGGGTTATGCGACGCGGTGACCATTACGGCCGCGGGGCATTTCAGGTCCATCTGCGTATAGTGGAGCAGAGGGGTGCTTGCCAGGCCGATGCCTGAAACCTTCACACTTTCTTCCATGAGCCCCGCCGCAACCGCCCTATACAGCTCCGCCGAATGCACGCGGGCATCGTAACCGATGAGAAAGCTCTTGGCCTTCATATACCGGGCCAAGGCCCGGCCTAAGCGATAGGCGAAAGCATCATCCATCCCCTGGCCCCAAATGCCTCGTATATCGTAGGTCTTGAATACACTCATAATGATATAATAGCATTGGCCGGAAAGCGTGTGAAGCGCACCGCGGCGGCAGCCGGTCATGCGTCTGCACGGTTGACATGCCCCGGGGCTGGACTGTACTTTTACACGGTCTGCTCGCCACGTCGCAATCCGTGAACAGGTGGAAGGGAGCGATGGGACCGACCCTCATCGGGCTGCTTCAGGAATCAGTCGTCAAGTTCTCATCCCTGGCCGCTCTGAAATCCCGCAGCCCGGATGGCGGCTTCCGCACCGTCACCTTCGCGGAGCTGTACAACGCCGTCAATGAGCTGGGCACGGGGCTCATCACGATCGGCCTCTCGCCCGGCACCCACGTCGCCATCCTTGCCGAAAACAATCCCCGGTGGCTCATCGCGGACCTGGCGATCCTCGGATGCGCGTGCGCCGACGTTCCGGTGAGCCCCCGGTTGACGGATCGCGAGCTGGAATACGTGATCGCCCACGCGGATTGCGATTTTGTGGTGGTGGAGGACGCCGTCGCGCTCCAACGGCTCCTGTCGCTGCGCAGGCGGCTGCCCCGGCTGCGCAAGATACTGGCGATGGATTTCGCGGGGGCCAAGCCGCACGCGGGAACCGGAGAGGAGCGCGTGCTCATCTACACGTGGGACGAGGTGACCCGCAAGGGGCGGACGAGAATCGCGCGGGGTGAGCGCAAGTTCGAGCTCCGGGCGGCGAGCGTGACGCCGGCCGACACGGCCACCCTCGTATACACGTCGGGAACTACCGGCCGGCCCAAGGGGGTGATGCTCTCCCACGGCAGCATGATGCACAACGTCACCAGCGTGCACGCGAGCATCAGTCCCGAACCAGGGGCTGTCTGGCTCTCCGTCCTCCCCGTCTGGCATTCCTTCGAGCGGACGGTGGAGTACTGCAGCATTTCCTTCGGGAGCACCATCGCCTACTCGCAGCCCACGACCTGGAAAATATTCGACGACCTGGCGGCGCTGTCGCCCGACTACCTGGTGATCGTGCCGGCGCTCTTGGAAGCAATGGAGAAGGACATCGGGAAGAAAGTGGGCTTCGTCGAAGGGCTGCTCATCCGTTTCGAGAAATTCTATCAGGTTTTTTCCGGTTTCATCATGGGGCGCTATCCGCGGTTCCGCAAGGAGGAGAGGCTGCTGGAAATCTTCGCCGCCGTTCCGCCCCTCGTGCTCCTGTCGCCGATCAAGCTCGCCTCCCACCTCATCCTGCGCCGCAAGGTGAAGGGGCTCCTCGGCGGAAAGCTCAAGGCCATCATCTGCGGGGGCGGTCCGCTGCCCGGGTACATCGACCGTTTTTTTGCCGCCATCGGCGTGAATATCCTCGAGGGGTACGGACTCACCGAGGCCTCGCCCATCGTGAGCATGCGGGCGGAGAAGGCCCCCGTGCTGGGCACGGTCGGCAGGCCGCTGCCCTCCACCGACGTGAGGGTCCTGGGGGAAAACGGGGACACGCTCCCGCCGGGCCGCAAGGGAAGCGTGTTCATCAAGGGCCCGCAGGTGATGCTGGGGTACTACAAGGACCCCGTTGCCACGCGCCAGCTCATCTCCCCGGACGGATGGCTGGCCACGGGAGACAGCGGCATCCTCACGCTCGATGGCAACCTGGTGATCACCGGCCGGATGAAGCACGCCATCGTCATGCGTTCGGGCGAGCGCGTAGAGCCGGAGCCCATCGAGTTGGTAATCCAGGAATCACCGTACGTGCAGGAGGCGGTTCTGGTGGGGGGGAGCCGCGATTCCCTGGGCCTGCTCATCGTTCCCAACAGGGACGCGCTGCGGCGGCTTGCGGAGTCGCGCGGGATCAAGTGGACGGATCCCAAGGAGCTTGTGGGAAACCCCGAAGTGTGCCGCTTCTACCAGGAGGAGGTGCAGGCCCAGCTTGTGAACAATGGGATCTCATTCCCCGGCGGCAAAACTCCGAAGATCGCCCTGCTCTCCTCGGATTTCGAGGTAGGCCGAGAGCTGACCCGCACCCTGAGCAAGCGGCGCGAGGTGATCGCGGAGCTGTACGGAGATCTCATCGAGAAGCTGCATCCATCCTGAGCCGGCATCAGAGCGCGCCAGTCCTGAGCGACTCGATCTTCTGCCTCAGCGACCTGATCCGCTGGTCCAGCCTTTCCCATTCCATCGTGGCGCTCGCGTGCCGTTCATGGTTTCCCTCGGCTTGCCGGCGCAGGTCCCGCATGCGCTCTCCGTTCGCATACACGTCGGGCCGGGCCATCGATCCCTCGATGTCGTGACGCTCCTCCTCCAGATCCTCGAGCGTCTGCATGAGCCTTCCCTCCTCCTTTTCCAGCGCGCGCAGCTCGCTCTTCAGTTTCTTCTCCTCCTGCCGCTCGCGCTGGACGGCGGAGACCGGGCGCTCTTCGGCGGAGGCCGGTGGGGCCCCCGATACGGCCTCTTCGGCCGCGGCCTGCTCGAGGGCGACCTTGCGCAGGTAGTATTCATAGTCTCCCGGCAGGAAGCGCGCGCACCCGCCCTTGACTTCCAGCACCGCCGTGGCAAGGCCCGAGATGAAATGCCTGTCGTGAGACACAAAGATGACCGTGCCGGAGAACTCCCGCAGCGACCGCAGAAGAACGTCCTTGGAGGCGATATCCAAGTGGTTCGTCGGCTCGTCGAGGATGAGGAGGTTGGCCGGGCGCAGCAGGAGCATGAGCAGGGCGAGCCGGCTTTTCTCTCCTCCGCTCAAGACGGCCACGGGTTTGAAGACGTCGTCTCCGCGAAAAAGGAAAGCGCCGAGAAGGGTGCGCAGCTCGGGGATGAGCGGCGTTGGCGCCGCATCCTCCAGCTCCTCGATGACCTGCCTGTCGCTCGTCCATGCGTCGGCGTTTTCCTGCGAATAAAAGGCCGGGATCACCCCCGCGCCCAGCTTCACGCTCCCCGCGTCCGCCGGCTCCCCGCCGGAAATGATCCTGAGAAGCGTTGACTTGCCCGCGCCGTTGACGCCGACCACCACCAGCTTGTCCCCCCGCGACACTTCAACTCCCACCCCGCTGAACACCCGATGGTCGCCGTAGGACTTGGCAAGCCCTGCCGCGGTGAGAACGATCCTCCCGGAGCCGGGGGGGGCGGGGAAAGCGAAATGGATGGACTTCACAACGGGGGGGACCTCGATGCGCTCCATCTTTGCCAGAGCCGTAATCCTGCTCTGCACCATCCGCGCCTTGGATGCATTGTAGCGGAACCTGCGGATGAAGGCTTCCGTATGCGCGATCTCTTCCTGCTGCGCCCGCCAGCGTTCCAGGATTGAGGCCAGTTCCTTCGAGCGCGTCTCCTCATAATGGCTGTAGTTGCCCGTGAACACCGACACGCGGCTCATATAGATCTCCGCCACCGCGCTCACCACCACGTCGAGGAAATAACGGTCGTGGGAGACCAGCAGGAGTCCTCCCGCAAAATCGGCAAGAAACCCCTCCAGCCAGTTGCGGGCCTCGATGTCGAGGTAGTTGGTGGGTTCGTCCAGGAGGAGGATGTCGGGGGTTTCCAGTATGGCGCGCGCGAGCGCGATGCGCATCTGCCAGCCCGCGGAAAAGGACGCGCTCGCCGTGGTGAAATCCTTTCGGGAGAACCCGAGCCCCGTGAGCACCCGGTGCATTGCCTCCTCGCGGCGATGGTAGCCCAGCCGCTCCACCTGTTCCTGGAGCGCATGGTGCTTCCATAGCAGGGCGTCGGCCTCTGACGATTCGCTGGATAACGCGGCCAGGCGCTCCTCCACGGCGGCGATCTCCTGTACCAGGGCTCTGCCACGGCCAAAGGCCTTGTCCGCCTCCTCCCAGAGCGTGCAGCCTTCGTGCACGACCCCTGATTGCGGCACGTAGGAGACGCGCGTTTCCTTCTCTAGTATCACCGAGCCCGCGTCGGGAGCCATCTGCCCGGCCATGATGCGCATGAGCGTGCTCTTGCCGCTGCCATTGGGTCCCACCAGCGCAATTCTCGCGCTGGTGGCAACGGTGAGATTCACCGATTCGAGGAGCTTTCTCTCCCCGAAGGACACCGAAGCTCCCGAGAGGCTGACGAGGGGCATGGGGTTCGTCAGGGAGACTGGCTGAAGAAGATCACCACGGGAGACATGCTCGGGTGCGTCACAAACAGGTCCTGCACGCTGTCCTTTGAGAGCGAGGTGAAACGAAGCCCTGCCGCCGCCGTTTTGTAGAGGAAGCTGACGCCGATCTTGGGGTATTCGTCGAAGAGGAACGTGATGACCCCATCATAGTCGCCGGCCAGATCCTTGCCCACGTGGAGGGAAAAATCCACGGCACCCTTTCCCTTCGCGTCGGGACCGATCAGCGAGGGAACCAGCTTGCCGAACCCGTCCCAGCTGAAACGCATGCCCTCGCCCAGCCGGATGGTCCCGTAGGCGCTGCTCGCCAGCGTCGCCCCCTTCTTCACCAGGCCGTCGTACAGATCGGCGCGGCGTTGCTGCTCCGCGGCGACGATCTCCGCGACGTCAGCCGTCATCACCACGTACATGTCGGTCTTCGGCTGGTCCTTGTACCGATAGGAGACGTTGATGCGCTGCTCGTCCAGCACATCGATGCGGAGGTCGGTGCCGGGAAACACATAGGACTGCGCGCCGACCTTCTGCGGATCTCCTGTATAGCTGAATTGAAAAGTGGACAGGGGAAGAACGAGCTTCATCAGCTTGTCCGACGGGCTGGGAAAAAGGCCCACATCCTCGCGGAACATGTCAAGATCGATGGCGCCTTTTTCGATCATGTCCAGAAACCAGCTCGGCCGCCACGTCGTTCCCATGATCCGGGCAAGGTTCTCGTCCTGGCTCAAAATGCGCTGCGCCTCGGCGGCGGGATCTCCGGTCACAGAGAAGGATTTCAGGAAGTGTCCGAAACAGAAGCCCGCGTACCCATCCTCGGTCACCACCTCGTACCAGTAATCGGTGTACGCGTCCACCGTCACCTGCTCCGCGGCCCTGCCCACTACCTTCACCATCTGCTTGTACTGCAGCCTATACACCACTTTCGCGTCCTGGCTTGCGGCGGAGCGAATGGGCAGGGGCGGCGCATCCTCCTTCACTACAACCGCCCAGGAGGTCAGGAACGCCGCGTACGTCGAGGAGGCAAACCCATTTGCTTCGGCCCGATTCTTGAAGAATCGGACCCGGCCCTTGGTGTATTCGATCGGCTTTTTCTCCCCCGGGAGGGAGATGAGATAGGAAGAGTTGATCGTCGATTCCTGCAAGACCGCCACGACGGCTCCCGTCCGCGGCTCGCCCGCGTTTTCACCCCAAAGAACGACGCCGTACCCGACTGGCCGTGCCCCGCAGGAAGCAAGGAGGAGCAGCGGAATGGGAAGGAGGGCTCCGACGATCATTCTGCGCAGCATGGCGCCTATACTGGTGCGGCGCGTTTTTTTTTTCAAGGGGAAACGCCTGCCGGCGCGGCGCCGGCGCCCCTTCACTTCGCGCACTTGCCGCCCCGGCAAAAAAGCCGTATACACCTCCTTGCGCGGCAGACAGCCGCGCAGTTTGATGGACGCGGACCGCGCCGGGAGGTGGATCGCAATGGATGCATTGGAGACGCTGCGGAAGAAGCTGGCTGAGAAACAGGCGCAGATGATCGATCTGCAGAGGGACCTCACCGCCGTGCCCGCGCTCGGTCCGCAGAATGGCGGAACAGGGGAGTGGGAAAAGGCCCAGGTGCTCATTCGCTGGCTGGAAAAGCTCGGCCTGGGGCCCTGCGAATCCCACCCCGCTCCGGATCCACGGGTGCCCAAGGGGGAGCGTCCCAACCTCGTGGTCACCCTCCCCGGCCGGAGAACAGACAGCGTCTTCTGGATCATGTCGCACCTCGACATCGTGCCGCCGGGCGAGATGTCCCTCTGGGAATCAGATCCCTATACGCTCGTGGTAAATGGCGACCGGCTCATCGGCCGGGGCGTTGAGGACAATCACCAGGGCATTGTATCCTCCATTTTCGCCGCGGTCTGCGTGAGGGAGGCGGGCCTTGCGCCTACGCGCACGGTGCGCCTGCTCTTTGTCTCCGACGAGGAGACCGGGTCGGACAAGGGGGTCCAATACCTCGTGGAGAAGGCCAGCCTCTTCCACCAGCGGGACCTGGCACTTGTGCCCGACGGGGGCTCCGTGGACGGGTCGGAGATTGAGATCGCGGAAAAAAGCATCCTGTGGCTGCGTTTCCGTGTGAGGGGCAAGCAGTGCCACGCCTCCACCCCCCAGAAGGGCATCAACGCGTTCGAAGCGGCATCGCACCTTGTCGTGCGCCTGGGAGCGCTGCCGGAGCTCTTTCCCGCGCGGGATATGCTCTTCGATCCCGCGGTTTCCACGTTCACGCCTACAAAGAAGGAAGCAAACGTCCCCAACATCAACACGCTCCCCGGGGAAGACATATTCCACCTTGACTGCAGGATCCTGCCGAGGGAGAACCTGGACCAAGTGATGCGCGCCATCCGCTCGATCTGCGACGGCATACAGCGTGATTTCGGCGTCGGCGTGGATGTGCAGGAGGTCCAGAGGGCCTCTTCTCCTCCCACGGCCGCTGAGGCGCCGCTGGTCTCGTCCCTGAAGCGCGCCATTCGGGGCGTCTATGGCGTGGAGGGGGTCACCGTGGGGCTCGGCGGAGGCACGGTCGGGGCCTTCCTCCGCAAGCTGGGAATGCCCACGGTGGTGTGGGGAAAAATCGCGGAGTCAGCCCATCAACCCAATGAGTTCTGCCTTCTGGACAATATGAAGGGTGATGCGCTGGTGATGGCCATGCTGATGCTGTCGGAGGAATGAGCCGAAGCGCGCGGCTATTCGAGACTGTCGTAGACGATGCAGATCCTGCCTTCGCGAAGAAGGGCGATGTTCTCGGGCAGCGCCAGAAGCTGTCGCGCCCCGTCTACGGAGATGATAATATCCGTGGGCACGTCGCCGAACACGCCGCGGGCGGCCAAACGCAAGGGCAGGTTGCCCACGCGCAGAGCCAAGGCAGGATCCTCCACGTCCGAGGAGTATCCCACCATGCCCCATCGTTGGAGCCACTCAGGACTGCACGTCCCTTTGTCCAGCACCAGGTTCATCTGCTCATCCCAGATCCGGGGAAACAGCGCCGGCCGGGCCGCCGCGGGACGCGATGCGCCGGCCATCGGCAGCGCTCCCTTGGCAAAGATGAGCAGCCCCGTATATGCGCGCGTCGTCACCTCGCCCAGCCGGGGGCGGAGGAGGGTCTCCGTGGAGGGGAAGAGCGGGGAGGCGATCCCCTGCTCGCCGAAAAGCGGGATGACGTAGCGCGCCCTCAGGGTGGAAAGGTCGGGGGAGAGGGCAAGCTCGGCGCGGCGCGCGCGAAGGGCGAGGTCGTTCACGCGCGCAAAAAGCGCGGCATCAGCTTTCAGAAGATCGCCTAAGGTGTGCGACGAATCCACCGTCACGGGAGAAATCGCGCGGGAGAGGAACTCCGGCAGCCGCGCGTCCAGGTCCGTTTCCGCGTCGCCCTTCGCGCGCGCCAGGGACGGCGTGGAGGGATCCAGCGAATGCGTGATCTCAAGGGAGATGGTCCCCGCCGCCCAGTCCACGCTGCTGTCCGCCGTGTATCCCGGCTCGGACACGATCCGCTGTCCGTTCCCAAGGCAAGCGGACGCCGCGGCGGTGCAAAAGACAAGAAGAAAAAAGACGCTCTTTCTCATCCTGCGCTCCGTGAAGGGGTGACGGGTATGAGCACCTTTGCGCCGATGCGCAGCGCTCGGGCCTGGAGCCCGGGATTGAACTCCTGGATCATCTCGACGCTCACCCGGTAGACCTGCGCCATCTCCGACAGCGTGTCCCCGGGCGCGACAACGTGCACACGGAACTCCAGGAGGGGCATCGCCGCGCCCTCAAGCGCCTGCTCGACCGCCGCGCGATACTCCGAGGGAACCTTGAGCTCGTAGTGATACGAGCCGGGCGGCGTGACCAGGTAGTTCAGTTCGGGATTTCCCGATGCCAGTGCGTCAAGCGGAATTCCCGCGGCCCGGGAAAGGATGCGCAGGTCCACGCACTGGTCCAGGGGGATGCGCTCCTGGCCGGGAACAGGGTCCCAGCTCACCCGCAGCCCATAGCGGCCCGGATAGCTGAATATCCTGCTCAGGGCGAGGAATTGGGGAACGAATGCCGCTGTCTCCCGCGGGAGCACGCCTTTCCTCCTCAAGCCCCAATAATCGCTGTCAGGGCTGCGTTTCAGGATCCCCGACAGCTTTCCGACTCCGCAGTTGTACGCCGCAAGCGCAAGGTACCAGTCGCCGAAGATGCGGTGGTTCTCCGCCAGCTTGTCGATGGAAGCGTCGGTCGCCTTTCCGGGGTCCCGACGCTCGTCCACCCACACGTCCATGCGCAGACCGAAGGGAGAAGCAGTGTTGCGCATGAGCTGCCAGAGTCCCACGGCGCCACGGGGCGATGTTGCGCGCTCGTTGAACGCGGACTCCACCGCGGGAAGGTACTGCAGCTCGCGGGGCAGCCCCCGCTCAGCCACTGCGCCTGCGATGAGCGCGCGGAAACGCAGGCTTCGGTCCAGGACCGCCTGCAGCCAGTCCCTGCGCTCCGCGAGGAATCCGTCCACGTATCTTCCAATAATATCTTCGTCAGGAATGGCAAGAGAGTACAATTCCGCGCCTTCGTGGCCCTGGACGGGGGGAAGCGGTCCGTCCGGGTCCGCGATTGCATCCAGCCCGAAGCCGGCGGCCGAGCCGGCAACGATCAGAATGACCGTCAGAGTTTTTCGCCGAAGCGTATGCCAGCCCATTCCCACTGCCCGTTGATATCCGGATTGGCGGGGAAATCCACCTGCCGGAAATACAGGTACCACGTCGATGGCCTGAAGTTCCACCCGGTGGTCCTGAGGGTGGCCGTGCGGCCATTCGCGGCTATGTCTAGAGGATCACTTATGGAGACGTTGGACGTGAGAAGGTAGTTGACGATATTGTAATTTACCGTTTCATCCGTGTACAGCTGCGTCTGGTCCCACGGCTCCTGGAAGAAGTTCACCTGCGCCTTGTACTTCTGCAGCCGGGAGATGTTCTTGGTGACGATGGCGTCCTTCACCGCCGCCACCAGATCGTTCAGGTCGGGGAGCAGCCAGCTCTTGTCGGCCCAGTTATAGAAATTGACCTTTTCGGATGCCTCGCGCAGCGTGGTGGAATCTCCGGTGATGTCCGCGTCCACTGATCCAATATATTTCTGGTATGCCTGGATGGACTGTTCCCACTCTCCCACCAGCTCGTAGCTCTTGGCCATCTCATACCAGTTGATGCCGGGGCTCTGCCCGGGGAAACGGGAGAACATTTCCTTGTAGTAGCCGATCTTGGCCGCGGGATCCGTCTCAATGGCAAGCAGCTCCTGGAGGCACTGCAGGTGGATTGAGCCGCCCTTGACGAGGAGATCCCCGTAGTTGGAGAGGATCCTTCGATAATAATGGATGGCCAGCGGGACCGCTTTCATGTCGCGATAGGCGTCCGCCACGAGGAGCAGGTAGTAGCCATTGTAGATGTCGGCGGGGTTCTTCTCCACGTGGGTCGTGAGAAAGAGGATCTCCCTGTCGATCCTGCCCTCGTTCGCCAGCCCCGCGGCGATCTGCGTGATGAGGACGAACCGCTTCTCCTGGTCTTTCTCATTGTTGAAAAGACGAAACAGTTCCCTGAGGTCCTGGTTCTGCTCGAACGCGCCCAGATAGTAGCGCGTATCAGAGGCGCCGCACCCCGCCAGCGCGGCCACAAGCGCGACCCCGAGGGCGAAAAGCGCGAACAAACGTCCTGCCCTTCCCGAAGTCGCCATGTCAATACACCCCTGCTGCCATTGCCGTAGCGGGATAGTAGCAGGAAGGGCGGAGGTTGGCAAGACGATCGGCATCTGATAGTATCGTTCGACGCATGATAAAAAGGAAAAAGCCGCGGTATCCCAACAAGCTCCTTGTCGCCGGGGTGGCGGTTGCCCTGGCAGGCAGCGTGCTGATGCTCGGGAACCTCGGATATCTGCCGCAGCCGGGACGACTGTGGCCCGTTGCGGTGATCCTTGTCGGGCTGTTCTTCCTCTACATGGCATGGCCGCGGGGCAGGTCGGACCGTTGGATCATTCCCGGCATGGTGTGCACGCTGGGCGGTGTCGTATTTCTCCTGATGAACACGATCCTTGCCTCGCAGAGCCTTGCGCGGATCTGGCCGGCATTCATGCTGGTCACGGGGCTGTCGCTGGTGCCCTACGGATTTCGCAAGAAAGCCTCCGCTCGCACCGCGATCGTGGTCCCCGGCCTCTTCATCTCATGCCTTGCGCTGCTGTTCCTTCCCTTCAGCATCCACCATGCCGAGGGGGGGTTCGCGTCGTTCGTGACACAGTGGTGGCCGATGATCCTCGTGATACTCGGAATTGCTCTCATCGTTTCATTTTTCACCTCCCGTCGGCCGAGTAGTAAGATATGACCAGGCGGCCCATCCTCATCATCGCCGTGAGCGTGATGTTTCTGTCCTCGGCGGGCATTGTCACCTTTCTCAGCGCGCAGGAGGGAAGCAGCGCTTCCCCGGCAACCGCAACCAAGGCCGCCGCGGCCGCGGCTCCCCTGGAGACGCGCTTCGCGCCGGATCGCATCTTCCGCACCTCGGGGCAAGCCGTCTGGCGAGTATCGCGCGACCAGGGAGTCCTGATCTCCTCTGACGGGGGGGCAACGTGGACGGCCCGCAACGACGGCCTTCCCCTGCGATCCGTGTATCCGTTCACGGCGGACAAGCCGCCCATCATCACCGGATTGGCAATCGATTCTTCCAACCCCGACCGGGTGGTCCTCTCGACCCTCGACACGCTCTTTCTCTCCGCGGACGCCGGCCTCACCTGGGAGAAGCTCGAGCTGAAGGATCCCCTCAAGGCGAACGACCAGCTCACCTGCGTCGCCCTTTCGCCGAACAATCCCAACGCATTCGCCGTCGGCACGTCGTTCCATGGGTTCTTCGAGACGGTGGACCGGGGAAGGACGTGGACATCGCTCTCCGAGCCCCTGACCCCGCTGCAGCTCGGCGGCGGCAACTACGAGGAGATCGCCTCCCTCGCGTACGACCCCGTCACGCCGGACCGGATCTGGTTCAGCCTCGGTTTCGGCAAGGGCCTGTTCGCCTTCCGCAAGGGGGACAGGACCGTGGATACGATCCCGTTGCCGCCCGACCCTGATGCGTCCCCCATCCGCGACATCGCCTTCCATCGTCCTGCCGCGCAGGAGGGGTGGCGCCTTGAGGCGCGCACGGACACGGCGCGGTGGGAGTATCTCCTGGGCATCGGCACGTGGAAGATGATTGAGAAGATCCAGGACCGGGTGGCCATCTCCGCGGTCAAGGCGCAGCGCATGGCCACGGCCGCGGAGAAATACGGCATCTACGTGTCCTCCTTCTGGGCGAGCGGCAAGCGCCTGCAGACCCACCTCGACTTCCTCAAGGCGCAGGGCTTGAACAGCATCGTGCTCGATTTCAAGGACGACAATGGGTATGTCACGTACGACACCGAGCTTCCCGAGCCGGCGAGGATCGGCGCGGTGCAGAAGCGCTTCAAGATAGAAGATATCGTGCAGACGGCGCACGCCAATGGCCTGTACCTCATCGGCAGGATCGTCGTCTTCCGGGATAAACAGCTCTACAATGCGGACAACTTCGCCTACGCGGCGTGGGACAAGGCGGTAAAGGGGCCGTGGCGGTATCTGAAAACGAACGTGGACGATGCGACCGGAGAGGAGACGACCTACCAGGGGGAATATTGGGTGGACCCCTACTCCGAGCACGTGTGGGACTACAACATCGCCATAGCCCGCGAGCTGCAGGACAAGGGCGTGGACGAGGTGCAGTTCGACTACATCCGCTTCCCCTCCGACGGCGACGTGGGGGACATCACGTGGCGCTTCCGCAAGCCCGGCATGGCAAAGATGGAAGCGCTGGAATCCTTCCTTGCCAAGGCGCGGGAGAACCTCTCCCTGCCTCTCTCCACAGACGTGTACGGCTATTGCGGCTGGGCACGGATCTCCAACTGGGTGGCGCAGAATATCGAGATGTATTCCCAGTACGTGGACGTCATCCAGCCCATGTTCTACCCCTCACACTTTCCGCGGGATTTCCTCGGCTCCATGGAGTACCTCCCCCGGGCGACCTACATCTATGACGAAGGAACCAGGCGTTCCGCGTATATCGTGGAAGGAAGAAGCGTGATCCGTCCCTATGTCCAGGCCTTCCGCATCGGCGGGGAGCTTGATTTTTCCAAAGCCGTCTATTCCACCTACCTCCAGAACCAGGTGCGTGGCTCGCTGCAGGGGGCGGGCTCGGGGTTCACCTTATGGAACGCATCCAACGACTACTACATGGTCACGGCGCCGTTGGGACCGATCATAGCTGAGGCCAGGGAACCGGAGGCGCTGAAATGAGACGAGCGCCCGCACGCGCGCTCCTGGCCGCGATTCTGGCCGCGCTGGCTCTGGCGGGGTGCGCGACAACTCCCCCGACACAGAGCGCCGCGCGGGCTGTTGTCAGCTCCGCGCAGGCTGCCGTCCGATGGGGCGATTTTCTTCGTTTCGAAAAGGCCGATGCCGTGCTCGATCGGGCCATCCGGCTACTGGAAACAGCCTCTCCCGGGTCGCTTGCCGATGCGGCACAGCTCCTGGCTTCCCCCGACGTGAAAGCGGCGGGCGGAATCGCGGCGGCGGCTTCCAAGGCCGCGGATGCGGGCAGCCTCGGCAATGCCCTCTTCCAGCAGATCTATCCCGAGTTAAGCAATCCTTTTCCGCCAGGCACCCCTGCGCAGACCGCTCAGGCGGCCGGGCTGAGCCCGTTTTTCTCACGCGTCCTGCCGGGCCTTGCGCTCCTGGATCCGACAACCACGGTCGATGACGCCCAAGAAGCGGACATGCGCGCCGGTTTGTCAGCCGCCGCCGCCATGAACCCGGACTCCGCGCTCCCTTCCTACCTCCAGGGCCTGTTGACCCTGAGGCGCGGCGGCCCGGCGTCGGATGCGCGCGCGCAGTTCGAGGAAGCGCTGCGGCGATTGCCCGGCTTCTACCCTGCCGGCCGCGAGCTGGCGGACATCATCATACGGGGAGGCACGGCGGCCAACGAGCTGCCTCGTCTTGAGCAGCTCGCTTCCCTGCTCCCCACCGCGCCGGCCCGGTTTGCCGCCCTGGCTCGCGCCGCATTGGCCGCCGGCAAACCGGAGCAGGCTGCCGATGCCGCCGCCCAGGGACTGCTCGTCGCACCGGACGACCCCAGCTTCGTGCTTCTCCGGGCCGAGGCCCTTGAGGCGCAGGGCAACTGGTACCAATCCCTCTGGATCATCGATGCGCTCCTGAAAGTGAAGCCCGATGAATCCGACGCCATGCTCATGAAGGCCCGGCTCCTCTATGAAAAGGGGGAGAACAGCGCCGAGGCGCTCCAGGTCCTGACGGAGGCGGAGCAGAAGTTCCCGACCGACGCCTCTTTCCCCGAGCTGCAGGGAAGGATACTGCTTTCCAATGGAAGGAGCGATGAAGGGGTTGTGGCGCTCACCCAGTCCCTTACCCTTTCACCGGGGCGCGTCACGGTTCTCTCTCTGCTGCTGCACGAGGCGGCGAGAGCGCAGAAATGGGACGACGCCGCGTCATGGCTGGCGCAGATACCCGAACAGAGCCGAAGCCCGGACGATCTGCGGATGGGCTGGCGGACCGCAATGGGCCTGGGCGACTTTGCGCAGGCCCTTGCTCATGCCCGCGCGCTGGAGAAGAAGGGCGGTGGCCCGGATGCCATGGCCCTTGAGGCGCGCGCCCTGGTCGCAGCGGGCCAGCAGGCGCAGGCATTGTCCGTCGTGGATGCGGCACTCCCCCAGGCGGGAGAGGCCGCCCTCCGCAGCGAGCTGTACGTCATAAGATCCACGGCAGGCTCAGAGGACCCTCTTCGGGACCTTCGGTCGGCTCTGCGCGAGGAACCGGACAATGGAGAAGCGCTGGCCGCGATCGCCGACGCGCTTGCTGCTCAGCAGGAATACAGGAAGGCGATGGAATACGCGCGGCACGCGGCTGAGCTTGCCCCCGACAACGCGCAGCTCGTCCAAAAAGCCTCTGATCTTGAAAAGCGTGCCGCAGCGGAAGAATAGACGATCACCGTGGCGCAGCCAACTGCTTTAAGCCCGGCGCTGGCGCGACGGGCCATGAACCTGAACATCGTCCTCGGATCCTGCGGGACCATGTTCGTCACGGTCGTGGCGCCCGGCACAATCATGAACGTGTTCTTCAAGAACCAGCTCGGCGCTTCATCGGCCGCCCTCGGCCTGTTGGTTGCGGTGCTGAACCTCGCCTCCGTTTTCAACCTCCTTTCCATCGTCATCTTCGGCCGGCTGCGCCGCGTGAAACCCTTCTGGATCGCGGTGATCACCACTCACCGTGTGCTGGGGTTCGTCCCCGCGGCGGTGGCCCTGTCCGTTGCAGGCGGGGGAAGCAAGGTGACGGGCGCCCAGGCCATACTGCTGGCGCTCGCGGTAAGCTGGCTTTTCGCCAACCTCGGCACCTCGGGATGGTGGAGGTGGATGGCCGACGTTGTGCCCGAAGACATCCGGGCGACCTTTTTCGGCAGACGCTCGGCCATCATTAACGGCGTCACCATGATCTGGTTTCTGCTTGCGACCGTGGTCCTCGACTTGTTCAAGAGCGCAAACATCTTCTGGGCCTATTTCGCCCTGTTTGCGATAGGAGGCGTGGGCGGCGTCCTGGAATCGACGCTCTACGTCTTTATTCCGGAACCGCTGCCCAAGGAGCCCAAGCCCGAGTTCCAGTGGTCGGACGTGGTCGCGCCCCTCAAGGACAGGAATTTCCTGCGCTTCTCCTTTTCCATAGCGCTGTGGCTTTTCTCCGCGAACATCCTGGGGCCGTTCGTGGCGCCATATATCACCGCCGCGGATGGCATCGGCGCTCCCATCATCTGGCTGGGCATCATGATGGTCATCACCCAGCTCTGCTACGTTGCAACCTCCACCTCATGGGGCATGCTGATGGACCGGATCGGCAGGAAACCGGTGGTCCTGCTCGGCAGCCTCTATCCCCTGAGCTGGGCCGTCTATTATTTCCTCACGCCGGGAAACTACGCCTGGATACTGCCCATCACGGCGTTGATCCAGGGCGTCCTCAGCCCCGCCATCAACGACGGCTCAGGGCAGCTCATGCTCACCCTCACTCCCCCGAGAAGCAGGACCGGCTACGTGGCCTGGTATACCATTATCGCGGGCATTGTGCCCTCCTTTGGAGCGCTCCTGGGCGGCACGCTCCAGGATGCCCTCTCGGGGCTCCACGTGAGGATCACGGGCCGGTTCCCCCTGGGCGGGTTCCAGGTCGTCATCATCCTCTGCTTCGTGTTATGCATCCTCAGCTTCATCATCCTTTCGCGCATCCGGGAAGGCCGGGAGAAACCGGTAGGGTTCCTCCTGTCCGTGCTCATGACGCCCCAGATCTTCCGCACCTTTCTCACCATCAACGTCCTGGGCCGCGGCGAAGCCTCCACCAAGGTGGCGCGCGCGCTGCGCACCGTGGAGAAGGGCGCCGGCGCCATCGCCGTATCCGACATCATCAGGAGGCTCGACGACCCTGACGACGAGGTGCGTGAGGAAGCAGCGCGCGCGCTGGGCCGGATCGGCGCCGCCGAGGCCGTGGATCCGCTTATCCGCCACCTCAGGGACGTGCATTCCACGATCCGCACGTACGCTGCCCGGGCCCTCGGCCGGATCGGGGACGCGCGCGCCGTGCCGTGGCTCATCGAGAGTCTTTCCAGCGCGTCGGAGGAGCTGGTGGAGGCAAGCTGCCAGGCGCTGGGGAGAATGGGCGCGCGCGATGCGCTGAAGCCCCTGCTGCGCCTCCTGGGGGAGGAGAGGTCGCTGCGGGTGATCGTGGCCGCGGGAGACGCCATGTCGCGGCTGGGCTCGTTCGAGGCTGCCCTGGAGATCCTGCCCCGCATGCACATGGCGCAGAGCCCCGTGCTGCAGCGGCAGTTTGCCATAGCCATGGGAAACCTCCTGGGCAGGCCGGGAGAGTTCTACGCCATCGTCACGGGGGATTCCGCGTCCCGCAGCATGGCGTTGGAGCGGCTGCAGCAGGATGCCCAGAGGAATCTGCAATCCCTTGTGAGCACAGCGAGCGTCCGCCGCGCCCCTTCCGACATTCGTGACGCACTTACCGGCGCAGGCCGGAGGCTGCGCGAAGCCGTGGCCGCGCCTGAGCATTCGATCCTGATCGAAGAGCTCTATGCAACCCTCCTCACCCTCTGCCAGCTCCTGGCCGGCCGCGGCTTCGCGGAAGACGAGGCGTTGGGGTTTGCGTTCATGCATAATCCCGCGCTCGGGCTGGGTCTGTGGTTCGCCTCCGAGGTGCGGTCCCGGCTGGAGGCGCTGCGCGGGACCGATCTGCTGGAGATCGATGCCCTGCTGGAAATGTATTTTCTGGCATCGTATCGGGAAACGACGGAGGAAGAGGAATAAGGCGGCCTGCCGTTGTCGGTCAGCGGAACCGATGAGCGGCTCAGGGGTCATTGGAGGGCTTCACTCCCCGGCGCTTCCCTCGTACGACACTCCCCCCTTGACCGGAGCGCGGCGCCTCAGCCTGAAGGAAAAAGCGAGCAGCACGCCTCCGCCGCACGCGATGATGGCGGTGATCATCCAGAAGATGCTGCGGATCGAGAGCGCGCCTGAAGTATACAAGGCGGTGCCGATCCAGGGGCCTATCAGCCCCCGCACGCCGTACAGGGTCGTGTTGAAACCGATGTACAGGGAGAAGTTCGCGGGCTCTGCCAGGGCGATCATGCAGAAAAGGGGAACCAGATCCCAGCCTGCGTTCGAAAGGCCGGAGCAGATGCACATCGGCAGGAGCTGTGAGCTGGAGCGCGCAACGGCGAGTGAGGCAAACCGCGCCGCATAGACAAAGACAACGCAGGAGAGAACGGCAAAGCTGTTGAAGCGTTTCAGGGCGCGGGCCCAGACAAAGTAGCCGACGATGCTCACCAGCGACACCACCGACCCCAACAGGAAGCTCGCATCGCCGTATCCCACTTTCAGCGTATCCACCAGCCAGATCGGCTCCAGGGGAATGGCGAACTTGTCCCCAAAGGCGCAGAGGAACATGATGCCCATGAAGAGCATGTACGGCACGTTCCTGCGCACGATGCGCGCCGATTTTACGAAAGAAACGGACGCGGCGCCTGCCGGCAGGCCGGGGCCTCGCCGGACCCTGATCCTTGCGAAAACGATGCTCGAGGCGACCCCGAATACCGACGCGGTGGCGAACAGCCAGTGGACGCTTTTTTCGTTCCTCGCCAGGAGTATCCCCGCGAGGGTGGAGCAGAGCGTGGAAACAACGACAATCACGATCCGGATGTTCCCCATGAGCCGGCCCCGGTTGGCGTTGCTGTAGTTGGTCCTCATGATGCTCGAATAGGCGGGGCTGCTCACGTTCGAAAACAGGTTGAACAGGGAGACCACCACGAGGTAGAAGCCGGGGGTCCGGGCGAATGCCAGGAACACGAGGGAGGCGCGGCTGATCAGGGGGGGCCAGACCGCGAGGGGCATCTTGGCGCGGGTATCGGCGAGATGTCCGATGAAGATCCCGAACAGCGCCCCGACGAACTGCATCGTCACCATGGCGGTGATGCCGGCCGGGCTCATGCCTATTCTGCGCGCAACGATGGAGATGAGCGGCAGGGCGAGGCCGGAAAAGACGCCGTACGTCACGGCGGACCACATTTCTATCACGAATGTGATGCGATCCGTAAGGGGGAGACGAGAGAGGTATTCTTTCGGCGTCACGAGGCGTCGACGAATTTTATGCCTGCCACCCGTGCTGGACCAGCCAGCCCAGAGATTCGAAGACCGCGTCCAGTGAGCCGTAGCGCGGCTCGTAGTGAAGAAGGCGTCGGGCCTTTTCGATGCTGCAGTTGGGGCTGTGGGCGATGTGGTCCCAGGTCGCCTCCGCGTCGGCGGCAGGCACGGTCTTCTTCCATTTCTCCCACGGGAGGTAGGAAAGATCAGCCTCATGGCCGAACCAGCGCGCCACGCGCTCGGCATATCCCCGCAGCGTAACAGCGGCAGGAGACACGGCATGGAAGCTTTCACCGACGGAGGCGCCGCGGTTCTCCAGCGCGCGGCAGAACGCCTGGGCCACGTCATCGGCGTGCACGTGATGCACGGTCTCCATGCCGATGTTCGGCAGAGCAAGCTGCCTCCCCTCCGCAAGGGTCTTGAACACGCCGACGTTGAAGTTGCCCGCCGGATTCAAAGGCAGCCACCCGGGGCCGACGATATGTCCGGGATGGACGATCGTGGCAGGAAAGCCGTTTGTGTGCGCCATGCCCAGGAGCCAGGCCTCCATCTCGGCCTTACGGATGCCGTAGTCTCCGAAGGGCTTTCGAGGCATCGCCTCGGTGGCGGGCACGACCTCGCTGTGGCCGTGCACCCAGATGGTTCCGCAGCAGAGGTAGTGGCCCACCTTGCCCGCAAGGTGCTGCACGATGTGGGCCGCGCTTTCCCGTGTGAAGCAGATGAGGTCGATCACGACGTCGGGAGAGAGCCCCGCGATCCGGGCTCCAAACGCGCCGGCAGCCTCTTCATGCTCGCGATCGTATTCAACCTTCTTCACGAATCGCCATATTCCATTATCGTGATACGGCGCCCTTCCCCCCCGGCTCACGCTCACCACCTCGTGTCCTTCCTGCACGAGACGGGGGACAAGATACGTGCCGATATGGCCTGTTGCGCCGATGACGATGACTCTCATGGAAATGCGATGATAAAGGATTGCGGGCCGTGCGCCAAGAGGGGGCGCCGTGCGCCACGGGGGGGCGCCGTGCGCCAAGAGGGGGCGCGAGACCCGGCCCTTGACGGCGGGGCGCGTCCAAGGATTCCCTATCATGAGCAAGGAGATCGATTATGCGGATCGGAGTCGATTACTACCCCGAGCACTGGCCCTGCGAACGATGGGAGACGGATGCTGCGCTCATGGAGCGCGCGGGCTTCACCGTGGTCCGGCTCGCGGAGTTCGCATGGGCTTTCATGGAGCCGCAGGAGGGCAGCTACAGCTTTGACTGGCTGGATGGCGCGCTTGCCGCCTTGGGCAGTCGCGGGATCAGCGCCATCCTCGGCACGCCGACCGGGGTCATGCCTGCCTGGGTGGCGCGGAAGTATCCTGAGTCGCTCGCGGCCGACCGTGCGGGACAGCGCGCCACGTGGGGGGCGCGAAAGAACAACTGTTTCACCTCGGGCGCCTATCGGATGCTCTCCGAACGCATCACCAGGGCCATGGCAGGGCATTTCGCCAATACTCCCAACGTGATCGGCTGGCAGACAGACAATGAATTCGGCGGTCCGGTCTGCTTCTGCAATGAGTGCCGCGCCGGCTTCCACGACTGGCTGAAGGAACGATACAAGTCGCTGGACGAGGTGAACCGGGCGTGGGGGACCCATTTCTGGGGACACCGCTACGGCGCGTGGGAGGAGATACCGCTGCCGGATGACCAGGCCGCGCACAATCCCGGGCTCTGCCTGGACCACTGCCGGTTCCACTCCTGGCTGACCGTCCGGTTCCAATCGGACCAGGTACGGATCATCCGGGACGCATGCCCGAAGCATTTCGTGACGCACAACTTCATGGGCTTGTATTGCGACCTCGATTATTGGGACCTGGCAAGGGACCTGGATTTTGTGAGCTGGGACAACTACCCCGTCTGGGGCGCGCCGGAGGTGCATTATGACGCGGCCGCCGCCGCTGATGTCATGCGCGGCCTGAAACGGAAAAACTTCTGGATCATGGAACAAACCGCGGGTCCCGGAGGGTGGGGCGCGATGGGCAGGAATCCGCGGCCGGGGGAGATCCGGCAGATCGCCTTCCAGCAGGTGGCGCGCGGGGCCGATGCCATGATCTGGTTCCGCTGGCGCACGTGCACGGCGGGCCGGGAGCAGTACTGGCACGGCCTGCTGGGCCACGATGGGAAGCCGGGCCGCCGGTACCAGGAAGCGTCGGGGGTGGCGCAGGAGCTGCATCGCCTGGCACCCGCGCTGGAGGGCACAACGGTCCGCGCGCAGGTGGCCATGATATACGACTACGAGAGCGCGTGGGCGTTCAGGATCCAGCCCGCATATGCCGTTGAGGGGAGCGGGGCGCAGGATGGCGCCGCCAATTATCAGAACGCGATCCGTCGATGGCATCGCGCCCTGTTCCGGGCCGGGGCGGGAGTCGATATGGTGAGACCGGGCAGCCCGCTTGCCGGTTACAAGGCGGTGTTCGCCCCCCACCTCCTCGTCCTGCTCGACGACACGGCAACTCAGCTCTCTGATTTCGTGCGCTCGGGTGGAACACTGGTGACGGACTGCAGGACCGGAGTGAAGGATGAGACGAGCCTGTGCCATGCCCGCACGCTGCCCGGCCTGCTTTCCGAGGCGCTGGGCATTTCCATAGAAGAGTACGAGGCTCTTTCCTCCGACATCACGTACACGGTCATCGGAAGCGTTCCCCTCGCAGGACGCTTCTCCGCCGTGCAGTTCGCCGACTGGGTCACCGCCGGGAGCGCCGAGGTCCTTGCCCGCTACGAGGA
>JBEKQU010000048.1:0-38562 GCA_049519415.1 Spirochaetia bacterium
GAAGAATACCGCTGACTTCCGCGTGCTCGGCGTTCTATCGGGGGTGATCGGCCAATCCATCGTCTCGCAGCGCCTGGTCAAGGCGGGCATACCGGCCGCTGAGATCGCCTCCCTCACGCAGGCGCCGGCTTTCGATACGCGCCAGCTTTTCAAGACCGGGGTGAAGAAATCGTCCGACTACCTGACGGTGCTCTTCACGGGGCTCATGATGACCATGCTCCTTTACATGACGGTGCTGCTGTACGGCCAGGTGATCGGCCGCTCGGTCCTCACCGAGAAGACCTCAAAGACCGTGGAAATCATGCTCTCTTCAGTACGTCCCCTTGACCTGCTGTTCGGCAAAGTCCTGGGGAAAGCGCTCGCCAGCCTCCTTCAGTACGGGATCTGGGTGGGCATGAGCGCCGTGGTCCTGACGTTCCTTTCGCCGGTCCTCAAGGTGTCCCTCAACTTCGGGCTCAACATGACCTCCCTGGCGTACCTCGTCCTTTTCTTCCTGCTCGCCTTCTTCCTCTATTGCTCGCTGTACGCGGCCCTCGGCGCGGCTTCAGTGGACGAGCAGCACCTGGGACAGCTTGCGTGGCCGGTCATTCTTTTCCTCGTCCTCCCCGTGGTGATGATCTCTCCCATCATCACCACGCCTCAAGCGCCGTTCATCGTCGGTCTCTCGATCTTTCCGTTGACCGCTCCCATCGTGATGTTCCTGCGCATCATCGTCGGAGCGGCCCAGACCTGGGAGATACTCCTCTCCGTGGGGCTTCAGCTCGTGACAATCGCCTTGGTGATCTGGTTTTCCGCCAAGATCTTCCGGGTGGGCATCCTGATGACGGGCAAGCGCTTCACGTTCGCCGAGGTGATCCGGCTGGCCAGGATGTGAGCCGAGCCGAGGACGTGCCGACAGATTCCGGCGCGTGGATGATCAATGCTCTTTCCTCCCTGCATGCCGCGAGGATATACTCTTGCGCGCGAACATGAAAACTACTGACACACCACCAACGGAGGCGATCATGCTGGAAAAGAAGGTACAACCCGATTGGCGGGCGCTGGAGTCGTGCATCAAGCGTCAGGGCACCCCGCGCCGCGTCCATTACATGGAGCTCTTCCTCGACGACGAGATCCAGGACGCAATCTGCGCACGCTTCGGCCTGGAAGATGGGCTGGACCGGTCGGATCCCTTCTTTCTTGAAAAACGGCAGATCGCCCTGCAGCGCTTCCTCGGCTACGACTTCGTCCGCTGCGGCCTGGAGGGCGCGGAGTGGACCTGGAACACGGCGGTTGTGGAGGACACGGCGGGCATCCGTCGGCAGGGAGGAAGGTCTTTCACCGACGAGCACGCCGGTCCGATCACCACGTGGGAGGAGCTGGAAAAATACCCCTGGCCCGATTTCTCCAAGGCGGGGACGCGCAGCCTCGCATGGTATCAGAAGAACCTGCCCGACGACATGTGCATCGCCAGCGGCGGAAACAGTCATTACGCGGAGCTTCTGTCCTGGCTCATGGGATACGAGACCCTCTGCTACGCGCTGCATGACGACCGCGGCCTTGTCCGCGCCCTGGCGGAAAGGATCGACGCGCTGGCGCTCCAGGAGCTGGAGCTGTACCTCCAGTTCGACCGGGTGCGCCTCATCTGGGGAAGCGACGACATGGGGTTCCGCACGGGATTGCTCATCGCGCCCGCGGACATGCGCGAGCTGGTGCTCGCGGGCCACAAGCGGGCGGCGGCGCGCGCGCACCAGGCGGGCCGGATCTACCTCCTGCACTCCTGCGGCAATCTGGCCGATATCCGGGAGGACCTGATCGATGACGTGCGCATCGACGCCAAACACTCGTTTGAAGACACCATTGAGCGCGTTGTGGACGCCAAGAGGAGCTATGGCAAGCGCCTCACCCTGCTGGGGGGGATCGACGTGGATTTCCTCTGCCGCTCGACGGAGAAGCAGATCAGGGCCCGGGTGCGCGACACCCTGGATGCCTGCATGCCTGGCGGGGGATACTGCCTGGGGACGGGCAACACGGTGGCCAACTATGTGCCGCTGGACAGCTACCTGGCCATGCTGGACGAGGGCCGGCGGTACGCGGGGTAGGGAAGCCGGCGGGCGGCGGCCGCGCCAGTCCTCGTCATTTCCCGCCGATGATGCCCTCGTAGATCACGCATTCGTCCCCGTGCAGCGTGACGGTGAAGCCGTCCTCCAACTGCGCCAGCGCGTTCGGCACCGAGGCGATGACGGCGATGTCAGGCGCCATCCCCCTGATCTGCTCGGGGCTGAGGTAGGATGACTCTTCCAGCACGATGCCGCGCAGCCCCTCGAGGAGCGGCAGGAAGTCGGGGGTGAGGAACCGCGCCAGGAGGATCTCCGTGCGGTCGTGCTTCAGCCGCAGCTCCGCGTCCAGCGCGTCCTGCACCCGCACGATTTTTCCCGCCCTGTAGCCGCCGAAACCCCTTTGCCCCTTGGCCAGTACGTTTCCCACGAAATGGACCTTGATCGTGTTGAGCATGATGGGGGAGTGGAGGGGGACGCCGGCCACGAGAACCACCTTGTCGAAGGTCCGCACGAGCCCCTTCTCCATGGCCGCGGACAGGGCATTGTTCTGCATCATCTCCGAGCTGTCCGCCAGGTCGCACAAGAGAGGCGCTACCCCCCAGTACAGGAGCAGTCTCCTCTGCACCGGCTCCGAGGGGGTCACCGCGATGATGGTCTGGGAGGGGCGGTATTTGCTGATGAGACGCGGGGTGTTGCCGTGCAGCGTGGGCGCGATGATGGCGGCGGCCCTGATCTCCCGCGCCACCAGGAATGCGCTGCGCGTGACGGCCTGCGCGATATCCTCTCCGATGTCGTCCAGCCGGAAGAACCTCCTCACCCGCGACTCGTACTCCGGAGAGCCCTCCACGGTGCGCGCGATGGAATCCATCACGTGGACGGCCTCCACCGGGTACTTGCCGCTGGCGGTCTCACCCGACAGCATGACCGCGTCCGATCCGTCGAAGATGGCGTTCGCCACGTCGGTTGTCTCCGCCCGCGTGGGCCGCGGGTTGACGATCATGGAGTCCAGCATCTGCGTGGCGGTGATCACGGCCTTGTTTTGGTCGTGGCACTTGAGGATGATCCGTTTCTGCACCAGGGGGATCTCCTCCGTGGCCAGCTGCACCCCCAGGTCGCCGCGCGCGATCATGATCCCGTCGGAGACCCTGATGATCTCGTCGATGTTCGACACCCCTTCCTGGTCCTCGATCTTCGCGATGATGTGCATGCGCGAGCTTTCCCGCAGCAGTAGCTGGCGGATTTCCAGGATGTCCTCGGGCTTGCGCACAAAGGAGGCCGCGACAAAATCCATGTCATGGGAAACGGCGAAGCGCAGGTTGTCCACGTCCTTTTCCGTGACGGCGGGGAGCCTGCTCTTGATGCCGATGATGTTCACGTTCTTGTGGGATCCCACGGCCCCGCCGGTGCGCACGATGCACCGCGTCTCGCGTCCCTCCACGCGCGCGACCTCAAGGTCGATGAGGCCGTCCGCGATCAGGATGTGCATGCCCGGCTTTGCCTGGTCAGGGAGGTTCTTGTAGGTGAGACTGATCCGGTCGGCGGAGCACGGCGCGTCGTCCACAGTGACCGTGACCTCCGATCCCGCGCGCAGGTCCACGACCGCGCCGTCCGGCACCGCGCCCGTTCTAACCTCCGGCCCCTTGACGTCGATGAGCAGGGCAACGGGGATCCCGGTCGCGCGGCTGGCTTCCCGCACGCGCGCGATCATCGCGGCGTGGTAATCGTGGTCGCCGTGAGCCATGTTGAACCGGGCCACGTTCATCCCCGCATGAAGCAAATCGGCCAGCACGCCAACCTCCTCGGTGGAGGGGCCGAGGGTGCACACGATTTTTGTTTTGCGCATCGTGATGATAGTAGGGTGACGGCGGGGTGCCGCGCAACTACCCTTGCCGCGCCGCAATGTTCGCCTTACAGTCATGCGCATGCGCGAACCGAGAAAGAGCGAGTTCATTTCCTGCTACTACCGCGAGAGGACAAACGCGGGGGACTCGCCTGTCATCGACGATCGGACGTGGGCTGACCTGGACATGGACGCCGTCTTCCAGAAGCTGGATCGCACGCGCTCCTCGGTCGGCCAGGCGCGTCTGTACGACATGATGCGAAGACCGCTCTTCGACGGCGCGGCGCTCAAGGCCCGGACGGCGAGGATCCGCGCCCTGATGGATGACCCCCGGGGGAGGATGAAGCTCGGCAAGATTCTTTCGCGGCTCGGCGTCCAGCGGGAGGGCGAGGTCTTCCAGTTTCTCATCTCCACGAGCGCCCGGATCGACGACAGGAAGCGATACCTCTATCTGGCGCTCAGCGGGCTGGCCGTGCTCGTCATCCCCGTCGCCGTTCTCCTCGGGTTGAAGGGGCTTCTTCTCGTGGCCGTCGTGATGGTCGTGAACCTTGTCCTCCACTATCGCTTCAAGCCCACCGTCGCCACGGAAGCCCCCTCCTTCGAGTATCTGCACAAGCTTCTCGCGGCCGCAGAAAGGCTGGGGAGGCTCGATCTGGGGCCGATCGGGGCCGAGACTCGGGAGCTGAACGAGCTTTCACGGTCCTTGAAGAAGCTGACGAGAAAGACGCTGTTCCTTGCAACGCCTGCGGGAGTGTCCGGGGACATCCTTGCCATGGTGATGGAATACGTGCGGCAGTATTTCCTGCAAGAGGTCACGACCTACTACTTCGTGTACAACGAGATCATCCGACGCATGGATGATCTGGCCCGGGTCTACGGCCTCGTGGGGGAGGTGGATGCCCTGGCGGCGGTTGCCACAATCCGCAAGGAGACGCCGCGTATGAAGACGCCGGAATACGCCGATGGCGTGCTCTTCGAAGCGGAGGACATCGTGCATCCCCTTTTGGAGGCGCCGGTGGCCAACTCCCTGGGATTGCAGGAGAAGGGCATTGTCATCACCGGCTCGAACATGTCGGGGAAATCCACGTTCCTCCGGACCATCGGCGTGAACCAGGTCCTTGCCACCACGATCTGCGCCGCGTTTGCCCGTCGGTTGCGGACCGCGGCGCTCCTCACCGTGACATCCATCACCAACAGGGACAACATCCTGGCCTCGGAGAGTCATTACCTGGTGGAGGCGAAGAGGCTTTTGGACATCCTTTCCGCGGCCCGCGGGGAGCATCCCGCCCTCGTGATCATCGACGAGATCCTCTCCGGCACGAACTCCGAGGAGCGGATCGCGGCTTCGATCCGCATCCTCAGGCACCTCGCGGGCTTGAACTGCCGCGTCGTGGCGGCAACGCACGACCGCGCCATCGCGGCGGACCTGGAGGGCGCGTACGGCAACCTTCATTTCACCCACCGGGTCGAGGAGGGGGGACTGGAGTTCGACTACAAGCTGCGGGAGGGCATCGTGGAGGCGGGAAACGCGATCAGGCTCCTCCGACTCCTGGGCTACCCGGCCCAGATACTCGAAGACCTCGGGGAAGGGCCGCGGGGGGGCGCGGGATGAGAGAGAGAGCGGCGCTGCCGCCTCGGCGACGCCGCTCTCACCTCCTCCAATCATCGAGACGCGAGGCCGCCGCTTGCACCAGGGACAGGCAGGCTTCGCGCTCCGGCTCAGCCGCTTCAGCGCCCCATAGCTCCTGGAGGAACCGTCGAGGCGAGCCAGCGACGCCTTCCTGCCGTAGGGCGTGCTCGACAGCGGCCGCGGCGCCCAAGGACATGCCGCGTGGCTCGATGCCCTGCTGCATTGCCAGCCGCATTGTGCCGAATAGACGGTCATTCCAACCCAGTTTGCGCAGCGGGTCCCGGATGATCCGTTCCACCCGGTCAAAGAGGTAGGGATTCACCATCCGCCGCAGGAGATCGTCCGCGTACCCTGCAAATCCATCCTCGGTGAACAGGGGATCTCCCGTGGCCGCGTGCTTGCGGATCAGCGCGGCGCCTGATTCGTGGAGGAACGCATCGCGGCCGAGCGCCAGCAGCTCCTTGTCCTCGCCGATCCGGCTCATCACGTCGTAGCCGCGCAGCAGCGCCAGGTAGCCCAGAAGTGCGTGCACGGCGTTGTGGCCGTAGAGCTTTGCTTCCTCGAAAGGAAGCAGGTCGTCCTTCTCCTCGAACACGGTGATCCCGCGATGGAATCCGGGGAGGGTGATCCTCGAGATGAGGATGCGGTTGAACTCCTCCACCAGGACGCACTTCTCGAAGCCGGGAACGAGCGGCGCCAGGCCGAGCCGGCGCATCTCATCGGCGGAGGACACGACTCCGCTCATCTTGCCCACGACCGTGTTGAGGATCTGCAGCCGGGAAAACCTCCGCGGTTCAGCGCGTTTGCGAACCTCCTCGTGGAGCATCTCCGCCGCGTAATTGTTGTTCTCCGCCGTGTAAATGATCCGCTGGGTGTCGGGCCTTACGCCTGCTGCGAGCATGGCCGCGATTGATGCATCCCCGCCCGCCGAATAGAGGTTGACGTTCGGGATCGCGGTGGCAAGCTCCGTTGCATCCCCAATGGCAGCAATAATCCGCCTTCGGTCCGCCGGCACGCCAGGGTTGAACAGCTCGATGCCTTGCAGCGCCATGGTGTGGATCCCGTCTTGCCCTGCGATGTTGATGAACAGAGAGTTCCCCGCGGCGCGCACGGCGTCTACCAGAACCTGATCCACCTCCGCTACGACGAAGCGTTCGAAGCTGCCGGCGCGAATCGCTTCGCACAGCATGAGTCCGGTCTGGATGGGTCCGCATCCGAACCCGACAAACGTCGCTGCCATCAGCGTGCCTCCCTGTGCCGTTTCATGGGTTGACCGGCCAAAATAGCATGTCCGCGCGGGAGGGGAAAGCAGCGCTTGCTGCCGCACGCTCTCCGTACTTGCGGCCCCCAGCCGCAATGAGGTATCGTCGGCGGGATCGCACTTCAACACAAAGAAAGGATCAAGGACAATGGCAAAGATCACCTTTATCGGAGCCGGGAGCTTTGGTTTCACCCGAACACTGGTGCGCGACATCCTCACCTTTCCGCGCCTGGCCGACGCGTCGCTCTGCCTCATGGACATCGATTCCGAGAGGCTGGCATTCATCCGCAAGGCGGTGGAACGGATTGTGAAGGAGGGCAGGTACCCGGCAAAGGTGGAAGCGACCATGGACCGGCGAAAAGCGCTGGAAGGCGCGGACGCGGTCTTGTGCACGATCCTTGCCGGGGGGATCAACGTATGGCGCCACGATATCGAGATCCCGAAGAAGTACGGCGTGGACACCAATATCGGCGACACGCGCGGCCCCTCGGGTGTCTTCCGCGCGTTGCGAACGATCCCCGTGATGCTGGGCATCTGTCGCGACATTGAACAGCTGTGCCCTCATGCGATCCTCCTGAACTACACCAATCCCATGGCCATGCTTTGCCGCGCCATGCAGCGGGAAACCAAGGTGAAGGTCTCGGGCCTCTGCCACAGCGTGCAGGGCACGGCGGGCATGCTTGCCCAGTGGATCGGCGCTCCGGAGGAGGAGATCGACTATGTCTGCGCGGGCATCAACCACCAGGCCTGGTACCTGGAATATAAATGGAAGGGGGAAGATGCCTACCCCCTCCTGCGCGCGGCCGTGGAAAAGCCGGAAATCAACAATGAGGAGATCGTCCGCAATGAGATGTTCCGGCACCTGGGGTACTATGTCACCGAGTCCAGCGGCCACAACTCGGAGTACAACTGGTGGTTCCGCAAGAGGCCTGATCTCATAGAGAAATACTGCACCCACGGCACGGGATGGAACCCGGGGCTCTACGGCTACATCGTGGACGAGTACCTCAGGCAGGAAAAGAACTGGAAGAAGGACATCGAGGCGTGGCTGGCCGATCCGAAGCCCCTCGACCTGTCGCGCGGCAAGGAATATGCGGCGTACATCATCAACGCGTACCTCGGCGGGGAGCCATTCCGGTTCAACGGCAATGTGCCGAACAGGCAGCTCATCACCAACCTTCCCTCCGACGCGTGCGTGGAAGTGCCGGTGTATGCTGACCGGCAGGGCTTCAACCCGATCCCCGTTGGCGCGCTTCCGCCGCAATGCGCGGCTTTGAACAACGTGAGCGTTGCGGTGGAGGAGATGGCCATCAATGCGTGCATCAGCGGGGATCCCACCGGGGTGTTCCATGCCATCGCATACGATCCCCTCACGGCCGCAGTGCTTTCACTGGCCGAGATCCGGCAGATGGTGAATGAAATGCTGGAGAAAAACCGCGGCTATTTGTCCACGTTCAAGAGCTTTACGGCATGAAAAAGGCCGGCCCCCGACGCGCGAATGGCGGAAGGGGCGGCCTTCTCTCTCAGATGCCGGCTCTTGTGAGGCGGCTACCAGCTTATGCAAAGTCCGGCGGAAAGCGTGACTTGAAGCTTGCCCAGGGGATACGCTCCTATATCCGCGGCGGGTATTTCCCCGTTGTAAGGCATGTAGGCGGCCTTGGCGGAGAGGAGGAGGCCGTCCAGATTCAGGGCTAGACCGGCCGCGATAAAGGGGAAGAGCGACAGGTACAGGTTATCGGTGTATCTCCCCTCCCCACCGTCAATGTTCACCCGTCCGGCGCTTCCGAATCCCACCTGCAGGAAGGGGTCAAGAATCCGGTTGCTGCCAAAGGGGTGATAGCTCATGAATAGAACGGGTACGACCCAGTCCAGCCACCATGCGGAGGTGGTATCCTGGAAGAACCTCACGTTGTAATCTCCGCCGAAACCGAGTCGGTCAAGGATGACTTCCCATCCGAAGCCCCAGAGGATCGGCTGGTCGCTGCCTGAGAATGTGGCTATAATTTGGTCAGCCGATGTGACTTGGAAAAAGTCGGCCGAGAGATTCCCCGTCAGATGCACGGCGCTCGCAAAGCATGGCGCGCTGAGAGCCGCCAGCGTCAACACGAGGGCGAGCACTTTTGATTTCATCAGAACGCCTCCTTCTGTTCCATGTGGTATGATATGGAACACCGTTGTCAAGAAGGGGCGTCACCCAAGGGGTGCCGCCAAGAAGGGGCGTCACCCAAGGGGTGCCGCCAAGAAGGGGCGTCACCCGGTGGGTATTATTAGTGGAGGGTGTCACCCTTCGGCGATTTCCGTGTTATAGTCTATGATGAGCGGGAGAACTTGGTGGCATTGGACGTCGACGCTCTTTACAGAAAGTACGGACCCATGGTCCTGCGCAGGTGCCGCAGGCTTCTCGTCGACGAGGAACAGGCAATGGACGCAGCCCAGGAGACCTTTGTGAAGCTGCTCCGCTACCAGCACCGACTGACGGACACGGCGCCGTCGAGCATGTTGTACACCATCGCCACGAACGTGTGCCTCAATGTTATTCGCACCTCGCACCGGCGGCCGGTCTCCGCGGGCGACGAAATGCTGGACCGCTTCGCTTCAGCGGAGGACGTCGAGGCGCGGGCCATTGATCGCCACGTCCTGGACGGGATTTTCAGCCGAGAGCGCGCTTCTACGCGAACCATGGCGGTCATGCACTACGTGGACGGCATGACGCTGGAAGAAGTGGCGGGCCACGTCGGGCTCTCCGTGTCGGGGGTGCGCAAGCGCCTGCGACAGCTCAAGGAGCGCAATCGCGCCCTGGAGGAGGCATGAACATGCCGCAGAAACAGACTATTTCCGAGCTGACGCTCGAGCAATACCACCTTGGCGAGCTGCCCGCCCGGCAGGAGCAGAGGGTGCGGGAAGAGCTGGAGCGCGACCAGGACCTGCGTGCCCGATTGGAAGCTATCCAGCAGTCGGACCGGGAGCTGTCCTTTGCATATCCCGCTGAGCGCGTGGTGCCGCTGATAAAGGAAAGATTGTATCGGGAGTCGGGAGTTCGGCCGAAACGGCGGGTCCATCCGCTGGCCTGGGCGGTCCCCATCGCCGCGGTGGCGCTCGTCCTTGCCACCTTCTCCGTGACGCGCAGCCTGCCGAGCGAAACGCGCCTCAAAGGCCTCACCCCCCACCTCTCCGTTTTCCGCAAGACCGCAAGCGGCGCGGAGGAGCTGCGTCCTGACGCGATCGCCCGTCGAGGAGATGTGCTGCAGCTCAGTTATGTGGCCGGTGGCGCGAAATACGGCGTGATCTTCTCCATTGATGGCCGGGGCGCCGTCACCTGGCACGTTCCGCCGGGCTACAGCGGCGGGTCGCGGACGGCATCCCCTTTGGATGAACGGGGCGCCATCGTCCTTCCATCGGCGTATGAGCTGGACGACGCTCCCGGATTCGAGCGTTTCTTCCTTGTCTATGGATCTGCCGGTTTCGAGGTCTCCGATGTGGCGCGGGCGGTGCGCGCGCTTGCTGCCCGGCCAACCACCGCGGATCGTGATGCTCTCGTGCTTCCCCGCGGTCTAGGGCAGTACTCGTTGCTTGTGAAAAAGCAGGGATAGATACAATGAGAGTGAAAAAAATCTTGTTCGTGTGCCTCCTCGGCGTCGTCGCGATGTCCGCGGTGGCGGAGACCCCCGTGCCGCTGCGGCGGTTTGCCTTCGTGGCGGGCTCGAACGACGGCGGAGAAGCCTTGGTGAAGCTGAGGTACGCGGAGAGCGACGCCCGCGCGTTCGCGGCCGTGATGGAGGAGCTGGGCGGGGTCAGGCCGCAGGACCTGGTCCTCGTTTCCACGCCGACGCTGTCCCGGTTCCAGGATGCCCTGCAGAGGATCCGACAGATGGTGTGCTCCCCCCGGGAGCTGGACGAGCGCCGGGAGCTGGTGATCTACTATTCGGGCCATTCCGATGATGACGGCCTCATTTTGGGCAAGGACCGGTTCACGTGGCAGGATCTCAGGGACCAGATCAGCGACATTCCCGCGGACGTGAAGGTGGCAATCATCGATTCCTGCTCCTCGGGCTCCATGACAAGAGCCAAGGGCGGCGTGGCCCGGCCCGCGTTCCTCTTCGATGCCTCCGAGACCACGGGGCATGCCTACATCACCTCCGCTTCCGCGGAGGAGGCGGCGCAGGAATCCGACAGGATCGGCTCCTCGTTTTTCACCCACTATCTCATATCGGGGCTGCGCGGGGCCGCTGACACGGCCGGCAATGGCACCGTGACCATCAACGAAGCATACACCTACGCGTACAAGGAGACTCTTGCATCCACGGAAAGGACGGAATACGGCCCGCAGCATCCCGCATACGATTTCAATCTCACGGGATCAGGGGATTTGGTGCTTACGGACCTGCGCTCGGCATCGGCCCTTCTCACGGTTTCCGATGAGATCGCCGGTCGGCTGTATTTCCGTGACAGTCAGGGCAATCTCGCGGTGGAGCTCAACAAAACCGGCGGGCAAAGCGTTGACCTGGGCCTGGAGCCGGGCGTGTATTCCGTGGTGCTGGACGCGAATGGCGCAAGGCTTGCCGCTGACGTGCGCGTGACTTCGCGGCAGCGGGCAACTCTCACGCTCGCGAACATGCACGCGGTGCCGCTGGACAAGGCCACGGCACGGGGGGAGGAGGGCGCCGACGCGCAGGCGGCGCAGCCGCAGGTGGCCGGCGCGAGCGACCAAGCCGCGGCGCTCGGGGCGGCGGTCGGCGCGGTTGTAGGCTCCGCGCTCGGCAAGGCGGCAGGGGTGATGGTGAACGCCGCTATCACCGCGGCAGCGGCGGTGGCGGCGGCTGCCCCGGCAGCTTCCCCTGCGGCTGCTCCAGCAGCTTCCCCGGCGGCTGCCCCCGCGTCCGCTCCGGCGGCTGCTCCACCGGCCGCTCCGGCGGCTGCTCCACCGGCCGCTCAGCCTGACAAGGCGGGGGCCGAGGAACAAGCCGCCAGCAGCGCGCCTCGCCCCGCGGGCTTCCAGATATCCCTCATTCCTGATTTCTCCGCAGGGTTGTTCTCTTCCCAGGTCGACCATGCCGTGTCGATCAACCTGTTGGTGGGGACCTCGCATTCCTTGCGAGGGTTCGAAGTGGGATCCCTTGTGAACCTTGAATCCGGAGATATATCAGGCTTTCAGGCGGCCGGGCTGGCCAACGTAGGTCTTGGCTCCTTATCCGGTTTCCAGGCGGCCGGCCTTATCAACTACTTGGGGGGCGAGGCGAGGTTTTTCCAATCGGCGGGCCTGGTGAACGTCAGCTCCGGGATGGCCGGCGGGCAGGCGGCCGGCCTCGCCAATGTTTCCTTCGGCAGGGCGCGTGGGGCCCAGATGGCGGGGCTCTTCAACTGGACATTTGACGAGGTTCAGGGCGCGCAGCTGGCCGGCATTTTCAACGTGGCGGGCCGGGAAGTGAATGGCGCCCAGGCGGCAGGGATCTTCAATTGGGCGGCCGGGGATGTTTCCGGCGCCCAGGTGGCAGGCCTCTTCAATGAGTCCTCCACAAGGGTCTCCGGAGCGCAAGTTTCAGGCTTCGCCAACCTGGGATCCAGCGTGAAGGGACCGCAGATCAGCGTTGTGAACATCGCGGATGACGTTTCCGGGGCCCAGATCGGCGTTGTGAACATCGCACGCCACGTATCGGGTACGCAGGTCGGCGTGATTAACCTCTCCGAGGCGATCGATGGCATTCCTTTCGGGCTCATTTCCATTGAGGGGCGCGGCCGGCATGACATCGATGTGTGGATGGACCAGGACGGCGTTGCGTACGCGGGTCTTTCCCTGGGCACCCGTCACCTGTATTCGATTTTCAGCGCGGGCTGGACCCCGGGCACTGTTCCGGCGCTCTGGTCGCTTGGGTTTGGGCTCGGCGGCCAATCCACCCTGGGTTCGTTTTTCCTCGATTATGATCTCTCCATGGTGAATGAGTTCCACGGCGAACCGGACGCCAGCTACTCCTCCATCGGCACTTGCTACCCCCGGATCCGCACCGTGGCCGGACTCACCCTGTTCGGAAGTCTTGCGATCGACGCCGGCGTTGCCGTGCGCGTCCTTGTCCCGTATCTTTCCTCCTCTCTCTCCGGCGCGGATCCCACCCGCCTGGTATTCCAGCCCACTTTTATATTTGGAGTGCATCTGTGAAAACGAGAAACATCATCATCTATGCCATGCTCCTCGCGGTTGTTCCCGCCGTTCTTGCCGCGGCCAGAGGCGCGGGAGGCGTAGGGTTCGGGTACCAGTACTACGATCCGCAGCTTTCCAGCGCGAATCTCAACCTGGCCTACATCACCGGCTACGGCTACGGCACGGACTGGGAGGGGAACCGGATCGGCGGCTTCGGCACGTCGTTCATCTCCTCAACGGGTGATGGAGCCGGCGGCGTGGGCGGCGTGATCATCGGCCATGAATGGAGGGGCGGCCCGCTTATTGCGGCGCTGACTTTATGGACCGGCGTGGGCGGAGCCGGGATCTCCAATACGGGCTGCATGCTGGTCTTCGGCGAGGCGGATTTCGAGCTGGGGATCCGTGTGATCCCGTGGATGGAGATCGTGGCCTACGCCGGCTACCAGGCGTGGGGGAACCTTATTCCTGGTCCCGCGTTCTCCATAGTCTCAATCTACACACCGGTCTTCGGCGTGCGGATCGGCTGGGGAGGGATGCATTATTAAGCATCCATAACAACTTTTTCTCTTTCCTCTTATTGCCGCGCAAAGTATCTTGTAGCGTGTATTCCGGGCGCGGCGAAGATCCTCTCGATGTTCCGCCTTCCGACTGGCAGCTTGTGCGGGCGTGGGTGCGAAAAACCTACGCGCGCTTCCGCATGCCGGTTCTCATTGCTGGCAATATCGCCGCCATCATTGTTGCGCTTCTCCTCTACACTGCTCTCCGGCCCGCGCCGCAGCGGCTTACCCAGCGGGACATCGACAATGCGGTGGGTCGTACTCTGCAGAATACGCCTCCGGCCCCTTCGTACGCGTCCGTGGCGTATGACATCATCAGGCCCTCGCTTGTCGTCGTGGAGGCGAGCCTGAGGGAGGGAGGCAAGCCCCATTCATCGCTGGGAACCGGCGTTGTCATCGTTGATACGGGCGTCATTCTCACCTGCCTGCACGTGGTGGGCGACGCATCCCAGGTAAGCGTGGTGTTCTTTGATGGCACTGAGTCCGACGCCCTGGTGATGGTGAGAGAGCCGGAGAAGGACCTGGCCGTTCTGAGCGCAATGAAGATACCCGACGATTTGAAGCCGGCCACCCTGGCCAGCTCCGCGTCGCTGCGCGTGGGCGACGAGGTGATCGCCGTGGGAAACCCGTTTGGCGTTGTTGATTCCGTTTCGGCAGGCGTGATCTCGGGGCTCGGCCGGGAGTTCGCCTCAAAGGAAACGGGCGTGACGCTGAAGAACCTCATTCAATTCGACGCCGCGGTGAATCCGGGCAACTCCGGAGGGCCGCTTGTCAACCGGGCGGGAGAGGTGGTGGGAATCGTCACCTCGCTGCTGAATCCCACCAGCCAGGATGTTTTCATCGGCATCGGCTTTGCCGTCCCCATTGACGACACGGGAGGGGCGATCGGCTTTCCGCCCGTCTGATTCCGATGCCAGGAGGGAGATAATGGAGACACGCCAGCAGGGAATGGACGGGTTGGTGGCCGAACAGGCCCAGACAATGGAGAAGATCCTCTACGAGGTGAAGAAGATCATCGTTGGCCAGGATCACCTGCTGGAGCGCGTCCTGGTCGCGCTTCTCTCGGATGGTCACCTGCTGGTCGAAGGGGTGCCCGGGCTGGCCAAGACGCTCACCGTGAAGACCCTCGCCGCGACGATCCAGGGTGTTTTCAAGCGCATCCAGTTCACCCCCGACCTTGTTCCCGCCGACCTCGTGGGCACGCGCATCTACAACCAGCGGACCGGAGAGTTCAGCACCTCGCTGGGGCCCGTGTTCGCCAACCTCCTCCTGGCCGATGAGATCAACCGGGCGCCTGCCAAGGTGCAGAGCGCGCTTCTGGAGGTGATGCAGGAGCGGCAGGTAACCATCGGAGGGGAGACCTTCAGGGTGCCTGCGCCGTTTCTTGTCATGGCGACGCAGAACCCGATAGAGACGGACGGCACGTATCCCCTTCCCGAGGCGCAGGTCGACCGTTTCATGATGAAGGTGCTGGTCGATTACCCCAGCGAGGCCGAGGAGTTCGTGATCGTGCAGCGCATGGCGGGTGTCACCGCCGCCGTCGCTCCCGTGGTGAACACGGAGCAGATCCTGCGGCTGCGCGCCGCGTGCGAGCGGGTGTTCGTTGACCCGCTGCTCATGCAGCACGCCGTTCGCCTGGCTGCCGCGACGCGCAGCCCGGAGAAGCACGGCGTCCCCGACATCGCGCGCTACATCGTCTACGGGGCCAGCCCCCGCGCTTCCATCAACCTCATCATCGCGGCGCGCGCCCTGGCGTTCGTCCGGGGCCGCTCGTACGTGATTCCCCAGGATTGCACCGACCTGGTGCACGACATCATGCGCCACCGCATCATTCCCTCCTATGAGGCGCTTTCCGACGGCGTGTCCACGGACGCCATTCTCCAGAAGGTGATGCAGGCCGTCCCCGCGCCGGCGCAGCCGTTGCAGAGCCATGCCGCGATCGTCACCTGATCCCGAACGCATTCTGCAGCGCCTGGACTGGACCGTCGTGCGGCGGCTGGACGGCCTGCTGCAGGGGGATTATCGGTCCCTCTTCCGCGGCTTCGGCCTTGATCTGGCCGAGCTGCGCGAGTACCAGCTCACCGACGACGTTCGCACCATCGATTGGTACGTGACGGCGCGGATGCAGACTCCCTACGTGCGCCAGTACATGGAGGACAGGGACATCACGGCGTGGTTCCTGCTTGACATGAGCCCTTCGGTGGATTTCGGCGCCGCGGCCATGCAGAAGAGGGACCTGCTCATCGATTTCGTCGCTGTTCTGGCCCGGCTGCTCACACGGCACGGGAACAGGGTCGGAGCGCTTATATTCACGGGAGCCGCTCACCGCGTTATTCCCGCGCGGGGAGGAAGGATCCACGTGCTGCGCCTGATCCAGGAGCTGCAGGGCGAGCCGCGCCTGAATCGCGCGCCCCGCACCGACCTTGGCGTGCTGCTCTCCTCAGCGCTGCGGGTAGTGCGCCGCAGGTCCCTGTTCTTCCTGGTTTCAGATTTCCTCACCGTGCCGGGATGGGATAGGCCGCTGGACTTGATGGCGCGCAGGCACGAAGTGCTCGCAGTGCGCCTCATCGATCCGCGGGAGAGCGAGCTGCCCGACGTGGGGCCGCTGGTCCTGCAGGACGCGGAGACCGGAGAGCAGCTTTTCATCGACACGCATGACCGGCGCTTCCGCAGGCGATTCTCCGATCTCACCCATCAGCGGCTTAGGGAGCTGGAGGCGGCGCTTTCCCGGGCAGGCGTGGACATGCTCACGCTCTCCACGGAAGCGGACATGACGCGCGATATCGTCCGCTTTGCGGCGGAGAGACGTCAGCGGCGCGCCGCGCCTTCATTCCGCGCCATGGCCCGGCCGCGGGCGGGCTGAGGCAGGGGGGACGGATGTCATTTCAGTGGCCTTCTCTATTGTGGCTCCTGACGCTCATTCCGGTGCTGGTCCTGGTGTACCTCTGGGCGCAGCGGAGGCGGCGGAGATACGTTGCACGATACGCGAGCCTCCTGGTAGTCAAGGATGCCCTTGGACGCGGCCCTGGCTTCCGGCGGCACGTGCCGGCTCTCCTTTTCCTTGTGGGCCTCGCCGTTGGAATCTTTGCGCTGGCCCGGCCCCAGGCCACCGTGCTCCTGCCGTCCAACAGCGGCACCGTGATCCTGGCCCTGGACATGTCGGGGAGCATGCGCGCTCGGGACATTGCCCCCAGCAGGTTCGAGGCGGCCAAGGCCGCGGCGCGTGCGTTCATCGAGAAGCAGCCCCGGAACGTTCGGATCGGCATCGTCGCGTTCAGCGCCACCGCGGCGCTGGTGCAGCCTCCGACAACGGTGCGGGATGACCTGTTCTCCGCCATGGACAGGCTGCGGACCCAGCGCGGCACGGCTGTTGGAAGCGGCATTCTGGTCTCACTCGACGCGATTTTCGAAAACTCGCCCCAGGCGCAGGCGCAACAGGCCGATGCGCCGCCTTTGTACGGCCAGTTTCCTGGCCAATCACAAATGCCGGGGCAATTGCCCGGCCAGGCTGTGTCGCCGGACCAGCCTCTGACAAGCGCACCGGATGCAACGACCCCCATTCCCGTTGCGCCGGGCTCCTATTCCTCCGCCGTGGTCGTTCTTCTCACCGATGGCCAGAACAATACGGGTCCGGACCCTTTGGATGCCGCTGACCAGGCAGCCAACAAGGGCGTGCGCGTTTTCACCGTTGGGATCGGGACCACCCGGGGCGACACGATCGGGGCGGAAGGCAGGATGTTCCGCGTGCAGCTCGACGAGGACACGCTGAAGAAGATCGCGCAGAATACGGCCGGCAGCTACTTCAGGGCCGAGAATGAGAACGACCTTGTCAGGGTCTACAAGGCCCTCAGCACCCGGCTGATCGTGGGCAAGGACAAGACGGAGATCACGGCCCTCTTCACGGCCCTGGCCATGGGGGTCCTGCTGCTCGGCGCGATTTTGTCGCTTTTATGGTTCGGCAGGACCACGTGATCGGGGGCCCAAGGGCCCCGCTATCCTTTTAAAGCTCCGGCTGTCATTCCTTCCACAATGTATCTCTGCAGGAGGAAGTAGAAGACGAGGATCGGCACTATCACGATGGTGATATCGGCGAATACCGAGCCCCAGTTCGTGTTGAACTTGCCGATGTACGCGAAGACGGTCACCGTGACGGTCCATTTGTCCGAGTCGGACAGAAGGTAGAAGGGGCCGAGGAAGTCGTTCCAGATGGTCATGATGGTGAGGAGGCAGGAGGTGACCAGCGCCGGCTGCATCAGGGGGAGCACGATTGTCGTGAAGATACGCAGCGGACGACACCCGTCCAGACCAGCGGATTCGTCCAGCTCGCGCGGGAGCGTCTTCAGGTATCCGGTGAGCAGAAAGACCGCGAAGGGCAGCAGGACCGCCGAGTAGTAGAGGATCATGCCGACATAGGTGTTGTGCACTCGCAGGGTCATCATGAGCTTGATGGTCGGCACGATAGCCACGGGGATGACCAGCCCAACGACGAAAAAGTAGTAGATCGTGTTGGTGAGCCGCGTCCCATTGCGCTGGATGCTGAATGCCGCGAGCGCCGCCGTGATGCTGACGAGCGTCAGGGAAAATGCCGCGACGATCAGGCTGTTGATGTATCCCTTGAGGATCCCGCCGCTTGCGAGCACCTCCCGGTAATTCGAGAGCTGCGCGACCGAGGGCAGGCCGAGGCCGAACTGCGCGGCCTCCCGCTGGTTCTTGAAGGAATCAACCACGATCATATAGAAGGGGATGACGACGACGAGCGTCAAAAGCACCAGGATGAGCTCGAGCACCACGCGCCGGAGGCGAATACGCCGCGCTCTCACATCTCCACCTCCCGTCGACGCAGGAGGCGGAGGAAAAGGACGGCGACGAACGCGATCACAAGCGACAGCGCCAGGCTGGCGGACGTTGCATATCCCCAGTTTCCCTTTGCGAAGTTGCGATAGATGAACGTGTTGAACACCTCGGTGACCCATCCGGGCCCCCCGTTCGTCAACACGAGCACGGTCTCGAACACCTTCAGCGAATTGATGAGCATGAGAAGGACGGTCACCGTGAACGAGGGGGCCAGGAGCGGGAAGGTGACGCGGCGGAACTTCTTCAGGTACGTCGCCCCATCCACGCTCGCCTGGTCCAACAGGTCCCGCGGAATCGTCTTGAGGCCGGCGAGGTAGACCACCATCGCGAATCCCGAACTCCGCCACAGCTCCGTCATGATGATGGAGAACAGGGCGATGCGTGGATCGTTCAGCCAATCTGAGGCCAGGAAACCGAGTCCCAGGCCGCGAAGCGCCTTGTTGAGGATGCCAACCTCGGGCTGGTAAATGGCGGTGAACAGATACCCCACGATGAGCGGGGCGATGACGTACGGGGTGAAGAACGCGGTCCGATAGAGATTGCCCAGCCGGGGCGCTTCGTTCAGCAGGAGCGCCAGCGCTATCCCGAAAACATTCACGAACACGGTGACGCAGATCGCGTAGATGAAGGTATTTTGTATGGCCGTCACGAGAAATCCCTCGCGAATGAGACGCGCGAAGTTCGAAAGGCCGATGAACTTCACCTGGTCGCTGTACGTGCTGAGGTCAGTGACGCTGTAGTAAAGGCCGGTCAGATTGGGAACGACGAAGAACACGAGATAGATGACGAACGCGGGCGCTATAAAGAAGAGCGGGTATCTGATGAATGTTTTTCGTATCTTCATCGGCCGTGTTTGGGAACGGGAGACGGGCACGGAGCCCGTCTCCCGTGATCAGAATAACAGGAAGTGACTGGATGCGCGAGGACTAGAAGCCGGCGATCTTCTTGTCCTTCCCCTGCTGCACGTAGGACTGGTCCATCTGCTGGATCGCCTTGTCCACATCGCCGTTTAGTATGAGCGCCTGGGTGACCTTGTCATAGTCGGGGACGTATCCCGAGGGCAGCAGCAGCTGGATGTTGATGGCTCCCTTGCCCGCCTTGATCAGATTGTAGATGTCCTGCTGCCCGGCGAACAGCTTGGTCTGCACGTTCGTGTAGACCGGGATGCCGGGATTGTGCGAATACCAGACCTGCAGCGAGTCAGCCGTGGTCATGAACCTTAGGAGCGCCAGCGCCGCCTCGACGTGCTTGCCGGTCTTGGAGACCATGAGCTGCTTCGGCGGATACAGGGAGGGAAGTCCGGCATCATTGTCGGAGGGAAGCGAGAAGAATCCGATCTTGTCGACGGCATCGGGATACTTGGCCGCTATGGACGGCAGCATCCAGTCGGCCTGGAACGCCATGGCCGCCTTGCCGGTTGCGATGGCATCCTGCTGCAGCTCATACGTGCCCGCCGCGAGATCCTTGTTGAAATACCCCTTTGTCTTGAGGGCGACCTGGCGCTCGAAGACGTCCTTGATCGCGGGGATGTCCTTTATACGCAGCTGGTTGGCGCCCAGCTTGGCGACACCGTCAGCCCCGCTGATGGTCGGGAGCACGAAGGTCTGGAAGCCGGCAAGGGAGAATATCTGCACCGGCCAGCCTGTTTTTCCAGCCTCGTAGATCGGCGTGATCCCGGCTTTCTTGATCTTTTCACAGATTGCCAGGAAGTCCGCATAGTTCGTCGGCGGCTGGACGCCCACCTTGGAGAACACGTCCTTGTTGTACATGACCCCCATGGCGTTGTAGGTGCCCCAGGGAATGCCGTAGATCTTTCCGTTGACCGTATAGAAATCGCGAACGGCCGAGGAAAGGTTCTTGAGCAAATCTTCCTTGGAGAACTCTACGAGATTCTTCTCCGCCTGCAGGGTTGTGTACTCGTTGGGTCCCGTGAAGAAATAGAAGATGTCAGGGGGATCATTTGTCGCGAAACGCGTCTTTATAATGTTTTCGTATTCATTCACATCCGGAAGAATCTGCTGATTGACAGTGTTCCCCGTCTGCTTCGCGAAGTTCGCGAAAATCTCGTCAAACGCCTTTGCCTCCGGGTCTCCGTTCCCAAGGGTTGTGAACGTGAGCTTGACCGGTCCGGGTTTGCAGCCCGCAAGCAATGCAAGCAGAGCCACAAGAATGGACAGCATCAAGACCAAGCCAGATCTTCTCTTCATTCCTTTGCCTCCCTTTTTCTTCGAGTTTTTGGCATATCTATTGAAGAAATGCCAATTAAAAGAAAATCAAAAGCTATTTAGACATAATAAGAAAGAAATGTCAAGCGCAAACTTATCGAAATGACTCGAAATCAGGCAATAATAACCTTCACGCCATGAGACTCGAATGCGTCGCGTTGTTCATCTGAAATACCGTTGTCAGTCACCAGGTAGTGCACGAGATCCACGGGTCCCAAAGCGGCGAATGCGACCTTGCCGATCTTTGTGGAGTCCGCGAGCAGCACCACCTCCGATGCAGCCTCGATCATCGCCTTTTTCACCACAATGTCAGCGAAACCCGGGTAGGAGAGGCCGGCCTCCAGCGACACGCCGCCGACGGCCAGGAAAGTCTTCTGCACGTGTATACGATCGAAAAAGGCCGCTGTTCGTTCGCCCGTGAGCGACAGCGTGGGCGCCTTGAATTCGCCTCCGGTGACCAGGATCTCGAAGGAGAACTCCGTGCCCAGCAGAAGGGCGATGTTGAGGGCATTGGTGATGATGCGCAGGTGGTGCTTGGTCCCGAGGTTGCGCGCCAGCTCGGTTACCGTGGACCCGCTGTCGAGGATGAGCGAGTCCTCATCATGGATCATCTCCGCCGCACGCCGGCCGATGCGCGCCTTTTTATCCATGTTTTCAAGGTGCTGGAGGTTCAGGTTTTTCACCTGCTGGGGCACGCTCTTCAGGAAAGCGCCGCCGTGCTCCCGAACCACGAAGCCTTCCACTTCCAGGCGCTCGAGGTCCTGCCGCACCGTGGGCTCCGAGACCCCGAACAACCGGCTGAGCGCGCTCACGCGCGCGCTGCCTTCTTCCTGCAGCAGCTCGAGGATCTTCCTTCGCCGCTGGATGGCGAGCATGTTGGCGGGGACCGCGTGATCGTTTGTCTCCATATCTCCTGACACTATCACATCTGAAAACAGGAAGAGAATGGGTCAATTCATGAAAAGACCGCCGTCCACATTGATGGTCTGCCCGGTGATGTAGGAGGCGTCTTCGGAAGCCAGGAACGTCACCAGGCCGGCGACATCAGCCGGAGCGCCGGCGCGTTTCATCGGAATGCCCTCGACCCATTCCCGCATCAGCTCACCCGGCTCATAGCCGCCCAGCAGCTTCCCCCATTCCCGGTCATTGTACGCCCACATGTCCGTGTCGATGATTCCCGGACAGAATGCGTTGACCGTTATTCCGTACGGCGCCAGCTCCTTTGCGAGGCTTTGCGTGATCCCCACCACGCCCATCTTGCTCGCCGCGTAGTGCGGGGTGTAGATAAAGCCCTGCCGGGCCTGACCTGAAGCGGTATTGATCAACCGTCCCGATTTTTGTTTCATCATGAAGCGCGCGGCTGCCTGGCAGCAGAGGAAGACGCCCTTTGTATTGACCGCCATGACCTTGTCCCACTCCTGCTCTGAGAGGTCCAGCAGCCGGGCTATTGTTATCACGCCCGCGTTCTGCACGGAAACATCCAGGCGTCCAAACCGTTGCACGGTCTGGGCGTAGAGACCTTCCACGGCGGCCTTGTCCGTGACGTCGCACATGATGGCCAGGGCCTGCCCTCCGCCAGCCCGGATCTCATCCGCGACCTCTTCCACCTTTTTCTCATTGGCGCTTGCGACAACGGATGCCCCTTCCTTGGCAAACCGTATCGCTATGCCCCTGCCGAATGCCGCGGCTGGCCCCGGTCACCACCACGACCTTTTCAGAGAACCTGATGGGCTCTTTCACATCTTTCTTCCCCCGTTTACGAGCTGATCACTATCGTATAGACATAAATCAAAAGGATGTCAATTCATAAAACGAAAAAATTAAAAAGCAATCGATTGACAAATGATTATTTTCAATTACAATCGAGCCTGTTTGATATATGCCTTAGCAGAGATGAGCCAGCTAAAAGCTCTTCATGGAAAGGGAAATATGAACAGGGACGGGACGGAACAGGAGCGCGCGCTTCGCGATTACATTCTTGCCAAGGTGGATAGCACGCTGCGGCCTCCGAACAGGATGATGAAGCACCCTTTCATTGATCCCGGCTCCGTCTACGAAGGGAACCTGTGGGATTGGGATTCCTTTTGGGCATCGTATGCGCTTCTCAGCATGACCAGTGGAGCGGAGCCCGGAATGCGCGCAAAGCGGGAACGCTTCATCGAGCACGCACGGGGAAACGTGATGAACTTCCTCGACTATCAGCTTGACGATGGCTACCTGCCCATGATGATTCAGGAAAAGGACTTTCCCGAGCCCTATCTCATCCGCAAGCATCGGGAAGGCGCGGTCCTGAACATGCACAAGCCTTTTCTCTGCCAGCAGATCCGCCTGGTGTCGAAGGCCGTGGGTGACCATCAGTGGATCAAGGACAGGTTCGAGCAGATCGAGGCGTATTTCGCCTGCTATGACCGGACATATTACTTTCCCTCCTGCGGGCTGTACGTTTGGGCGGACGACGTGATGATCGGCATGGACAATGACCCCGCGATCTTCGGCAGGCCGCGCTTTTCCAGCGCCGGCATATTTCTCAATGGCTTCATGGTGACGGAGCTCCAGGCCGCGGCCGAGATTGCGGACGCGCTGGGCAGGCCTGAGCGCGCCGCTCACTACCGGCGCAAGGCGAAGGACCTCGTGGCTGCCGTGAATGCGGAGTGTTGGGACCCGCGTGACGGCTTCTTCTATTCCGTTGACGTCGACGTGAAGACCAGATCGTACGACTGGTTTCACGTCGGGCTTGGCGTATTCTGGAAGACCCTTCCCCTCAAAATCCGCGCGTGGCCGGGGTTTCTGCCCCTATGGAATGGCACCGCCACGCGGGAGCAGGCGGAGAGGATGGCACGGCACGCGGCTGATGAGGCGACGTTCTGCGCGCCGTATGGAGTCACAACCCTCGCCCGGGACGAGAAGATGTTCAACCTGGAGCCCTCCCTCAATCCATCGAACTGGCTCGGCGGGGTGTGGATCATCGCAAGCTACATCGTCTTTCGAGGGCTGTTGAACTACGGATACGGGGAGCAAGCCCGCACGCTGCGGGATAAAACCCTGCGTCTCCTGGGAAACGATCTGAAAAAGACGGGTACTCTGCACGAGTTCTACAATCCCTTCACGGGAGAGCCGATCATGAACCCGAATTTTTTCAACTGGAACATGCTGTCAGTGGTCATGGCGGAGGAAGCGGGAGGGAGCGCATGAGCGCGGCGGATCGGCCCATTACCTTCGGCGTCATCGTGGGAACGCGCGGCTTCTTCAATCCCGTCCTTGCCGCCGACGGACGATCAAAGCTCCTTGCCCGATTGTCCAAGCTGGGCTTCGCGGCCATCGTGCCCTCGGAGAACGTCACGCGGGCAGGTGTCGTTGAGACTCGAGATGATGCGCGCATAGTAGCCGATCTTTTCAAGGAAAACCGGGAGAAAATCGACGGGATCGTCGTGAGTCTCCCCAACTTCGGTGACGAGACGGGGATCGTCCAGGCCCTGGACATGGCGAAGCTCGACGTGCCCGTGCTGGTGCACGCCTTTGATGACGACCTGGATAAGGTGGACGTGGCGCATCGCCGGGACGCCTTCTGTGGAAAGATCTCGGTCTGCAGCAATCTCTCCCAGTACGGCATACGGTGGACGGACACGACGGAACATACATGCCCTGTGGACGGGCCCGAGCTTGCGGCCGACCTGGAAAGATTTGCCCGGCTCTGCCGCGTGGTGCGCGGCATGCGCGGAGCCCGGGTCGGAGCGATCGGCAGCAGGCCCGCCGCGTTCCAGACCGTGCGCTACAGCGAAAAGCTCCTTCAAGCAGCGGGCGTCACGGTGGTGCCGGTGGACCTGTCGGAGATCCTCGCCGCGGCGGAGCGGATTCAGGAGACCGTGAAGGAGGTGCAGGAGAAGCTCACGGCGATCCGTGATTACGGACGTATCCCGGAGCGAATCCCTGCCAGCAGCGTGGTGAAGCAGGCCAGGCTCTCCGTCGCCATCGACCGGTGGATGGCGGAGAACCAGTGCGTGGCATCAGCGATCCAGTGCTGGGAAAGCGTGCAGATGAATTACGGGTGCGCTGCCTGCCTCTCCATGAGCCTCATGGGCGAGCAGCGGCGCATGCCCAGCGCGTGCGAGGTTGACGTGAACGGGGCGGTTTCGATGTATGCCCTTTCCCTCGCGACGGGGAACGCATCCGCGCTTCTGGACTGGAACAACAACTACGGCGCGGACCGGCGGAAGTGCGTGGCCACGCACTGCAGCAATTTCCCCAAGAGCTTCACGGGAGCGGAGATCGAAATATCGGAGCTGGACATCCTCGGCGAATCGCTCGGCAGGGAAAGGTGTTTCGGAGCCGTCAAGGGAAAGGTGGCGCCCGGCCCGATGACCTTCTTCCGGCTGGACACCGATGACGCACGGGGCGCGATCCGGGGCTACGTGGGGGAGGGGGAGTTCACCGCCGATCCATTCCCCATGGACGGCGGCATCGCGGTCTGTCGCGTGGACGGCCTTCGGTCGCTCCTGGGCTATGTCACCCGCAATGGATTTGCCCACCACGTTGCAATGGTGCGCTCCCATTGCGCATCCATAGTGCACGAAGCCTCTACGCGATACCTCGGGTGGGACGTGCACCTGCACGGCGTCGGGACGGCTGCATGAGCGAATCTGCCGCGCCTGCGCTCCGCAATCCATTCCGTCTTTCATCCGAGCAGGTCGATGCCCGCGCGCGCGAGGTCCGTAAAAGGATCGTGCAGATGAACTCCGCTGCCGGCCAGGGGCACACGGGCGCGGACCTGTCCGAGGCTGATATCCTGTGCGCGCTATTCTTTCACATTCTTCGCTATAGCCCCGACGCCCCCACCGATCCCGACCGGGACAGGTTCATCCTCAGCAAAGGACACGGAGTGGGCGGTTTCTATTGCACGCTCGCGGAGGCGGGACTCATCGACCCTGCGCTCCTGGACACGTATCTTCAGTTCGATTCCGCACTGCCGGGGCATCCGGTGCGGCAGAAGACCCCGTTCGTGGAGATCAACACCGGCGCGCTGGGGCACGGGCTTTCGGTCGGCGTGGGGCTTGCGCTCAGCGCCCGAATGAGCGTGCGGGGCTTCCACGTCTACGTGCTTCTGGGCGATGGTGAGCTGCAGGAGGGGTCGAACTGGGAGGCTTCCATGAGCGCAGCCCATTTCCACCTGGGAAATCTTGTGGCGATTGTCGATCGCAACACGCTCCAGCTCGCGGACCGCACCGAGTCCATCATGGCGCTGGAGCCTCTTGCCGCGAAATGGGAGAGCTTCGGGTTTGAGGTTGCCGTTTCTGACGGCAACGATGCGGCGGATCTCGTGCGAGTCATCGAATCGTTCGACAGGACCGGAAACACGCCCCACGTTCTGATAGCACACACGGTGAAAGGGAAGGGGGTCTCCTTCATGGAGGACCAGGCCTCCTGGCATCACAAAATCCCGGTGGGAGAGCAGCTCAGACAAGCCATCGAGGAGCTGGAATGACGATCGACGCGCCTGCGCAGGACCTGCGCGATGCCGTGGTGGCGGAGCTTGTCGCGGCGGCGGAGAAGGGGATTCCGGTGGTGGTCCTTGTGAGCGACTCGACCAGCAGCTCCTCCATCGGCCCGTTCGCGGCGCGGTTTCCCGAGCGCCTGGTGAACGTGGGCATCGCGGAGCAGAACATGCTGGGCGTTGCTGCGGGTCTTTCGCTGGGGGGGTACGTAAGCGTGACCGCGAACGCCGCCTGTTTTCTCACCGCGCGCTCCTGCGAGCAGTTGAAGACGGACATCTGCTACTCCGCCACGAATGTGAAGCTCCTGGGTCTCAGCGCGGGCGTGGCCTATGGACCGCTCGCCGCGACGCACCACGCGATAAACGATGTGTCAATCATGCGGGGCATGGGGAACATCCTCATATTCGCACCCGCTGACGGCGTGGAAGCGGCCCAGGCGCTGCGATACGCTCTGGCGTACGAAGGACCCGTCTATCTGCGGCTCGACAATGCCCGGCTTCCCTTGATCCATGGCACGGGCTACCGTTTTGTACCGGGGCGTGTTGATGTAGCGGCCGAAGGCACTGATGTGACACTCTTCAGCCTGGGGACCATGGCCGCGGAGGCGCTCGCCGCGCGAGACCTGCTCTCGCGCGCTGGCGTGAGTGCCGGCGTGGCAAGCCTGTCATCGGTCCGACCCGTGGATAGGGAGACGATCGTCAGGCTTGCCTGCGCCACCGGGCGCGTGGTCACGGTGGAGGAGCATTCCGTGCAAGGCGGCATCGGGTCGCTTGTCTGTGAATCGTTGGGAGACGCCGGCCGCGGCGTGCGCCTCCTCCGCCTGGGCATCCCCGAGGGGGAGTTCGCAAAAGCGGGACCGCGCGCGCAGATCAGGAAATACTACGGGATCGATGCAGCCGGCATCGCGGCCGCGGCGCTGCGGGTCCTCGGCCGGGGGACCTGAGGTGAACCACATCCTTGCCATCGACCAGGGGACAAGTGGAACAAAAGCGGTCATTTTCGACGCTGAAGGAGGGATCGCCGCGGCCGCGACAGCGGAGCTGGCATCGTCGTTCCCCCGGCCGGGGTTCGTGGAGCAGGACCCGCGCGCCATCCTCGGAAGCGTCATCGAGGCGGTGGGGGCGTGCACGGCGCGCTTTCGAGATGCGGGCGGTGATCCGCGGGATATCATCACATGCGGCATTTCCAATCAGCGCGAAACCTTTCTCCTGTGGGACGCGCGGGGCACCCCCCTCTGCAACGCCGTGAGCTGGCAGTGTGAAAGATCGGTGGCCATCTGCGAGCGGCTGCGCGCGGAAGGCCAGTCGGCGGAGGTTGCGGCGCGAACGGGTCTGATCATTGCGCCGTATTTCTCGGGAACCAAGCTCCTCTGGCTTATGGAAAACGATCCGGCTGTTCGCGCCGCCGTGCGCGCCGGCGCCGCGCGTTTCGGAACGGTTGACGCCTGGCTGCTGCAGAGCCTCACGCGTGATGGAGCGTTTGCAACCGACCACACAAACGCCTCCCGCACGCTTCTGTTCAATATTGATTCACTCACGTGGGATGATCACCTCCTGAAGACCTGGGGCCTTGCTGATCTCATTCTCCCCCCCGCTTACCCCTCCCAGCATCCTTATGGAGAGACGGATTTCGACGGCGCGCTCCCGCGGCCCGTGCCGATCGACGCGATGATCGGGGATTCGCACGCCGCAGCTTTCGGCGAGGGGTGCATATCTGCCGGCAGCGCCAAGGCAACCATGGGAACCGGCTCATCAGTGCTCATGAACGTTGGGGGGAAGCGGTGCTTGTCCCACGGCGGCATGGTCGCAACGATCTGCTGGAGCCTGCCGGGCCGTGTGCAGTACGCGCTGGAGGGAATCATCATAAGCTGCGGCGCCACAATCGCGTGGCTGCGCGATCAACTGGGGCTGTTTGCCGCCAGCGCTGATACCGAAGAGATTGCGCGCGCGGTGCAGGATTCGGGCGGCGTGTTCCTTGTGCCGGCGTTCAGCGGCCTGGGATCTCCCCATTGGCGGATGAGCCTGAAGGCGTCGATCGTCGGCTTGTCCTTCGCAACCGGAAGAAACCATATTGTCCGGGCCGCGCTGGAGTCTATTCCCTTTCAGATCGCCGATGTGATCGCGTCAATGGAGACTGATACCGGGCTGCGGCCCACGGCGCTGCGGGTGGACGGCGGCATGACTTCCAACGGTTTCGTCGTGCAATTCCTCGCAGATCTTTTGGGTATTCCCGTCGTCAGCATGGGCATCGCCGAGGCATCCGCGTTTGGCGCCGCGGCGATCGCGGGCCTCGGCGCCGGCGTCTACAGCGGCCTCGAGGAGCTCGCGGGCCTGCCAAGGAGCGAAACGTGGTTCCGGGTCGGTCCTGACAGCGGTCAAGCGAAAAAGCGGCACGAGGAGTGGAAAAGGATTCTCTCGACGATCCTGTGACGCTTCTCAACCGATTCAAGGGTCCTTTTTTGCTTCCCTATCTATTCCCTCGTATCAGAACGACACTGTCCCAAAGCTCACTGAAAGGGTAAACGCCAAGGTCGGCTCCGCCACAAAATTGGGATTGTAGTCCGGGTTGGGCTGGCCGTTGATGGTCGGTAACGTGCTGGAAAATCCCGTGGGATCCGCGTATTCCGTCCCATTGGCGCCCCATGAGAGGCTGACGCCCCCCGAAATCTTGACGTACGTGAGCGTGGTGAAGGAGATGGTGGGATTCACGAAGCCCGATCCGTCGGAGAAGTTGGCCAGCGCCAATAGGGAAGCGTCCAGCTTGGTGTTGAAAATCGACGTCAATGAGACGTACATCACCCCATACTGCTGGCCGATCTTGCCCAGTCCGGCAAAATCGTTGACCAGCGTCGAGTAGTCGAGCGTGGGCTCGCCGGAAGGCTGACCGCGCGCCCTGTCCTGCAAGGCCTGTAGAATATCCGAAATTGTAAGCGAGCTGTAGCCCATGCCGTTGTACAGGTACTGGGCGACAAAGGTGAAGTTCCAGGTCTGGTTGGAATACATGACCCCGCCCGTTCCTGAATAGAGCGTGTCGGCCGCGCGGTCCACGATCGTGTAGTCCGAGGAGTAAGCAGAGTCCGGCCCCCACGTGACGGCGCCAGTCTCGATGTACGGATCGGCTACCGGGCTGGGAAGCGCCGCAAGACCCTCAGCGAAGAAGTTGAAGTTGTTCGTTCCGGTCGTGCCCATGAGGATGGCCTCGGGGCGCTGACTGCGCTGATAGTATCCCGCGGCGGCAAGCTCCGTGTTCCCGATAAGGAACTCCGCCTTGCCCGCGACAGCGATGTCCTGGGGGGTCAGGCTCGCCGCCTGCGTGGAATTGTTCGCGTTGGGCAGCGCCGCGTAGAAGTAGAGGTTGTGCATGGTTCCGGGAATAGGGTACTGGACTTTCAGGGCAAGGGGGCCCTCCCGATCCGCGGTCGGATTGGTGACATCGACGGCCGTCTGCGCGAAAACGTCGTCAGAGGGGCTGAAGAAGTAGCCGGTCCCCCACTTGATCGGCTGCTTGCCGAAGGTGAAGAAGAGCTGGTCGCCCCAGGTGAACTTCGAATACAGGGACCAGAGGGTGACATCGGGAACCGTGTAGGTCGCCGCATTGGCTCCGGTCCCCGTGGTGATCTCCTGCATGAAGGGGTAGTTGGTCCGCGCCTCGGCGCTCACGCTGATGTCCGTGTCCGGCCGGGCAACAAATCCGATGATTGCTCCTGTTCCCTCCTCATCGAGGTTGCTGCTCGTGGGATTGAACAGATCGAACGCCGAGTTATAGATGTTGCTCCAGTTCCAGGTGAACCCCACCTGGCTGGTGAAGGTTCCGGTGATTCGGGGAACGGTCTCCTTCAAGATGGTGTCCCGCGGCGCGGCGTTCTGGGTCTGATCGTTTGTCTGCGTGGTGGTCTCGGGGGTGTTGAAGATATCGTCCCCTGATGCCTGCCCTGTATCCTGGGCTCCCAGAGGCATGAGGGCGAGCCCGTTCATGAGAATGATGGCGGTGAGCGTTGTCGGTTTCATGTGCCCTCCTATTTCGAAGACTGGTCAAGAAACGCCTTGGAGAACGTGGCATCGGGCAGGGGGGCCACCGAAACGTCGGAGATCGTGACCTCGCTCTTCTCCCCCTTGTTCAGCTCATCATTGATGAGCATCTGGGAGGGGATGGTCCTGCCGGCAAGCTCGATGTACGTGGGGGGGAAGAGCACGGTCCGCATGAGCCGGTTGGAAACGCTGAAGTCCTCCTCCTTGAGCACCAGGGGCTTGTCCTTGCGGATGGACAGCTTCAGCGACTGATAGCTCACCTCGTCATTCTTGGCCTTCAGCGTCAGCACCCAGACCGGATACCTGCCGAGCACGCCCTCCGCCGTGTCGGCAATATCGTAGTCGGCTACGTAGGAGGTGCGCTTGAGGTCGGAGCTTTTTGCCTTGGAGTTTTGGATCTGCTCCTTCATCGTGCTGTGGCTGAACTTGCCCGACTCCGGGTCGTACATCCAGATGTTCTCGTCCACCTTCAGAAAGCCCTGACCCTTCTGCGACTCGGGCTTCTGCATGATCCAGACGATCTGGTCGTGCGCGTCCCTGCGAAAGAGCTTCACCTGGATCAGCGCGTCCTTCTCATTCGGCTTCTGCGTGACGATGGTGAGCACCGCGGAATAGTCCTGCTTTCCGAAATCCCCGTTTGCATCCACGCTGCGGAGCATGGCGTTGAAGTCGGGCGTGTCCGCCCACAGTGGGGCAGCGGCCAACGCGGCCACCGTTGCGAGCACAAGCAATCCATGCCTCAAAGGAACCATGTGTATTCCTCCCGATGCCTATTTTGTCGTTCTGAGCGCCTGCGCCGGCTCAAGGCGCGCGGCGGAACGCGCCGGCAGGTACGCCGCGGCCAGGGTGAGCGCGGCAATGATGATGACATTCATCAGGCCCTGGGCCAGGGGGACCTTGAAGCTGAAATGTCCCTTGCGAAGGATCATGAACAGCGGAGAGGTCACGCCCAGGTTGAACAGGGAAAGAATGCCCATGACGATCGCTGCAACGGCGATGCCGACGATCATCCCCCCGATGGCCAGGAACAGGGCCTCCAGGAGGAAGAGGTTGCGGACCTGCGGCCGCTGCGTCCCGATGGCGCGCATCGTTCCGATCTCCCGGATGCGCTCGAACATGGTCATGCGGAAGGTGTTGAGTATTCCCACCATGATGATGACGAAAAGAACGATCAGGACGCCGACGGATACGGAGTTCAGCACGCTGACGATCTGCTTCACCGAGGAAAGCATGTCGTCCAGGGTGGTGACGCTGTAGCGCACTCCCGTCCAGGTCCCCTCGCTTGTGCCTGCCCCGAAGAACCCGCCCATGCCTCCCATTGAGAAGCCGGGGGTGGCGCTGGATTTCGTGCGTTCCTTCACGTTTGCCTTGGTCTTCAAGTCCGCGTAGAAGGCGTCCGCGTAGCGGTCCATTCCGCTGAGCGAGGGGAGATAGATGCCGAGGCTCTGGTATTCGCCCGTGCCCAGATTGAGCAGCTCGTTCACGTAGGACAGGTTGGCGTATGCGGAGAAATCAGACAGCATCCCTGTGTCGGGAGTGGTGGCCACGAGCACCATGTCCCCCACGTTCTGCTGCCCCGTGACCGTGGTGAGCTGCAGAAGAAGGCGGTCTCCCATTTGAGCGTTGAGCTTGCGCGCGGTCTGTTCGCTGAGAATGAGCCCCTGGTGATTGCTCATGGCCGCGAAGCTTCCCTGCGAAAGATAAAGCCTCGAGGTGAGATAGCGCTCGCTTGAAAAATCCACGCCCTGGATCGAGATCTGCGTCTGCTTGCTCTCGAAGATGAGCGTCCCGCGCGCCCGGGAGCGCTTGGAGACGTAAAGCGCCGGTATATGCGTCTCCTTGAGGACCTGAGTAAGGATCGAGTCGTCCCGTATGACGGAGATGGTCTTCCCAGAATCGGACAGCTCGCTCCCCGCGACGAAGATGTGTCCTGCCGCGATGTCCGCGACGTTCTCGCTCACGTTCTGCATGAATGCTCCGGCAAAACCATCAATCACCATGATGATGAGAACGCCGAATGCAATGGCGCCCCCCAGCAGGACGCTGCGCTTCTTCTGCCTGTTCAGGTTCTTCAGCGCCATCAGGGCGATTGTTTTCGCGGAGCCGTGCGATGTACGCGCCATATGCGTCTCCTACTCTGCCTGCATGGCCCGCACGGGCGGCACCTTCAAGGCGACCATCACGGGATACAGGTGCGCCACCAGCCCGACCCCGGCCACCATGAGAAGCGTGTTCAGGAACGACAGCGGGGTGATCGACAGGCTCAATACCTTGCCTCCGAATATGATCTGGGTGAAGAAATTGCTCGCGCTGATATGAAGCAGGTTGACGATGCCCACGAGGCCCGAGGCGATGACGATGCCCACAAGGCCGAACACGATCGTCACGGCGAGGGTTTCAATGAGGAACATCAGCCACACGTATGGTTTCTGCGCCCCCAGGGCGCGCATGGTGCCGATTTCCCCGGTGCGCTCCATGACGGAGATGACGAGCGTGTTCATCATGATGATCACGGCGACAATGGCCACGATGAGGATGGCGATATAGAACACGATCCGTATGACATCGATGCTCTCGGCGAACGGCCCCGCGGCGACTTTCCATCCTCCCGCGCGGGCCTCGATTCCCTGCGATTCAAGCCACGCGTTGGTGTCGCGTATGACCGCGTCGGTCTGTCGGGAATCGGTGAGCCGGGCAAGCAGGAAATGCCAGGAGCCGCCCGTCTTCTGCGCGCTTGCGCCGGGCCCCGCGTCAGGCGCGGTCTCCATGACGGGCGCGCGCGCCGCTGCCGCGGAAACGCTGGTTTCCGCGGCCCCGAAAATGTCGTTGTCGCTGGTTGCGTTGAGGAGCGTGGTCTGACTCTTGGTGAGAACAACGTCTTCGGCGGAAACGTCCACGCCGCTTAGGATCCTGACCGTGTCGGCGTTCGCCCACGCGATCAGGTCCATGCCCTCCGTTTCGGCATTGAAGTCGACCACCCCCACGATGGTGGCTTCGCGGATCTTGAAGCCGGCCCTGCCAAAGCCATTGATGAGGACCTTGTCCCCCACCTTGAGGTCGGCCTTCAGATTTTCGTCCGCGTTCTTCAACCACCCGCGGGATACGACAATCCCCTCCTGCCCCGGAGTGAGATAGCTGCCGGACACCAGATACGTGTCATGGAAGAGGCCCGGGTACGTGGCGGGATCCACGCCGAAAAGGAGCGTCATTGCCCGATTGTCGCCCCCTTCAAGGGTGACCATGCCCATGCCGGTGACCTGGCTGGTGACCGCCTTCACGCGCGGGTCGGCCTGCAGGTGGGCCTGCACCGCGTCGAAATCCGGAAGCACGGGCGTTGACTCCGACTCCCCCCCACCGGTGAGCCCGAAAAGGCTCACCTGCGCCCCGGGGGTATTGGTGACTCCCGAGATGAATATGTCTCCCGTGTAGTTGTCAATGAACATGCGGTGCACGCCCTGGGCCGCGGTGTCCAGAAGGCTGTTGCCCAGCACGATGATGATGACGCCCAGGACGACGAGCGAGCCTATGATCAGGCTCTTGGACGTGTGCTCCCTGATGTTGCGCAGGGCGATTCTGAGCAGTACCGGCATCGGCTTACTCCGCGGCGCCCATGGCAGCGGGCTCGGCGACCCGGGTGTTCTCCACCACCTGCCCGTCGAGGAGACGGATGATGTGGTCGGCCTCGTCGACGATTTTTGCGTCGTGCGTGGAGAAGATGAACGTCGTGGCAATCTCCCTGTTGATCTTTTTCATCAGGGTAATGATCTGCTCGCCGGTGGTGGAATCGAGGTTGGCGGTGGGCTCGTCGGCAAGCACTATCCGGGGCTTGGTCACGAGGGCGCGCGCGATGGCCACGCGCTGCCTCTGCCCGCCGGACAGCTCGTTGGGCTTGTGCCTGCGCCACTGCTCCAGCCCAACCTCGGCAATGAGGCTTTCCACCCATGCGCGCCGCTCCCGTTTTGGGGGCCCGCCGGCTCCCATGAGGAGGGGGAACTCGATGTTCTCGTACACGTCGAGCACGGGAATGAGGTTGAAGCTCTGGAAGATGAAGCCGATCGACTCATGACGCAGCAGCGTGAGCTCGCGGTCGGTGAGGCCCGCGGTCGGCTTGCCTTCGATCTCCACCGTGCCCGAGGTGGGGGTGTCGATGCAGCCGATGAGGTTGAGGATCGTGGACTTGCCCGATCCAGAAGGCCCCGCAATGGAGATGAAATCTCCTTTTTCGATCGCGAAGCTGACCCCTCGCACCGCCTCGACTTCAACCCTGCCCAGCAGGTATGTTTTTTTAACGTTCACAAGCTCAATAATTGTCACGCCGTTCTCCTTTGCCCACGGATGCTCGCTTCTAGAGCAAAAGTAATATATATAAACGGACAATCAATGTATGGGGAATGAATTAATCTAACAGCCTGTTATTTCCGACCCCGGCCCGGGTCGGGAGTCAGCGGAATGCCGATGGTGAACGACGTTTCCCCCGCGCGCGAAGCAGCTTCCAGCGTCCAGCCATGGCTGGAGGCAACCCATTTCACTACGGAAAGCCCCAGCCCAAATCCGGCTTCCCGGCGGGACCTGGTGCCACGGTAGAAAGGCTCGAAGATGAACGGGAGGTCTTTTTCCGCGATCTCTCCGCGATTGATGATCCGCAGCACGACGCACCCTTTCTCCTGTGCCGCGAGGAAACGGATCGTGGTGCCTGCCTCGGCATAGCGGAAGGCATTCTGCACCAGATTTTCCAATGCGCGGGAGACCAGATCCACGTCCATCGACGCCGCCGCGCTCTGCGGGATATCGATGGAAAAATCGAAGGCCCAGCCTCGGGCCTCGGCCTCGGTGCGGAAAACGGTCATCGCCTCCAGGAGAAACGGGGCCAGCCGCACGGACTCCCGCGATCTCTTCCACTCGCCGGTCTCCAGCTTCACGTAGTCGATGAGCTGGCTGATCCTGCTTTCCAGCAGACCGGTCTTGTCGCGGATGATCGCCAGATACTTTTCCATCTGGCCGGGATCCGATGCCATGCCGTCGCCGATGGCGTCAAGATACCCCGTGATGCTCGAAAGGGGCGTCTTCAGATCGTGGGAGACGGACATGATCAGTCGCGAGCGCGCCTCCGCGTCCTGCCGCACGCGCTTGCGCATGTCATCGAAGGCGCGTGTGAGGATGGCGATGCGGTCGCTTCCCCGGGCGGCGAGCTCAAAGTCCAGGTCACCCGCGCTGATGCGCCTTGTTCCCTCCTCAAGCCGGGCGATGGAGACATTGAGGGAGCGGATGATGATGATCGACATCAGGGTCATGAACCCGACCAGGGATCCGATGACGATGGTGAATACCAGCCCTCCCACCCAGGGCCGGGGCCTGATGCCGGTGTGGAATCCGACCACGATGGAAAAGGAGGCTCCGTCGGGGGCCGTGAGGGTGACGCGGTTGAAGGTATAGCCCTGTCTTTGACTGTCGAGGAGGAGCTCCATCAGGGAATCCGAGCGAAGCGACGAATACAGTATGCGCTGGGTCTGGTCGAGCACAATGAGATCATTGTCCGGCGCCGCGTCCCGAATGATTTCGGGAATGCGAGCCGGCTCCACCTTGTGATGCCTGAGATAATTGAGCGCGATCATGGTCCGAATCGTTTCAGCGGTCCCCATGCGATCAGGCAGACCAACGAGCGCAATAAGCGCGACAAGCGACATGGCGAGGAGGGGCACCGCGATGGTGCCGACGATCAACAGGACGAATTTCGTTCCCAGGCGCATGATCGATCACCCTCCGTGCGGGTCGGGATTGAACCTGTACCCCCGGCCGTGGATGGTCTGCAGGAAACGAGGATTCGCGGGGTCTTCCTCGATTTTCTGGCGCAGTCGCCGGATATAGACTGCCACCGCGGTGAGGTCTCCGTAGATCAAGCCCCAGACCCCCTTGTAGATGTCATCCGGGGTCATGGCAATGCCGGGATGAGTAGCGAGATGGCGCAGCACCTCGAACTCCCTCGTGGAGATCACGATGCGTCGCCCGTCCTTCAACAGACTGTAGCCCTCCAGGTCCATCACGTAGGGGCCGAATGACACGGTTTTCGGGTTCATTGTCCGGCCCCGACGCAGCATTGCGCGCACACGAGCCACGAGGACCCGGGGGGCGAAGGGCTTGGTCACGAACTCATCAGCGCCGATCCCGAGGCCCATGACGATGTCCTCGTCGGCTTCCCGCGCCGAGATGATGATGACCGGGACATTGCTTTCGCGCCGAAAGGCCTGAAGGAATTCGAATCCATCCATCCCCGGCAGGTTGATGTCCAGCACGACGAGCTCCGCTCCCTCCCTGCGGAAGAGCGCAAGGCCGTCTTCCGCGCTCGCGCAGAGCATTGCGGTGAGGCCTTCCCGGGAGATGTAGAGCTGGACGAGCTCACCCAGCTCCGTGTCGTCTTCGATGATGATGACCCGGCTTTTCATCGCGATCCGAGCTCCGGCTTGCTGTCGCACATCCCCGTGAACTCTCCCGCGGACCACGCTGAGCGAAGCGCTTCGGTCCACTCTCTGGCTGGCTGCCTGTACCAGAGCACTGGGTCGTTCATGACAGGCACACTATCAGCGGTTGCCGGACCGCGCAAGGGAGGGCAGAGCGTGCAAGCTGCCGGGCCCTGAGGCCCGGCATAAGGCGGCCCCTACATCTTGTTGATCGTGATGCTGCCGCTCGTGCTCCCCGCGTCCAGGCTCGCGGAGCCGGAGCCGATCTTGCCTTGCAGCCTGTTGTTGCGCTGCTCGGAGATCGTGACGGGGAAGCCGCAGGAAACGCGGCCGCTCAGGGTGTGCAGAGTTACTGTTGCATCCAGCCCGGAGAAGGCGTTCACGCTGACCGAGCCCGAGATCGTGCTCATCCGCGCCGAGCCGCCCTTCTCCAGCGCGCCGATATCACCGTCGATGGATCCGGACACCGAGCGCGCGTTCAGTTTCGAGCCCGCGAAGGCGAACTGTATTCCGCCGCTTGTCGTGGAGACGTCAAGGTTGCGTGACTGGCTGGTGGTGACAGAGCCCGAGATCGTGGACAGGGTCTGGTCGATGCCCGGCTCCACGTCCCTCACCGTGATGCTCCCGCTCACCGAGTGCGCCTCTATAACCTTCATGCCCTTGGGGATGGTGATCTGGAAGGAGATCGTTCCCGAGCGGGTCATGAACCCGGAATCATGTTTCTCTTCCACGACCAGCCTGCTGCCCCGGTTCTGGATGTCGACGTGGACATTGTTGAGCGCCGCCTGGGACGGGGCCGTCTTCACGGAGTGCACCGCAACCCCCGAAGCCGCGCTGCCTCCAGCGATCTCGATGGACCCCGCGACATTGCGGATCTCCAGCTCCGTGAAACTGCCCGCCACCTGGTCGTCCTTCTCCTCCCGGGCGGATCCGCCGAAGGAGAACTCGCTCCCGTTCCAGGCGCCGCGGCCGTTGAACATCGACCATCGCGCATCGAACATGCGCCCCTGCGCGATCGCAATGATGCTGCCGATCACGATCATGATGGCGATGACCCCGAGGGTGATGCCGAGGACGTCGATGGGGCTAAGTCTTGTGCGATTCATCCATCTTCTCCATTTCCCGCTTGGCGAGCCGGTCGATAAGATTGCCCGACTGGTAGAGGAACGCGGAGAGGAAGTGGGAGACCACGCCGATTCCCCAGCCGAATGCCACCCACAGCCACCACTGGTAGCCGCCCCACGTGACGTTGTTGATGATGGCAAGGCCGATGATCACCACGAGGTAGCTGATGGCGTGGCGGATGAACCCCACCTTGCGCTCCGCTATCTTGCGTGCCAGCTCGTATTTCTCATTCACGTCAGACATTCCTCACCCTCCTTCTGCATGTGTATGTGAACAATACAACACCGCTGCCACACTCTTTTGTTCCTTGCCTCTATGCCGATCGAATGGAGAAAATAGGGAAAAACTCTGCCGATCAGGCAAAGCTGGGCGTAGATTTACAATGCCCGGGAGCCGATCCCTTCCCGCTTATTGAGACGCTTTCTGCAACTGCCGATAAGCGTCGGTGCCTTTCAGCTTCTCATTGTCCTGAGCAAAATCAAAGGCTGTGCTTCCCGATTTGCTTTTCACCTTCGCATCCGCGCCATTACTGATAGCATCCCGCCTCCAAGCTGTCACAAGATCCATCTGCATACAGAGGAGGGGAAAAGTGAATTTCTTGACAGCGGCCATGGCGGCGCGTAATATCCCCTAAATGAAATTGCTCCTGTGGCTCGTCCTGCTTGTGATCTGCTGGCCTCTCGCGCTCGTGGTGCTTGTCCTCTACCCGATCGCGTGGCTGGTGCTTCTCCCCTTCCGGGTGGTCGGGATTACGGTGGACGCGGTATTCGGCCTGTTCAAGGCTCTTCTCTTCCTTCCCGCGCGGATCCTGAGAGGACCCCGTCGGTGGTAGAAGGCTATTTCGCGTTTTTCCCGGTTTTTACCTCTCCGGAGTTAGACGTATCCGAAGGGGAAGACTCGGGCTGTCCCTCATCCCTCCGCACAAC
>JBEKQU010000049.1:0-38304 GCA_049519415.1 Spirochaetia bacterium
CCTCACTCAGGATCAACCCCCTATCCACATATCCACAGGTTATCAGTCTCCCTCCCCCCGTGCCCCCCTCCCTCACTACCGCCGCCATCTCTGCCGGCTCCTGCATATCTTACAAGGGCTGGCGGTAGCGAGGAGCGAGCGGACAGGACGTCCGCGAGTGACGAGCGTACCGACATCGAAGCCCCCCTTTTGAGCCTCCCCCTCCCAGACGACCAAAGGGTACCTTAGCCGGGAGGTAAGCGGAGGAGGTGAGCCTGGGAGGGGGAGGCGGCAAAGGGGGCGAGGGCAGCCCGAAGCGTCCCCCCACCATTGTGAGCGAGTCACAGTCGGCTCTCCCTTGCCTGTCCCCCGTGCGGGTCTGCGCTACACCTGCCTCCAAGTTGCCTGCCTGCCAGGGATGCAACAGAAGGTGGAATGCCCCTGGATCGACCCCGAGGCCCTTACGAGTGCGCGTTGCGTTGCGCCGCGGGCCTGAATGGAGTAATATGCCAACTACGACAATTCCGAAAGTGTTGTTCATCAGCGGGTCCTTGGGGCTCGGTCATGCGATACGCGATCTCGCCATCGCGGATGAGCTGCACCGCGTGGTGCCCGGGCTTGGCCTCACCTGGCTGGCTGCCGGCGCAGCGCGCACGGCCATTGAGGATGCCGGGGGAACGCTGCATTCACGAGCGGACGAGTTCGCCGGGCTAGACGAGGCTGCGGAGGCGGCGGCCAGCGGGCACTCGCTCCGGCTCGATCACTATGGCGCCCGAGCCGAAGACGCATGGAACCAGCACCACACATTCTTCCGCGAGATCATGGCAACCGAGCCGTGGGACATGGTCATCGGCGATGAGACCTATGAGATATGGTTCCCCCTGCACGACGAGCCGCCTCTGTCGTGCCCCTTTGTGATGATCTATGATTTTGTCGGGCTTTGGCGCATCGGGTGGCGAGAGCGGCTGTCGCGTGATCGCACGTCGTTCAGCTACCGGCAGGTGACGGACCATCGCCTGCTGAAGCGTACGAAAAGTCGAGTGCTGTTCGTCGGCGAACCAGAGGACATTTCGACGGAGCGATTCGGGCCGGCCCTGCCGCGCATGCGGCGCTACGCGGCGCGCCACTATGCCATCGTCGGGAACGTCTTCCGGTTCGACTCGAGGCTCTACCGTGACCCCCGGGCGGCCAAACAGAGACTGGGCTACGGCGAGGAGCCCCTGGTTATCGTCACTGTCGGGGGCACATCCGTGGGGAAAGCCCTCATGGAGCTTGCTGGTGCGGCGTATCCGTTGGTCGTCCAAGAGTGTCCGAACCTTCGCATGATCCTGGTTTGTGGCCCGCGGCTGGCACCGGAGGGTCTGGAGATTCCTGAGAGTGTTACCACGATGCGATATGTTCCGCGGCTGTACGAGCATCTCGCCGCGGCAGACCTCGTGATCACTCAGGGAGGAGGGACGACCACTGCGGAGCTTACGGCGCTCCGACGTCCATTCCTGTACTTTCCGCTCGAGGGTCACGATGAGCAACGCGACCAGGTGGCCGCGCGGCAGCGCAGACTCGGCGCTGGGGTGGAGCTCGAGTTCGGTAGCACCGGTCCCCGCGAGTTGGCGCGGGCAGTTCTTGATCACTTGTCCGAAGACGTCACGTACCCCGACATCGACTGCGACGGCGCCCGCAAGGCGGCCGCGGTGATCGCGGAGCTCCTGGCCGAAGCACGATAGGGGCAATCGGCGCAGGAACGCGATCCTGCGAAGGAGTTCAACGTGTTGAGAGAGAACGTGTACGATACAGGCGAGGTAGTGCTCAACGTCGCCGTAGGAGAGCCAACGGGGGCTCCGCTCCTCATGATGCACGGTGCTACGCTGAACTGGCAGAGTTTTGAGCCCTTCTTCGAGGAGCTCGAACCGCGGTGGCAGCTCTTTGCCGTGGATTTCCGCGGGCACGGCAAGTCGGGGCACCCGTCGTCGGGCTACCACGCTGTAGACTGCCTGCGCGACACGATCGCCTTGATCGACAAGCTTACCGACCGCCCTGTGGTAGCGATGGGGTTCTCTCTTGGGGCATCCATCGCACTCGGTCTGGCTGCAACCGTTCCCGGCCGCGTCCGAGCAGTTGTATCGATCGAGCCAGGCCTCTCCCTGCGGGAGGCTTCAACGGAGTCCCTCCCCGAGCTGTACGGGTGGCTTACCTGGCTTGTCGAGACTAAGCGCACCGTCAGGTCCTTCGACGATATCGTCATGCGCTGCAAGCGGAATGACCCCAACCTGGATGACGCGGGCGCCCAGTTGCAGGCGCACTGGATCCATGACACCTCCCCCGAAGTAGCCGCGATCGCGCTGCGGAACGAGTTGTTCGAGCAATACGACCACGAAGGAATGCTGTCACGGATGAAGTGTCCAGCGTTGCTGGTGCGTGGCGACCCGGCGTTGGGAGGTTGCGTCCGCGACTGCGATGCCGCGCTGGTCACGAGGTGCGCACCCGGGACCATGATCCGTCAGGTACCCAACGCGGGGCACATGCTCCTCTGGGGAGAGCCCGGTCAGCAAACTCTGGGGCATGTGCGCGCTTTTCTGAGCTCTTTGTAGCGAGTCTCGTCGATCACAAACGCACTTTCGGATGCAGGAGTGGGCGCCGCGAATAGCAGGCCGGCCGCCGCTCGGTGATCCAATTGTCTAGAGGGCGCTCATAGTGGTACGGGGAGGGACCTCCTGACCACCACAACCGGACATTGCATTCGAAAGGAGACCGCGTCGTCTATTCCTATCCCGATGTCAGCCGAGACCAAGCTAAACCGTGGTCTCAGGGTCTTCTTCTCGGAGTTCGTCCGCGTGAGCCTGCGGCGGCCCAGTCAGGCGGCGTTCTTCGCGCGCACGGTGGTCTGGCAGGCGCAGGCCGCGCGGTGCCGCGCCCGCGCCGCCCGCCAGGACGGCACCATGTTCCGCCCATCGTCATCTTCTCTATCACGAATCGCTGTAACCTGTGATAGACAGGTAGATATTGACCCCTCCCCTTCTTCCCGGCACCCTGGCCTCACCCGATGAAGAATCTCGCGCCCTTCGCCGACACCCATGAGGCGATCCGATCCGCTGCACGGCTCATCCGCTCCGCTCAATACCTCACCGCCTTCACCGGCGCGGGGATCTCGGTCGAAATCGGCATCCCACCCTTCCGCGGTCCCGGCGGGCTGTGGGGCAAGTGAGATCCCGACACGCTCCAGATAGACTATTTCCTGCGTGATCCCGCCCGCGCGTGGCCCACGATCAAGGAGATCTTCTACGACAACTTTGGGAAGGCAAAACCAAACAATGCCCACGAGGTGCTGGCGCGCCTGGAAGTGGAGGGCTGGCCACGGGACGCAGGCACGGGCGACATGGGGAGCCGAGTGGACACGGGTGGCGTGGAGCCTGCGGCTGGCGGCAGGCGCGTCGAGGGCGGCGCTGGTTCGGGAGGAGCGGCTCACGGCGCAAGTGGAGACCATGGTCGCCCCGCGCCAAACGGCCCCGACGGCCGCGTCACGGACGACGCCCGCGGCTACCCCAAGCTTCTCATCACCCAGAACATCGACAACCTCCGCAATCGAGCCGGAAAAAGGAGCAATGTGGAGCTCCGCAGCAACTCACACGCTCTGCTCTGGCTCTCGTGCGGGGAATAGGTGCTTGCAGCACACACTCTCTGGAAAAACTCCCCCCGCGAATATTCGTATCGCTCCTACAATTCGAATCGAACGTTCCCGCTCCCGCCGAACAAATTGGTCAGGATGTTGTAACTGACCGAGAGGTCCAACTGGATCATCAGGATGCTGATGGAAGTCCCTCCGTAGACCCTGAACTCCCAGCCGTTTGCCGCTGACAAGACGTCGATCCCCGTGGCGGACGGAACGGGAAGGTCGAGCCCTTGGAGCACGGCCGCGGCCTGCTGCTCAGTCGCCATGTCGCCGGTCGCCGAGTAGGTGACCGTCGCGAACAGGCCGCCGCCCGCGTTCGAGATTCCATAGGCAGCGCTCAGCCCTATATTCGGCGTCAGGAATAGCACGCGCTTGCTGAGCTGGACCCTGGCCTCGATCACATTGCTCTGCCAGCCGAAGGTGACACTGGGTTGGTTGAAGGTGAAGCTGTAAGTGCCTACATAGCCGGCGGTGTTCATGTATGTTGTGATGTCAATGGTTTGACTGGTGAGTCCGGGCACCGCCATCCCGATGCTTCCCTTCATGTACGAGTAGCCTATCCCGACCGAGAGAGCGGGCATCAGCCCCTCATCTTTGAGAATGGCCAGGCGGATGTCGCCGCCGACGGCGAAATAGTCCATTTCAAAGTCACCCTCGAGGTACAGATGCCACTGCTTGGGAAGTAGGCCGATCTTCAATCCGACGTCGAACGGGATCCCGAAGCCGCCGATCCGGGCATCGACGGCAAGCGCCGGCAGGCCTATTGCGCCCTGTTCCCCCTCTGCTCCATTGAAGGCGAGCTCAGTAGGAATCGCGACGCCGAGCATGTCGAATACGGGCTTGACAGTGGTCCAACGCATCGGTGCTGCTCCCAGAGTGACCCCGACTCCGAAGTGGGGGAACTGGCCGATGTAGGCCGGCGACCAGTTGAGTCCCGTGGCGGCAGTCGCTGCCAGAGAGCATGAGACTGCCGCGGCGAATTGCTCATATGCGGTCTGGAACTCGCCCAACGTCTGCCCTGAGAGGCTCGCTGCGAACGCGATCAGGATCACGATGCCGATGAGAAGACATTTCATAATACACCCCTTCTATGTCAAAAGAACGATGTGCTCGCCAGCATTCTGCCCTGTAAACCGGATTTGATCAGGCCACGAACACGTTGGTTCGTGAGGCGCTGCGCAAAGCCATGCCGTTCGACGATAAGGCGATGGAAAACGGCTGAGGGCATTCGGCCCTAGAGGCGGAAGGCCGCCCCGATTCCCAGGTCGGGCAACACTGCCAACCAAGGTTCCCCTTTCGGTACGTAGTAGAAGGGATAGCCCGCGCCGGCGCGTACAAAGAGCGACCACCGACTGCCTAGATCGAAACGCAGCCGCGCAGCGGCGCCGAATGAAACCGCGAACATCGGAACCGAAGGGATCCACCACAGGTCAAGCATCCCGAGCGCAAGGTCGAAAGTGCCCGAACGACCGAGCCGGAAGAGCGGCAGCACTACGAGCGCGTCAGCCGCGATGTTGAGATCCCCTTCTTCGAGGAGGGGCCAGAGGCTGCTCCCGATGGCCACCTCAACGCCGGGACCGGCAGGCCACCGGTACTCCAGGCCTACCCGGGAGCCGAACGTCAACAGGAACGTCAGATACGTGGAGCCGCTGCCCTGGCCTTGCGATTCTTGCCCATAGCACGGCGAAGCCGCGCCGAAAAACCCCGCAATGGCCGCCGCCGCGATCAGCGTGCAAGCGACCTTTCGAGACCTGTCCATGCACCACCTCCCGGGCATGATTTTGCCCTGAGTCCGCCAGCTCATGGATGCTCTCTACACAGGTGTAAGGACAAGTGTTTCACGATCCGGGTGGCTCGTCAAGGAAGAATGGTTTGAGCAGAAGAAGACATGGCCACGCTGTGCGTGAAAGCAGGTCCCCAGGTCAGGCGGACCATTGCGGTTCCCCGAAGCCTGATCCGTCCCGCCTTGGCCTTTCGGCTGACTGCCGTCCCCCGCTACCAGCATTATTCCCCGTCCATGGGAACTCATCACGCGGCCTCGCAGCTGCAGGAACACGCCAGCGAAGCCGCCCGACTCATCCGCGGCGCCCGCTACCTCACCGCCTTCGCAGGGGCGGGCCTCTCTGTTGAAAGCGGCATCCCGCCCTTCCGGGGCGAGGGCGGCCTGTGGAGCCGGTACGACCCCCGAATGCTGGAGCTGGACTATTTCCTGGCCCACCCTGACACCGCATGGCCGGTGATCCGGGAGATCTTCTACGGCCACTTTGGCCGCGCTTGGCCCAACAAGGCGCACGAGGTGCTGGCACACCTGGGGACGGAAGGCAGGCCGCAGGAGGCGGCCTCGGGCGGCCGCTCGCGCCTACAGTGCCTCATCACCCAGAACATCGATTCTGTGCAATGAAACCGATCGGAAGCGGTCTGCAACTCTTTACAGGGTAGGACTTCGTTTTTCGGTAACACATGATTACGATCGTAAATCTCGAGCTCCAAAAATGTTCTGTGTGATGCACAAAACAAAGAAACCTCAACCAGTCCGCACCCGTTCTATAGCTCTCCAGCAGCTCGAAGGACTTCGTCCTTCAACTCCGGCGCGATTCGAAACCGTACTTCCTTTTCCAGGCGTTCTATTTCAGGGCGAACGGCTTGGATCAATCCCTTTCTTTTGGCGGCCAGAAGGATTCCCAAGGTTCCCGTCGCTTTCAAGGAAAGATGCCGAGCAAAAAGTCTCGCACGCCGGTCGTCAAGCAGTATGGCATCTGCCCCGATCTGCCGGTAAAGGCAAAGCGTCTCACTTTCACCAGGGCCAAGGCTTCGGCGGTAGGAAGCGCATGAACGACGATCTTTGATCTCGATCACCTCTACCCACTCATCCAGCGCCGGAATCTCCTTCTGGTGCAGCTCATCATGCACGGCCTTCGGAATGGCCAGCTTTCCGAAAAGCTCCTTCAAGATCGACAGCTTGCCCAGACCGAGAAATGCGATCAGCGTCGTTGTGTTGCTGACGACCTTCAAGCGCCCAGTCCTTCGAGCGTCCTGAGGTCTTCTGCAAGCATCTCTTTGTCATAGTTCAGGAAGGTCTGTTCCTTTTCCAAAAGGGCATAGAACTCGGCAAGGGAAACCCCTGCAAGCTCACGAGCTCTGCCGGCTCCAAGTACGCCCTTGGCGTAGAGCCAGACGGCAAAGCTTTTTCGTATTTCCTCGCTTGCGTTCTCTGCGGGCAGCTTTGCTTCCTTCATGACGTCGTCTGGTATTTCAACGGTTATTCGCATCATGTACTCCCTCCTCAGTTTACTACAGTTGCGGCAGCAGGAACAACGATAGTTTGATCTTGCTCTCCTACTTTCTCCCATGTGGGTGCGCCCGGCGCACCACTTCTTTCAGATCCTCCAGCGAGACGTGGGTGTAGATCTCGGTGCTCGTGATGCTCCCGTGGCCCAAGATCGTCTGGATGTGGCGTAGATCCGCGTGGTTTCGGAACAATGGGGTCCACCATACTCCCCGCATCACCCAAGCGGAGGATGTCCCTGCGTAGCTCCTTTGGAAGTCGCTCACCGGTGTCGATAAGCTGCCGCACAAGCGATCGGGTGCTGTCCGCGGAGATCTCGGACATGGTCTTCCCCCTTGCCATTCCCACTTTACCCGGCCGGTGCCTCTGAGCAAAACGGGCATACCTGCTGCGCCCTGTCCGAGCTTGATTTGGAGGACATCGTTCCGAAAGCCTATCGCTGGTAAAACGAGCGTGCGGCCCCGGTGTTGTATTCCCAAGGAACGCCGAATCGTGCTATGGTGCGGGCGTTCTCCTACCACTGCAGCATGAGTCCGACCGGGATGGCTATCTCAATGTCTCAAACCATCCGGCTGAACTGGGGCTTGCGGATCTTCTTCTCCCAGATGTTCCACGTCAGTTTGCGGCTGTCCGCGCAGGCGGCCTTCTTCGCGCGCATCGTCCTCTGGCAGTCCGCGGCTGCCCGCCGGCGCGCGAGAGGCCCACGGCGGCCTCCACGCTCCGCCTTTCGCCATTTTCAGCATCGCCAATCGGTGCAACCGTCCCTGCAAGGGCTGACCTGAGTTCTTGACGCTGCGATGGCTTGTCTCCCATTGTGTTCTACCGATGGATAGCAAGAGCTCTCCCGAGTCAGCGCAATCCCGCATCCGTTCCGCCGCCTCTCTCATCCGCGCCTCCCGCTACCTCAGCGCCTTTACCGGCGCGGGCATCTCGGTTGAGAGCGGCATCCCGCCCTTCCGCGGCGAGGGCGGCCTGTGGAGCCGCTACGATCCACGCATGCTCGAGATCGACTACTTCCGCGCCCACCCTGAGAAATCCTGGCCCATCCTCCGGGAGATCTTCTACGACAACTTCGGCGCAGCGAAGCCCAACGCGGCCCATCTGGCGCTCGCCCGCCTGGAGGCGGCCGGCACCCTCAAAGTGCTCATCACCCAGAACATCGACAACCTGCACTACGCGGCCGGCAGCAGAAATATCGTCGAGTTCCACGGCAATTCGCGCAAGCTGCTTTGCCTGACCTGCGGGAAACGCGTGGCGGCTGAACCCGCGCTGCTGGAAAAGCTCCCCCCGCGCTGCCGCTGCGGCGGCATTTACAAGCCTGATTTTGTTTTCTTCGGGGAAGGCATTCCGCCTGAGGCGCACGCGCGCTCCCAGGAAGCGGCGCGTCAGACCGACGTCATGCTGGTGGTCGGTTCCACGGGAGAGGTGTATCCCGCTGCCATGGTGCCGCGCACGGCGTACGAGGCCGGGGCAAAGATCATCGAAATCAATCCAGAGGAGTCTGAGTTCACTGCTTCCATCACCCACCTCTTCATCCCCATGAAAGCTGGAGAAGCTTTCCCCCTACTCGAAAAGGAGCTGCGCTGATGAAAACCTATGACTTGCGAAGCGATACCGTTACCCTGCCGGGGCCCGGTATGCGGAAAGCCATGGCGGAGGCCGCCGTGGGCGACGATGTATATGCGGAAGACCCCACGGTCAACCAACTCCAGGAGACGGCTGCCGAGCTGACGGGCAAGGAAGCGGCCCTGTTCGTTTCCTCCGGCTCCATGGGCAACCTCATCCCCATCTATCTCAATTGCGGAAGAGGCAACGAGCTCCTTATCGAATCGCACGGCCACAGCGTCCAGCACGAGCTTGCCGGCGTTTCAGCCATCGCGGGGAGCCTTCCCATCATGATACCGGCCCCAAAGGGAATCCTCACCCCGGCGCTCTTGGATCCCTGGATCCAGCCGGACATCTACTACTGCGCCCATACCCGGCTCATCGTGCTGGAGGATACCCACAATGCCGCGGGCGGCACCGTGTACCCCCTTGCCACCCTGAAGGAGATCAAGGCGTTTGCAAGGGGCAAGGGACTTTCCATTCACATGGATGGAGCGAGGCTCTTCAATGCCGTGGCTGCCTCCGGCGTGAATGCGCGGACCATCTGCGCGGAGACGGACACCGTGACTTTCTGCCTGTCCAAGGGGCTGGGCGCGCCCGTGGGCGCCATGCTCTGCGGCGAAGCGAATTTCATCAGGGAGGCCCGGAGGGTGCGCAAGATGCTGGGCGGCGGAATGCGGCAGGCGGGCATTATCGCAGCGGCCGGGCTGTACGCGCTTGCGCACAACGTCGAGCGCCTGGCTGAGGATCACGAAAACGCGAAAACCATAGCGCGGGCGCTCGCGCGCACAACATGGGCCGCGCTGGACCCCGATGAGGTTGTAACGAACATCATCTATTTCCGAACGCCGGGACGCCAGGCGGGAGAAATCGTGGAGTCGCTGGCGCGCCAGGGGATCCGCAGCGGCGCCTCTGCCGCGGACCAGATCAGGTTTGTCACGCACATCGACGTATCCAGGGAGGACACGTGCCAGATCGTCAGGATCCTGGAGACAGCGAAAGTGTAGAACAGGGCGCGCACCCGCGGACTCAAAGGGGCCGCGTTCAGAGCTGACTACAGCCGGGCAGCCACGACCCGCGCAATCCAGAGAAGGATCACGGTCAGAACGCCGCCCAGCAGGATTCCGGCGATCACGTCGAACACGTAATGGATGCCGATGGCGATCCGGGAAAGAACCATGAAGGGACTCCAGACCACAATGGCGATAAAAGCGGGAATGGGGCCCAACTGCCACGCAAGGAGACAGAGCAGGGTGGCCCGGGCCGCGTGCCCGGAAGGAAACGAGTACGGATCGGCCTTCCGGTAGATCCTGCCCGCGGTGCCGGGAGGACGCCGCCGGCGGATGATCATCTTGATGCCGATCACGACGATCTCCGCCAGCACCAGGCCCCCGAACGTCACCACGGCGCGGACCTTCCACTGATCCCCGCCAAGAAACCACGCGGCAACAGTGAGACCCGCCCAGATGAAGCTGTCCCCTGAGTGAGCCAGCCCGAGCGCAAGGATCTGGGCGATCCCGCGGCGCGCGGGCAGCGTCAGCGGCGCGGTGAGGTTCTCGTCTGCAATTTGGAGCGTTGCCCGCAGGCCCCCCGCGCCTCTGATTCTCAAGAACGTTCCCTACACGCCATACAACGGCCCCAACGCCGCGCAGGCGCGGTAATCCGCGCCTTCCGATTCAGCGTCGCCGAACGATGCCCAGTACCTGGGTCGGAACACCCGCTCCGCTGGGACGTTGTGCATGGATACGGGGATGCGCAGCAGGGAGGCCAAGGCGATCAGGTCCCCCCCTACATGCCCGTAGCTCACCGCGCCGTGATTGGCGCCCCAGTTGTTCATGACCGCGTACACGTCGCGGAAGGCGCCGGTCCCCGACACACGCGGGGCAAACCAGGTGGTGGGCCACGTGGGATCGGTGCGGTCCATGAGCGCGCGGCCCACGTCGGCGGGAAGGTCAACGGTGAAGCCCTCGGCGATCTGAAGGACCGGACCCAGCCCCGCCACCATGTTCACCCGCGACATGGTGACCGGCATGCCGCCCCTGGTCTCGAACTCCGCCGAGTATCCGCCGCCTCGGAAATATCCCAGGCTCGCCGGACAGAAATGCGCGGCATCAAGGCATGCGCCTGCCTCTTCCGGTGCAATATCCCAGAAGGGCTTCATGGCAGGCTTGCCATCGCGCGACATGCGTCCCGTGCCGTCCAGGCAGGTGGAGCCGGAGTTGATCAGGTGGATGATGCCGGCTTGCGCGGGGCCGGAAAGCTTTTTCCCCGTGACGCGCTGCACGGCGTCAGGGCTCCAATAGGTGCGCACGTCGGAGAAGATCTGGGCGGTCCCCGTGAGCAGGTGACCGAAGAGCATCGCGATGCCGTTCAGGTAGTCGTTCTCCGTCGCGCACACGAACGCTTCCCTGATGCCGTTCCAATCAAAGGAGGTGTTGAGCATTGTTTCCATGAAGTCGCCATTGGGCCGGTAGTCCGTCCACTGCCGCTGGCCCTGGAAGCCGGACGCGATGGCATTGTGACCCAGCGCCTCCTCCTCGAAACCCAGAGCCGCAAGGCGCGGGTTTCCCACCATGAGATCCCGGCCAATGAGCGCCATCTTGACCACGTACTCCCAGTCCGCGTCCTTCTGGGCCCGGGAGCGCTGGAGCTGGCTCGGGTTGCGGTCCTCTCCCTCGGCGCAGTTCTGCTTCACCCACGCCAGCGCGCGCGTGAACTCTTCCTGGTCGTAGATCTTTTCTTCGATCCTCCTGCCGAACTCCGACATGTCCACCATCTCGTAGCGCATGCCCAGCCAGCTCTCCAGGAGGCGCGGGTCGACGATCGAGCCCCCGATGCCCATGGACATCCCTCCCATGGCCAGGTACGACTTTCCCCGCATGCCGGCAACGGCAAGCCCGGCCCGGGCGAACTGCAGCAGCTTCTCCTGCACATCCACGGGGATCCGGGTGTCCCCCACGTCCTGAACGTCGCGGCCGTAGATCCCGAACGCGGGCAGCCCTTTCTGCGCGTGCGCGGCGAGCACCGAGGCAAGATACACGGCGCCAGGGCGCTCCGTTCCATTGAAGCCCCACACCGCCTTGGGTACGAGCGGATCCATGTCCATGGTTTCAGCGCCGTAGCACCAGCACGGCGTGACCGTGATCGATGCGCCCACCCCCTCCCGAGAGAACTTTTCAGCGGTCCGGGACGCTTCGGCCACCCCGCCAATACAGGTGTCAGCAACAATGCATTCCACCGGAAGCCCGCAGGGATGGCGCAGGCTCTTTGTAATGAGGTCAGCAACCGACCGCGCCATGGCCATGGTCTGGCCTTCCAGCGATTCGCGGACACCGCGTCGCCTGCCGTCGATTGTAGGTCTGATCCCGATCTTCGGCAGGTTCCCCTGGAGCCGGTAGGCCGGCGGCAGTAATTTCATCCCTTTGATGTTCGCCATACAGTCATCTCCTTTTCTCGGCAACGGCTAGGCAAAAAGCCTGCTTTTCAGAAACACCGCCTCGGCCTCCCGGGTCCAGTACTGGCCGTCCAGCAGGAGGGACGCGATCTCCGGCAGATCGCGGGCGAGCTCCCGGATGGTTTTCAGGCCGATCCCATGGGCAAAGGGGAATATCACCACCTTGCCCGTGAAGGTGTTGTCCATGAGCGCCTTCATGCCTTTTGCCGCCGATCCCATGTCGCCGATGGCTGCCAAAGAATACGAGGTGGAAAGCCCGCCGGACTCGGTCAGCGCCAGGGTGTCGCGCATCGCCGAAAGAGGCGAGCCGGATGAGCCGATAACGCGCATTCGGTCGCGCACGACTGCTCCGAGGGGCAGGTCGGTGATGGTGCCGACCTTGACGCCGGCAAAAATGTTGAGAAGCCCGTTCTTCGCAAGGTAGTGCGAGGCCTGCGCAATGATGGCGGAGACGGGCACAAGGACCACGACGTCGTCGAATCCTCCCGGGTATTTCTCCGTGAGAAACGTGTCCAGCTCCTCCGCGGGCAGATCCTTGGGATTCTCGAAGGTGAGGGCTACCTTCCGCTTGCGCACGCCTCCGAGGATCGACAGGAGGTGCTTCAGCCCCGCGAGTCGCTCGTCGGACAGGTCGGTCACGAGGATGTCCGACGGGCCGTTCTCATCCATGACAGCCTTGATGACGTGCATCTGCCCCATGGGGCCGGCACCGCCCACGAACCAGGTCCTGCCTCCCGGCACGAGCGACTCCCTGGTGTTGCCCCGGTAGCTGTCCGCCACATTTCCGTCCATCGAGCCGACCAGCTCCATCCGCCGGTAGTGCACCTTTCCCACGTCCACGGGCAGTTCCACGTCAGGCTCGCTGGTATGCACTCCGATCACGCCGTCGGCCTCTATCTCTTGTCCCAGGCGCGTAAAAGATTCCCGATCCGGTGTGCCCACGCACACGATGTCGGTTGGGCCTGGTTGCCCCTGCGCCGCGGGCCCCAGGGCCGCGCCGATGCGCCGGGCAAGCTCTTCAACGACAGGCGCGTTTTGCGGGTTGAGCCCCGTATGCGAGATCCGGGCGATCCGCATCGTCTCCAACCCTTTCAGGTCCAGCAAGATCTGGCCTCGGGGGAATCCGGCAAAGTGCACGTGGCCGTCATCCCGAATGCTGGTGCGGGCGCGGATCTGGTAGGAGGCGATCACGCATGTCCATGGCTCCACCAGGGCGGCCTCCGCAACCCCCGTGTCGGCGCGAACCGGCAGCAGGTAGCAGCCTTCATCGCCCTCCAGGATCTCCGTCCCAATAACGACATACTGCGAGAGGCCCCCGGGGATGGCATATCCGAATGCCATTCCCTTGCCCTTGTAGTAGATGTCGGCTTGTATAATATAGCGGCTGCCGAGCTTGAATTTGCCCCGCCACTTCTCCCCTACGCCGACGATGGTCATGGCAACCTCGTGGCCGGGCGTTGTAGGGAACTTGGCAAGGTCCCGGCCTTCGATGCGCGGATGCGTGCCGCCTGCCGTGATCAGCTTGATATCCGAAAAACAAAGCCCCACCGCGTCGATGCGGGCTACGAGGTTATCGTCGGTGAACCGCGGAAAGGGAACCATATCCGGACGTCCCTTGGAGCCCAGGCGGTCAAGGCCGGCGCCTTTCAATTGCCAGGAGAGCATCTCCTTGGGCAGCTCTTCGAGAAACTCCATACTGTGCTCCTTGCGGATGAGTCTGGGGGCCCCGATCACGCCGCGGCTGCTCCGGCACATCCGCTTTCTATTGTATCATGCGCGGAGGCGAGGAGGCAATCAGAGCGTCCCGACGTCTTGATGGCAATCGGCCTGGCATGGTAGGCTCCTCCGCATGAAAAAGGAAAAAATCGCAGCACAGCTCTACTCTGTCCGCGATTTCTGCAATGATGCCCATGACTTTGTCGAAACGCTCCAAAAAGTCAGGATCATCGGGTATAAGGCGGTGGAGTTGAACAGCCTCGGCCCCCTCTCCCCGCACGAGCTGGCGCGCGTCCTGGAAGGCGAGAGTCTCGTCTGCTCGTCCACCCATGAGGACGCGGAGGAATTGCTCACGGACCCCGGCGCCGTGGCCGAACGGCTGAACGTGCTCGGCTGTACGGCAGCGGTTTATCCCTACCCGAAAGATCAGGATTTCTCCACGCTGGAAGGGGTCCGGAGACTCTGCAAGGCGCTCAATCGGACCGGCAAGCAGCTTAAAAAAGCAGGCATCACCTTTGCCTATCACAATCACAACCTGGAATTCCACAGGTTCAACGGCAGGACCATTCTTGAATGGATCCTGGCGGAAACGGATCCCGAAACCTTGGAGATCGAGCTGGACACCCATTGGGTCCAGGCGGGGGGGGGAGATCCGGTGGATTGGCTTGCCCGGCTGAAAGGCCGGGTATCGCTCCTGCACGTGAAGGACTTCGGCGTCGATCCAAAGGGCAAGGCGACGTTCGAGGAGATAGGCCAGGGCAACTTGGCATGGAACAGGATTGTTCCGGCGGCCAAGCGCGCGGGATGTAAGTGGTACATCGTCGAGCAGGATTCCGACTGGGAAGGGGGAGATCCCTTCCTGTCGCTGAAAATGAGCCTGGCGTTCCTGAAAAAAACTTTCGCCGACTGAAGGGGAGAGGCGCGACGCCCCGCGCAGGCACGGAGTGAAGGTCAAGGCAACTCCCGCCGATTTCATGGTCCAGGAGGAATCGAATCTCTCGCTGCGCACGCGGCGCTCCGAGTTCGCCGTCTTTCAGCTTTCCAAGACATCCTGGGATACCTTCGACCTCATCGATCTCCTGGCCCGCCGGTGGGGGGTTCGCAGGGAGGACCTCAGCGTCGGCGGCATGAAGGACCGACACGGGAACACTGAACAGATGATTTCCGTCCGGGGGCTTCGTGGCAGGCCCGCCAGCCTGAGCGACAAGAACTTCACCCTCCGTTTCAAAGGATGGGCGGACGGCCCCGTGACGGCGCGCGACATTCGGGGCAACCGGTTCGTCATTACACTGCGCGACATGACGCAGAGCGAAGCGCGGATCATCGCCGCCAATGCGCCGGAAGCTGCCCGGGACGGCATCCCCAACTACTACGACGAGCAGCGCTTCGGCTCGGCGCGGCATGGGGCGGGGTTCATGGGCAGGGAGATCTTCCTTGGCAGGAGGGAGAAGGCGCTGCGCCTTTACTTCACCCCTTCGAAACACGACGATCAGAAGACGCGCAAGCTGAAGCGCTGCGTCATTGACAACTGGGGACATTGGGAAAGGTGCGCGGCCGGCGGATTCGGCGAATATGGCAGGGTCCTCGCCTACCTGGCGCTGAACCGAGGGGCGTACCACCAGGCCCTGGAAAAGATCGACCGGCGATTCCTGGTGTTCGCGCTCAACGCCTACCAATCCTTTTTGTTCAACGAGGTGCTGGCCCGGTGGCTGATGGAGATCGGCGCGGAGCAGGGCATCCCCCTCCTCCCCCTTCGCTACGCTTTCGGCACGTATATCTTTTTCACCGGCCTCACCCCTGCCCAGGCGGAAAAGGTCCGAAGCACGCTTCTTCCCGTGCCCGGGTACGACACCGTGTGCGGGGAGGAAACAATCCAGAGGATCCTTGCCGGTGTGCTTGCGGGAGAGGGCATTTGCCTGTCCGACCTGCGCGTGCGGCAGATGCACCGGATCCGGGTCGGAGGCGTGGACCGTGCCGCCGCTGTTGTTCCCGAAGACTTGAACGTCTCCGAGCCGGAGAACGATGAGCTGTACCCGGGAAAGCGGAAAGCGACCCTGCGCTTCTTCCTTCCCCGGGGCGGCTATGCCACCGTGCTGATCAAGAGGCTGACATTGCCTCCAGCGCGCTGACGTTGCCGCAGCGCGAACGCGCGAAGGCGAGCGCGCGCGCCAGGCCGGTCTTTCCCGCGCCGCTGCACAGATCAGAGAAGATCGACTCCGCCGAGCCCTCCCCGTAGACCTTTGCCAGGAGGTCCTGGCTCTGCAGAAGGTTTAGAACCAGGATCTCATTGTCCGAGGCGCTGCCGAGGAACTGCCGGATCATCTGCGCCGTTCCGGCGAGCAGCGTTTCGCATCGCTGCATCACCTGGCGCGCCAGATCGGCCGATTCGATGGCGAGCTTCGCGCCCATCTCGTCCTGCGCCTGCAAGCGCGCGAGCTCCTCCTTCTCATCATCCCTGATCCGCGCGCTGGTGGCGCGGGTCATGTCGAGCACGCGCTCGATCTCCCCCGCTTCCATCTGCAGCTCCGGCGTGTAGCGTTCGAGCTGGTAGAGGGACTCCTGGAGGATGAGCAGGAGGTGGTAAATGGTGCCGATGTAGGAATCGATGGATCGCCGCTCGATGCTGCTCTTCATCCCATGAAGGAGCTGCCGCGTCCCTCGCGTGCCCGGCCGCGCGTCCAGGCTGTTGCCGACGCGCGCGTCGTTGCGGAAGAGGGCGTGCGCCATCTCCTTGAGGTCGAAACCGATTCCCCGCGAGAGCTCGAGCACCTTCTCGAAAAGGCCGCTCCCGGCCAAGCCGCCCGGTCCCCCCCGGGCACTGAACTCCGCCGCAATGGCCTGGAACGCCACGAACATGCGAAGAAACTTCACCACGAGGAAAGCCACCTGCTCCTTGTGGCGCCTGGCTTCGAACTGGTCGCGCTTCGGCTCCTGCCTGGCCATTCCATCCTCCCGTGCCGTTCGGCTACGCCGTTATCCACGTCCCCGTTTCACCCCGCAGCGCCCGGCCGATGCTCTCGGGGCAGGTGATCAGCGCCTGCTTCCCGCCCGCCTCAAGGTACCAGACGGCGGCCTGTATCTTCGGCGCCATGGAGCCCCGCGCGAAATGCGTGCCTTCCGCAAGAAGGCGCGCAGCCTCGGCGAGTGACATCCGGTCGATCCATTCCTGCGCAGGCGTGCCGAAGTTCCTGGCAACCTTTTCCACTGCCGTGGCAATCAGGAACAGGTCTGCCTTGATTTCCCGCGCAAGAAGGCTGCACGCAAAATCCTTGTCGATGACGGCGGCGACACCGCGATACTCCCCCTCCCCCGTATCCACGACCGGGATCCCGCCACCGCCCACGGCGATGACCTCTATGCCGTCCTCCAGAACCGCCTTGATGGAGTCCAGCTCCACGATCTCCTTCGGCAGCGGCGAGGGGACGACCCGGCGCCATCCGCGACCCGCGTCCTCCGCCACGGACCAGCCCAGGTCACGGCGTCGACGGTCGGCCTCGGCCTGGTCCATGAATCCTCCGATGGGCTTGCTGGGAGAGCTGAAGGCGGGGTCCTTCTGATCCACCAAAACCTGGGTGATGATGGTGGCCACGTTCTTCTTGATGCCTCTATGATAGAGCTCGTTCTGGAGGGACTGCTGCAGCTCGTAGCCGATCGCGCCCTGGGTGTCGGCTCCGCACACGTCCAGCGGCACCTCGTGCATCCCCTCAACCCTGTGCGCAATCTCCGAGCGGCGCACGATGAACCCCACCTGGGGGCCGTTCCCGTGCCCGATGGCGAGATCCCAGCCCGCTTCGATCATATCCGCCAGGTGCCGCGCCGTATCGCGCAGGGCCTGCTCCTGGTCCTCGACGCTCTGGTGTTTCGGGTCCTTGATGAGGGAGTTTCCCCCGATTGCCACAACGGCGAGCTTTCCCGTTCTGCTCATGCGCGCTTCCTTCGGCGTATCAGGCTTGAGTATACTCCAAACCGGTCGCCGGCGCAAAATGAAAACGATCGTCGCTTCATGTCCTGGGCTTGACAGCGGCGACTTGTTCTGATGGATTGAAGAGGATGCCAGAGGCCCCTCCTGGACGCACGACGAATCGGCTCCTCATGGTCATCGTCGTGCTTCTGACGGGCGCGGCCCTGAAGATCGCGGCGCCCGTGGTCATCGTGCTTCTCCTCACTCTCCTCCTGGTCTACCTGATCGATCCCGTCGTTGTCCTCCTCAAGGGCAGGCTTCGGCTGCCTCTCTGGCTGGCTGCTCTCATTGCGGTCGTATTCTTTGCCGCGATCTTCGGCGGGCTGGGAGTGCTCATCGTCTTTGATCTTCCCCACTTCGCCAGGAGCTTCCCGCGGTTTCAGGAGGAAATCCTGGCGCGGGCGCAGGTGATGGTGGAGGGCCTGGAAAAAAACATGGGGATCAGTTTCGTGTTCGATCCATTCGAGGAGCTGCGCAATGCCCCCCTCCGTCCGATTCTCATGAACATCGCCCGCTCGGGCCTGCGCATCCTCTCGGAGTTCGCGCTCATCTTCTTTTTCGCCATCATCCTGCTCCTGGGCAAGTACCGCATGATTCGCATGATCCTCACGGTGTTCCCTCGGCGGCGCAGCATGGTGCCCATCATGCTCAAGCATATCGACAGGCACATGCGGGCGTTCCTGGGGATCAAGGCGTTGGCGAGCCTCGTGATCGGCATCGGGGTGACGCTGATTCTCCTCGCCTTCAAGGTCGAGTTTGCCGTTATGTGGGGCTTTCTGACCATCCTCCTGAACTTCGTGCCCACCCTCGGACCCCTCACGGCAATCGCCTTGCCCACCTTGATCTCCATCATCCAGTATCCCGGCTTCGTGATGCCGCTCGCCGTTGCGGCGAGCCTCGGCATCCTGCACCTGGGGATCTCCAACTTCATAGAGCCGCGTTTCCTGGGAGAGCGTCTGAACCTCTCCTACTTCGTCATTTTCCTTTCGCTCTTCTTCTGGGGCTGGCTGTGGGGCGCCGCGGGCGTATTCCTCGCGGTCCCCGTTACGGCCTCCATCAAGATCGTGCTGGAGCGGATCCCGGCCACCGCGCGGCTGGCGGTGCTCCTGGGCCGCACCACGCGGCCTCGAAAGGGCAAGCCGCGGCTGCCCGCCGCGCGTTGACCAAAACCGCAAACCCCTCTACTATCTATGAAAGAAATGGAACAGAAGCGTCTCTCCCTTTCAATGCGCGGCGGTGAAGTCCCCTTCTCTCCCATCCGCAAGCTGACCCCGCTCGCGGACGACGCGAAGCGGCGCGGCATCCGCGTCCATCATCTGAACATCGGCCAGCCGGACATCCGCACCCCGCGGCCGGTGATCGACGCGTACCGGAACTTCAACGCGGACGTTCTGGCCTACAGCCCCTCGCTGGGCATTCCGTCGCTGCGCCAGTCCATCGCCGGCTACCACCAGCGCTACGGCCATGCGGTGCAGGAGCGGGACGTCGCCGTCACCGTGGGGGGAAGCGAGGCCATTTTCTTCGCCCTCTCCGCCATCTGCGATCCCGGCGACGAAATCCTTGTGCGCGAGCCCTTCTATGCCAACTATATCGCCTTCGCGGCCATGATTTCCGCCAAGGTCGTTCCCATCCCCTCCTCCATTGACAACGGCTTCGCCCTGCCGTCCCGGGAGGAAATCGCGCGGTACATCACTCCGCGCACCAAGGCGATCCTCTATATATCCCCCGAGAACCCCACCGGCATCGTGTACGACAGGCAGGAGATGGACATGCTGCGCGAGCTGTGCGAGCGCTTCGGCCTGTACCTCATCTCCGACGAGGTCTACCGGGAGTTCATCTATGACGAGCACGTGCGCTTCACCTCGGTGCTCGACCTGCCGGGCTTCGAGCAGCACGCGATCCTCGTTGACTCCATCTCCAAGCGCTTCTCCGCCTGCGGCGCGCGCATCGGGTGCATTGTGACGTTCAACCGCGGCATCATGGAGCTGGTGGACAAGTTCGCGCAGGCGCGGCTGTGCCCGCCCACCGTGGGGCAGCTCGCCGCCGACGCCGCCTACCACATGGATCCCTCCTACTTCGAACCCATCCGTGACGAATACCACAGGCGGCGCGATACGCTGGTCAATGGCCTGCGGGGGATCCCCGGCGTCACGTTCCATGTGCCGGAGGGCGCCTTCTACCTCATGGCCCGGCTGCCGGTGGCCGACACGGAGGATTTCTGCCGGTTTCTCCTGAGCGATTTCTCGCTGGAGGGGAGCACGGTCATGCTCACCCCCGGGGCCGGTTTCTACTCGACGCCCGAAAAGGGCCGGGACGAGGTGCGCATTGCCTACGTGCTGGAATCCGGCACCATCGAGGAATCGGTGCGGATCCTTACCCGCGCGCTCGCCTGTTACAATGAAAAAAAGACGCCCCCTCGTTGACAGCGGACTTCCACGGGCGGTATCCTTGATGCAGACAAAATGCCGCGACATCAGAAGCCCCTCATCGTCATAGGACACAAGAACCCCGATACGGATTCCATCTGCTCGGCCATCACCTACGCCCGGTTCAAGACCGAGGTCATGCGGGAAGAGGCGACGCCGCGGCGCGCGGGCAACGTCAACCCGCAGACCCAGTTCGTGCTCGCGCGATTCCAGACGGAGAGCCCGGCGCTGGCCACGGATGTGCGCTCCCGGATTGAGGACATCATGATCCCCCGGGAGGATCTGATCGTGATGCGGGAAACCGACACGCTGCAAAAGGGGTGCGACCTGCTCACCGAAAACCACTTCTCATTCCTCCCCGTCGCGGATGAGAGAGACACGTGCATCGGGAAGCTCACCGCCCTGCATCTTGTGAGCGTGCTGCGCCGGCTCGCGGCGGGGTGCCGGGAGGACGAACCCATCGGCAAACCGGAAAGGGACCTGCTCTCCGGCACGATAAGCTCCCTGGTGGACAGGGAGCATACGACGTTCCGGGCGGACGCCGTCGTGAGAGACGTTCTGCGGGAGATCAGCCGCAGCAACGAGGGAGGATTCATCATCCAGGACGAGAACGCCCGGCTGCAGGGCGTGATCACCCGGATGAGCTTCATCTCCGAGAGCAGGCTCAAGGTGGTCATGGTGGACCACAATGAGGAAGGCCAGGCGGTGGACGGGATTGAGGAGGCCGACGTGGTTGAAATCATCGACCACCACCGGCTGGGCGCCCGCACTTCGACCCTTCCGATCACCTTCATCAACCGGGTGGTGGGTTCCACTTGCACCATCGTGGCCGACCTTTACCGGACCGCCGGCGCCGCTCCTCCGGCCCGCGACGCCGGTCTCCTGCTGTCGGCCATGCTCTCCGACACCCTTGTTTTGCGATCGCCCACGACAACGGCCCTGGACCGGGAGATCGCCGAGTGGCTGGCGGGGATATGCGGGGTGGATATTGAAAAGTACGGGGAGGAGATGTTCGCGGCCGGCGCATCGCTGGAAGGAATGACCCCGCGCAAGATCGTCACCCGCGACCAGAAGATCTACACCGAAGCGGAAAGGCGCATCAGCCTGAGCCAGGTGGAGACCGTGGGATTCGGCCCCCTCCTGGCCATGAAGGACGCGCTGGGCGAGGAGCTGGAGCGAATTCTAGAGGCGGAAAAGTGCGCGTTCGCATGCCTTATGATCACCGACGTGACCCGGGAGACCAGCCTCCTTCTCTGCCGGGGAGACCCGCGCATCTCGGCGGCAATCGCCTACCCGAAAAGGGAGGCGAACCTCTTCGAGATGAAGGACGTGCTCTCCCGCAAGAAACAAGTCCTCCCCTACTTCGTCGATCTCCTGAGGTCGCTGTAAAGTGAAGACGCAATCGGGGGTCCCGGCCGGCCATTGCGCACCGGACGCCAATGCCCTATACTCTCCCCCATTGGGCGCTCAGAAAGAGAACGAAAAGAAGGAAATGGCTCGTTTACGGGAAATCTCTGCTGAGGAAGTGGAATTGATCCCCGAGGGGAACCTCTCCCGCGATGACATGACGGAGTTCCAGGCCTGGCTGGACCGCGCTCTGCAGAGCGGGCATCGGGTCATCGTGCTCAACCTTGAGGGCGTGAACACGATCAGCTCCTCGGCCATTGGCAAAATCCTTCATTTCAAGAAATCGTGCGATGAGCTGGGCAGGCGTCTGGTCATCCGCAATTGCGGAGCGGAGATGCTCAAGCTCTTAAAGATGATAAAGTTTGACGCGCTGATAGAGATCGAACACTGACCGGCGCCTACGCTCCCTGTGCAGCGGCCACCAGGTCGAACCCCGCGTCACCCAGCCGCGCCGCCACGAGCGGCGTTCCCAGGCGGAGGAGCCTTTCAACTGCCACCAACTCGAGCGCCATGCCAACGGTCGCGGCCGCTTTCAAGACGCCGCCGCGGTAGTATCCCGCAAGGAACTTCCCTTCCTCCACGGCTCCTCTGTATACGATCTGGTCAAAATCGGGCGCGTGCCCAGCGTACTTCACTGAGACGCCCGCCTGCCTGCTCCAGAACACGTCCACTTCAAAGGGCCCCGGATCTCCTCCAAGCATGCAGAGAGCGGCCCTCTGACCCTGCCGCTCCGCGGCCACCCAATGCTCCACACGCCGACGTCCGCCCCCTTCATCCGGCAGGGCGGCGATGTCGCCGGCGGCGAAAATCCCCGCTGCGCGAGTCTGCATGCGCTCGTCGACCGGCACGGCGCCGTTCTCCACAAGATCGGTTGAGGACAGGTAGTCAACGGCGGGACGGATGCCCACCCCGGCCACGACAAAACCCGCGGAGAGGCGCGTTCCGTCCGAGAGGATCACGGTCTTCCCGCCCGCCCCCTCCTCGATCCGGCTCACCGTCCTGTCCATGCACCACTTCACGCCCTTGGCCTGGTGCAGGGACATGATGAATGCGCCGATCCTGTCGCCGAGGAGGCGCGCAAGGGGAAGCGCCGAGGGGGCCACAACGGTCACGGCCAGGCCGCGCTCGCGCAGGCTGCTTGCCAGCTCCAGGCCGATAAAGCCGGCGCCGATGATGACGACGCTGGAGGAGCGCGCCGCCGCGGCGAGGATGGCGCGGGCATCCGCCGTGGTGCGCAGGAAAAGGCATCCCTCGCCTCCGGGCACGGCGAGCGCGCGCGGCGTGCCGCCCGTGGCAAGGAGCGCCTTGTCGAACAGGATCGCGTCCCCTCCCGCCAGCCGGACAGCCTTTTTCTCCGCGTCCAGCGACACAACCCTTTGTCCTGTCAGCAGCTCGATCCCCTGGGCCGCGTAGAATTTCGGCCCTCGGAGGGGAAGCCATTCCTCTCCTGCGGCGCCGGTAATGAAGTCCTTCGAGAGATTGGGCCGATCATAGGGTCGCTCCGATTCCTCCGTGACCATCACGATCCGTCCCGCGAACCCCTGCCTCCGGAGCGTCTCGGCGGCCGTGTTTCCCGCCGCGCCGCCGCCGATGACAAGGAATGTGCGCGGATCCGAGCCCAGGGCCGCGGCAGGTTTGGGAAACTTCGGCTTCACCGCCTGTCCGACCCACACATCGCCGTTCTTCACTTTCACGGGGTAGACGGGCAGGTCATTGGCAGCGGGCGGCGAAATGACGCGGCCGGTGGTTACATCAAAGCGCGCGAAGTGGCTCTTGCACACGATCTGCGAGCCGAAAAGGATTCCCTTCTCCAGCTTCTCCTGGTAGTGGGAGCATTCGTGTCCCACGGCATGGAACGTGCCGCGCAGCCGCACGAGCAGGATTTTTTCCTCCCCCGCTTCCACGACCAGCGGCGTGTTTTCGGCGATATCCGCCTCTTTGGCCACCTTCCTCCACCCCGAATCGTCCATGGGACACCTCCCTAGTTTGATGATACGTCCGCCGCGCATCCCAGGCAAGAGTTCTGAAATTCTGCCGATACTGAAAGGAGGAGAGGATCGCCTGCGAAATTCACGAAGAATCGGCGCTGGGGAGACATTTCTATGGCTCTCCCGCGCGCGAATCGCTATAATGACGGTCGCCTGATGAGAAGGAGTGACTGATGGCCAGGAGAGGTTCTGACACATCGACGGTAATCGGATTGATAATGGGCTTCGGTGGCCTTCTCGCCGGCTTCATGATCGACTTGGGGAACCCTGCCAACCTGGTCAGGATCCCGCCGCTGATCGTCATTATCTTCGGAACCCTGGGCGCGGTGACGATCTCCTTCAGCCTGCGGCACGTCATGTCCATTCCCTCGAATATAGCGAAGACGATGCGCCGGGTGCCGGGACCTTCTCCCCAGCTTGCGCAGCAGCTCCTGGAGTTCGCGGAAAAGGCGCGCAGGGATGGAATCCTCAGCCTCGAGGACACGGTGGAGGACTTGGAGGACGAGATGCTCCGCAAGGGGCTTCGGCTCGTGGTGGATGGCACTGAATCCGAGATACTCGTCGAGGTCCTGGAGAGCGACCTGGCGATCATGGAGCAGCGCCAGATGGAGGCAGTCGAGGTCTTCGAGGCCGCGGGCGGCTACTCGCCCACCATGGGGATCATCGGAACAGTCATGGGGCTCGTCCTGGTTCTCGGCAGATTGGGAGGCGACATGCTCGAACTGGGCCGCGCGGTGGCATCGGCATTCATCGCAACCCTGTATGGCATTGCCTTTGCAAACCTGATCTGGCTTCCCATCGCGAGCAAGCTGCGGAATCAGGTCAGGGCAATGAAGCTCGAAAAACAGCTCATCATTGTCGGGGTGCGCTCCATCCAGCAGGGGGAAAGCCCGGCCCTGGTGAAGGAAAAAATCGAAGGCTTCCTGGAGGAGGCCGAGAAGAAAGAGCTGGACGCCAACAGGACGGAATAGAAAATGGCGCGCAAGAAGCGAGAGCCTTACATAGAAAAAAAATCCGACGCATCGGGCGGCATGCGCTGGCTCCTCACCTACGCCGACATGATCACCCTGCTCATGGTCTTCTTCATCATCCTCTACTCCATGAGCGCGGTGAACCCGGCCCGGTTCGAGGAGATGCAGGTGGCCTTTGCCAGCGTGTTCAACGGCGGCCCCTTCGCTCTATTCGAAACGAGGACCGCGGGCGGCGCCGGCCTCCTGCAGGGCCTCACTCCGGGGCAGCAGGTGCAGAGCAACCGCGGCGGCAGGGCAGCCGGCACGGGCGGCGCGTCGATGCTCAGGAACCAGGCGGTCTCCTCCCTCCAGAACCTGATCAAGGCGGGCAGGGTCAAGGTGATACCCACGGAGAACGGATTCGCGATATCCCTGGTCGCCGACCAGTCCTTCGCATCCGGATCAGCCACGCTCAATCCAGATGCCATGCCCGTGCTGCAGCAGGTGGCCGACTTCCTCGGGGCCATCACCAACTCCATTGTCGTGGAGGGATACACCGACAATGTCCCGCCGGATCCGAAGAAGTGGCCCAGCAACTGGGACCTCTCCTCCGCGCGCTCCAGCGCCGTCCTGCAGACGCTGGAGGACTACGGCATTCCCGCGGAGCGGATCTCAGGGGCCTACTACGGCGATACCCGGCCGGTGCAGTCGAATGACACGCCGGAGGGAAGGTCCTACAACCGCCGCGTCGACATCGTGGTCGTGGAAAAACAGTAGCCCGCGCTGAAGGCGGTTTTGCATGCCGAGCTCTGATCTGGCGCGCGCGCTGAAGAAAGCGCTGGCTGCTGAGCCGCCCGCCGCGCATCTCGCGGCCGGCGGGCCCTTTACCGCTGCCCGGCCCCCCGAGACCGCGGAGCGGTCCGTCGTGGTCCTGGGCGTCGGGTCGGAGATGCACCGAGACGATGCCGCGGGCGTGCATGTGGTTGCCGCGCTTTCCCAGGCGCCGATACCCGGCGTACATGCGATAGACGGCGGGTTCGCTCCTGAAAACTGCACAGCGGAGATCCGGCAGCTCAACCCCTCGCATCTCCTCATCATCGATTCCGCCCACATGGGAGAACCCCCCGGGAGGATCCGGCTCATCGATTCACGGGATATCGGGGGGACCTCCTTCGGCACGCACGGCCTTCCCCTCAGCGTTCTTGCCGATTATCTCGCCTCTGAGATCGGGTGCCGCGTGACGATCATTGGCATCCAACCGGCATCCGTTGACTTCGGCGATGGGTTGTCCAGCGAAGTGCGGCAAGCCGTGGAGGAAATCGTGCTCGCCCTGCGCGCGTGCTGGGATATCCCTTCCCACCCTTGACGCCCGCCAAAAAGTACCATTATTCTGATGCTCGTTCATGCCCTCCCGTTCATCGTATGGTTCTTCCCAAGGCGCGGGTATGGAAAAAAGACAAAAGCGCGGAAAACAGGAGCTCGATTCCCTCATCCCCACGGTCAAGAAAGAGGAGAAGCATCTCGATAATCTGCTGACGGCCGCCCGTGCCGAGGCCGATGGGACGGTGCGCGATGCGGAGTCGAAGGCAGCCTCCCGGGTGCAAGGCGCGTTGGCCGATCTTCCCCGGATCATTGCGGCCGAACGTGCGTCGAAGCTTGCTTCGCTGCGGCAGGAAGCGGAAACAGCAATCGAGGCGGAGCAGAAGCGCACCCGGACGCTGGAGCGCGCGGCGGCGAAGGCAATGGACGACGCGGTCGCGTACATCGTGTCCCTGGTCTGGCCGGAGGGCCGGCCATGATTTCTGAGATGACAGCGGTCGAGGTGCTCGGCCCAATCGATCTTTTTCCCGTCGCCGTGGACGTGATCCAGAACGCGGGCACGCTGCACATCATGGAAACGCCCCTGGCGGAGTTCGGCCGCGCCGACCTGCTCAGCAAGATCCATCTTACGGAGAACCAGGCGCAGGAGAGGGATACCTGCGCTAAAATCGTGGAACTGCTCGACGAGATGATCGCGGAGATCCCCGCCCACATTGCCCGGCCGGCCGGATCCTCGCGCGCCGCCTCCTCCCACTACGAACGCCTTCTCTCGCAGCCGCTGGAGGCCCTTTCCGCCCGGGCCCGGACCCTCCACGCTCGGGTCAGGTCCCTTTCGCGCCGGGAGCGCAATCTCACGGACGACATCAATGCCCTTGCCGGCTATGAGAAGGTTCTCGCCGCGTTCGCTCCGCTGGTGGAAACGCGCGAGCTGCCCCGCGACTTCGAAATGGTCGGGGTGGTCTTTGAGCGGAGGAACAGGCTGGCGCGGGACATGCTGCGCCAGGAAATGGAGAGGCTCACCGCGGGCACCTTCTCCTTTCTCGAGCAGCAGCTGGAGGGAGGAAGGCTCGCGGTCCTCCTGGGGTTCCCCCATCGAAGCTCGGCGCGCGTGCGAGCGTTCGTGGCCAACGCGGGCATCGGCGACATGGTCTTCCCGCGCCACCTCAGGGACAAGCCGTTCGAAGAGGCGTTCGCCGCGCTGCAGGAGGAGTTGGGAGGTCTCACGGATCAGCGACGCGGCCTGCGGGAGCAGAGGGACCGCTACTTCGCCGAGAACGCGGCGGAGATGATCGCGCTCCACCACCTCACCCACGACCACCTCGCGCGGTACGACGCGCTGCCGAAGTTCGCGCGCACCCGGCACGTCTTCGTGATCCAGGGATGGCTTCTGCTCGAAGGCCGCGATCGCCTGGCGCAGGACCTTGCGCGGAGCTCCGAGGGAACGGTTGTTCTGCGCGAGGTTCCCGCGCGGACGCTGGGCGTGCCCCCGGTGCGCCTGGAAAATGCGCAGCCCGTCAAATCCTTCGAGCCGCTGCTGTCGCTCCTGCCCCTGCCGCAGTACGGTTCCCTCGATCCCACGGTGTACCTGGCGACCTTTTTCCCGCCCATCTTCGGCCTCATGCTCGCCGATGTCGGTTATGGGGCCATTCTTCTTGCGGCTGCCGGCATTCTCTTCGTTGCGGGCAGGGCGCAAAAACTGGCGCGCAGCCTCGCCCTGATCGCCGGATCGTGCGGCCTGTTCACCGTGCTCTTCGGGTTCGTCTTCGGGGAGCTGTTCGGCGAGCTGGGCCGGTCCCTGGGGCTGCGCCCGCTATGGCAGGAGCGGTTCTCCCTGGCCGCGGGCCGCTCCACGTCGACCCTGCTGGGGTACCTGGTGATCGCGCTCGCCGTGGGCGTATTGCAGGTGCTCTTTGGCCTAGTGCTGGGCGTCATCAACGCGCGCAAGACCAGGGACCGGAACATGGCGCTCGGCAACCTCGCCCGGATCGCGGGGCTGGCCGTGCTGTTCTTCTTTGTGGGGCGCCTGGCGCGCGTTCTTCCCCCGATCTTCACCTCCTTCGGCATCGTTGCCCTCCTTGTATTCCTCGTGCTCATGATCATGCAGACCGTCCGCCATCCCTCCCACGGCATCCTGCTCCCCATCGAAATCCTCAGCACCATGGGCAATATCCTCTCCTACGCGCGGATCATGGCCATCGGCATGTCCTCGGTGGTCCTCTCGCTGCTGGCGAGCATACTCGGCGGCATGGCCGGCAATATCGTAGTCGCCGTGCTCGTCGTAGTTCTCGTGAATGCCCTCAACCTTGCGCTCGGGATCATCGATCCGACGATCCAGGGCCTGCGCCTGCACTACGTGGAGTTCTTTTCCAAGTTCTACCTTGGGGGCGGCAGACCGTTCGCCCCTTTCAAGAAGATCGGAGGTGTCGTTCCATGAACAGAAAAGCCCTGCTCCTCATCGTCCTGCTCGGCGCGCTGTTTGCGAGCGCCGGCTCGGTCTGGGCCGAGGAGGCCACGCAACAGTCGACGACTCAGGAGCCGAAGAAGAGGGACATCACGGTGGGCCTGATCGCGGCAGCCGCCGCCATCGCCGTGGGCCTCTGCGCCATCGGCACCGGGCTTGCGCAGAGCCGGATCGGCGCGGCCGGCGCGGGGACCATCGCGGAGAAGCCCGAGGCGAGCGGCACGATCATCCTCCTGCTCGCCATCCCCGAGACAATGGTGATCCTCGGCTTCGTCGTCGCCATCGTCATGCTCTTCACGCTGTGACGAACCCGCATGACCCAGGAAACGGAACCCGGCGCGCTGTTCAACGCAATGGAACAACAGGCCGGGGAAGAGAGGGCGCGGATCCGAACTGATGCAGAGGCCCGGGCCGGGGAGATCCTGGCCGCCGCCGACGCGGAGATCGCACGCCTGAAAACGGAAGCCCTGCGCGCACTGGAAAAGGAGCTTGCAGTCGAAAGGCAGCGGATGCTAGGGGAGGCCCTCATGACGGCGCGCATCGAGCGGTTGCGGATGAAACGCAGGCTGCTGGCAGAAGCGTTTAGGCGCGCCGGTGAAGCCGTGGAGCGCCGCAAAACCGCGGCCGGGTACCCGGCCGCGCTCCAGTCACTGGCCGCTGAAGCTAGGTCCATTGTCGGCGATCCCTGCAGGGTGGAGATGAGCGCGGAGGACGGCGCGGCTGCGGCGGTTTCTCCCGACGGCCGGCGCAGGGCGGACAATGGCCTTGCCTCACGGCTTCGGAGGGCGGAGGCAGGCGCCGAGCCGGAAGTGGCCCGGCGGCTGTTCGCGGGACCCGGCAGGGGCGCATGAGCGCATGAGCGACTACGACTACCTGAATGCCCGGGTCCGCGGCATGAGCACCGCCCTGCTCACCCGGGAGTTCTACGAGCAGGTCCTTTCCTCGTTCACGGACACGATCCTCATGGACGCGCTTCTGGCCTCCGCATACGCTGAGGACGTGAGAAGCGCAATGGCTGAGCGCGGGCCGGCGCCCGTTGCCCGGGTGGTCGAAACCGCCGTGCGCAGGAGCGGGCACGCGGCCTTTGCCCGGATTCTCTCCTTCGCGCCGCCAGAGCCGCGGCGCCTCCTCGCGCTGCAGCTCAACCGGTGGGACGTCAGCAATGTGCTTGCCCTGCTCCGGTCGCGCCTGGCGGGCGCCGGCCCGCGCGAGGCCATGGCCGCCGTGCTTCCCATCGGAGAGCTGAACGAAACACAGCTCGCCGAGCTTGCCGCGGAGAAGGACGTGGAGAGCCTGGCGGACGCCCTTACCACGTGGAAGCACGCATTCGCCTTTGTGCTGCGCCGCGCCATCCGCGAATGCGGCGCCCGCGACGACCCGCGTTCCTTGGAGCGCGCCCTCTACGGGGCCTATTTCACATGGGCGCTGTCCCAGCTGCGGGAAGACGACCGGCAGCAGGCGCTGGTGCGGGGTTCCATCAGGATGCACGCGGACATGGTCAACGTCGTCACCCTCCTCGCGCAGGTCCGCGACAGGGCGCGGGGCATCGCCGAGACGCGGAGCGGCCCCGGGGAGCGCGGCGCGCAGCGGAGCGTCGAGATGATCGGGCGCGGGACCATACCTGAGAAGATCCTCCGGGAGCTGGGATCAGCCGAAACCCTCGAAACTGCGTTCGAGGTCCTCATGAACACATACCTTGCCCGGGGGATAGAGAAAGGGATCCTCGCCTACGGCCAGGCGCAGAGCCTGGCGGTAATGGAACGCTTCCTGGAAGAGGTTGTCGTGGAGCGCGAGTGCAGGCTCTTCCGCCAGGACTTGCTGGGTCTTGCCGTTCCGCTGGGGTTCATCTGGCGCAAGTACTGCGAGCTTTCCAATCTGCGGATGCTCGCTCGCGGAACCGCGTACCGCATGTCCTCCCCCGCTATCCGGCAGGAGCTCGTTCTTGTCTAGGATACTCGCGCTCCTCCGCGAAGACCTCGGCTCCGGCTTTTCCCTCGCGGGCGTGGACGTGAGCCCCGTTGCCGATGCCGCCGCGCTGCGGACCGCCCTCGATGCGGCCATCGGAGCCGGCTTGTACGGGATGGTGGTGGTGGAAGAGGAGCTGATGCGGGAGCTCCCCGATGATGCCAGGAAGGGATACGCGGCGGTCACGGTGCCTCTCGTGATCGAGGTGCCCGGGGCCATGGAATGGCGGGAGGCGCAGGGGCCTCCTCCCGACGACTACGTGGCCCGGCTGATCCGGCGCGCGGTGGGCTACCAGTTGAACATCAAGCTGTGAGGGAGCTCGGGAGATGTCGGTGAAGGAATCACTCGGCGGCATTCAGGGGATCATCAGCAGGGTCTCCGGCCCCACGGTCATCGCGAAGGCGATGAGCGGAGCGCGGATGTCCGAGGTCGTGCGCGTGGGCAGGGCTGGACTGATGGGCGAGATCATCCGGCTGGACGGGGACACGGCATTCATCCAGACCTACGAAGACACCTCGGGAATCTGCGTAGGCGAGCCCGCCGCCTGCACCGGGGAGTCCCTGCTGGTCACGCTGGGGCCCGGCCTCCTGGGCAGCGTTTTTGACGGCGTGCAGCGGCCTCTGAAATCCCTTGAGGCGCAGAGCGGCGTGTTCATCAGCCGCGGCCTGTCGGTGCCTGCCCTGCCCATGGAAAAACGGTGGCGGTTCGAGCCGTCGGTCGCGCAGGGCGCCAGCGTGGCGGCAGGGGACACTATCGGCACAGTCAAGGAGACCGATTCCTTTGTTCACCGGATCATGGTGCCTCCGGGACGGGCGGGCACAATAACCTCCATCGGCCCGGGCGACTTCACGATCGCCGAGCCCGTGGCGCGCCTGGATACCGGCGCGGACCTTACCATGGCGCAGCGGTGGCCGGCAAAGGTGTCCCGTCCCGTGAAAACCAAAACCATCTCACACGAGCCTTTCGTCACGGGACAGCGGGTGCTCGACTGCCTCTTCCCCATCGCGACCGGCGGCACGGCGTGCCTTCCCGGTGGGTTCGGCACGGGAAAGACCGTGCTGGAGCAGTCTCTTGCCAAGTACTCGGCCGCTGACGTGATCGTCTACGTCGGCTGCGGCGAACGGGGCAACGAGATGACGGACGTTCTCACCGAGTTCCCGCTGCTCATCGACCCGAGAACGGGCGGACCGCTCATGAACCGCACGGTGCTCGTGGTGAACACCTCGAACATGCCCGTGGCGGCCCGGGAAGCCTCGATCTTCGTCGGCGTGACGATCGCGGAGTATTTCCGCGACATGGGGTGCGCGGTTGCCGTGATGGTGGACTCCTCCTCCCGGTGGGCGGAAGCGCTCCGCGAAATCTCGTCACGCCTTGAAGAGATGCCCGGCGAGGAGGGATACCCCACCTACCTTCCCTCCCGCCTGGCTTCCTTCTACGAACGGGCCGGAGCCGCGGAATGCCTGGGAGGACGGAAAGGCTCGGTCACAATCGTGGGCGCCGTGTCGCCCCCTGGCGGGGATTTTTCCGAGCCCGTCACCCAGAGCACGATGCGCGTCGCCGGTGCGCTGTGGGCCCTGGATTACCCGCTGGCGCACAGCCGCCACTATCCCGCCATCAACTGGAACAGGAGCTACTCCCTTTTCGTCGAACGCCTCTCGCCCTGGTTCCGGGACAACGTGGATGAATCCTGGCCCCTGCGGCGCGAACGGCTGATGGAGCTGCTGGAAAAGGAGGCGGAGCTCCAGGAGGTGGTGCAGCTTGTGGGCCCTGATTCCCTGCAGGAGAGCGACCGTCTCATCCTCGAGGTGAGCCAGATGCTGCGCGACGGCTTCCTCCAGCAGAACGCCACCTCCGAGGTGGACGCCTCCTGCGGCCTTGCCAAGCAGAACGGCATGCTCGCGCTGCTCCTCGAATTCCACGACCTTGCCGCAGCCGCTCTGCGGGACAAGGTTGCGCTGGAAAAGGTGCTGGCCGTCCCCGAACGGGAGGAGCTTGGCCGGCTGCGGGAGATATCCGATCCGGACTTCGCGGTGCTTGCCGCGGCCATTGGGGAGCGCCTGCGATCCTCGTTCCAGGCGCTGCGGGCCGAGGGGGGCAAGCCGTGAGCGACATGCTTCTGGTGTCCAGGGAATACACGGGCGTGCGGAAGGTTTCCGGGCCCCTCCTGTTCGTGGAGAGCGCCTCTGATCTTCCCTACGCGGGCATGGTTTCGATCACCGCGCCCGGCGGTGTGCGGAAAAGCGGACAGGTCATCGAGGTGTCGGACGAGGTTACGGTGGTCCAGGTCTTCGAGGAGACCATGGGCCTCGATGTCACGCACACGAGCATCGCCCTCGTTGACCGGGAGGCCCGGCTGGGTGTTTCCGAGGACCTCGTCGGCCGGATTCTCAATGGGTCGGGCAAGCCCAGGGACGACCTTCCCGCGGTAGTGGCGGACACCCTGCTGCCCGTTTCTGGGATACCGATCAACCCGATCTCACGGGAGAAGCCGCGGTCCTTCATCCACACGGGCGTCTCGGCCATCGACGGCTTCAACACCCTCGTGCGGGGGCAGAAGCTTCCCATCTTTTCCGGCGCGGGCCTGCCGGGCAATGAGATCGCGGCCCAGGTTCTGCGCCAATCGCGCGTGACGGGGGAGCAGGAGAGCTTCGTGATCGTCTTTGCCGCTATCGGAATCACGCAGCGCGAAGCCGCCTACTTCCTGTCGGAGTTCGAGCGCACCGGAGCGCGCAGCCGCACGGTGACCTTCCTCAACCTGGCGGACGACCCGACGATAGAGCGCCTGCTCACCCCGCGCTGCGCGCTCTCCGCCGCCGAATACCTGGCGTTCCAGCTCGGCTACGAGGTCCTCGTGCTCATGACGGACATGACCAGCTACTGCGAGGCGCTGCGCGAGATCGGAACGGCGCGGGAGGAGATCCCCGGCCGACGCGGCTACCCCGGCTACATGTACACGGACCTCGCCTCCCTGTACGAGCGCGCCGGAAGGATCCACAACCGCAAGGGCTCGGTCACCCTCCTGCCCATTCTCACCATGCCGGACGACGACATCACGCACCCCATTCCGGACCTGACGGGCTACATCACGGAGGGCCAGATCGTGCTTTCCCGGCAGCTGCATCGGCGCGGGGTCTTCCCGCCCATCGACGTGCTGCGGTCCCTGTCACGGCTCATGAATAATGGCATCGGCAAGGAGCGCACCCGGGAGGATCACCGCGACCTTGCCAACCAGCTCTACGCCAGCTACGCAAAGGGGCAGGAGACGCGCCGGCTGGTGGCGATCGTCGGGGAGGAGGCGCTGGGGGAGCTGGACAGGAAATACCTGAAATTCGCGGAGGATTTCGAGCGCACCCTCATCCACCAGGGCGGCGAGGACAGGTCCATCGAGGAAACGCTGGACCTCGGGTGGAACGTGCTCGGCGGGATCCCCGACGGCGAATACCGCCGCATCCGCAGGGAGCTCATCGATCGCTACCGCCGTCCGCAGGCCGCGGCTGCGCCTCCGGCGGAGCAGGCGCACTAGGCATGGAACAGATCAGCCCGACCCGCACCGAGCTTCTCACCCGCAGGGCCCAGATACGCCTCGCCCAGCAGGGCGCCGAGCTGCTGCGCGGGAAGCGGGAGGCGCTCGTGCGCGAGTTCCTCTCCGAGCTGCAGAGGTTCGTGGACACCCGCGAGGCGCTGCGGAAGGAGCTCACTGAGGCGAAACAATCGCTCATGCGCGCGCTCGCCCTGGACGGACCCGAGGCTGTTGCATCGGCGGGCCTGGCCAGCCGCAGGTCGATAGAACTGGCGACAACGGAGCGCAATATCTGGGGCACGCGGATCGTCGAGGTGGAGACCGACTACGTGCAGCGGGACCCGGAGGACCGGGGCTTCACGGCGGCCGGCGCAAGCGCGCGGATCGAGGAGGCGGCGGAGCGTTTCGAGGCTTCGATGGAGCTGATCCTGCGCGTGGCGCCATTGGATTGCAAGCTGGGAAGGCTGGCCGAGGAGATCCGACGGACCTCCCGCCGCGTAAACGCGCTCGAGCAGCGCCTGCTTCCCTCCCTGGCGGAGCAGGTGCAGTACATCCGCGGCGTGCTGGATCAGAGGGAACGGGAGGACATCCTGCGCCTGAAGCATCTGAAAAAACGGCGCGCGTGAACGGACTGAGGAAAGGGGAACGGCGGTGCTGTTGTCGGAGCTGATCCAGGAAGACGTGATCAAGGTCGGGCTGGGGGCCCGGGACAAGTGGGAAGCCATCGAGGAGCTGGTGGACGTCCTGATTGCTGCGCATGAGATCCGGCTGAATGACAGGCAGGCCGTCATCGAAGCCGTCAATGCCCGGGAGCGCTCCTTCAGCACCGGGCTGAAATACGGGCTGGCTGTTCCTCACGGCGCGGTGGAATGCGTGAAGGAGATCATCGCGGCGCTGGGAACATCGCGCGACGGCATCCCCTTTGAATCCGCGGACGGCGCCCCGGCGCGCCTCCTCATCCTCCTGGTCATTCCAAAGGGATCGTTCCAGCAGCACGTGCGCACCCTGGCGGGCGTGAGCCGCCTGGCCACCAGGGCCGAGCTGCGCGAGCGTGTGCTCGCGGCATCTTCCGCGCAGGAGATCGCAACGGTCATCCAGGAGGTGGAAGAGGTGTGAGGCCGGACTGCAGCCCTGGCCCGGCGGGGCTACCGGGCCAGCCTTGCGGGATTTCACTCCCCCGGTGAAAAGCGTGCCGTCCGCAATCTCCTGTGCGTGGCACTTCGTCCCTCCCTTACCCGGCCCGCTTCTTTCTCCGCACAAGGTGGCGGGCGACGTAGAGCACAAGAAGCCCTCCCAGCAGAACCACCACCGCAATGTCGATGGCGTGGCTGTATCGCATCACCGTACCCCAGTTCTTCCGCAGCATGAACCCGCACCAGGTGAGGAAGGAGTTCCATAGTCCCGCGCCGACAATCGTGAAAATGCAGAAGGGCAGGAGCGGCATGGAGCCCATGCCCGCGGGTATCGAAATCAGGTGCCGAATGATGGGGATGAACCGGGCCACGAAGATCGTGATGCCCCCCCGGCGCTGGAAGAAGCGGTCGGTGGCCGCAAGGTCGTCTTTGTCCAGGAGAAGGTACTTCCCGAACCGCTGCACGAACGGCCTGCCCCCGTAGCGGCCGATCGCGTAGCCGATGAGCGACCCTATGATGCTGCCAAGCGTGGCTGAGACGATCACGCCCGCCCACGAAAGGGTTTTTTCCGCGACAACAAAGCCGGCGAAAGGCATCACCGCCTCGCTGGGCATGGGGAGGACCATGCTCTCGGCCACCATGAGGAGGAAAACACCGATGTACCCGATGCCCCCTATAACGTGCGTGCCGAACCCGGCAATCGTCTCTGTAATGCCCACCAGCGCCTCCCCCAAGGTGAATACAAATACGCCTGCCCGGCGCGGGATATCCCGGCCAGGCAGGCGTCTGTGATGCGGCCCCGGTTGACCGGGCAGCCAGGCTAGAAGTTCGCTTCGCCTGTCTTCACTTTTTTGCCAAATCCGCCGCGCTTGGAATACCAGACGGAGCCGAAGATCACGATGATGCACCCGGCACCCGCAATGGCCACCCAGAGGTTGAAGGTAAGTCCGATGAGCACGGGGGCTGCAATCAGAGACACGAGATTGATGACCTTGATCATTGGGTTCAGGGCGGGACCCGAGGTGTCCTTCAGGGGATCGCCGACCGTGTCGCCGATGACCGATGCCTTGTGCGCATCCGAGCCTTTTCCACCGTACATGCCGTCCTCGATCGTCTTCTTGGCATTGTCCCATGCCCCGCCCGAGGTGGCCATGAATACCGCAAGGAGCTGGCCGGAGATGATGACGCCGCCGAGAAACCCGCCCAGCGCTTCGACGCCCAACAGCAGTCCGACGGTCAGGGGCGAGAGAACCGCGATCAGCGCCAACGGGATCAGCTCACGCTGGGCCGCCGTGGTGCAGAGAGACACGGTCTGGCCGTAGTCCGGCTTCACCTTGCCCTCCAGCAGGCCGGGAATCCGGAACTGCCGGCGCACCTCTTCGACAATGAGCCCGGCGGCGCGCGCTACTGAGTTCACCGTGAGGGAGGAGAACAGCCAGGGGACCGTCCCGCCGATGAGCATGCCGATGAACACGCTCGGGACCGAGACGCGAATGCCGGTGATTGCCAGCCGAAGCTGCTCGGGTACGCCGAGCACCTTCTGGACCAGGGTCACGTCCGTAAGGAACGATCCGAAAAGCGACACGGCCGCGATGACCGCGGAGCCGATGGCCACGCCCTTGGTGATGGCCTTTGTCGTGTTTCCCACCGCATCCAGATCTGCCATGATCTGGCGGGCCTTCTGATCCAGCCCCGCCATCTCGCCGATGCCGTTGGCGTTGTCCGAGATGGGGCCGAAGGAATCCATGGCCACGTTGTTGCCCGTGAGCGTGAGCATCCCGATGCCGGTCATGGCCACGCCGTACAGCACGTAGGTAACGTCCTGGCCCCAATAGATGAGGACCGCGGCGAGGATCGTGAGCCCAATGACGATGGCCTGCCAGAAGGTTGCCTCGAAGCCGACTACGAGGCCGCGCAGGATCACCGTGGCCGGCCCGGTCTTGGTGGCGTTGGCGATGTCCTTCACGGGCTTGTGATGCGTGTCAGTGAAGTACTTGGTGAGCTCGTCCAGGGCGATGGCCAGGATGATGCCGACCGCCACCGAGGCGAAGGCGCGCCACTCATGCATGTAAAACACGGCGAGCGCCAGGAATGCCACCAGAGAAATAGCCGCGCTGGAATAAAAGCCCCTGTTGATGGAGGATAGGGCGTTGTCGCTCTTCCCGCTCTTGCTCCCCCGCACGAGGTAGGTGCCGATGATGGAGGAAAGCACCCCGATGCCGCGCACGAGGAGCGGGAAGATGATCCACTTCAGGTCATTGGTGGCAAAGACGAGCGCCACGCCAAGGATCAATCCCGAGACGATGGTCACCTCGTAGGACTCGAATATGTCGGCCGCCATTCCCGCGCAGTCCCCGACATTGTCGCCGACCAGGTCGGCGATGACCGCAGCGTTGCGGGGATCGTCCTCCGGCATTCCCGCCTCGACCTTTCCCACCAGGTCAGCGCCCACGTCTGCTGCCTTGGTATAGATGCCGCCGCCCACTCTCATGAACAATGCGAGCAGCGTTCCGCCGAAGCCGAAACCCAGCAGGGCGTCCGGCGCCGCCATTCCCATGTAAAGGAAGATGATCGTGCCGCCCAAGAGGCCGAGGCCGTCGGTGAGCATGCCCGTGATGGTGCCTGAGCGGTAGGCGATCTTCAGCGCTTCGGGGAAGCTGGTCCGCGCGGCGGCCGCGACGCGTACATTCCCCTGCACCGCCATGCGCATCCCGAATTGGCCGACCAGCAGCGAAAACACGGCGCCAAAGATGAAGGCCACGGCGCGCGCGATGCCGACGTACAGCCGGACCTGCGCCTCCGTCGCGCCCGCGAACCGGGCGGAAGCCGCTTCGCTTGGCGTGACGACATACACCGACAGGAACAGGACCACCGTCAGCACGACGATGAGAGGGATGATGGTTCTGAGCTGCCGGCCGAGGTAGGCGTCCGCTCCCTCTCGGATGGCGTCCCAAACGACCTTCATCTGGGAAGTCCCCTTGTCGTGCCGGAGGACCTGCCGGCGCAGCAGGAGGGCATACAAGAGCCCCAGAACGGCGATGCCGAGCACAACCCACAGAGCCGTGATTTCGAACACCGTTGCGTTGGCAAGATGTGACATGCAATTCCTCCCCTCGGCGCCGCGACGGCAGCCGGAACATTGACATCTGCTGAGGGCGGCAGGTCAGGTCTCTATGACTCTTCTGAGCACAGTTTTTGGGAAAGGGAGAGCGCTCTTCGTTTCGGGAGACAGCCCGCTGCCGGCAGACCCGAGGTCCCGCACCGATACACGCGATCGGCGATCATGAAACCCAGCTTAACCTATGCGAGATGAAAAACTGTGTCAAGCGTCCCGCGCCTTGACACAGCAATTCCAAATCTCGGCTTGGGGGGCGAGAGGGACTGGCCGTGGTCGCGTTTTCAGCCAGGGTAGTTGCCCGACCACGGTGTGACAGGCTCGGAGGGATAGCACGTATGTAGAGGAACT
>JBEKQU010000050.1:0-37911 GCA_049519415.1 Spirochaetia bacterium
ATCCCCCACGTGGTGCCTGCATGGAAGTCGGAGCGAATTCCCGCCTCATCTTCGAAGTAGATTTCTGCCTTCATTTTCTTTGCCATCGTACGAATACGCGGGAACTCCTCCTTCAACCACTTTTCAACCGAAACAGGATCTTGTTGGTATGCACGGTACAGTGGCTTCTGGCAGGTCAGCCCCAATTGCGCAAGCAATCGCCCAACAGAGGTAATGCTCAGTTTGACCTTAAGGGAGCGATGAATTACCTCCGCGATCATGGCACGCGTCCATAAAGCGTAGGGGAATTTGAACTGCGTCGGATCCTTGAGAGTCACCGTGCTGTAAATCCAGTCGATCTGGCGCCCGTCCAGAAGGCCAGGTCGTCCTGAAAGCGGCTTGGCCTTCAGCGCATCCCAGCCGCCTCCGCGGTACCACGCGAGCCAATTGTAGATGCATGCGCGACTGAGCCCCAGCGCCTTGATCACAGCGTCTGGACTCTCCCCACTCTGAACCTGCTGCACTGCCCGGATACGAATTTCCTCCAGGGTCGCGTGGCTCAAGGAACGGCCGTCTTGCTTCTGCATGCCCCTAAAATAGCATATTCCAAAAGAAATGTCAACATACTTATGAACTGATTAGTAATATTCGGATTTCGGGGCCGCCCACCGCAGCACACCGCCATGCATGACCGAGTCTTCGCTGACTACCATGGCAACCAGTACAACCATTCCGGTTACATGCGTTTCACACAAGATAGGGAGGCACTTCATACAGTAGGTGAGTTTATAAGTATCGTAGATCGGGAGGAAGAAAAACAAATCATCTGAGTCGAACCCGCCCTCTAGGATGATAGCATGCCGGTGGGTGTTTACCGCGGAGACGTTCATGTCCAGCAATACCATCATGTTCTTGTGGCAGCCGTTGTGCGGAGCCCGCGCTTGATCAAGTACAGGTAGTTCTCGGGGATCGGAAAACATCATTCCCCTCCGATCTCCTCCTGGCAGCGCGCGGTCTCCGAGACAATGAAGTCCACGCGCTCTTTCAGCTCCTGTTCTCCCATCTCCTCCCAGAGGTGGGCCGCGGCGCTAAGCCAATGACCGGCAACCTTGCCCCGAATCTCGCTCGTGGGCGAATCCCAGCCCCCGTGGATGTTCCGCGGCGTGTACGCCATCTTGATGAGACCCGCTTCGAGATAATGCGACAGGAGCGGGTTGCGGGCGGAAAGCCGCAGGAGATAGGCTTTGTTGCGATCACGTCGCGCCGCCACCTCTCCTGGCAGGAGGTGCGTGGCGCGAGCCAGTGAGGTGAGTGTCCCTTCCATTATCGACTGTGACGATGGGCCGCTTGCGGTCTGGAGTCAAGACGCGCCCCGCCCTTCGCTGCCGCGATTCTCACGCTGGCTCGGCGCGTGCTACACTGGATGGGTGAGCGAGCCCCTTCCGCCCCTCGTGGCGATCGTTGATGACGAGGAACATCTGCGCACCACCGTGTCCCATGCCCTGCGCGGAGAGGGCTACCGAACGGCGCTTTTCGCGGACGGCGCCGAGGCGTGGGAATCCTTCTCCACGGCGCTCCCCGACATGGTGATCCTGGACATCATCATGCCGCGCATGGACGGGCTGGAGCTGTGCAGGCGCATCCGGGCAGCCTCCGACGCGGTTCCCGTCATGTTCCTCACATCGCGCGACGAGGAGTTCGACAGAGTGCTCGGACTGGAGCTGGGTGCCGACGACTACCTCTGCAAGCCCTTCTCACTGCGCGAGCTGGCGGCCCGTGTGAAGGTGCTCTTTCGTAGAACAGGGCAGAAACCGGGAGAAAAGGATCGGGAGTCAGGCAACGAGGAAACCGTTTCCGCCGGGCCGCTTCTCCTGGACACAAAGCGGTTCACCGCGACCTGGAAAGGCGCTCCCCTGCGCCTCACGGTGACGGAGTTCCGGATCCTGCACTCGCTTGCGCGCCAGCCCGGGTACGTGCGCACCCGCGAGCAGCTCCTTGCCGAGGCGTTCCCACAGGATGCGTATATGAGCGACAGGACGATCGACTGCCACATCCGCCGCATCCGGGCAAAGCTCGCGAACGTGGAAGAGGGTTTCGACGGGATCGAGACCCTCTACGGCCTTGGCTACAGGCTGCGGGGCGCCTGAGCCATGCGCGGCACGGCGCGCTCCTTTGTTTCCCGCATCTCGGTGCGGGTGCTCGCGTTCAATGTCCTGATTGTCTTCCTGCCCATCGCCGGTATTCTCTCCCTGGGAACGTACGAGAGGCAGCTCCTGGACTCTCTGGAGCGCTCCCTGGTGCAGCAGGGACGAGTCCTCGCGGCGGGTCTGGAGGACTCGGGCCCGCGCCTGCGGACCAACGCCATTCAGCTTCTGCAGCGCCTGCGCCAGAGGCGCGAGGCAAGGATCCGTGTCGTCGATGTCCATGGGACTCTTCTGGCAGACTCCAGCAGCATCGGGCGCGCGGACGCGGCGACCTTGGCGGCGTCCGGCAGCACCGGCCAGTCCGGGGGATCCCCGGATGCGGGCACGGCCGCGCCGGGCGAGCCGGTAGCCCGGGCCGCGCAGGAGACCTTTCTCTACCGGCTGGCGTCGTTTCCGGTGCGATTGTGGCGGCGCTATCTTCGGCCTCCGCAGCCGCCGCAGGAATCGGACGAGTATTATTCGGGCGCTCGCGTTCTGGATGGGCCCGAAATCGCGGACGCGCTGGCCGGGGGCTACGGCGCCGTGACCAGGATCACGTCGGGCCAGCAGTCGGTGACCCTCTACAGCGCCATCCCCGTTCTGGACAAGGGCGGGGTGGTGGGCGCCGTCCTGATCTCGCAGTCCACCTTCAGGATCTTAAGCGACCTCTACGCGCTGCGCCTGGACATCTTCCGGCTGTTCCTCTGGTCCGTGGCAACGGCCATCGTGCTCAGCCTTCTGGTGTCCGCCACGATCTCCGTGCCCATCGGCAGGCTCCGCGACCAGGCCCGCGCGATTCTTGATCCCCGCGGACGGCTTGTCGGGGGGATCGCGCCGTCGCGGGCCCGGGACGAGGTGGGCGAGCTTTCGCGGAGCCTCGGGGAGCTCACCACGCGGCTGCATCGGCACATGCGCGCGATGGAATCATTCGCCTCGGACGTGTCGCACGAGTTCAAAAACCCGCTGGCGTCCATCCGGTCCGCGGCGGAGCTGGCGCTGGCCAGCCCCGATCCCGCGGAGCGCCGGGCCATGCTCGCCATGGTGCTGGAGGACGTGCGCAGGCTGGAGCGGCTTCTCACCGGCGTGCGCGAGATATCCCGCATCGACAGCGGGGCCGTTGAGCAGGGCGCGGAGGAATCGGCGGACGCGCGGGAGATCGCAGGACGGGTGATCGAGGCGGCCCGGCGACGGTCCAACGGCAGGCCGGTCAGCTTCGTGATCGAGGGGGAATCCGCCCGGGCATGGGTCCCGCCGGAGCGCCTGGAGCAGGTCGTGGAAAACCTCGTGGACAACGCGGCGGGCTTCTCCCCGCCGGGGGGAACGGTCCGCGTGTCCGTGGAGCGCGCCGCGGGATTTGTCGTCATACGCGTGTGCGACGATGGTCCGGGGATCCCCGCGGAGCATCGGGGGCGCATTTTTGACCGGTTTTTCAGCTTCCGACCCGGCGAGGAGAAGGGGGTGCACGCCGGCCTGGGGCTTGCCATCGTCAAGGCGATAGCGGAGGGCCACGGAGGCGCTGTGCGCGCCGACAACCGCGACGCGGGGGGCGCGTGCTTCGAGGTGAGGCTGCCGGCGGTCTAGGGGAAATCACTCGGCCTTCCGCGCGCTTCGAGCTGCCGGAGGCTTTTTGCGCCGCGCCCGGGCCGGGGCGCTAGAGGCGGCCGAAATATTTCTTCATCGGCTTGAAATAGAAGTCGATCCAGCCCTTCCTGTATTCGGCCCCATGACCGGCGGGGATGTTCGTATGCACGAGGGTCACCTTCGTGCCTGTCTTGGCCTTCTCAAAAAGGACCTCCAGAGAGGAATCCGCTTCCTCCGGAGAGAAGTCCGAGGTGCGCCAGGACTGGAGTATCCGCGAATACGGTTTCAGCGCCTGGGTTTTTCCCGAGATGTAGCCGTCCCAGGCGCTGAACGCGCCTCCCACGCGCGCGCTGATCTTTGCCGCGCTCCCCGTCATCTTGGCGTGCATTTTGCCGTTCATCCATGCCTCGTATACCTGCCGCGGCGCGGCGGGTATCACGGCCGAAACCTTGAGGGAATCCGTTTTCACGCCATGCCTCCTTTCCTTTCCGATGGGGGAATAGCCCAGCTCAGCGCGAGCAGGCCCAGCGCCGCGCCGGCCGCGATGGCGCCCGTTGCAAGGAAGCCCGTGCCGATGCGCGAGAGCGCCCTGCGCGCCGCGTCAACGAGCGCTGCCGTGAATGATGCGTCAAATCCATGCGAGGCCAGGCGCGCCGACTCGATACCGCCCTGCACCCACCCGGAAAAGAAGCTCACGCTGATGGCAAGACCCAGGAGGAAGACTACGGCCGCGGGCGCCAGGAGCGGCCAGCCGAACCATTGCAGCTTTTCGAACCTGTTCGCACCGCCGACAAAGGCCGCCGCCGTCCCCATTCCTCCCGCGATCAACAGGAGGACGATATCCGCAAAAACAAGCATGCCGACCACGGAGAAACGGGGCCACGGTCCTCCGTGGTAGGAAGGATTGTCGCTCAGCCGGGTGGTGTCGGGAATCGACTGGACGAACGCGTGCAGGCCGTTCTGGATGATCTGGGCTGCCGTGTCCACTGAAAGGGAGGAAGGGCGGGAAAGGGGGAGCCGGCCCGGCCGCACTATGAAGTCCGCAACCGTTCCCCCCACCGGCAGGTCCCGGGCAAGAGCACGCGCGAAACGCTTTCCCGGGTCGCCAAGAAGCGCGGCTTTGACCGGCGCCAGGTCAAAGGAGATGTCGAAGGTCTCCCCCCGGCCCTGCAGGAGGTCGAACACCTGGTTGGTCACGCTCACCGCCTGGCTGCGCATGTAGGCAGGGGTCAGGATCTCCCGGAGCGCTCTTGGCGACACCCGCGCGGAAACGGCGGTGAGCCCGGGCATGTTCAGGCTTGACCACGTTGCCGAAGAGACGGCGTCAGGGATCTGGTACAGCCTTTCATCGCTCAGAAGCGTTGCGTAGAAGCCGCGATCGAAGGCCCATGTGCTGACGCCGATGGTCACGAGCGCGGCAAAGAACAGGGGACAGACCAGGAAGAGGACCATGAGGATTGCGGGAACACGTCGCATACGTTCTGCTCCTTGTTGTACACTCTAACACCATTCAGCGGTGCTGGCGACCCTGTCGTTCCGCGCCTGTAATTTTCATTGACAACCCTTCCCCGCGCCTCCATAATCTACGCTCAACAAACATAAGGATCGGGAAATGGAGGGTGGTATGGAAGGGAAGCGATTGAGTCTGGGGACAAAGCTTGGCTTCGGCGTCTGCGACCTTGGCGGGAACCTGTTCTTCACGATCATGGGGTTCTACCTTCTGTTCTTCCTTACCGACACGTCCAAGCTGCTCGCGGGGCTGGCCGGCACGGCCTTGCTGATCGGCAAGCTTGCCGACGCTTTTGTGGATCCCGCCGTGGGCTTCCTCTCGGACCGCACCCGGACCCGGTGGGGCCGCCGGCGTCCCTTCATGTTCGTCGGCTGCATCCTGCTGCTCTTCCTCATGATCGTCATGTACACCAATCCCCACATTGCAAGCCAGCTCTGGCTCTTCATCTGGACCGCGGTCGCCTACATCCTGCTGATGGCCTCCTACTCCATGGTCAACATCCCCTACGGCGCCCTCACTCCCGAGCTGAGCCCTGATTTCGATGAACGCACGACCCTGAACGCGTTTCGCATGACCTTTGCCGTTGTCGGAACCTTCATCGGCGCGGCCCTCGTGCTGCCCATCGTGGGGGCGTTCACGAACAAGGACCTCGGGTGGCTGGCAATGGGCGCTATCATGGGCGCCGTGATGACCATCACCGCGCTCATCACGGTGTTCACCATCCGGGAGCCCGCCCCGAAGCTGATACAGCAGGAGAAGCCGCGGGAGAGGATTTTCGCCACGTACGCGAGCGCACTGAAGCTTAAGCCGTTCCTCCTGGCCATGTTCACCTACGCTTCCCACATCGTGGGGATCACGATCGTCCAGGGCGCGCTCCTCTATTATTTCAAGTACATCTACAATGCCGAGGGCAAGTTCCAGATCGCGCTCACCATATTCCTCGTGTGCGTCGTCATTTCGATCCCGGTGTGGACCATGATCTCGAAGCGGATCGGCAAGAAGCTCTCCTATAACCTCGGCATGGGACTCTTCGCCGCCGTGGTGATCGCCTTCTTCTTCGTGGGCAAGGGCCGCGGCGTGGGTGTCATGTACGTCACCATGGCGATCGCGGGGCTGGGCAATTCCACCAACTACGTGATGCCCTTCGCCATCCTGCCGGACGTGACGGAGTTGGATTACTCGCGGACCGGAGTCCGGCGCGAGGGAGTGTTTTATGGCCTGTGGAATTTCACCCTCAAGGTGGGCCAGGCTTTTGCCACGGCCCTGATCGGCTGGATCCTCGCGGCATTCGGCTACGTGCCCGACGCGGCGCAGACCGCGACCTCGCAGCTCGGCATCAGGCTGCTCGTCGGTCCCCTCTCCGCCGTGTTCTTCATAGCGGGCGTCGTCATCCTTTCCTTCTATCCCATTACCCGCAAGTATTACGAAACACAGATCATGCCCAAGGTGGCGGAATGGGAGAAGAAGAAGACGTAGACGGCGGCGCGGCCAGGGGCATACGGTTTTCTTCGCTTCTGGACACTGAGCCCGCGCCCGGGCATACTGCCCTGACATGAAGAAAATCCGAGTCGGGATAGTGTTCGGCGGCAGGTCTGCCGAGCACGAGGTGTCCCTGCAATCGGCGAAAAACGTCCTGGAGGCGCTGAACCGGGAGAAATACGAGCCTCTCCTGATCGGGATCGACAGGGAAGGGCGCTGGCACCTGGACGAGCAGACGAAGAAGCTTTTCGACTCGGCCCGGCCGCTGCCCAATCTCACCGCCGATGCGCCGAAGGAAGTGGCCCTGGTGGCCCGGGGGGAGCAGAGCAGGCTGCTCGATCTCTCGGGGGACCGGGAGCTGGCAAAGCTGGACGTGGTGTTCCCCGTGCTGCACGGCCCGTACGGTGAAGACGGCTCCGTGCAGGGGTTGTGCAAGCTTGCGAACATGCCCTGCGTCGGCGCGGGCATCCTCGGGTCAGCAGTGGGCATGGACAAGGACGTGATGAAGCGCCTCCTGCGCGACGCCGGCATCCCCATCGCCCGGTTCCTCGTGCTTGTGCGGAGCCGGACGGCGCCGAGCTTCGACGAGGCATGCGCCGCGCTGGGCTCTCCGGTCTTTGTGAAGCCCGCGAACCTCGGCTCCTCCGTGGGCATCAGCAGGGCAGCGACCGCGGAGGAATATGCGCGCGCTGTCGCCGCTGCGTTCCAGTACGACACGAAAGTGGTGGTGGAGGAATGCGTCGCGGGCCGGGAGATCGAGTGTTCCGTGCTGGGAAACCAGGAGCCTGTCGCCTCTGTGCCCGGCGAGATCGTCACCGGCGGCGGCCACCAGTTCTACGACTACGATGCGAAATACCTCGACGAACACGGAGCCCAGTTGTGCATCCCCGCGCCCCTGGATGGACCGACAACCGAAAGGGTGCGCAGCCTCGCGGTAAAGGCATTCACCGTTCTCTGCTGCGACGGCATGGCCCGGGTGGACATGTTCCTTCGCGTCAATGGCGAGGTCCTGATCAATGAGATCAACACCATTCCCGGGTTCACTCGGATCAGCATGTACCCCAAGCTCTGGGAGGCGAGCGGGGTCCCGTATGGAGAGCTGGTTGATCGGCTGATCTCACTCGCCATGGAGCGCCACGCCGCAGAGCAGGGCCTGAAGACCACGCCCTGAGGGTCCGGGCTGGGGGTGCGTCCGCGTCGTGGCGTCGCCGGTGCTTGCCTCCCGCCGCGGCCGGTGATACCGTGAGCGGCGGGAGGAGAGGAGCAGATGCGCACCAGCGCCAGTGTGATCGCCATGGACCTCGGGGCATCCGGGGGCAAATGCTTTGCGGGCCTTTTCTCGGAGAACGGGTTCACCCTCAAGGAGATCCATCGGTTCAGCCATGAACCGGTTGCCCTGCACCTGGCTGACCGGACCGGCGCGGTGGAGGAGCGTTTCTTCTGGGACGACCTCCACATCTATAGGAACCTGGTGGAGGGGCTGCGCGCGTATCGGCGGGAGATTGGAACCACGGCTGACGCGATCGGCATCGACACCTGGGGCGCGGACGGCGTCCTGGTGAACGCGGACGGCGTCGTGCTGGGCCCCATGTACTGCTACCGCGATCATCGGCTGGACGGGATGATCGAGCAGGTGAAGGCGCTCATCGACCCGGCGAGGATTTATGAGATCACCGGCATCCATTTCCAGCCCTTCAATGTCTCCAACCAGCTTCTCTGGGCGGTGAAGAACAGGCCGACCCTCCTGCGTCCAGGAGTGCGCTACCTTCCCGTGCCCACGCTGTTTTCCTACTACCTCGGGGGAGTGACCGCGGTGGATTCCTCATGGGCGAGCGTCACGCAGCTCATGGATGCGCGCAAGCGCCGATGGAGCAGGGAGATTCTGCGGGCATTGGGCATCCCTGGGCGCATCATGCCGCGCATCGTCGCGCCGGGCACGATCGTGGGCGAGCTGCGCGCGGGGCTCGCGGAATCCGTGGGCCTGAATCCGGCCCAGATCGTGGCCGTGGGCTCGCACGACACGGCGAGCGCCTACGCCGCCGCGCCGGTGGCAAGGGCCGGCACCGCGCTCATCATCAGCTCGGGCACATGGTCGGTGCTCGGGAAGCTCCTGCGGCGCCCCCTCACGGGACCCGACGCCATGGCGGCCAACATGAGCAATGAGGGCGGCATCGGGAACGTGCGCTTCCTCAAGAACTGCATGGGCACGTGGCTGGTGCAGGAGCTGCGCAGGGCGTGGCGCGCGCGCGACGGCAGGGAGATGGAATGGGAGGAGATGAACAATCTCACGGAAAAGGGCCGGCCGTTCGCCGCGTTCATCGATCCGGACGACGGCGGCTTCTACAATCCGCAGAACATGGAGGCGGCAATCGTGGATTTCTGCCGGCGCACCCGGCAGGAGCCGCCGTCGGACCGGGGCACCATGCTGCGCACCGTCTACGAGAGCCTGGCGCTGAAGTACAGGATTGTGGGGGAGCAGATCGCCCGGGTGAGCGGCACTCCGAACACGGTGGTGCACATCGTCGGAGGCGGATCACGCAACCTCTTCCTCAATCAGCTCACGGCCAATGCGTGCGGCATGAAGGTGGTGGCTGGGCCGGAAGAGGCCACTGCCGTCGGCAACGCCATGGTGCAGGCGGTGGCTTTGGGGGTCGTTCACCGGCTCCCTGACGCCAAGGCAATGATCCGATCCGCTTTTCCCATCCGGGAGTTTTCACCCCGGGATCGCCCGACATGGGAGGCTGCGCTGGAGAGATACCGCGGCATCGTGAAATAGGGGCCGCTGACGCGGCGAAGAGGGGGGCCGCTGACGCGGCGAAGAGGGGGGCCGCTGACGCGGCCTATCACGCGGGAGCGCGGCTCTGGGAAGGAATGGAGAAAGTCAGCCTGGGATGAAAAGGCCGCCATCCGGCAGATTGACAAATTCAGTTCATTAATGTAGCCTTATTGTAGCCTAATCGGGACACGGAAAGGAATCATCATGCGCTTCGCGAGTGTGAGGGATTTGAGGAACCGACCGGGCAGCGTTTTGCGGGATGCCGTCAAGTCGGAGGAAATCGTCCTGACGTCGAATGGAAAACCCGTTGCCCTTGTTGTGCCGGTCGACGGCGATACTCTGAATGAGGAGCTCCGTGTCTACCGGCAGGTCCGCGCGCAGGTTGCCATTGAGAGAATGCAAAAAGCGGCGAAAGCGGCCGGTCTCGAATCGATGAGCATGGAGAATATCGAAAGCATCACGAAGGACGTGCGGCGGAAGCGTGCGCATCGTACTTGATACCAATGTCCTCGTATCTGCGCTGTTGAATATGCACGGAGCGCCGGCGCGGGTGCTCGACCTCGTGCGTCAGGGATTTCTCACCCTCTGCGCGGACGGACGGATTTTCGGAGAGTATGAAGAGGTGTTGAGTCGCCCGGACTTTCCTTTCGACCCCGAGGACGTCGCGCTGCTGATGAGGTTCCTGCGTGAGTCTTCGGAGTCGACCGCGGCGCGCCTCCTGACCCTTCGCCTGCCGGATCAGGACGACGAGCCTTTTCTCGAGGTGGCGGCACGGGGTCGGGTTGATGCCCTCGTGACCGGGAACATGCGCCATTTTCCCACGGACCGCCGAGCAGGCGTGCCCGTCATGACACCGGATGAGCTGATTGCCCTCATCCGCCGAAAGGGATCCGGCACCGTCGTACAATGAACCCGCCACTGGACCTGCCCGAGGGCATTTTCATGCTAAAAACCGCGCCGCACTCATGGCTCTTTCCCCGAATGGCAGCCGTGGTGCACCACGGCTGCGCGGGAACCGCCGCCAAGGTGATTATTGACAATGTGACGCAAACCCGTGCCTCTGAAAAATGAAAGAGCCCCCGAAGAGGCCCTTTCAACTCAAGGAGGAGATCTTTACTTTCAGCTTGCCTTCACTTCAATGGTCTTGGGCTTCGCGGCCGGCGCCTTGGGGAAGCTCAGATGCAGGATGCCGTTCTTGAACTCGGCCCCGATCTTCTCCCGATCAACGCTTTCCGGCAGCACAAAGCTGCGGCTGAACTGGGAGGACCTGCGCTCGCGCATGACATACCCGTTCTTTTTCTCTTCCTTCTTCTCGTTCTTGTTGGAGGAGATGGTCAACAGTGTGTTGTCCAGCTTTACCTCCACGTCCTTCTCCGTGAGACCCGGCAGCTCCACCTCCATGAGGTATTCGGCGTCGGTCTCCCGCACATCCACCGGGGGAAGGATCGAGCGGCCGAATGTCGGCTCCACCAGAAAGTCGTCGAACCAGTGGGACACATTGTCCAGCAGGTCCAGGGTGTTGGGATTGTACCGTATGAGATTCATATCGCACCTCCTATTGGTTTCTTGAATCACACCAATATTTAAGCACAAAGCGTGCCAAGATTTTTTATTTCATTTATTTCTTTGTATTATAAGTAATTAAAAGAAAATATGTCCTTGCGGGTCGATCTACATATCTTGTTTGTCGTCTCTTTTTGATTCAATGAACGATAAAATGACACGTTTTGTATCTTTATGACACACTTTTCTAAGAATTACAATCCTGCTACCATCCCCACCGTGAGTTTTCCTTCTTTTGAGGGTTTTGTACCTGGTATTGAACAGAACGGGGACAGCAGCGTTCACGACACGCCTTCGTACTGGCTGATAATCCGGAGTAGCGACCTTCTTGTTTCCCGGAAGGACGACACGATCAGCATCCCCTTGCTGGCTGATCCGGTCAGCCTCGGTGCCGCAACAAGCCGATCCTACTTTCTGGGAAGACTTGGCGAGGTTCCCTGTAAAACGGCGGCTGCTTCAGCCGATGCGGCTGCGCCCGAGGGATGGACCTTCGAAGGCGTACGCTCTCTTTTCGGGACCATATCGGACAGCTTCTTCAGCGTGATCGCCCGCGCGCTGGAGATCGTGGAGTGGGACCGCACGAGCAGGTTCTGCGGCTCGTGCGGCGCGGCAACGATGCTGAAGGCCGGCGAACTCGCCATGGAATGCACGGCCTGCGGCCAGCTAAGTTACCCGCGGATCTCCCCGGCCGTGATTGTCGCTATTCTCCGCGATGAAAAGATACTCCTTGCGCGGGCCAACCGTTTCCCATCGGGCTTCTACAGCGTGCTTGCGGGATTCGTGGAGCCGGGGGAAACGCTGGAGCAGTGCGCGAAGCGCGAGGTGCGCGAGGAGACGGGCATCGAGGTGAAGAACCTTCGCTATTTTTCAAGCCAGCCCTGGCCCTTTCCCCACTCGCTGATGGTCGCCTTCACGGCGGAATACGCGGCGGGGGAGATCCGGATCGATCCTTCAGAGATCGCGGATGCCGGATGGTACTCCGCCGATGCCCTTCCCCTGATTCCCGATCCGATCACCGTTGCGCGAAAGCTCATCGACTGGTACGTGGGCAGGGCGCGATGACGGAGAGGGGAGCGCGCCGGATGATCCGCTGTCCCTGGGGCGGCGCCAACGAATGGTACATTCGGTACCACGACACCGAATGGGGCGCGCTCCTGCGCGATGACCTGCGCCACTTCGAGTTTCTCGTGCTGGAGGCCGCGCAGGCGGGCTTGAGCTGGCTCTGCATTTTGAAAAAGCGCGACGGCTACCGCAGGGCATACCGCGGTTTCGATCCTGTCCGGGTGGCCCGTTTCGAGCCCCGCGACGTCGAACGGCTGCTCGGCGACACCGGCATCGTCCGCAATAATCTGAAGATCCGATCGTCGATCAATAATGCCCGGCGGTTCCTGGAGGTGCAGCGGGAGTTCGGAAGCTTTGACGCCTACCTCATGAAGTGGGCGGGCGGGAAGCCGCTGGTGAACCGTTGGAAGGACCAGTCAGAGATCCCGGCGCGCACCGATCTGTCGGACGCGATCTCCAAGGACCTCAGGGCGCGCGGTTTTTCCTTTGTCGGCTCCACCATCATCTATTCCCACCTTCAGGCCGTGGGCGTGGTGAACGATCACCTTGTCTCGTGCTTCCGCTGGCGGGAGGTGCAGAGACGGCGGGCAAAGTGAGGGCAGCCTCTCCTTACTCGATCATTCGCGCGAAGAGATAGTGATTCTTGTAGAGGTCCCGGTTTTCATTAAGGATGAGGCTGTGGATGATGGTGATCTGTTTCACGTCAGGCGGGTGGCCTGATTCAAGAAGATTTTCGAGGATCTTCACGGCGTAATATCCCTGGAGAATGGGGTTTTGGTAGACGACGGCTGTAAGGAGGCTTTTTTCAAGGTAGTGATTGGAGGAGGAATCCAGATCGTGGAGCACGATGACCCGGTCCTCGCTCCCCGTTTTTTCCAGCGCTTCTATGAATTGGGCGTTATAGGCGGGGATGAGATAGATCGCATCGAAACGCCCGGTTCGTGAAATCAGGAGCTTTTCGATCTGCTGCGCCGCCGTGCGTGAATGCATTTTGCCGGTGATCAGTGCGACCTCGTGCTCAATGCGGGTGAAGTGCTTCTGCAGCACGGCGCGGAAGCCCTCGTATCTGAGCTGGTTGATGTCCGGGGCATGGGAGCCGGCGGGTACTTCGGCCCGGGTGGTGAGCACAAGGACCCGGGCATGCTTCTTGAAGAGCAGAGTCTTGCCGATGTACTCCGCCGCCAGTCTTCCGCCCGCTCTGTAGTCGGGGCCGATGTAGCAGATCCGCCGGCTGTCCGGCGCGTCGACGTTCAGGGTCACATAGGGGATCCCCGCGTCGTCGATGAAGGAAATGATCCCGTTCATGTCATAGATCCACTGGTTGACGAAGGCGACTGCTTCCACCCCGTCTCCGATCTCCTCCCGCAGCTTCTCGAAATAGAGGCGTGAATCCCGCTCCGCGATCATGTGATAATTGACCCTGTAGTTGAAGGGCTGGATCTGCTCCGCGCCGATCGTGATCCCGGTTCGGATGTCCTTCCAGAAATAGTGGGGGAGGGAGGAAGAGAAGACGGCGATCTTGCGTACCCTGTTTCTCTTCAGCACCTGCGATGCCTTGTGGGGCACGTACCGCGCCTCCTTCGCGTACGCAAGGATCCTTGCCCTCAGCTCCTTGGAGACGTATCCCGAATTGTTCAAGGCGCGATGGACGGTGATGATGGAGATCCGCAAATCGTCGGCAATCTGCTGCTGCGTTATTCCCATTCCGGTGCGCTGGTCGCGATGTCGAGCTGAGGGGGGATGGGCCATCGATTGCGCGGCCCGCGTGCGCGAAGATGGTTTTTTCGCGTTGCGATTCACGGAAGCATCCCTTCCTGCCTACAGGAATAGCCGAATCTCCCGGAAAATGAAAGGCGGTGGCGAGTCAAAGATGCGTGTTGACAGGCACCGGTCCTTATGATAGACGTTTATCATAAAGGGGCGTGTACGTACGCACGACATCATCGAAAGGGGGCAGGGAATGAAAAGATTAATTACTGCGGTTCTATTCCTCGTTCTGGCCGCGGCTTTGTCCATGGGCCAATCGACAAAGCCGGTGACTCTGAAGCTGCTCTTCTACAGTCCTGAGCTCACGGACCAGTACAACGACATGGCAAAGCAGTACCTGGCGGAGACCGGAAACACGCTGGACATCACGGTGCTGCAGGCCGACTTCGTGACGGTCCTCCGCGCAAAGCTCAACTCAGGGGACATCCCCGACGTGTTCATGAGCAGCGCCTACGCGGACAACGACACGTACAAGGATTGGGTGTACGATCTGACGAGCCAGGACTTCATCAAGCTGCTGGAACCCACGGCGCTGATGGGCGTCACGGTCAAGGGGAGGGTGATCGGCTATCCCTTCCTCGTGCAATCGCATTCCTTCATCTACAACAAGAAAATTTTCGCCAGCGCGGGCATCACCACGCTTCCCCGCACAATCAAGGAATATGATGCTGTGGCGCAGAAGCTGCAGGCAAAGGGAATTCAGCCCTTCGCCACGGGATTCAAGGAGTGGTGGGTGCTCCCGCAGACGGCCTGGCAGGTCCTGGCTCCCATCAAGGATTCCTACGGCGGGGATTACGCGACCTTTGTGGATAAGCTGAACAGCGGAGCTTTGAAGTTCAAGGATATCAAGGAGATGAGCAACGTCTTTGACGTGCTGGATCTCATTAAGAAGTACGGCGGCCTCAAGCCCATGGAATCGGATTTCAATGATCAGTGCTCGATGCTTGCCACCGGCAAGGCCGCAATCATTCACCAGGGAAACTGGGCTGAGGATACGATCCGCAAAACCACGCCGGACATCGATATCGGCTATCTGCTGGGGCCCGTCGGCGCGACCCCTGACAAGGCCGGCATCATGTTCGACTCCAACCAGACCATACGGATCGCCAAGGACGGCAAGAACCTTGCAACCGCCCTCGCATGGTTGAAGTGGCTGACAACCTCCGCCTATGGGAAGGCGTGGATTCCCGACAAGATCAAGCAGCTGTCGCCCATCATTGGCGCAAGGGCGTCCACCGCTCAGCTATCGCAGGCGACCGTGAGTCTCCTTGCCGCCAAGACCCCCAGCTATTCGTGGTACTATCAGAGGTTCCCGACCGGCACGGAGCAGGGGCTGGGAATCATTCTCCAGGGGTACTGCGCGGGCCAGACAAACAGGCAGCAGACTCTGGACGCATTGGACGAGGAATACACAAAGATCGCGAACGCATCCAAGTAAGGGGGAGGCGCGTTCCAGAAAAAACGACCGGAGAGGCGGAAGCCTCTCTGGTCTTCTCCTTTTGCAACCCTCAGCGCGCCCCCCAAAGAATCAGCGGATGAAAAGCACCCAGTACAGAAAGCGCCTGAGACGCGCGCTCCAGTTCATAGGCATGACGGCTCCGGCCGTCATCGCGATTCTCCTCTTTGTCGAGATTCCCTTCCTCATGAGCGTCACATACTCCTTCACCAAGTGGAACGGGCTGGACAAGGTGCCGAAGTTCGTAGGCCTCGCGAACTATGTGGAGCTGCTTACGCACGACCGAACCATGAAGCAGGCCGTGCTGTTCACGCTTCTGTTCACGGTGATCACGGTGGCGCTCACGAACATCATCGCGCTTTTTCTCGCCGTGATCCTCGACAGCGACATCAGGGGAAAGAACGTGCTGCGCGCCGGCTTCTATATCCCCAACATCATCAGCCTCATCATCATCGGCTACGTGTGGCGGTTCATCTTTTCCAAGGCGTTCGACTCCTTCTCCGCGCTGACGCACCTGGGCATCTTCCAGCTTAGCTGGCTGGGCGACTCCCATATGGCATTCATCAGCGTGATCCTGGTCTCGGTGTGGCAGTCGATCGGATTCTACATGGTGATCTACATCGCCGGTCTGCAGACCGTGCCCCGCGAGCAGTTGGAAGCCGCGGTGATCGACGGGGCGGGGGCCGCGGCGCGGTTCTTCCGGATCACGCTCCCGCTGATCCTGCCTTCGGTGACGATCTGCGTCTTCTACTCCCTTTCCAATGCCCTGAAAACCTTCGACGTCATCTTCAGCCTCACCTTCGGCGGCCCGGGAAATGCGACCACGAGCATAGCCCTCGACATCTACAACACGGCGTTCAGCGACAGCCGGTTCGGCTACGGCTCGGCCAAGTCTGTGGCGCTGTTCCTGTTGATCCTTGTCGTTACCGTTGTGCAGCTGAGGTCCTTCAAGCGGAAGGAAGTCGAGGCATGAAGCGTTCCCCCGGGAGCACGGTGCTCACGATCCTCATGTCCCTTCTCGCGCTTCTGTACCTCTACCCGCTGCTGCTGGTGGTGATCAATTCGCTAAAGACCTTCTCTGAGATCATGACGAACGTGGTGGCGCTGCCAAAGCGCCTGAGCTTTGAGAACTTCGCCAATGCCTTCACTCTCATGAAGTACCCGAACCTGTTCCTCAACACCCTCCTGGTGACGACCATCGGGACTTCGGGCGTCATATTGCTCGCCTCCCTGGCGGGATACAAACTCTCGCGGACGCGCACGCGCATGAGCTGGCTGGTCTTTCTCCTCTGCGTGGCCCCGATGATGATCCCCTTCCACTCATTCATGATCGCACTGGTCAAGGTGGCCAAGACCCTTCACCTGACGAGCTCGACCTACGGCCTCGGGGTCATCTATTGGGGTCTCGGCGTGCCGCTCTCCCTGTTCATGTATCACGGTTTCGTGAAGACGGTCCCCCAGGAGCTGGACGACTGCGCTTCCATCGACGGCTGTGGACAAGTGCGCACCTTTTTCCAGGTGATATTCCCGCTGTTGAAACCGGTGACGGTGTCGGTCATCGTCCTGAACGCGATGTGGATGTGGAATGATTTCCTCCTTCCCCTCCTCGTGCTGACCGGCGCGAAAAAATCAATGACGCTGCAGCTGGCCGCGTACAACTTCTTCGGCCAGTACAAGATCGAATGGCACTACGCCATGGCGGGGGTGCTTCTCACCGTCACGCCGGCGATCATTTTCTATCTCGTGCTCCAGAAACAGATCATCAAGGGGATGGTCGCTGGAGCGGTCAAGGGCTGAAAGGAGAGGGCCTGCATGAAATTCACTGATGGGTTCTGGGGGGTCCGCGAGGGGATCACGCTTGTGTGTCCCACGGAGGCGTACGAGGTCACGACCACGGAAAGCTCGATGACTGTGTACGCGCCTTGCGGGATCATCCGACACCGGGGCGATACCCTGAACGTACCCCAGCTGACGTTCGAGTTCAGCTCCCCGATCCCGGACGTGATACACGCGCGCATCTCTCATTTCCAGGGCGGCTTGAACAAGGGCCCGTTCTTTGAGGTCGCGCGGGTCAAAGGCCTGAAGCCCAGGATCGAGCGCACGGAAGATGCCGTAAGTCTTACCAGCGGCCGAATGAGCGTGCGCGTGAAAACCCGGGACGGGTGGGGGATCGACTATCTCTACGATGGAAAACACCTGACCGGGAGCGGCCGCAAGCAAGCCGGATACGTCATCGCTGCGGGAGGAGCCCGCTACATGCGGGAACAGCTCTCCCTTGCCGTGGGCGAATGCGTGTATGGCCTGGGAGAACGGTTCATGCCCCTGGTTAGGAACGGACAGGTCGTGGACATGTGGAACGAGGATGGGGGCACGTGCAGCGAGCAGGCGTACAAGAACGTTCCCTTCTACTTGACGAACGCCGGCTACGGGGTTTTTATTGCGCATCCCGAGAAGGTCTCCTTTGAGGTGGCCTCCGAAGTGGTGTCACGGGTGCAATTCTCCGTGCCGGGCGAGGAGCTGGAATACTACGTCATCGGCGGGGGATCTCCGAAGGAGGTCCTGCGGCGGTACACGGAGCTGACCGGGAGGCCGGCGCTGCCGCCCGCCTGGTCCTTTGGGCTCTGGCTCACCACCTCGTTCACGACCAGCTACGATGAGAAGACCGTCAGCGGCTTCATCGATGGCATGCGGGATCGCGGCATCCCGCTGCATGTCTTTCATTTCGATTGCTTCTGGATGAAGGGGTTTCAGTGGTGCGACTTCTCGTGGGATCGGGAGCAGTTCCCGGAGCCGGAAGCGATCCTGCGCCGGCTGAAGGACAGGGGATTACGGATAAGCGTGTGGATCAATCCGTACATCGCCCAGAAGTCACGCCTTTTTCACGAGGGCAGGGAGCATGGGTATCTGCTGAAAAGGCCGGACGGGAGCGTCTGGCAGTGGGACAAGTGGCAGGCGGGCATGGCCCTCGTGGATTTCACCAACCCGGACGCCGTCAAGTGGTATCAGGGGTATCTGCGCGGGCTGGTGCGCACCGGCGTGGACTGCTTCAAGACCGACTTCGGCGAGCGCATTCCCACGGACGTCGTCTACCACGATGGCGCTGATCCCCTGCGGATGCATAACTACTATACCTACCTGTACAACAAGGCGGTGTTCGAGGTTCTACAAACAGAGCGCGGCGGGAATCGCGCCGTGGTATTCGCCCGGTCCGCGACGGCGGGCAATCAGAAGTACCCCGTCCATTGGGGAGGCGATTGTTCCGCCACCTACGAATCGATGGCGGAGAGCCTGCGCGGCGGGTTGTCCCTCGGCTTGTCCGGTTTCGGATTCTGGAGCCACGACATCAGCGGGTTCGAGGGCACTCCCACTTCCGACCTGTACAAGCGGTGGGCCGCGTTCGGGCTTCTCTCCTCCCACAGCCGCCTGCACGGCAATGAATCGTACAAGGTGCCGTGGCTGTTCGGAGAGGAATCGGCGGACGTGCTGCGTTTCTTCGTGCAGCTAAAATGCCGGCTCATGCCGTACTTGTTTGCAGCCGCCTGTGACGCAGCGCGTGAGGGAACGCCCGTGATGCGGGCCATGATCCTGGAGTTCCCCTCGGACCCTGGCTGCGTGTACCTGGATCGGCAATACATGCTGGGCGGAACGCTGCTCGTCGCGCCCGTCTTCAGTGAAGAAGGTTCCGTGTCCTATTATCTTCCCGCCGGGCTTTGGACGAGTTTCCTGAGCGGGGAACGGGTGCAGGGCGGCGAGTGGCGGAATGAGAAACACGGCTATATGAGTCTTCCCCTCATGGTCCGGCCCAGCAGCATCATCCCGGTGGGAGCCGTGGATTCCCTACCGGAGTATGACTATGCGGACGGCGTGGTCTTTCACCTCTTCGAGCTGGGGGATGCGTGCAGCGCCAGTTCCACCATCTTTGACACGGAAGGCAAGGAAGCGCGCATGATCCGCATTCATCGCGGAGAGGGCGTCCTCACCATTGAATCCCACGGCTCGCGCAAGCCCTGGAGCGTTCTTTTAAGGAACATCGCGAATGTCCGTGAAGTGCGGGGGGGCTCGGCGCGCCAGGAGGGAACAGGGGTGCTGCTCGCACCGGAAGAGGCCGTAGAAAAAATGACAGTTCGACTGTAAGCGCGTCGCGCGCACGGCATGCGTTTCCTTTGGCGCCCCGCGGCCGGCTCATTCAGCGGCCCGCCTGAGTTGATCATCGCGCAGTTTTGAGTGCATGATGGGAACGAGGGGGAGAACAGGGGAGACGCGCCATGAACGAGCTGATTGCCATTGTCGAGGACGAGGACGACATCCGGGCCCTGGTGAGCGCGGCCTTGAAGAAGGAACGCTACCGCGTGCGGGAGTACGCGGAGGGAAAGGGATTTCTCGCGTCGCTGCGCGCCGAGAAACCGGACCTTGTCGTCCTGGACGTGATGCTGCCGGACACGGACGGTTTCGCGATCTGCCGCGGCATGCGCGCGGACCGGGCGTTCGCCGCAATCCCCGTGATCATGCTCACCGCGCGCGCCGAGGAGGCGGACCGCGTGCTCGGCCTGGAGCTTGGCGCCGACGACTACGTGGCAAAGCCGTTTTCCCCCAAGGAGCTGGCTGCCCGGGTTAGGGCCGTGCTGCGTCGCTCTTCACCGGAAGCCGGCCGTTCGCGCATGGACGTGGGAAACGGCCTCCTCATCGACTCCGACACAATGGAGGCCTTTGTCCACGGCCGCAGGCTGGACCTCACCCATGCGGAGTTCAGGATCTTAAGGCTTCTCGCTTCGCGAACAGGATGGGTCTTTTCCCGGGAGAAGATCCTGGACCATTTGTGGGGGGATGAAAAAAACGTCACCGACCGCTCGGTGGACGTGCACGTGAAGCACCTGCGCGACAAGCTCGGTCCAGCGGGCGGGATGATCGTGAACGTCCGGGGCGTCGGCTACAAGCTTTCCGCGGAGGAATGATGCGGCGGCGGATTTTCACCCGAGTGTTCATCGGCTACGTCGGCGTGAGCCTGCTGGCGATCCTCGTGTTTGCCTTCTACACGCTGCGCCTCATGCGCGACATTTCCTACGATGCTCTCACGCGCGGGCTGGAAAGCGCGGCGCTCACGGCCAAGGTGCCCATCGCCCCCCTGATGGGATTGGGGAGGACCGCTGGGCTGGATTCCCTGGTGGCCTCCATTGGGAAGGAAGGCCGGGTCCGCATCACCGTCATCGATCCCAAGGGCATCGTGCTTGCCGATTCCCAGCAGGATGCGGCAACCATGGAGAATCACAGCGATCGTCCGGAGGTGGCCAGCGCGCTCAAGGGAAAGATCGGCATGTCCTCGCGCTTCAGCGGCACGGTGCGGCGGTGGATGATCTACGTCGCGGCCCCCGTCGCCGCGCCGGATGGCAAGCCGCAGGGAGTGGTGAGGGCTTCAACGTACGCGGAAGAACTGGAGGCTGCAACGCGCCGGGGCGTGGGAAACATCATGCTGTTCTCTGTTTTCCTGTTTGTCGCATGTCTTCTCTCGGCGTTCCTTTTTTCACGGACCATCACCGCGCCGCTGCGCGATCTGGCCGGCGTGGTGGGCCGTTTCGCAGCGGGAGATTTCGGCGCCCGGCTGCTCCTGCGCAGACGGGACGAGATCAAGGCCCTGGCAGATACCTTCAATGCCATGGGTGAGCGCGTGCAGGCGCTTTTCCTGGAGAGGGCGCAGCAGTCCCAGGAGCTGGATGGCATCTTCTCCTCCGTGCAGCAGGGGATCCTCGTGCTGGACAGCGCCGGCCGGATCGTGCGAAGTAACAAGGGATTCCAGGAGCTGGCGGGGAGCCGTCCCGTTGAGGGAAAGACCCTCTGGGAGGTGATACGGGCGCCCCGTATCACCGAGCTGGTGCAGCAGGCCCGGACCACGGGGCAACGCCAGTCCGAAGAGGTGGCTGTGGGTGAGAAGTCGGTCCTCTGCACGGTGCAGCGCATGGAGGGGCGGGAGGAGCTGATCGTGGTCCTGCACGACACCACCGACATCCGGCGCCTTGAAGCGGTGAAGCGCGACTTCGTGGTCAACGCCTCCCACGAGCTGCGCACCCCCCTCACCTCCATCATCGGCTCCCTGGAGATGCTCGAGGGGCAGCTCAAGGGCGAGCCTGCCCATTGGATCGAAACCATCAAGCGCAATGCGGAGCGCATGAGCGCCATCGTGCAGGATCTGCTCATGCTTTCAGGGCTGGAGGCCCGGGGGGCGGAGCCCTCCGCGGAGCAGGTGGACCTGAGGCGCCTTGCGGAAGACGTGACGAGGATGTTCACGCATCGGGCGGAGATGCAGGGGATTGCACTGTCCCTCTCGATCTCCGATGAGCTGCCGCTGATCACCGCAGACCCGTTCCTGCTGGAGCAAATGCTGGTGAACCTGGTCGATAATGCGCTGAAGTACACGGAGAAGGGCGAAGTGAGAGTGGTCTGCTCCCCGGAAGGCGCGGACCATGTGAGGATCGAGGTCACGGATACCGGCATTGGCATTCCCGAGGAAAGTCTGTCCCGGATTTTCGAGCGCTTCTACGTGGTGGACAAGTCGCGATCGCGTAAGATGGGGGGAACCGGACTGGGTCTTGCCATCGTCAAACACATTGTGGGAAGCCACGCCGGCTCCATCGCCGTGGAAAGCGCGCCGGGCAGGGGCACGCGCTTCATCGTGACGCTCCCGCGGGATTTCCGCCACGGCGCTGACAATGCCTGAATTAACACAAAATTAACGCAACCTTCACCGCAGACTAACAGCGGCTTCCGACATTTCGCATGCATATCATGCACACACAAGGAGGAATACAATGAAGATCCCCCGGATCGCTCTGGCGGCGCTGATCATGTCCATTGCCGCCGGGCTTGGCTTCGGCCAGGCCATCGAGTTCGTCGGCGCGGGAGCAACCTTCCCCGCCCCGTTTTATACCAAGGTTTTTGACGAGTACAACAAGCAATTCGGCGTGAGGGTGAATTTCCAGGCCGTGGGCTCGGGCGCGGGCCAGAGCCAGCTCAAGAACAAGACGGTCGACTTCGGCGCCAGCGACGTTGTCGTGGCGGATGCCGAAATAAAATCGTATCCCGCCCCCTTTGTTCACATCCCCATCGTGGCGGGAGCGGCCGTCATCACGTACAACCTGCCGGGCAACCCCGAGCTGAAGCTCACCCCCGACGTCCTGGCGGACATCTTCCTGGGAAAGATCACGCGCTGGAATGACGCGCGCATCAGCGCCCTCAATCCCTCGATGAACCTCCCCAAGACCACGATCACCGTGGTGCACCGGGCCGACGGCAGCGGCACCACCGCCGTGTTCAGCGACTACCTGAGCAAGGTCTCCGACGACTGGAAGAGCAAGGTAGGCGTGGGACAGTCCTTGAGCTGGCCGGCCGGCGTGGGCGGCAAGGGAAATCCCGGCGTGGCGGGTCTTGTGAAGCAGATGCCGGGCGCGGTCGGTTACGTGGAGCTGATCTATGCCCTGCAGAACAACATGCCGTATGCAAGCTTGAAGAACAAGAGCGGCAACTTTGTCAAACCTTCGCTCGCGTCCACCAGCGCCGCGGCAAACGTCACCATCCCCAATGACGTGACCAAGACGAGCCTCACCAACACGGACGCCGCGGAGGGATACCCCATTTCCACCTTTACATGGATTCTTCTCTATACGGAACAGAGCTACGACAACAAGACGCAGGCCACGGCGGAGGCCCTGGTGAAGCTGCTCTGGTGGATGACGCACGACGGTCAGAAGTTTGCTGAAAGCCTCTCCTATGCTACACTGCCCCCGGCCGTTGTGGCAAAGGCGGAGGTTCTGATCAAGTCCGTGACGTATAACGGGGCTCCTATAATGAAATAGGCGCGGCGGGATGAGGAGCGCGCGAGCGTCAGATTCAGCCTTTCGCACCATGCTCGTTCTAGGGGGGATCGTGGTGAGCGTCCTGCTCATCGCGATCTTCCTTTCCCTGCTCCTTTCCTCCCGTCCCGCTCTTGTGGCCAACGGCTATCGCTTTCTCACGGGAACGGTCTGGAACCCCGTGGAGAACCGGTTCCAGGCGCTTCCCTTCGTGGTCGGGACCCTTCTCACGTCATTCATCGGTTTAATCATCGCCGCCATCCTGTCCCTGGGCCTCTCCATCCTCATGGGCGAGTATTTCCGCACGGGCGTGCTGGCATCCCTCATGCGGACCGCGGTCGAGCTGCTTGCCGGCATCCCGTCAGTCGTGTATGGATTCATCGGCCTTTTTTTCCTGGCGCCCGTGATACGTCTGCTTCAGGAAGCGCTGGGAGCGCCTCCCTATGGCGTGGGGATCCTCACTTCATCCCTTCTGCTCGCGTTCATGATTCTCCCCTACTCGGCGTCCATTGGCCGGGAAATGATCAGCCTGGTGCCGGGGGACCTGAAGGAGGCGGCGCTCTCCCTGGGCGCCACGCCATCGGAGACCATATGGAAGGTGACGCTCCCCTATGCGCGTTCGGGTATCACGGGCGGAATTCTCCTTTCCCTCGGGCGAGCCATGGGGGAGACCATGGCGGTGACCATGGTGATCGGCAACTCGAACAGTCTCACCGCCAATGTGCTCGGGCCCGGCAATACCATGGCAAGCCTCATCGCGAACGAGTTCTCCGAGGCTTCGGGGGACGTGTACCTTGCGAGCCTCATCGAGATCGCACTGCTCCTGTTCGTGATCAGCACCCTGATCAACATCATCGGCAAGATCGTTGTACGGCGAATGGCGCGGGGAACGTGAGATGGGCAGCGATGCAGGGGTTCGCGGGCGCCTTCGCAAAGACGCGGCTTTCAGGGGGTTGGTGCTCGGCCTGTCTCTCCTTGCCACGATCCCCCTTGTCCTGATCCTGATTTACATCATCATCCGTGGAGCGTCTTCCATCAACTGGCAGTTTCTCACCGAGATGCCGAAACCGATCGGCGAGACGGGGGGCGGCATCGCCAATGCCATCGTCGGCACGGTGCTTCTGATCCTCATTGCCAGCATCGTCTCGGTGCCGCTGGGGGTCATCGCGGGAATCTTCCTGGCGGAAAAGGGGAAGGGGCGGCTGGGCACGATCGCGCGCCTATCGGCGGAGACTTTGATGGGAATTCCTTCCATCGTCATTGGGATCGTGGCGTACGTGTGGGTGGTGCGGCCCATGGGGCATTTCTCTGCGTTCTCCGGGGGACTCGCACTGGCCATGATCATGCTTCCCGTGATCACCCTCTCCACCGAGGAGACTCTTCTCATGATACCCGTCAGTCTCAGGGAAGCGGCCCTGGCGCTCGGCGTCTCCTACCCGCGGACGGTGATGAAGGTGATCCTTCCCGCGGGTTTGAGCGGAATCGTCACCGGGGTGCTGCTCGCGCTGGCCCGCGGCGCCGGAGAAACCGCGCCCCTCCTGTTCACCGCGTTTGGCAGCCCCTTCATGACGGTGAACATATTCAAGCCCATGGCGTCGCTTCCCCAGACCATCTTTTATTACGCGACCAGTCCCTATCCGGAATGGCAGTCCCTTGCATGGGGGGCTTCGTTCGTGCTCCTGGTTATCGTGCTCGCCCTCAACGTCGTGACAAAGCTGGTAACATCGAGATGGAAGATCCAGTTCTGAGCAGTGAAAAAACGATTCTCGAGACCCGGGACCTCTTTGCCGGTTTTGACGGCAAGGACGTGGTGAAGGGGATCTCTTTTTCCGTGCCCGCGGGCAAGATCACGGCCATCATGGGCCCCTCCGGCTGCGGCAAGACCACCTTCATGCGGTGCATCAATCGGATGCACGAGCTGGCCGCCAATGCGCAGGTGAGCGGACTGGTGCTCCTGGACGGCGAGGACGTGTACAAGCTCAATCCCATTCTCCTTCGCCGCCGCATCGGCATGGTGTTCCAGAGGCCCAACCCTTTTCCCACCATGAGCATCTACGACAACGTGGTGGCGGGGTACAACCTGAACGGCGCGCGCATGGCCCGGATGGACCGGGACCGGATCGTGGAGGAGACGCTGCGCCGCGTCACCCTCTGGGACGAGGTGAAGGATTCCCTCTACCGGCGCGGCACGTTCCTCTCCGGCGGCCAGCAGCAGAGGTTGTGCATCGCGCGCGCCCTTGCCATGAAGCCCGAGATCATCCTTCTGGATGAGCCGACATCGGCGCTGGATCCCAAGGCCACGGCGGCCATCGAGGAGCTGATCGTCTCCCTGAAGGGCGTGGTCACCATCGTACAGGTCACGCACAACATTCCCCAGGCGGCGCGCATCTCCGACTACACGGCTTTCATTCACCTGGGAGAGCTGGTGGAGTTTGGCCCTACCAACAAGGTGTTCACGGTGCCCAAGGACAAGAGGACGGAGGAGTATCTCTCCGGGAAGTTCGGATAGGAGGGGCAATGCCCATACCCCAGATGGATGGACTGAAGGCGAAGCTCGTCGCCTACTGCCGGTTCGTCGAAGGAATGATTGAGAAAAGCAGGGACGCCCTGGTGGCACGGCAATCGGAGATACCGCGGGAGATCATCGATCATGAGGAGCCTCGGGCGAACGAGTGGGAGATGGAGCTGGAGGAGGAGTGCACCTCCCTGATCGCGCAGCACCAGCCCATGGCCCGGGACCTGCGCACCATCCTCATGGTCCTGCGCATCACCAATGATCTTGAGCGCATCGCGGACCACGCGGTGAACATCGCGGAGGCGGTGAGCGACCATATCAACGGCTCCTCCCTCAGTCCCGACGACGCAGTGCTGGCCATGTTCGAGGAGACGATCCGGATGGTGGACTGCGCCATTCGCGCGTTCATCGGGGAGGACGCGGCGCTCGGACAGCGGGTCTGCGCCTCCGATTCGACCGTCGACACGCTTGCCACGGGAATATTGGAGAAGATGAGCACTCTGATGACAAACGACCCCTCCAGCGTCTCCCAGAACCTTGCCCTCCTGAAGATCGCGGCCAACCTGGAGCGGATCGCCGACCTTTCCACCAACATCGGGGAGGACGTGATCTACATGACCGAGGGCCGGGTGATCAAGCACCACCGGGAGGAGGAGAAGCGCTAGCTGCGCGCCTGCCCGCGCAGGCGCGCAATGAGAGCGCGGCTTTTAAAGAGGTTTTTAAAACGCGTTGCCGCGATTACCTTTGAGCGACCAATGGCACCGGCTTGAAGCCTAGCTGGGTCATGATGGTCATGCTGTCGAAGTATAGCTTCAGCGTCGTCGTCAGGCCGTTGGCGTCGTAGCGACCCAGGTAGGCAGCCCTGAGCGCGATGGGTTTTCCAGTCGCCGGATGACCGAGGTAGGGACCCGTGTTTGTGCCAGTCATCTTCACCTCGCTAACCACCCATCCGTCGCCCATATCGAAGGTGCGCGTAGGGCTCACGCTGAGATCGGGGAATGCCTGCAACATGACCCCCATCCAGGCGATGTATGCATCTCGACCTACCGGATCATAGAGCGGGGAGATGAGAATACTCGCATTTTTATGGAGCATCTTCGCCATCGAAGTCACATCATGGCTGTTCCACCGAGCCTGGGACTCTTTCTGGGCGTCCAGCGGTTTCAGCTTGGTCGGCTGCGGATCCGCGGTGGGCCAGGAGCGCGTTCCCGGCAAGGGTGGCGCCGGCAGTGGGGGCTCGATAAGGCCGCGGGCCACGCTGTCAGCCGCTCCGTCCGAGAAGGTCGTCATGACCTTCATCTTAAGTCCCTCGAACTCCACGATATCGCAATGGAAGGTCCGATACCTGATGCCCGTTGCCGGGTCCTTCCCCACAAAGGAGCAGCCGTCGAAGAACGCGATATCCCCCGAAGCCAGGACCTGTTCCTGAAAATGATAAATCGTGGGATCGTTTTTAGGCTTGGCGCCTATGGCAGCAGCGAAATCGTTTCGGCTGAGGATCCCCGAGCTCACGTGATCCATCTGGAAGTCATCCGCATAATAGGTCATGTATTTCTCTATGTTGTGCTCGTTGAAAACTTGCGAACTCGCTTCCACTGTCGAGATCAGCTCATTCCTTCTCTGGACATCCTTCGATGTGCAGCCCAACATCAGCAGGATTGCGCCGACGAGGATCCACACAACGGGAGAGCTTAGCCGCTCTTTCATAACAACCTCCTTTTAGAATCGAATGCATTGTTCCGGGACTCATTCGAGACGGCGGCTGCCTGACATATGCTGGGCTTTTCATCGGCCGGTTGAGTGTTTTATGTTCTGAGACACGCTGGACGCAGAATTCCTCAGGATTCCGCTCAGCATTCATTGATTCCTCCATTTTGAATCTAGTGACTTAAGGACAGATATCCATTCTACTCTATAAGATGATAGCCGTCAATCTCGCGCATTGCCAGCCAGACCATATATGCTATAATGATGACCAGAGATGAAAAGTAGCGTCTTTTTCCACCGTCATCATGCCTGTCGCTGTTCAGCCCAGGAGCAGGGATGAAACCGGTGTTTTCCAACCCCTACATCGTGGGAAACCCCATCAAGTCGCGGGAGATGTTCTTCGGCCGGGAAGACGACTTCCAGTTCGTGGCCAGAAAAATCGGAGAGGGGAGATCAAACCAGATCGTGGTGCTCTGCGGGGAGCGGCGTTCGGGCAAGACCTCGATTCTCTTTCAGATCCTCGGAGGCAGGCTCGGTACCTCCTTCCTCCCCATCCTCATCGACATGCAGATGCTCGCGGGGATCAAGGGCGACCTGGAGTTCTTCAAGGCCATCTTGAAGAGCGGGCACGCCGCGCTGCAGAGCGCGGGCATAGAAGGGGAGCCCGAGGAGCAGGGAAAAGGGGAAGCGAGCGCGGAGCGACTCCTGGAGGCGTTCCTCAACTCGGTGCGGGAGAAGGCTCCCGGCAGGATCGTGCTGTTCCTGCTGGACGAGTACGAGTTGATCGAGGCCAAGATCAAGGATGGCACCCTGAGCGCATCCACGGTGCACTACCTCGCCGGGGTTTTGGAAAGCGCCCTCCCCGCCTCGTTCGTTTTCACCGGCTCGACGAATCTTGAGGACCGCAACCCAGAGATCTGGAGAACGCTCCTGGGGAAGTCGGTGTACCGAAAGATCTCCTACCTCTCGCATCGGGACACGGAACGGCTTATCACGGAGCCGCTCCGTGAATCGGTCAGCTACCCGGAGGAAGTGGTGGAGTCGATCTGCCGCCTCACCGGGGGGCAGCCGTTCTACACGCAGGTGATCTGCCAAAACATGGTAGACCTGTTGATCGAGGAGGGGCGGGCGGACCCCACTGCGGCGGACCTGGAGCGCATCGTTCGGGAGATCGTGGCGAACCCGCTGCCGCAGATGATCTATTCGTGGAACAGCTTTGCGGCGTGGAACCGGATCATGCTTTCCTCACTGGCGGGAAGGCTCGAGAGCGCTTCGGAATGGTCGGACAGCAGGCGGATCGTGCAGTACATCTGGGACAGCAGGATCGTGCTGCCGTTCAACCGGGAGAAAGCGAACGTACTCCTGGAGGAGGCCTACCACAAGGAGCTGCTTGAGAAGAACGACGCTGGGGCGTATCGGTTTCGGATGGATGTGTTTCGGCGCTGGATCCAGCGGGAGCATTCCATCTGGAAGGTGGTGAAAGAGGCGGACGTGGGGTTCCGCAGGACGCTGCGGACCGTCATCGTGCCCGCGTCCATCGGGGTCGGGGCGATTGCGGTGCTCGTGCTGGCTTGGTTCCTCCTCATTCCGCGGGTCCTTCCCGGGGTCGCCGATTGGGGCCGGGGCATCGGCCTGTTGCCGCGGAGATCCGCGGACGAATCAGCCGTAGAGTCCAACTCTCAGTACATCACGAATGTGTCCTTTCAAACGAATCGCGGTCCATTCACGCTGGTCATCGACAATATGTATACATACAGGAGCGCCGACTCTCGTCTCGGGACAACATGGATCGTGGTGCCGTCGCTTACGGTGGGCAGACACGACTTCATCGCTTCCGCGCCTGATGGGAAATCCGTCACATTGTCCAATGCCCTCGTGAATCGTTCGAACAATGACTTTTTTTTCAGTTTTCCTCCCGTTGATGTAGCGGCCGTACCCGGCCCTTCGAGCCAGGGCAATGCATCAGAGAAAACCGGCCGAACCATGAGCGCACAGATGGAAGAACACGGCACCATTGCCGTTGCCTCGAAGCCGTCCGGCGCCACCGTGCTGCTGGACTATGACAACAGGGGTGTGACTCCTCTCACGCTGGATGTAAACCCGGGGTACCATCCGCTTTGGCTCCTCTATGACGGATACAAGACCGCTTATATCGGCCTCACCGTCGAGGCCGGAAAGGAGTACCGGCAGGACGTAACCCTGGAGGAGGGGTGGACCGTGCTTACCTTCGATATTCAGCAGGAAGCTACTGTATACCTCGATGGACAACATATTGTCGACCTCCCCACCATGACGTCCAGGAAAGTGAGGTCGGGAAAGCACGTATTGAGCATTGTGAACGAGGCCCAGCAAACCCGTAAGGAGATCCAACTCGATCTCGTAGCGGGCGACGTATTCACCGTGAAAGAAAGTACGAAATGAGGTGACCGCCGGCCGCCCGCGCGGCACATCCGAGCGTCATCTCCATGCTCCGCCAAGGAGGCTTTCATGATCGATCCGGAAACCCCAGTGCAGAGTCCCACCGATTTCGTCGGCCAGGCCGGCCTTGCTCGGCGGGTGTTCTCGCGCATTGGAGCGGAAAGGCCCCAATCGGTTGCGGTCATCGGGGGAAGGAAGAGCGGCAAAACCTCGCTCCTCGCGTACCTGTCAAATCCGAAGGTCGCATCCCAGCACCTCGATGCGGCGGACACCTACGTCTTCCTCTCCCTCCGCGCGGACCGCGGAATGACCGACGATCCCGATTCCTTCCTGGCCGGATTCGCCAAGCAGCTCCCCGCGGGCGCTGCCGGCGGCTCGAACCTTTACGAAGGCATTCGCAAGGGGATCGAGGACCTGCATGCCGCGGGCAAGCGCCTGATCGTCTTCCTGGACGATTTTCATTTCATCACGAGCAACCTCCGGTTCCCGCTGGAGTTTTTCTCGTTCCTGCGCTCGATGGCGAACAATTACAATCTCGCGTACGCCACCACCTCGCTCCTGGAGCTGCAGAAGCTCTGCGTGGCCAAGGACGTTCAAGAGTCCCCCTTTTTCAACATTTTCACCAACATGCACCTCGGGATGCTCTCTCACCAGGATGCCGTGTCGCTTTTCATTCGCGTCACCGGAACGGGCGGAGACCTGGCCGGTCGCGTGGCAGAGTGGTGCGGAGGTTCCCCCTACCTGCTGAAAAAGGCGGGGGCGCGGCTGGCAGCGGGGAAGATCCCGGATTCCATGACAGAAACCGATTTCGAGAAGATTCTCTTCCCCGAGATGGCGCCCTATTTCGAAGAGGTGGTATCGTTCCTTTCCCAAGAGGCGTTCAAACCCCTCCAGGCGGTGATGCGGGGCAGAGTCCCGTCGCCTTCGGAAGTGTATCAGCTAAGCACCCTGGTGAAACAAGGCTTTCTTGTTGAGAGCGGGGACGGGATATCCTGTTTCAGCCCGGCGTTCGCCCTTTTTCTGCGCAAGAAGCTTTCCCCACGGATGCTGAAGGGAAACGGCTAGAGTGGAAATCTATTTTCTGCGGCACGGAGACTATCAGAAGAAACCCGGAATGAAAGACGCCGAGTGCCCGTTGAGCGAGCAGGGGCTTTCCCAAATGGAACGCGAGGCGATTTCAATCGCTGGCCTGGGCCTCAGGCTGGATCTCATCATTACCAGTCCCCTCGTGCGCGCCCGACAGACCGCGGAGATCATTGCGCGGCCGCTGCGTCTTCCCAATGCGCCGCTTGCGGACGATCGGCTTGCTCCTGGCTTTGACGCTGGCGCGCTGGCGCGCATTCTCCAGGAACACGCGGCGGCCACGGGAATCATGCTGGTGGGCCATGAGCCTGATTTCAGCCGAACCATTTCCGCGTGCACCGGGGGCGGCCGGGTGGAATGCAGAAAGGGTTCTCTTGCCCGGGTGGACATTGGAAAGCCTTCTCCGCTGGAGGGAGTTCTTGCGTGGCTGCTCCCTCCGGACGTGCTCGCACCGCGGATCTGAGCGGCTTTTACCTGGTCAATGACGGATCGATGCTCGGGATCCGAACCCGCAGAGAGAGAGCGGGCATAATGTTCCGCACCGGGTATGTCGGATACCCGACGTGCAGCGCTCCGACCACGGCGTGACCGGGCTGGATGCCGAGAAGCCTGCGCAGCGCGGCGCTGGCGTTCACGCCGATCTTGACCGAATCCATGAGGCAGGTGCCGAGGCCCAGGCTTTCAGCGTACAGCATCATATGGGAGAGCTGGAACTGGGCGGAGAGCTCCGTCAAAGGCACCCTCTTCTTCCCCGTCAGGAGCATGAGCGCCGGGGCATTGTAGAGGATCCTTCCCTCTCTCATGCTGTGCTCAAGCTTCTTTTTCGTCACATCCATGCCGTCCGCGAACAGGCGGATGAACCCGAACACCAGCGGGTTCTTGAACAGAAGCCGATACATCCTGGCGTAAAACGCAAAGAGCCCTTTATCGATGCGGCGGAGGATCTCCGTGTCATCGATCAGAACGGCCTCGATGTCATGGTTCATGCTTGGCGCATACCGCGCCATCACCGCGAGCTGGAGGAGCGTTTTTCGGTCCACCGGTGCATCAGTGAACCGCCTCGTGGACCTTCTGCCGGCAAGCAGCTCAACGAGCGCCTTAGGCTTGGCGCGCGCTTCAGGGTCAAGTCTTTGCGTCGGGTGCCCTTGAAACGCGAAGGCCTGCGAGGGACAGCGCGCAACGCACTCCCCGCACTCATTGCACTGGAGAGGGTCGACACGGATCTCCGCGCCGCTCTTCTGGAGGCAGTGCCCCTCGCGAATGGCAAGGCAAACGCCGCATTCCCTGCACTTGGTGCCGTCATGGACTATCATGGTCGTCTCCCCTGATGCGCGCCCGCGCGGCGCTCACCTGTTTCTCTGGTTCCGTTCATCCCGGAGGCGCATGTACAAGCGTTCCAGAACCGGGGTCGCGGCCGAGATTTCGCGCTCGGTAAACTCCGAAAGCAGCGGCTCGTAGAGGTTCTTCACCGTCTCAAGGGCCCGGAGCGCGGTTCTTTTCCCCCGAGGCGTGAGATGGATGCGTTTCCTGCGCCGGTCCGTGGGATCCGGCCTGCGTTCCGCCAGCCCCTTCTTCTCCAGCGAATCCACGATCACCATGACGGTCGTGCTGTCACCTTCCAGCCTGACGGTGAGCTCCTGCTGGCTCTGTCCCTCACGTTCCGCGGCCGCGGTCAGGAGCCCGAACTGCGCGTAGGTGAGCCCCACGCGCTTGAGCGCCCGCTCCGTGATGCGTTGCACGTACACGCCCACGCCCGCGGCCAACCCGATGAGCCGCGTGAGGGGGACCTGGTCGAAGATCATGTGTTTGCTCTCCTGTAATTTATAACAATTTGTATAATACCAATTGGTACTTTATGCAAGAGGGCGGGAAAAGGGGGATGCGTCTTGACAAGGGCGTTTCCGCCGCCTATTGCAATACCATGAACATTGCCGGGGACTCTCCGCTCGTGCTCGGGCACCGCGGCTATCGCGCGCGGTTTCCCGAGAACACGCTGCTCGCCTTTGGAGAGGCATTGGCTGCCGGCGCCGACGGCGTGGAGTGCGACGTGCAGAAGAGCGCGGACGGAAGGTTCGTGATCATTCACGATCAATCAACTGATCGCGTCACCGGCGTTAGAGGCGAAGTGGGCGGGATGACTTTAAACGAGCTTCGCTCTCTGGACTTCGGGGTGGGCGAGCGCATTCCCCTGCTTGAAGATCTGCTGGCCATGCTGCCGCTGGACGCGTATCTGGACCTTGAGCTGAAGGAGGAGACCCTGTCCGTGGACGATTGCGGCCGGATCGCCCAGATGCTGTACGCGCGGCGGGACCGCGGGCATCTCATGATCTCCTCATTCAAGTGGCGGCTGCTCGTCTCCTTCCGAAAGGAGGGGTTCACCGTGGGATATCTCGTTGGCGAGGATGCGATTGCACGGGGCGCCTTTGATTTTGCACGGACGCTGCTGCGGCTTCGACCGCACTACTTGAATCTTCCGGTCCAGATCTTTGCCCGGATCGGGCAGGGGAGAGCGGTTGCTTTCTTGCGCTTTCTGCGCGCCTGCGGCTTTTCCCTGCTCTTCTGGACCATCAACACAATGGGAGAAGCGGATGCCGTTGCCCGGTTTGCGCGCATCATCGTGACCGACGAGGTGGAGCTTTTGGTGAGAGACCTGAAAAAAAGGTCACCCTGACCTTTTTACGCAGCCCGGGCTTCACTCCTTAAGAGTCGCGGCCTGGTCGGGATCGATCTTCCATTGTTCCATGTGATCGACAAATCGCTTGATGGCATCATCGCTCAAGTAGCGCAGTTCGAGTGCAATCTCGCCGAATATCCTCGTGTCGCCTTCCCTTTGGAGCTTCAGCACGCGCTCGACTTGTTCAGCGTTCATTGCGCCGATCTTGATCAAAAACTCTCCGATACGATTCGCCATCTAATCAGCCCCCAAAGAGATAGCAAGCATTTTCAGTAATAAGAATGTGAGGAATAGAGCGAGCCTATCAAGAGGAGGAGGCGCACATGCGCGCCTACGCCGGCGCGTCCCCCCAATCGGCCACGTGCTGAACCTCTCCCTCCCGGAGCGCCGAGCGGTGCGCAGCGACGCCCGCGGCCATGTACCGAGCCGCTTCCCATGCATTGATGGCTGGCTGACGCCCGTGGGCGACGGCATCCACGAACTCGTGCACTAGATATGCGTGCGAGCCTCCATGGCCGCCGTACATTTTTGATTCGCCGTACTCGGCGCGGAAGGCATTCGCGACATCGGACGGAAGCGGGTCGCGCATCTCCTCCACCGTGAGCGTGCGCCAGCTCTCCTTGTCCGCCCACCTGTTCTCCCGAAACGTTCCCTTGGTGCCGAAGAGGCGGAATATCTCCATCTGGAACAGGTCGCTCTCGGGGTAGGCGAGCTCCCGATGCTCGCACACGCGCATCTGGGCGCCATTGCTCATCTGGAAAAGGGCCGTCACGTTGGTGAACTCGTGGTTGTCGAAATACGGATCAGGGCACTTTGTCGTGTAGCCGAAGGCGCTCGCCTTCAGCGCGTGCGCCTTCATCACGGAAATGGGCCCGGAGGTGGAATGCGTGGGATACGTCATGGGGGTCATCCGGATGCCCCGCTCATCGTAGCGCTTCTGGACCTCGCTCCACTCCCGGCCCGACGCGCTGGCAAGCCGCTGCGCCTTCACCTCCCGCAGGTCGACCACTTTCCAGTCGTAGGGATGGAAGTACTCGCCCTCGGCGTACGTGAAGTCGCCGAACGCGCGCGCGCCGGCCATGCGCCTGCAGAACATGGCCTGGGGACGGAAATAGGTGGTTTCCCCCAGCATGTAGCGCATGCCCGTTCGGGCGCATGTGCGCACCACGCGATCGCACCATTCGAGGATCTCATCCGCGTCGGGGAGCGATATGATGGGCACCGCGGAGTAGACGTGTTTCCCGCTTTCCATTGCCTGGATGGCCTGCGGCGCGTGCAGCCAGGGCTGCGTGATGAGGACCACGGCGTCCAGCCGGGCCCTGCAAATTTCATCGAGGCTCGTGAACGTGTCGGAGGGACGGAGCTTTGCCGTGAACGAGGGATCGCGGGCGAACCGCGCAATGCGATCCGGCTCCCGGTCGCACAGGGCGATGCGATCCACGAGGGGATGGCTCTTGAAGAGCGGCGCGAACTCAGAGCCGAACGCGCCAAGGCCTACAAGGCCTATGCTGATTCCCATGAGGAATGCTCCTTTCCTTTTTATGCGTGAAGCATCCTATTCTGCCGGCTCTTGATGGGCAAGAGGCGCCGAAAGACGAGAGCGTTTCAACGGACGGCGCGCTGATGCCGCCGCGTTGACGGATGCGCGCGCCTGCTCTACCATGCGCCGAGGTCACAATGCCTGAAGAGAATGCACGTCTGCAAGCATGGCCGAGGATCGTGAGAGCCGCGCGCGCGGCAGAGATACGGATCATGCCTCCCGAGGAGGGAGGCCCCTTCGATCCGGAGGGCTGCTACCAGGTCGTCCAGACCCCCATGGAGCACTACACGCTTCGGCGAGATGATGCGGTTGTCGACACTGTAAGTGCGTCCCTGCGGGACGGCGCGCTGCACGCGACCCTCTCCTTTGGCGCGGAGCAGGAACACATGCTGCGCGTGGACAGGCTCCGAGACGGCGTACGGTCGGTCGTCGGCAGGTGCCGGGTGTATTCCCTTGAGGACGATCTCTTTCATCGCCGGGCGTTCAAGGGAGACCTTCACATCCACAGCAATCGCTCAGACGGCCGCGAATCTCCCGGCTACGTGGCGGCTGCATGCAGGCGGATCGGCATGGACTTCATGGCCCTCACGGACCATCACAAGTATGCCCCGTCCATTGAGGCGCAGGAGGCATTCTCCGGGCTTTCCATTGACATGCGCATTTTCCGGGGCGAGGAGATCCACCCGCCGGGCAATCCCATTCACATCGTGAACTTCGGGGGCAAAAGCAGCGTGAACGATCTGTTCAGCCGTCCGGGGTACAGGGCGGAGATCGAGAGCCGAGCCAGGAGTTTCGGCCCCGTTCCCGCGGGCGCGGACCCCGTGTTGTGCGCCGAAGCAGCGTGGTGTTTCGAGCGGATCCGGGAGCTCGGCGGACTGGGGATCTTCTGCCACCCCTGGTGGATGCTGGCGGAGCGCTACCACCTTCCGCGGGCATTCGTCAACTGGCTGTTCGACGCAAGGCCCTGGGACGCGTACGAGGTGATCGGCGGGTACCATCGCCACGAGCTGGAATCAAACCTCCTGCAAGTGGCGCACTATCACGATGAGCGCGCCAAGGGCAGGAAAGTCCCCATCGTGGGTGTGAGCGACGCCCACGGCTGCGAGCGCGACGCGCTTTTCGGCTGGTACTACACTATTGTGTTCTCAGAGAGCAGCAAGCTGGAGAGCCTCATCTATTCCATCAAAGACCTGTACTCGGTTGCGGTGGAGGCCGTTCCCGGAAGCCAGCCGCGCGCCCACGGCCCTCTCCGTCTTTCGCTCTACGCCCAGTTCCTGATGCGGGAGGTCTTTCCCGCGCACGACGCATTGTGCGTAGAGGAGGGACGGCTTATGATCGCGCACGTCCAGAGCGATCCGAGCGCGGCGAAGCGTCTGGCCGCGTTGAGCGGCCGCTCGGAACGGCTGCGCGAGCGCATGTGGGCGGGGCAGGATCGGCCATGACGGACAGGGAACGCTTTGTCGCAGTGGTGCGCAACCGGCCCGTCGACTACGTGCCGATTTTCGGCTTCACGGGCGCGCCCGGCGTTGCCTGCGGCTGCATGCGCACAACCTACAATCGACTGCTGGCCACCGGCATGCCGGACGTGGGAGGCTGCTGGGAGCTCGATGGAGAGCCCATCAACCTGGAGGGATGGTACAGGTACTGGGGAACCACGGGACCGCTCACTCCGGATTTCTTCCCCGCGGAGCCCGCTCCCGGCATCAAAAGTGAAAAACGCATTGAAGGGGAGTTCGAGATCGAGGTCGCGGTCATCGGGTGAGCCTGGACGCGCGGGATCATCTCACGTAGGTGATGACGTCCTGGTAGTTCCGCGGGCTTGCCTGGCTTGTTGCATCGGTCTGCTTTCCGGGAAAGCCGATGACGAGCACCGCGACAGGCGCCTTGTCGTCCGGAATCCCGAGTTGTGTCATGAGCTCTTTGCCCTGATCCCCGTTGTTGAAGATCAAAATGGCTGAGGTGGAGATATGGGCGCCGAGGCCGAGCGCTTGAGCGGCCAGAGACATGTTCTCGCATGCCAGGCCGCAGTCGAGCTGCGTGGATGCCCGATCCCGGGTGCCGGAGATGACGATGACGGTCGAGGAGCCGAAGAACATGTCGCGTTTCTGCTGCGCGCCTCCTGACGAGCCAGTGGCCGCCGCGTTTCTCATTTTTTCCAGCATCTTCTTGCTGGTGACAACGGAAAAATGCCAGGGCTGGGCGTTCCGGGCGCTGGGCGCCCGAATGCCGCATTGGAGGATCAGGTCGATCGTCTTCTCATCGATTGCCTGGTCGGTGAAGGTCTCCGCCGTGCCGCTCCTGAGAACGAACGACGCTATCGCGTTGGACGTGGCAACGGAAAAGGATGCAGAGGACTGCTGTCCCGACGCATCGGCGATGAAGAGGATCGCAAGCATTGCCGCGAAAAGAAAACAGATGGCGCGTTTCATTGGTGTGACTCCCTCCTGAATCGTGCGTGTACGTGCAGCCAGGCAGCCGCACATTTCAGATCTCACCCATTTCAATTCCCAGCACGGATATGCTTACTTTTCCCTCTCCTTGTTTTTTTTTGGAGTACATTCTACGAACAACATCGCATGCAATGGCGGTTGAAATGCATATGCAATCGAGAATGAGAATGCCAGGATCATCCGCAGCCTTGGCGGCAACTGTCTGACCAAACTTCAGCCAGAATCCACTCCATGTTGTGGGAGCCGGTGAGAAGCAAAAGATGTTCATTATTACCGGGAGAACAAAGGAGGTCGTGGATAGCAATGCTCCTGTAGAACCTGTAAACT
>JBEKQU010000051.1:0-37223 GCA_049519415.1 Spirochaetia bacterium
TTCGGGCGTTGAAAATCCGCTACTGTCGCAAGGCGGAAAACTTCGAAGCGTTGGTTCATTTTGCGAACGCGATCATTTGCTTCCGGATGGCGCGTAGATGGGTTTAGGGACGCACTCTAAGTGCAAGTAGCACAGATTACGCGTTGCTAATATCTGCTCCGTGGGGGTCAGGCAAGACATATTACGTAAGAAATGTGTTGATTCCGTACATTGAAAGCATTTCGCTCACTGCTAAAGAGCACTGGCATACCACCTATTTGTCGCTATATGGCATCTCCGATTGCAATCAGATGATGCGGATGCTCCTGTACTCCAGATTGCCCCGATTCGGCAAGGCACGGAGCGCCCCCGCTCTCATTGACGCTTTCTTTGACATACCGCGAAGTACTCCAAAGGTAGGTGGCTACGCCGAAGCCATAGGAAAGCTCTATCAGGCAATAGAAAAGTTGTTTTCTACCAGAATGAACTTTCAGAAACATGTCATCTTGTTGGATGACCTAGAGAGGGTTGGCCCCGACGTCCAAATCAGCCAACTTTTTGGGCTTGCATTTTCCCAGCTAATAGAGCCTGCTGGAAACAAGGTCCTGTTTATTGGGAATGAAACTGTACTTGAGGATAGGTGGAAAGACTACAAAATCGTTAGAGAAAAGACGGTTCGGCGAGTGCTCCTATTCCAGCCGGACCTTCGGGAGCAGATTAGGCAATACATCGAGAAGAAGTATGCCGGGCGTTCCGCATTACTCTCATTCCTTCTTACGAACATTGATATTGTCGTGGAGCTATGGAGCCGGGTCAAGGAGCACAACCTTCGATCCCTTGGGTTTGCGATCGACAACTTCGCTATCGTGCATGCTTTCCGAGACCGAGGCGACCTGGGCGGATTATTGATTGAGTTTCTGGAGCTCATTCTAATGTTATCCATTGAATTCAAGGAAGGAGCGCTTTCGCCCAATGATGTCTCGGATTTCAAGGATCTAGACAACTTGCAGAGTGCAATCGCCACGTGGAGGATTCAATCTGAACGAGGAAAGGAGAAAGAGGGTGCAGATCCGTATTACGTGGCTTTTTATAAAAAGTATGTGCAAGGAGCTAAAAGGAGATTCGTTTTCTCAAGGAGCATATACAATCTTGTACTATCTGGGGCCATAGACCTGGATCGGCTGCCTGAATGAGGCGTCACTTTTGGCCGGAAAGGGACAATCGGAAGAAGAAAAAGCTTTTGACAGACTGGTGGAGTACCGCACATGCGAAGAGACGGAACTTCTTGGTGTCGTTTCCGACGTCCTTATATTTGCTGAGCGGGGCAAATACCCCATTGCGCGGTATCCGTACCTATACAGTCTGCTGAAATATTTGAATGAAAAAGCCTATCTTGATAAGTTCCCCACAAACTACGTCGCTCGACTAACGAAAGGGATAGAGTCGGTCGCTATCCCCCAAGGGCAGTTTATTGAGCCTACGATATTGACCCATTCTTACTTTCCAGATGCCTTAAAAGACGAAATATTTCAAGGAATGGTCGCCACTATAAAGGAAAAGGTCAGTGTTAAAAGTCGAATAGATCTAAAGACAAAGGTTGAGTCCTTTCTTGACGACCTGAACGCGGCAGAACATGCCGAGTTCATTGATCGCTACAATGAGCTACGTACCAATAACCTTTTTCAGACGATCGCGGAGGAAGGGCTTCAGGCAAAGTTCCTTGAACTAAATAACGGCTCTATTTACCGCATTGAAATAATTTTGCATGACCGATTTGTAGCCCTCTCTAACGCAGCGCAGATCTATGGGAATGAGAAGATATACCTTGAGCAACTGGCCGCTTTCATTGAGTCACATCTGGCCGCTCCGGACTTGGGAAAGATGAGAAGTACCCGGCTTCGGGAGTTGGCAACCGCAATGAGGTACTCAGCAAGCAAGCTTGCCCCGATTCCTACTGCGCAGGCGTAGGATGATCGCTTCCCATAGTAATGCGCATAACAAATCGTTGGACCAGTCGCCTTAGGATTTGTCTGGGTAGATTCAACCTTGTCCTCTCGTCGGATGGTGCTGGCTGATGCGGCGGCGCTGGTCAACTCTATGTTATGCGTATTGCGGGATGGTCCGAACGCAATCCCTTTGACCATTTCGCAAGCAAAGGGAAAAGCGCCCCGTCCCAATGTAATGGGCATCTGGTTGGTAGCACAGTGTACATCGTTTAAAAAGCGCCTCCTAATAGGCCGTTTGGGGGGCAAAACATGGCGATTGACGCTGATTCAGACGTATACTATTATCAGGATATGTTCGCCAAGCACCAAAATATCGCGGACAGATTCGTTAAGAACGAGCGCATAGTCGTACACTTGGGTGACTGCCTAGATCTGCTGGCTGGGATCCCCAACGATTCAATCAAGCTTGTGGTTACCTCACCTCCCTACAATATAGGCAAAGAATACGAAAAACGACTAGATCTGGAATCCTACCTATCACAACAAGAGAAAGTTATCACAGAGTGCTATCGTGTTCTGTCCCCTACCGGCAGCCTATGTTGGCAGGTGGGGAACTATGTTGCTGGAAGTTCCATAATTCCTCTCGATACAATACTTTATCCTGTGTTCACCAAGCTTGGGCTGAAAATGCGGAATCGGATCATTTGGCACTTTGAGCATGGTCTGCACTGCTCTAAGCGTTTCTCGGGCAGATATGAAACAATAGTATGGTTTACCAAGACCGAAGACTATACTTTCAATTTGGATTCCGTTCGCGTACCCCAGAAGTATCCAGGCAAGAAGCATTTTAAAGGACCGAAGGCCGGCCAATATTCCAGCAATCCACTTGGGAAAAATCCTAGCGATCTATGGATAATTCCCAACGTCAAGAGCAACCACATAGAAAAAACGGATCATCCTTGTCAATTCCCAGTTGAATTGATTGAAAGACTCGTATTGTCCCTAACGGATGAAGACGATTGGGTTTTTGACCCATTTTTGGGAACTGGAACTTCGATCATAGCCGCCATAATGCATAATCGACGCGGTGTCGGCGCCGAAATAGTTCCTAAGTATGTCTCGCTAGCCAAACGCCGCATTCACATGGCTATGGACGGAACACTTCGGACAAGGCCGATGGATAGGCCTGTATACGATCCTTACAAGGCAGGCAATACCCTTACAATTCCCCCGTGGAAGGACCGCCAGGGCGCTCGGCTTTTCCCGAATCAGGCTGAGGAGCAGGGGCTAGCGTCTAAATGAAAATCGTACAGCAGTACTCGCACTTAAACGGACTCGAGTTCCTGCTTGTCCACAAACTTCAACTTTGGAAGGAAATTCAAAGCGTCATACGTTCCGTTGACGCCGAGAAGTGCAAGACAAAGGTCTCCAAAGAGAAGGGGATGAAAGGGAAGTTGCTGTATAGCCCTATCCAAATGAACCTCGAATTCAAGCGGCTTCTGCGCAAAGTCACATGGCAGGAGAGCCGAGTCAGCTATTGGGTCACGAAAAATGAAAAGCTAATTCGAAAGACCCTTACGATGCCACCGGAGGAACAGAAAAAGGAAATCGAGGATACCGGCGAGCAGCCTATCTTCAGCTACAACCAGACGGACTTCGTTAAGGATAGGGTAGCGGTTGAGGTCCAGTTTGGGAAGTACGCTTTTGTCGCATATGATCTTTTTGTAAAGCATTTGGCGTTCTACGTCGGAGATCACATAGACGTTGGCGTCGAAATACTACCGATGAAAAGCCTTCAGAAGCACATGAGCTCTGGCGTGCCGTACTTTGAGGGTGAATTCTACAATGTTATAAGGCAGGGACGCGGAGTGCCTGCGGTGCCGTTGATTATTGTTGGCATCGACTCCTAGCAGTACAATCAAAGAAGACGCCTAACAAATCGTTGGAGCCGACATCCAAGAGGGCGTCTGGAACTGGCGAATATTTCCAGCAGGGCTTAACTGGCGGATGTATGCTGATTCGGGGCGGCTACTCAACTCTATGTTATGTTCAACAAAGCTGCGTTCGGGGAACGGTATGGCTGGTCCCGGCGGGGGGACTAAGAGATTAGGGACTTGTGCCGCGTGGCAACACTACTGCTTCCGCAAGGGTGACTTGACAATACGTATACATGCTGGTATCCTTATACGTGGAAACTCGCACATGACCACAAAACTAACGTTGAGCGTCGACAAGCGGGTAGTACAAAGAGCCAAGCTATTCGCCCGAACTCAAAAACAGAGCCTTTCGCAAATCGTTACCACATATCTGGATCACATCTCACGGCAGGTGGCCGACACGGAAGATATTGATCCGGAAGTGATGGAATTGTCCGATCGGATACGGCTCAAGGATTTGCCCGACCTCAAGGACTCCAAGTACCAGTATTTGAAAGAAAAGTACATCCATGACTAAGGTCTTCCTTGACACCGACGTACTGCTGGACGTCTTCCTGGAAAGAGAGCCGTATCATTCGGTAGCTTTGCGTCTTCTCACGGATCTACGACGAAACAGAACCATCTGCTTCACTTCGGCGGTAGTGCTGGCAAACATGAACTACATACTGGCGAAAACAAGGGGCAGAGAGTACTCAATCAACAAGTTGCGTTCCCTGCGGAGGATGGTTGGGGTTGCTTCCATTGATGAAACGATGGTAGACGCTGCTCTGGCGGCACCACATCGCGACTTTGAGGATAGTCTGCAATTGCACTGTGCGCATAGAAACAGAATTGAAACGTTGATCACCCGGAACGCGAAACATTACCCCAAGGGACGAGTTCGTGTCACAAGTCCGGTTGAGTATTTGGCATCACAGAGTCCTGCAAAATCAGGTTGAACAGAACAAATCGTTGCAGTTATCCTAAGGTGATCTTTTGGTTCGAAGGAATGTCGCTGCTATGGTTCGCTTCGCGCTGGCCTGATTCGGCGGCTTCACGCGATTTGGGCTTTGATGAGCATCTATTCCCAACGTGAAGCAGTGGCTGCTCGAGAAGAACAATGAACTATCCCATTGACGGAACACACACGGGGGGTTATACTTTTGGTATGAAGACAGCCATCTCCCTACCAGAAAGAGTTTTTAGAGATGCTGAGCGATTCGCCCGTCGCGTTCGTAAAACTAGAAGCAAGCTTTACGCAGAGGCTATCGCCGAATACCTGGCACGGCATGCCCCCAATGACATTACAGAATCAATGAACCAAGTTTGCGATCGAATAGGGGTGCCGGTAGACAAGTTCCAAGGCAAAGCTGCTCGCCAAATTATATCTAAAGAAACATGGTAGCAATTGCTCAAGGTGAAATCTGGTGGGCAGACCTCGCAGAACCCATGGGTTTTGAACCAGGTTACCGCCGACCGGTGATCATAGCGCAGGGAGATCCATTGAACCGGAGCAGAATCGCCACGGTTGTGGTGGTTCCTTTGACCAGTAACATAGAATGGGATGGAGCTCCTGGAAACGTCTCGCTTCCATCCGAACTGACAGGGTTGACCAGGGACTCTGTTGCAAATGTGTCCCAAATAGTGACTTTGGATAGAAGAACCTTGACAGAAAGAGTTTCTAAGCTACCTCAAAACAAAATGGATCTCGTCCTTTCGGGAATCGACATAGTCCTTGATAAATAACTCATGATCACAAGATTACAACAGCGATCGGCTTTACAACATGGAGCTGAATGTCTTCATCTGCCGCCTCGGAGTCTTTTCATCTCGCAACGAAAAGGTATTCCGGGGCGGCTATTGCGTGAAGTGGAGTTATCCACGAAGACGAGGCATGAAAGACTCAGGCAGGATAGACGGCCGCAAGGTCGAGGCCGGGACGCCGAGGTCCGCGTGGCTGGCGCGAGTCGGGACGTGGGTTCGGACGGAGGTCGAGCCCGCGCCAATGCTAAAGGGTGCCGCCCTCTCGTTCGATCGTGATACGGGGCTCTTCCTCTTGTCGGCTCGGATGCAGATGCCGAGCGTCTTCCCCTTGAAAACGATTTCCGATGACAAGGCCATCACGGAGGGCTCCGGGCGGAATCTAGGATCCGCAATACGCGTCGCGCACGAGGGTGGCACCGGGATCTTAAATGTGTTCGGGGTCAGGTTCAGGAAGAAGAAACAGGAGGGAAGGCCGGCCGTTCGGAGTCTTGAGCCATAGAACCTATAACTGATTTTATGTAAACGGCCATGAGGAAGCGCAGTGAAGGGCCCGCTTCACACGCCCATGCGGTCCAGCAGATCGTCCCAGGAACGCGCGCGCTTGTCAGGCGCGCCCCTGCCGGGAGAGGAGCGGGACGGCCCGTCCGCGGCGCGGCGCGGATCCGGGGACGTAGGCGGCGGTGCAGTCAGACTTTCCCTTCATCAGAGCTCTTCCACCTCGAAGGGACCGTACAGCGCGCGCGCCGGGCCGCCGGCCGCACAGCCGACCATGCCTGCCGGGTGAGTCGCGTCCCGAACGTTGAGCACCACCTTGCCATCCACCGTGAGGACAACCCGGTCTCCGATCGCCTCCAGGCCCATGCGGTAGTCGCGGCCATTCTCCCACGCGAATGCCGCGGATGCGAGCCGAGTCACTCCGAAATCATGGCGGAGGAGGGACGCCTGCCCGGCGCCGTCGAATCCGGCCGCGTACCCTCGCATGGCGCCTCCCGCGCGCGCCAGCAGCATGTGGCTCTCACCGGCCAGCGGCCGAACGAGCGCGGTCACCCGCTGGTCCTTCACGGCGTGTCCGCCCGTGTACGACGCGCAGGCTTCAGGCGTCATGAGGTGCATCCTGCCCTGCTCGATAGTCCAGTTTCCACGGTTGTGCGAGAACGGCGTGACGCACCCGAACTCCACCGCCTGCCTGGCAATATCGATCGTGTAGCGCGCCTTGCCCTCGATCTCGAAGAGGTCAACGCGCAGGCGTCCCGAGTCCCGATGAGCAGCGTCGGAAAACCCAGTCACCACCAGCCCCACCTCGTCCACCTGGGAGCCATCGACCGGGGGAATCGTATACTCCAGTAGATACTCCCGGCCTGGCTCGGGAAAGAGAGGCTCGGTTGTTGCGATGTCTTTGCCGCAAAACGTCTCGCGCACGTATCCCGAGACGCCGATCTTCTCGCCTTCCCAGCGCTCCATGGTGAAACGCATCCGCACGGTCTGCCCGGGCCGCGCGGTTGGCGCGAAGGTGGGGCTGTATCTCTCGTCGTCGAAGTCCGCGCGCCGGTAGAAGGGCTTGTAGTAGAGCTTGCCGCTCGCTTCGCGCGGCAGGTGCTCGAAGCGGAACTCCAGGGCGCCCTCTTCGCCGCGGCGGCGATGAACCGCTGCCATTACAGTGGGATCCGAGACGCGCATTCCATGCGTCGAGCCGGGAAGCGCGAAATCGAAATGCAGCGCCCGTTCTCCATCGCCGCGCGCCAGGGATGCGGCGATGTGCTCCGGCACCTTCTCCCCGGCCAGGCGATACCCAATGGAAGCAAGGACCCGGGAGAAGGTTGGTATGTCCAGGATGTTGAGAGACCCGGGGAGCCCGGAAAGGATGATGCTGTCGTTGATGGGCTCCCTGTACTTCGGGGGAATGCCTTCCAGGCCGCACAGGACGCCGAGGATCGTGCCCACATTGCCGGCGTTGCAGTCCGTGTCCCAGCCGCACATGGCGGCGATTTCCACCGTCCGGCAGAAGTCTCCGGCGCCGTACAGGAGGGCCAGGACGCAGACGCCGGCATTCGGGATGATGTGGCAAAGCCCGGGGTAACGATCATAGCCCCACTCCATGATGAGGTACTCCTGGCAGGCGCGCCAGTCAGCGGGATGCGCGTCGTGGAACGTCATCACCGCCCGGGCCACCCGCGCATAGGTCGAGCCAGGCGCTACACGCGAAAGCCCGGCCTCCACCACGCCGCGCACTCCGCCGGCGGGCGCGGCAAAAGCCGCGGCTATGCATGCGGCGATGAACCGCGCCCCGTTGAGCCCGTCGCCGTCGTGGGAAACGCTGGCCGCGGTGGCCGCGTACCGCGCAGCGTCGTCCGGCCGGCCCGGCCACACGAGGCCCCACGTGTCGATGAAGATCTGGCCGCCGATCTGCTCCGCGACTGTCGTGCCGTTGCGCGCGATGGACCCCGACTCGGGGGCCGGGATTCCTGCCTTGAGGTTAAGAAACGCCGTGTGCTCCGTGCTGACGCCGTACCCGCCCCACCAGAACATGCCCTTCCCGTCCCGGGCATAGTCCAGCCAGGCCCGGGCCACGTGCGCGGGCTCCAGGGGCACGGCCGGATCGCCTTCCACGAGGGGCCGTATGAAATAAAAGGGGCCGTTCGCGTCGTCATCCGCGGCAAAGTTCCGCCAGGGCTTAAGGTAGGAGCTCACCTCGCCGTAGATCTCGCGGATGCGCGGGAAGGTCCAGATCGCCGCCTCCAGGGGGGCGCCCAGCCGGATGCCGACGTTCTTGCCGAGGAAGCCCGCATAGACACGTTCCAGGTAATCAGACTGCAGCGGCATGGATGCTCCTCGCGCTTCTTGTCAAGAAGGCGCGAATCCATGGTAGAGAATCCGCGCCGCGGTTCGCATCATACAACTCTTGCGCGCCCGAGTCAGCGGCTGACTTGTTCATGAGGCCGACCCGCTTCACGGCGAAAGCGATCGACGGATCGCGCTCGATTCCCTTGAGAGCCATGTCCGAGACCGCCTATTTCTTGGCCGCGGCCGAAGCGCCCTTCGGAACGAAGTCCAGATGCAGGAGATTCATGTTGCCTTCGCGAACGACATGGACAGTGATGACATGCCGCCCAGCGTGCAGCTTCATCTCTGCGAAATTATCGAGGTGTTGCCACGTATGCCAGTCCCCCGTAGTCGGTATGGCAATCGGTCCCGTTGAATCGACGCCATCCACCGCGAAGCTGATCGCCGCGTCCGGATAGCGCGAGGAGATCAGCGCGCTGAGCAAGCATATCCCGGCATCCTTCACGGAGACGGTGTAGTTAGCCATTGCCCCGGAAACGTCCACCCGACGTAGTGCATGTCCGGCGGCAAAAGCGTCGCATCCTTGAACCTGTCGAATGCCGCTTTGGTATAGGAAGTTGAGATGCCGTCGTGCTCCCGGAAGTGGTTCTTTTCCTCTGGCCCCGTGTTGAGTTGGCCGGAGCTGTGGTTCACCGCATCCTGATTGTGGTGCGCCACCCCCTCACCCCCCCTGTCAAAGTGCGCAAAAAGCAGCCGCCCTGGGATAACGTGCGGTTCCGTGAACGGGGTACCCGCGTAGGTGGCGAGAGTAAAATGCTTCGATACGGCAGGTCGGGTCATGACGGGTGTTTCCGCAAGATCGAATATGGCAGTCAGCGTAAGAATAAACGGCACCATGGTCAACTCAGAGCACGGGGCAATGAGAGTACGAGGTGCGATTAATGGAAGAACCAATATTGATCCCACGGCAGCGCCCGCATAGAATGGGCGCGACATGAGGCGACGCGCATGGGTGGGTTTTTTCAGGCGGTGGGTGAGGTAGCATGCCGAGGGATGTCGCGTCCGTGATCCGGGAAAGCCTCGAAGCAACGGAGAGAACCCAGCTGCAGAACATCCTCATGCGCATGCCGGACAAGGTCTGCGCCATGGGGCTGGCGACGCTTCCCGCAGAACGGCGCCGCGAGCTCTACGCCCTCATCGCCGCGCCGAAGGCGGCGCGCATCGAGGAGGAGATCAGGCTCGAAGCCCGCAGGAAGACGAGCGCGCTCGTGAAGGCGCGCATCCTGCGGTCGTTCCTCTCGTACTTCGGCCGCGCTGACCGGACTCCGGGCACAATCTGGATCCGTCCAAAGCGCCGCGAATGAACGGCATCGCCTGCCAGATCCGCACGACGAAACCTTTCTTGAAGTTGCGGCGTACGGGAGCTTTGGCTCCGGTCTTCCCCTGTCCTTGCCCGAGCGCGAATACCCTAAAGTCTCCCGCCTCCACCGGCGCGAGACGGTGATGAGCCGGCTCGTAGAGGTAGACGCCCTCCTTCAGGGCGACATACAGATCGATTTCTTGAACCGCGCACCTTCACATTTTTATAACCGACCTGAAGTGCACCGTGGCGTTCATCATCTTCTCGTAGGCCTCAGCCGCCTTTTCGAGCGGGAAGACCTCGACCATGGGAATGATGCCGGCGAAAATGCTGAAGCTGACGGCGTCGGCGATCTCCCCGGCCCCTGATCCGATGATCGATCGGCCGCTTCCAATAAGCAGATGGGCAGGAAATTGAAGCATGTCCCTGGCGGCCCCGACGATGACGGCCTGGCCGCCCCGCCCGAGGCCGGCGATCAATTCTGAGATGGCCTTGGAGTTGGGCGCGGTGCAGAGGATGACCTTTGCCCCGCCGAGCCCTTTCAGCTCCTTGACAGGATCGCTTGAGACCGTGTCGATGAACCTATACGCGCCCAAGCGCATCGCCAGATTCTCCTTGGACTTGCCGCGTGAGAGAACAACGGTCTTAAATCCCATTTTCACGGCGTATTGCAGGGCCAGGTGTCCCAGGCCTCCGAGGCCTTGGATTGCGACCAGATCGCCGGCCGCGGCCACGCTGCTCCTCAGAGCGGAGAAGGTGGTCCGTCCCGCGCAGAGAAGCGGGGCGCCCGCGATTGATTCAAGCTCGTCCGGGATGCTGAGCAGGACCTCGGCGCGGGCGATCATATACTCGGCGTAGCCGCCGTCCGTCGAGATGCCGGTCGTCAGCGGGTTCTCGCAAGCCCTGAAGTCGCCCCTCCGGCAGGCGGGGCAGCTGCCGCAGTGCCCTCCCCGCCAGCCCACGCCAACCCGCGTTCCGGGCTTAAAAAATTCAGTCCCCGGCCCGAGCTTCGCTATCGAGCCGATCACCTCGTGGCCGGGAATGCGCGGATAGCGGATGCCAGGGAAAGTCCCTTCCTTCACGATAGCATCGCCGTGGCAGACGCCGCAGGCCTCCACCTTTATCAACGCCTCGCCCGCGCCCGGCTCGGGGATCTCTCTTTGGACGAGCTCGAAGTCTCCGCCCGCCTTGCTTACGTGCACTGCTCTCATTGACGCCATTGGGCCAGCCTCCTCTGCTTTCGATTATCCTCTCAGGTTTCCATTACGAGCGAGAGTATAGGAAATAAGGTCCACGGGAATTGCGTGTCACTTTTTAAGCTATTGCTCTTTGTGGCAGTCGGCAAGCCCAGTCTCTTCCCGGGGGGGAATTCGGGGAGATCCTTGCAGCACGGGCCGCCTCTGAACACCCTTTCTTTGCGTACACTGAACCATCTCGACCTTGTTGTGCGGCAAAGGCGCGCGTTGTATCATCTCACAATAGCCAGCAACCAAAGGGGTGAACATGCAGACGCTGGTCCAGGTAATCTGCGCGGGGAGGCGCGGCCTTCGCACCGCTGTCCTCCCAACACGCCCACCCCCGAAGAAATTGTGTCCAGCTACAAAGATCGACGCAATCATTGATGCGGGAGCACCAGGCACACATGATTACAGCTTCCAATAAAAACAAGGTCAACAACCCCGAGGGCGCTTCCCCTCAGGGCACCGTGCTTCCCATCCTGGTTGCCATCAGCATTTCGCATTTGATCAATGATTCTCTGCAATCGTTGATACCAGCGAACTATCCGATTATCAAGGAATCGTTTCAATTGAATTTTGCCCAGATAGGCCTGGTCACATTCGTGAATCAGATCACGGCGTCCCTTCTTCAACCGGTCGTGGGGGCTTTTACTGATCGGCGTCCCCTGCCCTTTTCCCTGGCCGTCGGGATGGGCTTCACTCTGATGGGGCTGGCGCTCTTGTCATTTGCCCAGAGCTTCGGAGTGCTGCTGTTTTCAGTGTCGCTCATCGGCGTCAGCTCCTCCATCTTCCATCCCGAATCATCCCGCGTTGCCCATATGGCTGCCGGCGATCGCCGTGGATTCGCCCAGTCGTTCTTCCAGGTGGGGGGGAACGCCGGCTCATCGCTGGGGCCGCTTCTCGCCGCGCTGATCATTGCGGAGAAGGGCAGATCACGTGTTCTCTGGTTCCTCCCCCTCGCGGTGATGGGGATCGTGCTCTTGTCCCAGGTGGGACGATGGTACGCCGCCAACACTCATCGCATCCATGGTTCGCTCGCGGCAAAAGGCAAAAGGAGCAGCCCAGGACTGGCGCGGTCCACGGTGATGTTCTCCGTGGGCATCCTGCTTGTCCTGATTTTTTCCAAGTATTTCTATCTGGCGGGCATCAACAGCTACTTCACGTTCTACCTCATCGAAAAGTTCAGATTGTCGATACGCAGTGCACAGCTTCATCTTTTCATCTTTCAGTTTGCCGTAGCAGCGGGAACCCTGATAGGCGGACCTGTGGGGGACCGGATCGGGCGCAAGTACGTCATCTGGATCTCGATCCTGGGTGTGGCGCCCCTTACGCTTCTGCTCCCCCACGCCGGCTTGGTCGGAACAACGGTGCTCTCAGTCTTTATCGGCGTCATTCTGGCTTCGGCTTTTTCCGCCATCCTTGTGTACGCTCAGGAGCTTATCCCGGGCAAGGTGGGCATGATTGCAGGACTTTTCTTTGGTTTTGCGTTCGGGATGGGTGCGCTTGGTTCGGCGGCGCTGGGAAAACTGGCCGACCTGACAAGCATCACTCACGTTTACCGGCTTATAGCTTTCCTGCCTCTGCTCGGTTTATTTGCTGGGCTCCTGCCGAATATCGAAAAAAGACGCGCAGCTCCTTGAAGCTTATGGAGATTTTCCGCCGGGACAGCTGCGGACTGCCCACGCACATTGTGATTAACTCTTTGTTCTAAATGTATTTACCGTATCACTTATATCCTAAAGATTTTTATTGCGCTGTACCTACCTCCATGATAGAATGCGTTAGTAACTCTTGTTAGTTACAAGACATTCTTCAAACAAAGGAGAGCTGTATGAGACGACTTGTTCTGATTCTCTTCGTTCTTCTTTCCACCGGCGCTCTGCTCTTTGCCACAGGTTCCGGCGAGAGCACGCAGGCCGGCGGAAAGGTGGGGGGCTCCGTTTCCGTTCTCGGAGTCTGGGGAGGACAGGAGCTCGATATATTCAACTCCATGGTCGCGCCGTTCCAGGACCGGACCGGAGTCAAGGTGGAGTTCGAGGGAACCCGCGACCTGGACGCCGTGCTCACCACGCGCGTCGCGGCAGGCAATCCGCCGGACCTGGCCGCCCTGCCCGGGCCGGGGAAGATGGCGGAGTTCGCGCGCCAGGGCAAGATGGTAGACCTCTCGGGCGTGCTCGACATGGCCGCCATGAAGAAGGCCTACGCGCAGGGTTGGCTCGACCTAGGCAGCGTCGACGGCAAGCTCGTGGGCATCTTCACCAAGGCATCCCTGAAGGGCCTGATCTGGTACAACCCGAAGAACCTGAAGGCGGCGGGCGTGCAGATCCCCACCACGTGGGACCAGCTCATGAGCACGTCGCAGGCCATCGCGGCAAAGGGAACCACCCCTTGGGCCGTCGGGGTGGAAAGCGGCGCGGCGAGCGGCTGGACGGGCACTGACTGGCTGGAGAACATTTTCCTGCGGATGTATGGGCCCGCGAAGTACAAGGACTGGTATGACGGCAAGCTTGCCTGGACGTCTCCCGAGGTGAAGACCGTGTGGCAGACGTGGGGCAAGATCGTGGCTGACCCGAAGATGGTCTATGGAGGGAGCCAGTACGAGCTGTCCACCAACTTCGGCACGGCCTTCACGCCCGTGTTCCAGACTCCTCCCGCCGCCTACTTCCACTTCCAGGCCACGTTTATTCAGAGTTTCATCCAGAAGCAGTATCCCGACCTGAAGCCGGTGGATGACTTCAACTTCTTCGGCTTCCCCGCCATCAATCAGCAGTACGCGAAGGCCGTGGAGATCGCCGGGGATCTGTTCGGCATGTTCAAGAAGACGCCGCAGTCCACCGCGTTCATCACGTACGTCACCACTGCGGAGGCGCAGGACTTCTGGGTGAAGCCGGCAAACGGCATTTCTCCCAACAGGGCGGTGCCGCTCTCCGATTACCCCGACCCGCTCAGCAAAAACGCCGCGCAGATTCTCACCTCTGCCGACATCGCGGTGTTCGACGCTTCCGACATGATGCCGAGCAAGATGAACGCGGCCTTCTGGTCCGCGATCATGAGCTATCTTGCGAACCCCGACCAGCTGGACAGCATCCTCTCCGACCTCGACAAGGTCCGGGCCGATGCCTACAGCGGATCGTGAGGCAATGAACTGACGCGGGGGGCCTTCGAGCCCCCCGCCCGATTGAGGACGATATGATCAACCTGTTGTGGGCGCTCGTTGCCGTGGCCGGCGTGCCGCTCGTGCTGGGCGGATACATCTTCGCGGTGGAAGCGGCGATGAAAAGAAGCGGCTCCCGGGCGCGCGGCGGTCTTCGCCCCTGGCTGTGGCTGGCCCCGGCCTTCGTGCTCCTGGCCGTCTTCCTCATCTACCCCACGGTGAGCACGGCCGCGCTGAGCTTCCTCAACGCCAACTCGGCCAAGCCGGTCAGCTTTGCCAACTACACCTACATCTTCACTGATTCGAACATGCTGATCGTGCTGAGGAACAACCTGGTCTGGCTGGTTCTCTTCACGTTCGTGACGGTGATCCTGGGGCTTCTGATCGCCGTGCTCACCGACCGGGTGCGCTATGAGCGCGCGGTGAAGGCGCTGATCTTCCTGCCCATGGCGATATCGTTCGTGGCCGCGGGGGTGATCTGGAAGTTCATGTACCAGTATCAGCCCGCGGGCGCGGCCCAGGTGGGTACGGTGAACGCGATATTCAGCTCCATCTTCCCCCGCTTCACGCCGCAGGCGTGGCTTTTCAACAAGTCACAGAACAACGGGGCGCTCATCATCGTCGGGATCTGGATGTGGGTGGGATTCGCCATGGTGATCCTCTCCGCCGGGCTGAAGGGAATATCGACGTCCCTCATCGAGGCGGCGCGGATCGACGGGGCGAGGGAGGGTCGGATCTTCTTCAGCATCATTCTTCCCCTCATGCGGTCCACCATCATCGTGGTGGCCACGACGCTCATCATCACCGTCCTCAAGATCTTCGACGTGGTCTACGTGATGACCAACGGCAACCTCGACACCGATGTGATCGCCAACAGGATGTACAAGGAGATGTTCAACTACCAGAACTTCGGCCGCGCGAGCGCCTTCGCGGTGATACTGCTCCTGGCCATCATCCCGGTCATGGTGCTGAACATCCGGCGCTTCGGAAGGGGAGGGAGCTGAAATGAACCGTCTTGCAGCCCTCTCCCGAAGGCTTGCCGGCCGCGGGCTCCTCCACCTCGTCCTGATTGTCATCAGCCTCCTCTGGCTCATGCCGACCGTCGGATTGTTCGTGTCCTCGCTTCGGCCCGCGTCCCTCATCTCCTCCAGCGGCTGGTGGAAGGCCTTCACGACGCCATTCCGGTTCACCCTGGAAAATTACGGGCATGTCATCGGGCAGGCCAACATGGGGCGGAGCTTCGCCAACAGCCTGCTCATTGCCATCCCCGCGACGGTGATGCCTATTCTCATCGCCGCCTTCGGAGCGTATGCGTTCGCGTGGATGCGTTTCAGGGGAAGGAACGCGCTGTTTCTCATCGTCGTCGGCCTGCTGGTTGTTCCCCTGCAGGTCACGCTCATCCCCGTGCTGCGGCTGTTCAACGTCCTGGGGCTCACGGGATCATTCCCGGCCATATGGATCGCCCATACCGCCTACGGCCTGCCGTTCGCCATCTACCTCCTGCGCAACTTCATCGGCGAGCTGCCCGGGGAGATGATGGAATCCGCCGGCCTTGACGGCGCCACGCACGCGCAGGTATTCTTCCGCCTGGTCATTCCCACCTCGGTTCCCGCGCTCGCATCGCTTGCAATCTTTCAATTCATGTGGGTGTGGAACGACCTGCTGGTGGCCCTGATCTACCTGGGCGGCACCCCAAGGGTGGCCCCCATGACCGTGACCATCAGCAACATGGTGAACTCCTATGGGGGCGGCTGGGAGTTCCTGACCGCGGCGGCCTTTCTCTCAATGCTTCTGCCGCTCATCGTGTTCTTCGCCCTGCAGCAGTATTTCGTGAAGGGGATCCTGGCGGGATCCGTCAAGGGATGAGATGAAGGGGAAAAGGCCGTCGTCCTCCGACGTTGCGCGCAAGGCCGGTGTCTCCCGCACCACGGTCTCCTTTGTGCTGAACAATACGCCGGGGAAGACCATCCCCGAGGTGACCCGGCAGAAGGTGCTGGCCGCGGCGCGCGATCTGGCATACACGCCCAATGAGAACGCCCGCAGCCTGGCAATGATCAAGCACCACTCCATCGGGTTCTTCATCCCCCACTCGGGCTTCATCTCCTCCGACGCGTACGTCATCCGCATCCTGGAAGGCATGACGCCCGTCCTCAACAAGGCGCGCTTCCAGCTCGTGCTCCAGCCCCTGAAGCTGAAGGAGATGAACTACCTGCAGCTCGCGCGGCAGGATAACGTGGACGGCATCATCCTCATGAACACGCACGATGATGACCGCGGCCTCGCCGAGGTGATCGATTCCGGGTTCCCCCTGGTGGTGATCGGCACGGTGTCGCGAAACGGGATCTGCCAGATCGATATCGACAATCGGGCCGCCGCGGCCTCCGCGGTGCGGCATCTTATCTCCCTTGGCCACCGCGACATCGGCATGATCGGCCACGCGCCGCTCGCCTTCTACGCCGCGCGCGAAAGGCTGGAAGGATTTCGCGAGGCCATGCGCGAGGCGGGCCTGGCCGTCCGCCCCGAATGGGTGCGGGAAGGCGATCTCACGGAGGAGAGCGGTTTCCGCGCCATGAACGGGATTCTTTCGCAGAAGCGCAAGCCCTCCGCCCTGTTTGCCGGCAATGACGTTGTCGCCTACGGCGCCATCCAGGCCGTCAAGGACGCGGGGCTCACCATCCCCAAGGACATGTCGATCATCGGCTTCGACGACGACCTGCTCTCGCGCTACGTGAACCCGCCGCTCACCACGGTGACCAACCCCGCGCCGGGGCTCGGCGCGGAAGCCGCCCGCCTTCTCATCAGCATGCTCAAGGGCCGGCCCCTTGCCTCTCCCCGCAGCGTCCTGAGCACCACGCTCGCTCTCCGCGGCAGTTGCGCCCCCGCTTGAGGATCCGAGGCCGCGCCATGAGAGATTCAGCGTCGCCCTATCCGCCCGATCCATGGAGGATCCGCGAGACATCGTTCGACCCCTCCCTTGCCGTCAGGAATGAAACTATTTTCGCCCTTGCCAATGGCACCCTCGGCCTGCGGGGGACTTTCGAGGAAGGGTATCCCCAAAGCGTCAGCGGCACATACCTGAATGGGTTTTACGACGAGACGCCGATCGTCTACGGCGAGATCGCCTATGGCTACGCGAAGAATCGCCAGGTGATGCTCAACGTGGTCGATGGGAAGCAGATCCGATTCTCGGTCGATGATGAGCCATTCGATCTCTCAAAGGGTGAAATCCTTTCCTTTGAAAGATGCCTCGACATGCGCGCCGGCGCCCTGAAGCGCACGGTGCGTTGGAGATCACCCAGGGGCCGGCGCATGGAGCTTTCCTCCTGCCGGCTGGTCAGCCTGAAGCGGAGGCATGTGGCGGCGATCGATTGGGCCGTTACACTTCTGGACGGGCCCGGCACGGTTGTCGTCCATTCCCGTCTGGACGGGAACGTTCACAACCTGTCCTCTGGCGATGATCCGCGGAAGGGGTCGCACTTCGCTGAAAGACCGCTCAACTCGACGGACCGCGGCGCTGATGGACCGCGCGGTTTCATGGTGCAGGAGACGAGGAACACGCGCTTTGCTGTTGCCTGCGCCATGGACCACGCGCTGGACGATGCGGCGGGACCGATCGGCCCCGGCGCTGCAAAGCGGCCCGCGGCGTCTATCGCCGCCTCCGCTGAAGGCGACCTAGTAACCATGACGCTGCAGGCTGCGCTTCAGGACGCGGCCAGCCTTCATCTCACCAAGTTCCTCGGATACTGCTCTTCGCTTCAGTTCCCCAAGGGGGAGTGCGCGGCTCACGCGGCGGAGGAGGCACGGGCGGCTCGAGAGGCCGGATTCGACATGCTTCTTGCTGAACAGAAGGAGGTCCTGGACGGCTTCTGGGATGCGGCTGACATCGAGATCGAAGGTGATGCGTCCCTCCAGCAGGGCCTGCGGTTTAACCTCTTCAGCCTGTTTCAGTCGGCGGGCCGCGACGGTCGCACCAGCATCGCCGCCAAGGGCCTCACCGGCGAAGGCTACGAGGGGCACTACTTCTGGGACACCGAGATCTATGTCGTGCCTTTCTTCACCTACACCCGGCCAGAGATCGCCTGCGGCCTGCTGCGCTACCGCTGCTCCATCCTGGACAAGGCCCGGGCGCGCGCCGCTGAGATGAGCCAAAAGGGCGCCCTTTACCCTTGGCGCACCATCGGAGGCGAGGAGACATCCGCATATTATCCGGCGGGCACCGCGCAGTATCACATCAACGCCGACATCGCGCATGCCCTTCGCACCTACATGAACGCCACGGGGGACGGGGAGCTTCTTCGGGAGCGCGGGGCGGAGATGCTCTTCGAAACGGCGCGTCTCTGGGCGGACCTCGGCGGCTACGCGCCTCGAAAAGGCGGCGCCTTTTGCATTGACGAAGTAACGGGCCCCGATGAATATTCCGCGCTGGTCAACAACAATCTCTACACCAATCTCATGGCCCGGGAGCACCTCCGGTATGCGGCGTCAACGGCCGGGAAGTTGCGGGCCGAAGAGCCGGCGGAGTACCAGCGCATCGCCGCGGCAATTGGGCTTGCGGAAGACGAGCCCGCGGAATGGGGCCGCGCCGCTTCCCGCATGTATGTGCCCTACGACGCGGCGCTCGGGATCTACGCGCAGGACGATTCTTTCCTTGACCGCGCCCCCTGGGATTTCAAAGGCACTCCGCCGGAAAACTTTCCGCTTCTTCTGCACTACCACCCTCTGGTGATCTACCGTCACCAGGTCTTGAAGCAGCCCGACGTCGTGCTTGCCCAGGTGCTCCTGGGCAGCCTTTTTTCCATGGCGGAGAAAAAGCGCAACTTCGACTATTACGATCCTCTCACGACGGGAGATTCATCCCTTTCGCCCTGCATCCAGTGCGTCGCCGCCGCGGAGCTTGGGTACGGAGACAAGGCGTACGCCTACTTCTCCCGAACGGCGCGAATGGATCTGGACGATATCAATGGCAACGTGGAAGACGGGGTGCATACCGCAGCCATGGCGGGAACATGGATCTCGATCGTGCGGGGCTTTGCCGGCATGCGCGACTCCGATGGCCGCCTGTCCTTTTCCCCCCACCCCCCCCAGGCGTGGAGCAGGCTTCGCTTTCGACTTCGCTGGCAGGGCAGGCTGCTCGAGGTTGTCCTCACTCGGAATACAGCCACCTATCTCCTTATGGAAGGCTCCTCAATCGCAATCACGCATCGCGGCCGCGAGCTCGTGCTCCCGGCAGGGCAGCCCGTGTCCATCGACCTCTCACGGAGGCTGGAGTGCGTGGTCTTCGATCTGGATGGAGTTCTCACCGACACGGCGGAGCTGCACTTCAAGGGGTGGGAAAGGCTCTGCGCCGAGGAGAATATCCCGTTCAGCCGCGCCGTGAACGAGCATCTTCGGGGCGTCGGCAGGCAGGACAGCTTTCGGATCATCCTTGGCCAAGCAGGCATCAGCAAGGAGCCGGAGGATATCGAACGGCTCTCAGCGCGCAAGAACGAGTACTACCGAGAGATCATCAGCAGCCTGACTCCCGGGGATCTCCTGCCGGGAATCCCGTCGCTCCTCTCCGATCTTCGCAAGAACGGGATCAGGATCGCCATTGCCTCTGCCAGCAGAAACGCGCCCGCGATCATAAAGCGGATAGGCATCGAGAGCTCGATCGATTATCTCGTGGATGCGGGGACGCTAGCGAAAGGCAAGCCTGACCCGGAGATCTTCTTCACGGCGGCCGAGGGCGCAGGCGTGGTCCCAGAGAATTGCGCAGGAGTGGAGGATGCGCAGGTCGGCGTCCAGGCCATCAAGTCCGCGGGGATGTTCACGGTGGGAATCGGCAACGGTCTGGTGGGAGCCGACTGGCTGCTCCCGGATACGGCAGGGCTGACGTATGAAGACCTGAAGATTCGGTTCAATTTTCCCGGCCAACCATCTCACGCGAAAGCGCGATAACGTACGTTTCCGCGCTTTCGCGTGAGTTGTCCTGCGACCCGGCACCAGACCTTGGAAGGGGGGCGCCATTTTCGCGATGGGAACACTTTCCCTTGTGCCCATCCTCGTGGTTTATATGCTCTTCCGGCGCAGAATTGTCAGAACCCCGCGTAGAAAGAGTATTCCACGACTTCCAGGTTGCTGACCACTCTTGCGACTCCCTCCACCGTGCCGGCAATCCCGACGCACCGGTCGAACACATCCGCGGACCGCGCTGTTCCATCCAAAGCGACCACGCCTTTGTCGCACACGACGTCAAGGGACATGACGGGAACACGCTCCCGATAGACTATTGCGATAATCACGTCCTGAGCGATGCGCAAGTCAAGCAATACGTCGCGCGCAAGGTCGCCAACCCCGGCGTACGTGGGTGAACGGAGGAGCGCCAACACCGTATCGCAGGTCTCGGCGGGAGATATCCCCGCGGTGTTTACCACAAGATCGTAATCCGCCGCCGAGTCCCAGACCGCATTGAAGAAATATTTGTGGTAGCCGGCCCGGTCGTAATCGCTCTGACGGATCATGCGGAGCGCGTGCTGTTCGTCTATTCCCAGACGCTCGCGGAGCCGCTCCACCCGCACCTTGGGGGGGGCAATGATCCTCAAGCGGAGCGTGCCAGCGACGCCCCGAAAAAGGATGTGGGCTCCTCGGCCGATGATGACGCAGTCCTTCTCCCCCGCGAACCGATACATGGCGGCTTTCATGAAGTCGAGATACCGGACCTTCTCCAGAGTGAACTGTTCCCAAAAGCCCGGCTTCTTTTCATCGTCCCGCTCGAACTGCGTCTCGGGCATGCCCAAATTCTTTAGGAGAACCTCCAATGACTCCTTGTCGAGCTTGGAATATCCAAGCCGAGAAGAGAGCGTATCCGCTATCTTCGTGCCCAGGCTTCCCAGCTCCCTTGAGAGCGTTATAATCGCCATTGCAAACCCTCCAGTAAAGGAAACAACCAAGGAGGGGGGGCTGTTACGAGCGGGGATCCCTTCCCTCGCGGCCGGCGTGAAACCTTGGCTGTAAATCCATGGTATACTGCACTTGCCCTGCCCGGGCAGGTGCGGATCTGGATCAGGAGGAAAGATGAGCGGTCAAGAGATCCGGGTGTTGTCCCCCACGGCAATTCTCGGATACGGCTTCCCCGAGGAATCCTTTCAGAACGGCATCGCAAAAAAGCCGGATCTCATCGCGTGCGACGCTGGCTCCACTGATCCCGGACCCCACTACCTGGGCAGCGGGAAGTCCTTCACGGACCGTGCGTTCGTGAAGAGGGACCTACGTTTCATGCTCGTGGAAGGGAGCCGGCTCGGGGTCCCTGTCGTGGTAGGGACTGCGGGCGGCTCAGGCGCCGCGCCCCACCTCGCCTGGTGCCGCTCCATCATGGAGGAGATCGCGCGGGAAGAGAGGCTCTCCTTCACTCTGGGCGTCATCCACTCCGACGTGGACAAGGCTGCGGTGAAAAAAGCGCTCGCATCGGGCCGGGTGGCCGCGCTGCCTTTCGTGCCTCCCCTCACGGAGAAGGACATCGACGAATCCCTTCACATTGTCGCGCAGATCGGGTGCGAGCCGCTGCAGCGCGCTCTCACCAAGGGCTGCTCCGTGGTCCTTGCGGGCAGATGCTACGACCCGGCCAACTTCGCGGCGCTTCCCATCATGAAGGGGTTTGACGCAGGCCTTGCGCTGCACATGGGCAAGATTCTCGAATGCGGGGCGATCGCAGCCACGCCCGGCAGCGGCGCGGATTGCGCGTTCGCCACGCTGTACAGCGACCGGTTCGTTCTGGAGGCGCTCAACCCGAAGAGACGCTTCACGCGCGAGTCGGCCGCCGCACACACCCTCTATGAAAAATCAGATCCCTATCGCCTGCCCGGTCCGGGCGGGCTCATCGACCTCACCGCCTGTTCCTTCTCGGATCTGGGAGACGGGCGGGTGGAGGTGCGGGGGAGCAAACACGAGCGGACCCCCGGCTACTGGGTAAAGCTGGAAGGCGCGCGCAGGATCGGGTCCCGCTCGATCAGCATCGCGGGCGTCAGGGACCCGATCATGATCCGGGACATCGATTCCATCCTGGATGCGGTGCGCCGGCAGGTCCGGTCCCTTGCAGGTGAGTCCCTCCGGGGAGAGTTGTATTTCCATGTCTACGGAAAGAACGGCGTCATGGGCCCCACGGAGCCCGTGACGCGCACGCAATCCCACGAGCTGGGCATCGTGATAGAGGCAATCTCTCCCACGCAGGAGGAGGCGGATTCCCTGGTGAGCGTGACACGGTCCACGCTCCTGCACTACGGCTACCCCGGACGCATATCCACGGCGGGCAACCTCGCTTTCCCCTTCTCGCCCTCTGACGTCAGAATGGGGGACGTGTACGGGTTCTCCCTCTATCACCTTATGCGGATCGACGAGCCCGCGGAGTTTCCCCTGGAGATCGTGCGCGTCAGCCGGGGGGAGGTGAGGGCATGAGAAGGAGCATCCTCGACGTGGCCCGGGTCATCCGGTCAAAAAACTCCGGGCCGTACGAGCTCACCCTGGATGTCATGTTTGAAAGCCGCGAGAGCTTCGAGCTGTTCCGCGACCGGGGGATCATTTCGCGCGAGCTGATCTGCCGGCTGTACGGCGTGGAGCCCTCAGAGATTTTGGGCATCGTCTATTTCGAGCCCTCAAACGCCGTGAAGGTGACGCTGCGACGCCGCGTGCCCTCCGGCGCGCCGGGGGACACGGACATCTACGGCGCCCAGCAGCACGCGCCGCTCCTGTCCATAGAGTTTGAGCAGTAGGGAGGAAGCGATGGCCGACACGACACCCGACGTCAGCCTTCTGCAGCAGTCCTTCTCACAGCCGACATGGTCCTCGGAGACCCTCATCTTCGCCACCTATTATGCGCCCCGGGGCAGGCAGCGGCTGTACATGCTGGGCGCAGAGCTTTCCCGGCGCTACCTCTATCCCAGCGACCTTCTGATCGGGATCATCGGCGCGGAGGGATCCGGCAAGTCAACCCTGATCAAGGGCCTTTTCCCCGGCCTGGAGCTCACCAACGACGATGACGGCGTGAACATCCGGCCCGCACAGCTCTATTCCTTCTCCCCTGACGACTATTTCGCGCCGCACACCTTCCATATCGACGTGCGCTACGAGCGCGCCTTCCATCAGGCGTGGGAGATCAGCCAGGCGGTCACCGCCGCGGTCTCCCACGGCCGGAGGGTCGTGGTGGAGCACTTCGACCTTCTCTACGAGTCCCTCGGCTACAATGCGCAGATCATCTTCGGGATCGGGGAGGAAGTCATCGTTGCCCGGCCCGGTGTTTTCGGTCCCTTCCCCGCCTCCATTAAAGCGGTGGCGGACAGGACCATCAAGTACCGGCTCATGGCCCATTCCGCGGAGGACATCACCAGCTACGTGCTGGAGCGCGACTACAATTATCGCATTCCCGTGCACCATTCCGACGTGAAGCACGGGTTCGTGATCAGCTTTCAACAGGAGCCGCGCATCGACCTGGTGCAGCTTGAGGCCAAGGTGAAGGAGATCATCGCCGCGGACGTTGCCATCTCCCCGGCAGGGGAGGACCGGATCAGCATCGGCGAGCACCAGATCCCCTGCACGGGAACGCGCACCCACGTGAAGCACTCCGGCCAGATCGAAAACTTCCGGCTCCTCAAGGAGTTCCGCTACCATCCCCTGCTTCGCGAGCACATGCTCGTCGGCATCGTGGGAAAGCATGAGCCGGCCGGCTTCGAGGAAATCTCTCGCGTGCCGGAGCTGTAGAGCTCTCCCTCCCCAGAGATTTCCTCGTTCTTATCAGTTTGCCTTGATCTTCACCTCCACCGACATGCCCGGCAGAAGAACAACGGACTCGGGGGGTTTGTCGAAGAGGATCTTGATAGGCACCCGCTGGGTGGTCTTTGTGAAATCTCCTATGGAAAAGGGCGGAGAGACAATGCCGGCGCTGATCAAGGAAACCTTGCCGGTGAAGACGTGGGAGCTGTACGCATCCACGGTAATGAGCACCGGCGCTCCGACCCGGATCCTGCTGAGCTTGGTCTCCTCGAAATTGGCCGTGACCCAGATGTTGCTGAGGTCATTGATGGAGTAGATTGTCTGCCCGGGCTGCACCACGTCGCCCGGCATCAGGGTCTTGGTGGCAACCACCCCCGAAATCGGGGCGGTGATCCGCGTGTTAAGGAGCTGGGTCTCTATCACGCCCAGCTGGGCGTTTGACGTATCCACCTGAGCCTGGGCGATGGCATATTGTGCGTTCGCCGTGTCCAGGGCCTTGACGGCGTGCTCGTACTGCTCCCGGGTTGTCGCTCCGTTCGTGTAGAGGGCGTTGGTCCGCTGGAAATCATCCTGGGTCTTGTCCAGGTTGACCTTGGCCAGAACGAGGTTGTCTTTTGCGTAGGTGAGCGACGCCGCGGCCTGCGTCTCCTGGGCGCGCAGATCAGTGTCATCAAGGCTGACCAGGAGCTGTCCCGGCTGGACCGGGGAGCCCTCCGCCGCCTCCAGGCTCTTGATCCGTCCCAGCATCTTGGCGCTTATGTTGACGTGATTGGCGTCGATGATCGCGTCATCCGTGCTGACGTAGGTGAGGGTATCAATGAGCCAGGATCTGCCGTAGGTCAGCCCCGCGCCAATCAGCACCACCAGGACGATGGAGCCGACCACAATTGGTCCCCTGCGGCCTTTCTTTTTCACCGAGGGCTCTTCTCTTCGCTGGATGCCCCGGTGATTGCCCCCGGATGAGTCCCGCGTCTTTACTTCAAGCTGCGCTTCCTGCCTGCTGTTCGGTGTCGTCAAATCACTCATGGCTAAACCCCTTGCTCATCGACATATGCGCCAGTGAACTGGCTGTTGTAGAGGTCGGCATAGAAGCCGCCCTTGGCCAGGAGCTCCTTGTGATTGCCCATTTCGATGATGCTCCCGTTGTTCATGACAAGGATCAGCTCCGCGCCGCGGATCGTTGAGAGCCGATGGGCAATCACGAAGCTGGTGCGTCCCTTCATCAGCTCCTGCATTGCCTTTTGGATGTAGACCTCCGTCCGGGTGTCCACGCTGCTGGTCGCCTCATCCAGGATCAGGACGGCCGGGTCGCAGAGGATGGCCCGTGCGATGGTGAGAAGCTGTTTTTCCCCCTGGGAAATGTTGGAGGCTTCCTCGGTCAGCAGGGATTCGTACCCATCGGGAAGGGCCCTGATGAAGTGATCGGCGTGGGCCGCCTTGGCGGCTTGAACCACTTGCTCGTCGGTTGCGCCGTCCCGGCCGTACGCGATGTTCTCCCGAATCGTCCCGTTGAAAAGCCACGTGTCCTGCAGGACCATGCCGAACAGGGTGCGCAGCTCTCCCCGCCTCAGGTTCCTGATATCCACGCCATCCACAAGGATGCGGCCGTCGTTGATCTCGTAGAAGCGCATGAGGAGATTCACCAGCGTGGTCTTTCCCGCCCCGGTGGGACCCACGATCGCGATGGTCTGCCCCTGCTTGACCTCGATGTTCATGTCCTTCATCAGGGGGACGCCTTCCTTGTAGCCGAACCGGACGTTCTGGAATTTGACCTCCCCCCGTGGAGCCGTGATGACAAGTGCGTCCTCCTTGTCCGGGATCTCCTCGACCTCGTCCAGGATTTCGAACACCCTTTCGGCGGACGCGATGGTGGACTGCAGAATATTGGCAATATTGGCCGTCTGCGCGATCGGCTGGGTGAACTGCCGGGAATACTGGATGAACGCCTGGATGTCGCCGAGCTTCAACGCCTTCCTGGCCGCCATGATCCCGCCGACCACGCAGACCAGCACGTAGCCGATATTGTTGACGAAGTTGATCATCGGTATCATGATCCCAGAGACGAACTGCGCCCTCCAGGCCGCATTGTAGAGCCGCGTGTTTATCTGGCGGAACTCCTGGAGCGATTCCTCCTCCCGGCCGAAGGCCTTCACGATCTTCAACCCCGTGTACATCTCCTCCACGTGGCCGTTGAGCTCGCCGAGCCACTTCTGCTGGCCCGCGAAATTCTTCTGGGACAGCTTCGCGATGCTCATGGTCGCCAGGAAGGAGAGGGGCAGGGTGACGATGGTGATGAGGGTGAGCCAGGGGCTGATGGTCAGCATCATGACCAGGACGCCGATAATGGTGCACGCGGAGGTGACCAGCTGCGTGAGACTCTGCTGCAGGGTGCCGCTGATGTTGTCGATGTCGTTGGTCACCCGGCTCATGATCTCGCCGTGGGTCCTCCCATCATAGAACTTCAGGGGCAGACGGGAGAGCTTGTCCTCCATGTCCTGGCGCATGTCGAAAACGATTCTCTGGGACACGCCTGCCATCTGGTACTGCTGGATGTAGCTGAACAGCGCGCTGATCGCGTACAGCCCGATCAGGATGACGATGATCTGCCCGATGAACGCGAAATCGATGGAAGGCATGGGCTTGTGGAGAAAGACCGCCATGTACTTGGAGATCAGCCCGTCAAAAAGCTTGGTCGTCACCTGGCCCATGAGCTTGGGGCCGATGATCGTGAAGATCGTGCTCAGCACCGCGAAGACGAAGACGATCGCCAGTTGAACCCTGCGGGGCCTGAAATACACCATGAACCGCTTCAGGGTCCCCGCGAAGTCCTTCGGCTTCTCGGCGACGCCTCTGCCCATTCCGCCCATGAAGCCGCCGCCCGGCCTCGGCCCGCCGCGGCCGAACATCCCCGGGGGAGGCCCCGCCGGCCTCTGCTCCCTGCGCGGATCGCTCATGCGATCTCCTCCTCGGAGAGCTGGGAGGCCACGATCTCCCGGTACACCTCGCAGGCGGCATAGAGCTCCTTGTGGGTCCCCATGCCGGCAATCCTGCCTTCGTCAAGCACGATGATCCGGTCCGCGTCCATGATCGTCGCTACCCTCTGGCCCACGATCAGCACCGTCGCCTCCGCGGTTTCCTTCCTGAGGGCGGCCCGCAGGCGCGCGTCGGTCTTGAAATCAAGCGCTGAAAAGCTGTCGTCGAAAAGGTAGATCTCGGGCTTTTTCACGAGCGCCCGCGCAATGGAAAGGCGCTGTTTCTGTCCGCCGGAGACGTTGGTGCCCCCCTGGGCGATGACGGAGTCGAACCCGTCCTTCATCGCGGAAATGAACTCTGTGGCCTGCGCGGTTTCCGCGGCCTTCGCCACCTCCGCATCGTCGGCGTCGCGCTTCCCGTACCTGATATTCTCCGCGATGGTGCCGGAGAACAGGATGGCCTTCTGCGGCACCAGGCCGATCTTGGCCCTCAAGGCCTTCTGCGACATCTCGCGAATATCCACCCCATCGATCAGGATGCTGCCGCTGTCCACATCGTAGAAGCGCGGGATGAGGTTGATCAGGGTCGATTTCCCCGAGCCCGTGCTGCCGATGATCGCGGTGACCTCGCCCGGGCACGCGGCGAAGGTGATGCCGCTGACGGCTGGCTCCTCCGCCCCGTGATAGCTGAAGGTGACGTTTTGAAACTCGATATAGCCCTTTCTGGCGCTTTCGGTGTCGCGCGCCTGCTCCGGGTCCTTGATCGAAGGAGCGGTCGCCAGCACCTCGTTGATCCTGTCCGCAGATGCCTGCGCACGGGGGAGCATGATGAAGAGGAGCGAGGCCATCAGGAGGGAGAACAGGATCTGCATGGCATACTGGAGGAACGCCATCATGTTGCCGACGTTCGAGGTGCCGCGGTCGATGCGGAGGCTGCCGAACCAGATGATGGTGACGGTCGTCAGGTTCATCACCAGCATCAGGATGGGCATCAGGGCGGCCATCATCCGGTTGACCTGGATGGAGGTCTGCATGAGATCGAAGCTCGCGTCGCGGAACCGGCCCTTTTCGTCTTCGATTCTATTGAAGGCGCGGATGACCCTGACGCCGGTCAAGCCCTCGCGCAGCACCAGGTTGATCTTGTCGATCTTCTTCTGGATGGACCTGAACAGCGGGAAACCCTTCATGGCTACGGTGATGATCGTGGCCGCGAGGAGCGGAATCACCACGATGATGACCCACGACAGTCCGGCGTCCTTGGACACGGCCAGGATGATGCCGCCGATTGCCATGATCGGCGCGCTGATGATCATGCGCATCATGATGAGGGTGAACATCTGGACCTGGGTCACGTCGTTGGTGCTGCGCGTGACCAGGGAGGGGGTGCCCAGCTTGTCGATCTCGTGCAGGGAGAAGCGCGTCACGTGGGTGAAGATCTTTTCACGCAGAATCTCGCCCAGGCCCATGGAGGAGTGGGAGGAAAGATAGCCGGCGAGGATGGCGCAGGCGGAGCCGCCCAGCGCCACCAGGAGCATGCGGCCGCCGGTCGCCATGATGTAGTTGACGTCGCCGTTGGTGATGCCCTTGTTGACGATGTCCGACATCAGCGTGGGCAGGTACAGGTCGGCCATGCACTGCATGAAGATCAGCACCAGGACAGCGGCCACTGGTATGGCATAGGGCCGCAGGTATCTCAGTAATTTGATCATGACCCCGTTCCCTGCTACTTGACCTCGTCCAAAGCGGTTGCGCGCGCCAGATCGGCGGATGCGATCTGCGCGTCGATCTCCCTGTTGGTGACGCTGAAATTGGCCCTCAAAAGATTGAACTGCGCGGTGAGCACCTCCAGGTCATTGGCCGTGCCGCTGGCAAGCCTCTGTTGGGCCACGCGCACGTCTTCAGTGGCCTGGTCCACGGCTCCCTGGGTCAAGGCGACATCCCGCCGGGCCTGCTCAAGGCTGATGATGCACGTCCTGACATCGAGCGTCACGGTGTTGCGCTGCTTGTCCCCGTCCGCCTGGGTCTTCTTGAGGGCCTGCTCCTGCGCCTTGACCGCCGCGAGATTCGTCCCCACTCCCCCGATGTCGTAGCCGATCTGGACGCCGATCGCCCACGTGCCGGTAAAAATGGTCGGGTCGGTTTGGAAGGGCACGCGCTGGTTGGGGTCCGCATAGGTGTAATTGCCCGTCAGCGTGACCGTGGGATACAGGCCCGCCTGGGCCTGCTTGATTCCGTGTTCCGCCATCTCCATCGATAGTGAAGTCATACGGGTCTCGGGCCGCCGTGACAGGGCTTCCGCTACCAGGTCGTTCTCCTCAAGGGATTGTCCGAAGCCCGACTCCGCGGGGTCCCCCGGTTGCGAGGTGAGGGTGAACGGAGGCGGCGCATCGGCCGATTGCGGAGAGGGGCTCAGGCCGATGGAAGGATTCCCGATCAGGGACGCGAGGGTCAGATACGCCCTGTTCTGCCGGGCCACCGCGTCGCCGAGGTCCAGATCGGCCTGGCTGTAGCGCGCCGCCGCGGCCAGCAGGTCTGCCTTGGTCGCGATTCCCTGGGCAAACTGCTGGGAGGCAAGCTGGCTGCTGGACTTCATGAGCTCCAGGTTCTTCTGGAGAGTCTGGCGATTGCTCGTCGCGCGGACCGCTTCCCAGTACGCGCGGCGCACCTCGAACATGAGGGACCTCTTTACCATCTCCATCCCCACAAGCTTGCTCTCCGCCTGAAGCTGGGCCAGGGTGGCCGCCTCCCGAATGCGGAACCCGGCAAACACCTGGTACTGCGTGTTCACCGCGAGCGCCCAGTAATTCGAGAGGGAGGCGGGGAAGGCGAAGTCGATCTGGGAGGGGCCAAGGGGATAGAAGGGGTTCGCCATTTGCAGGGACTCGGCGCCAAGGTCGCTCAGCCTCTGATAGCCGGCGCTGAGAGAAAGGGAAGGCATCATTCGCCACCGCGCTGCGTCCGCGTTTGCGCTTGCGGAGAGCCAGTCCCAGCTCGAACTCTGCACGCTCAGGTTTTTTTCCAGCGCCCTGGTGACCGCATCTTTGACGGACAGCGGCGCTGCCTGCGCCCCGAGGGAGGGTGCAAGGCCGGTTGCCAGCACCAGGATGCTCGCCGCAATGATTCGGCCTTTTCGATGATTCCGGAAGGACTGCATGGAAGCTCTCACCCTCTTCTTCGCCTTATCTGCCGCGCGGGGCGCTCTGCGTGAACTCATGCGCTGTACTGCCGGCATCGCCTTCCTGCTCCAGACTCTCCAGCAGGAACCGCAGGTCAGCGGTCAGCCTTTTCTTTCGAGGCTCAGCCATTGGCCCCAGCCCGGCCCGCAGCATCTTCTCGATGGGGGCTGCCGTTTTGCGGATGAAAGACCCCAGTTTCGGCGTTGCCGTTATGGAAACGCTCCTGCGGTCGCTAGGATCCCGGCCGCGTTGAAGGAATCCTTCCCGAACAAGCCGGTCGAGTATGCCCGTGACCGTGCTGGGGGGCACGCCGATGACGGTTGCCAGTTGAATGACACGGCTCGTTTTCTTCTTGCTCATGATCGTGAGCACCAGCAGCTCGGTGATGGAAAGCTGCTCTTTCCTGAAAATGGGTGACAACAACTTCCATATTCTTCTATTGATCTGAAAGAGAAGCTCGATCAACTGAATGTCGCTTTCCATACACACCTGCTCCGGTTGCGAATATTTCGATTACGAATGTTTCGGATTCGTAATTTCTCTAGAGATACTGAAAAGAGCGGGGATCGTCAAGTCTCTCCCGTGGGGCCCCGGGGCGCGCCGCTCTGGCGGGGATAGCGGCGCTCGGCGCCGTCAGCGCCGCGCAGAACGTACGCGTTCTCTTCCGCGCGCAGCAGGGATGATTCCACCGGCACCTTGCCGGCGCCGCCCGGAAGATCCACCGCATACGTGGGAAGCCCGAGCCCGGACATCCGGGCGCGCAGCTCGCGCATCAGCTCGATGCCGCGTGCAAGATCCACGCGAAAGTGCGCGGTGCCGGAGGCGCAATCGGCCTGGAACAGGTAGTAGGGCTTGACGCCGGAGCGCACGAGCCCGCGGAAGAGGGCCTCCAGGGTGTCGGCGTCATCGTTGATGCCCCGAAGGAGAACCGACTGGTTCAGGACAGGCACGCCCGCCCTCAAAAGGAGGCGAATGCCGGATCGGAACTCCTCGGTCAATTCCCAGGGGTGGTTGGCATGGATCACCACCCACACAGACTCCAACGCGCCCAGGATCCGGGCAAGCGCCATGGTAACGCGTGACGGAAGCACGACGGGAATCCTCGTGCAGACGCGGATGAGATAGCGCGGATCAACCCGCTTGAGCTCTTGGAGAAGGTCCTCCAGCTCCCGGTCGGAAAGCATGAGAGGGTCTCCGCCAGAGAGCAGGATCTCCCTGACCGCGGGCGTGCGTGCCAGGTATGCGCAGGCATCCTGGAGCTGATCCTTCGTGATCCGTCCCCCTCCGTGTCCGGTGAAGTGCCGGCGGAAGCAGAAACGGCAGTAGACGGCGCATCGATCGCTGACAAGAAGAAGGGCCCTGTCCCGATAATGGTGGACAAGACGCTCCGTAACAAGATAGCGCCGGTCTCCGATCGGATCGCTGGATTCGTAGGAGAGCGAGGCGCGCTCGTTTTCTGTCGGCATGAATTGCGCGGCAATGGGGTCGACCCGTGGATCGTCGCTTCGCGCAAGCCCGGCATAATAGCGGGTCACGCCATAGGGCAGCCGGGTAACGGACTCGATCCCATGGACGAGCTGCCCCTCCGCACCCCCCCCTGGACTCGGATCCCGCATGCCTACGGCTTTCTCCGTGCGCTCAACAATTGAATGATAGGGACACGCGGCGCGCTTTTCAAGGGCATGCTCCCCCACCAGTCGCCGGCGTATGCAGTCTTTCGACTCTGGGTTAGTATCTGGGCATGAGCTTTCTCGGCATGCTCCTCACCGTCCTCGGTCTTTCCGTATTCGAGACGGTCTCCAGCGTGGACAACGCCATCATCAATGCCGAAGTCCTCTCCGCAATGGGCGCCCGCGCCAGGCGGTGGTTCCTCCTGTGGGGGATCCTCTTCGCCGTATTTATCGTGCGGGGCCTGCTCCCCTGGCTCATTGTATGGATGGCGGTGCCCGGGCTCGGGCCGCTGGGCGCCCTCACCGCGGCGTTCTCCAGCGACCCGCTGGTAAAAGAGGCCGTGGAGAAAGCGGCTCCCGTTCTTTTCATGGGCGGCGGCGTGTTCCTCGTGCTCCTTTTTCTGCACTGGCTTTTTCTCGAGCCGAAGCAGTTCGGGCTCGTGGGGGAGAGGTTCTTCGCATCACAAGGGGTCTGGTTCTTCGCCGCAGCTTCAGTGTTCCTCGCCCTTGCCGTCTGGTTTTCCCTGCGCATTGGGGCCATGGTGGCGTTCGCCGCGGTGATCGGTTCCACGGTGTTCTTCATCACCCACGGGTTCAAGGAGAACGCCGAGGCGCAGGAGAAAAGGCTCCTGTCAGGACGTCTTTCGGACATGAGCAAGCTGCTCTACCTGGAGATCATCGACATGACCTTTTCCATCGACGGCGTGCTGGGCGCGTTCGCCTTCACGCTGTCGGTTCCGCTCATCATCATCGGCAACGGCCTGGGCGCGGTCATCGTGCGCCAGATCACCGTGGGCAACATCGAGCGCATCCGTTCGCTTCGCTTCATCAAGAACGGCGCCATGTACTCGATACTCGTCCTGGGAGCGGTGATGATGTGCGATGGATTCGCCGTCCACGTGCCGCAGTGGGTATCGCCCGTGACTACTTTCCTCATCGTGGGCTTCTTCCTTGCCAGATCGATACTCGAAAACAGGAAGGGAAATGGGAAAAAAGGGCGCACCCAACAGGCCCTCCCGGCCCGGGGCGCACGGACAATGATAAGGAGGAAAAAGGATGGATAGCGGGGAACTGGAGAAACGGATCGAGAACGGACGAAAATTCCTCCACACGGAATGGCGCTACGCGATAGTGTCGCACAAGGTCATCGCCCTGGACGCGGGGCATGTCTGCCAGAAGAGGAATTCGCCCTGTATGCCGCGCCCGTCGGAAAAAAGCCGACTCCCGACGAGAAGTGAGCCGCTTACGCGTGAAGCCGGGACGCTTCGTATTCCATCTTGAGAACCAGATGATCCAGCTTGTCCAGCTTCACGGTACGTGATTTTTCCCTAATGCTTTCCAAAGACGGTAAAACGGTTTCCGTGTACCTGCGCACGGCAGCGCGCGCTTTTTCCGAAAAAGAGATATCAGAGGCTTCGTTGACGTACGCAATGACCAGTTTTTTGCTCGTGGTAGTGAGCTCTGACTTGTTCAGGTGCTCGATGATGGCGAATATCGCCAGGAGAAAGCTCATTTCGCCCATGGTGTTCCCCTTTCATGCTACCCGCGGCCGCCAGACCTGTCAACAATTGCCGGGATTCTTTTGCTTGACTCCCCCCCCGGATTCATATATGCTTCACAACGTATTCCGTCGCTCTTGGGATGGTTTCGTTGAAACAGGACTGATTGGCGCAGGAATACCGCGTTCCCAAGCACTGGCGCGTGGAGAGACGTTCTGGCACACGCGGAATTGCATCAGATGAGATGTATACCGCCCAGGGGTGAATCTGGAAGAAGCTCGAGTGATCGAATTACTGCACCATAAAGTAATCCTTTCCCTTCGAATCCATTCTTTTTCCCCCATTTCGACAAGCCGCCATGGCGGCCCAGACTTTCCGAGCACCGTGTCGACAGGAGCGGCGTGAGCCTGTCGTCGACAGGTTCTGTTCACATCTGGATAAGCGGGGGGGGCCCCGCTCGAGAAGGGGGATCGACATGGCGAAGAAAATCTATGTCGGCAACATGAACTACAATACGAGCGAAGACACGCTGCGACAACTCTTCGCCCAGTATGGCGAGGTGGTGTCCGTGAACGTGATCACCGACCGCTACACGGGACGCGCAAAAGGCTTCGGCTTCGTTGAGATGGCGTCGGAAGACGCCGCCCGGGCGGCAATGACCGCACTGAATGGCAAGGAGTTGGACGGCCGGCAGCTGAAGGTGAACGAGGCAAACGACAAGCCTCGCGACAGCAGTCGCGGCGGCGGCGGAAAGAGCCGCTACTACTAGGCGGGCTCGAACATCAGGGGAGGCTTCGGTCCGGACACACGCCCGGGCCGGGCCTCCTTTTCGCTTCCGCCCTCTCCCGATGTATTGTGCTCGCGCCCGGCAGCGCAGCCGCGCGCGACAGCCAGATAGGAGGACCTCATGGGAAGATCGCCATACCAGAGCGAGAAACGCCGCAAAGAGCTTGCGCGGATGAAGAAGCAGGAAGAGAAGAGACAGCGCCGCTTCAATAAAAAACATGAGGGGGAAACCGCCGGCCAAACCGATGAATCGCTGCCGGGAGAGACTCCGTCGCCCGACGGGCAGCCAGCGGACGGCGTTCAGCCCGATGCGCCTCCGGCCTCCGATCCGGCGCCGGAAACTCCGTAGAGCGCCCGCGATGCGCTTTCGCGACAGGCCGCTAAAGGCCGAGGGATAGCCTCGGCCCCTCCAGAAAACCTTTCAGCGCTTCGGCAATCCCAGGCCTTGCACCGCGCCCGTCTATTTTCCCTACGCGTTTTTCTTTTCGATCCTTGCCCACGCGTCCTTCAATGAGACGGTGCGATTGAAAACGAGCGCGCCCGGCTTCGTGTCGGGGTCGACGCAAAAGTAGCCCAGACGCTCAAACTGGAACCTCTCCCCCGGTCTGGCTCCCGCAAGGCTCGGTTCAACCCGGGCGCCGGTCACCACCTCCAGGGACGCGGGGTTGATCGTGTCCTTCCAATCCACTCCGGGCGGCACCTCTTGGGGGGAGTCGGCCAGAAAAAGATGATCGTACAGCCGGGCTTGCATGGGCAGCGCATGGTCGGATGACACCCAATGGATGGTTGCCTTCACCTTGCGGTTGTCGGGAGCGTTCCCTCCCCTTGTGCCGGGATCGTAGGTGCAGAGGACCTCCCGTATCTCCCCGGTGGCCGGGTCCTTGCGTACGCCCGTGCAGGTGACGATGTAGGCGTAGCGGAGCCGCACCTGATTGCCCGGAAACAGGCGGTAGTATTTCGGCGGCGGCGACTCGCGAACATCGTCCTGCTCGATATACAGCGCGCCGGAAAAGGGCACGCTGCGCGTGCCCGCCGAGGGATCCTCGGGATTGTTGACCGCCTCCAGCTCCTCGACCCTGCCGGCGGGCCAGTTCTCTATCACCAACCGCACCGGCTTCAGGACGGCCATTGCCCTCCGGCATCGACGGTTGAGGTCCTCGCGCAGGCAATGCTCGAGGAGCGCGATGTCCACCGTGCTCACCGTCTTTGCCATCCCGACCCGTGAGATGAAATCCCGGATCGCCTCCGGCGTGTACCCGCGGCGCCGCATCCCGACAAGCGTGGGCATGCGGGGATCATCCCAGCCCCTGACCCTTCCCTCCTTCACAAGGTCCAGCAGCCAGCGCTTGCTCATCACGGTGTGGGTGATGTTCAGGCGCGCGAACTCGATCTGCCTGCTGTGGAAGATGCCGAGGTTCTCCAGGAACCAGTCGTACAGCGGCCTGTGGATCTCGTACTCCATGCTGCACAGGGAATGGGTGATCCCTTCTATGGAGTCGGACAGGGGATGCTGATAATCGTACATTGGATAGATGCACCACGCGTCACCCGTGCGATGGTGGGTGGCGTGCCGGATGCGATACATGACCGGATCGCGCATGTGCAGGTTGGGATGCGCCATGTCGATCTTGGCGCGGAGGGTGCGCGCTCCGTCGGGGAACTCACCGGCGCGCATGCGGCGGAACAGATCGAGGTTCTCCTTCACCGTCCTGTCGCGATACGGGCTGTTCCGTCCGGGGGGGGTGTTGGTGATGGGGCCCTTGTCCGCTACGTCCGTGCCCCGGTACTCGCGGATCTCCTGCTCGCTCAGATCGCAGACGTAGGCCTTGCCCGCCGCGATGAGCTGTTCGGCCCACTGGTAGAGCTGCTCGAAATAGCCGGAGGCAAAGAACTCGCGATCTCCCCATTCAAAGCCGAGCCACCGGACATCGGCCGTGATTGCATCAACGTATTCCTGCTCTTCCTTCTCAGGGTTGGTGTCGTCGAACCGGAAATTGCAGACTCCTCCGAACTCCGCCGCTATGCCGAAATCCAGGCAGATGGCTTTCGCGTGTCCGATGTGAAGGTACCCGTTCGGCTCGGGCGGCCAGCGCGTGCGCACGTAGGTGAACCGCCCCTTCTTGAGATCCTCGGCGACGAAATCTCGAATGAAGTCGGAAGGCGGCGATTCGGAAGAAGCCTTCGCGGGGTCTGTCACGTGTTTCTCCTTCCGCTCCAGTGTAGCAGTCCTTCCGCTGCTTGCTCAAGAACGCGCGCGGCACGGCACTCCCTCTATACAGCGAGGAGGAGCCGGCCTTGGGTCATTGATTCGACGCATGGGTGCGCCTCCTCGTCCGCGCGCCGCCCTCTGCGCGCGGGCACCTTGCGATACAGGAGGAGAAACAGCCCGTAGACGCTCGCCGTCTGCACCACGCCCAGCGCCGCCACCGCCAGGGGATCGCGCAGCAGGGAGAACACGGCAACGGAGAGTCCTGATCCCGCAAGAATCCCGCAGGCGTCCGCCATGTCGCACACGCGATCGAACCCCGCCCTGTTCCTCCGGTAGCGCACTTCCTTGATCTTCTGCAGCAAATAAACAATGGAGGAGGAGAAGGCACCGAAAACAAACATGGAGGCCAGGTAGTATGCCCGCAGATCAACCACCGCGACCACGGCGGAGCCAATGGCCGCGACAAGCTCCACGAGCATGACCAGCGGCAGAGCCGCGTACAGGCGCGCGAAAACGGCCTTGTTCCCCAACGCCGCGCCCACCAGCACCGGGAAAGCCGACGCCATGAAGGATCCGAGCGTGATGATCCTGCCGTCCAGCCGTGAGAGGATCAGGCTGATGTACAGGGGGTTGAGAAAACCCGAGAAAAAGCTTGCGACAAAGCCGCTGAGGACGAACGCGTCCAAAAGAAACGGATTCTTCTTCATCTTCCACCTCCTTTTTACGGGAGACCCGCACAGGAGATGGAAGAGACATCTCCTATGCCCTGACTACCACCCTACTCCCAGGATCATCTGATTGGTTCATTCCCGCTCCTGTCCACGGACGATGATTGCGCCCCCTCATGCGGCGAACGCATTGGTGAGGCAATGAGAGAAAGGTATCACCTTCCCGAGCCGGCGGCAACTCCCTAGAAAATCCCCAACTGCCCTTGGAGCAAACGGAACCGAAGTCGTGAGGTAGTAACTACTAGACGGGTGTGTAGTTCAGGAAACTTCGACTCCATAGCATGATCAAGCTCGGTGATGACTC
>JBEKQU010000052.1:0-37047 GCA_049519415.1 Spirochaetia bacterium
CCGCGACAGCTCCCTCTACGTCAAGCGCCAGGAACATCTCAAGGAGCTTGCGAAGCTGAAACGCGCCTTTGCTGAAGCCCTCGATGCGATTCTGGAAAAAAAGGCGCCCATCGCCGAGTGCATGCAGGAAAAGATCGGCGACCTGCGCGCGATTCGGGACTCCCTCGCTCAGGATATCGCGGACATCAAGGTTCTGTTGGAAGGCAAGGGGACGCCGGAAGAGCAGCATATGGTGTCCGCGGAGGAGCTGAAGTTCCTCATGACCTCCGATGAAGAGGAGGAAACCTAGACCCATCGGGTCCTTTTCGGCTGGCACTTCTGCGAGCACTTGACCATCACCCCCCATACTCTGTACTGTACATTCTGAAGGCATACAGCGCGCAGCCGTCCTCACGGCGGCGCGTCCGCGCGCACGCATGCGCGCCGTGCGCGTCGCGCGCGAACGAGGATAACGGCAGGGGTGGGAAGGTATGTACGCTCTGGTGGATATTTTAGGCAAGCAATACAAGGTCGAGCAGGGAAGCGTCCTGAAGGTCGACCATCTGGCGCAGGACAAGGGTGAGCAGGTGGAGTTCCCTTCCGTTCTGATGGTCTCCGATGGCGGATCAACGAAGATCGGCAGCCCGTACCTTCCCGGCGTGTCCGTGCGCGCGGTGGTGGAAGACCATGGAAGGGCCCGCAAGCTCGTGTTCGGCAAGTTCAAGAAAAAGAAGAATTACCGACGCAGGTACGGGCACAGGCAGCAGTACTCGACCATCAAGGTAGAGGGCTTCAACGGCATCGGCTGACGCCAACGTGATGCGCATCCTCCTCGCGGTGTCGCCCGGAGGGCTCCTTCGCGGTTTTCAAGCGGAGGGACACGCGGGAACGGCCCTGAAGGGGAGAAACATCGCCTGCGCCGCCGCCACGGCGCTGTTGCGTACCACCGGCCAGTTGTGCGCCGAACACGCAATCGTACGGGAGGGGAGCGCGGAGAAGCCGGGCCAGATGAGGCTCGTCCTATCCCCCGGGGCTGAGGCTGAAACAGGATGGCTCAAGGGGGTGACGGATTTTCTCCTGAGAGGCATGAAAGAACTGCAGGACGAGTTCCCCCGGGAGATCGTCGTGCGGATGGAAACGACGGAGGTCTGAGATGGGACGCAAGAAGGGGGGCGCGGCCAAGAACGGCCGCGATTCGCAGGCAAAAAGGCTGGGTATCAAGAGATTCGCGGGCCAGCGCGTGTCCGCGGGCACGATCATCGTCCGCCAGAGGGGCACGAAGTTCCACCCCGGAGACCGCGTTGGCCGGGGCCGCGACGACACCCTCTTCGCGCTGGTGGACGGGCAGGTTGTTTTCAGCACGCGGAGAGGAAGGAATTTCGTCGCCATCCAACCCGTGCAGAACTGAGACCGCGTGAACGGCTTCGTGGATGAGACCACGATCGTCGTTTCATCTGGCAGCGGCGGCGACGGAGCCGTGTCCTTCCGCCGGGAGAAGTATGTTCCCCGCGGCGGTCCTGATGGCGGCGACGGCGGCAAGGGCGGCGACGTGGTTTTTACCGTGAGGTCGAACCTGAAGACGCTCTCCTCGCTCAAGCTGAAAAGGCGCTTCGCCGCGGGCAACGGCGGCCGCGGGTCCGGCCAGAAGATGCACGGGAAGGACGGGAGCGACGTTGTGATCGCCGTGCCGCCGGGCACGATCCTCCGTGACGCGCGGACAGGGGATGCAATAGCCGATCTGACCCGGGACGGCGAGCGTTTCCAGTTCCTCCGGGGCGGTCGGGGCGGCAAGGGCAATTCCCACTACGCAACCTCCGTCAACCAGGCCCCCCGGTACGCCCAGAAGGGGGGAGAGGGTGAGAGCCGGGAGCTGAAGGCGGAGCTACATCTCATTGCTGACATCGGACTTGTGGGAAAGCCGAACGCCGGAAAATCGACCCTTCTCTCCGTGCTCACCAATGCGCATCCCCTTATCGCAGAGTATCCCTTCACCACGCGCACGCCGAACCTCGGCCTCCTGCGGCTGCCGGAAAGGGACGTGATCCTTGCCGACATTCCCGGCATCATAGAAGGGGCATCGCAGGGCAGGGGCTTGGGCCTCAAGTTTCTCCGTCACATTGAGCGCTGCACAGCCCTTCTTTTTCTTGTGGACCTCTCCGGCCCGGACTGTCCCGCTACGGTGAGGCTCCTCGAAACCGAGCTTACAACGTATGCCCAGCCGCTCGCCCAAAGGCCCCGGCTGATCGTCGGCACCAAGAGCGATCTCAAGGAATCGGAGGAGGGCTGGGAAGCTCTCACCGCCGCTTTCCCCGGGCAGCGCGTCATAGAGATCTCCTCATTTTCCCGCGCGGGACTGCTGGAATTGAAGGAAGCGATTCGAGGGCTTGTCGACGCGGCGCGTCCCGATCTCCTGGAGGTGGAATGAAGGCCGTGGTTCTGGGGGGAACCTTTAATCCCGTGCACTACGGCCATCTTTTCGTTGCTGAGGAGGTGCGGGCAACGTTCGGGTACGACGCGGTCATTTTCGTGCCGGCCAACCAGCCCGTACACAAGGATTCAACGCCCGTGCTGGCGCCGTCGCACCGGCTGGCCATGCTGCGCCTGGCCATCGGCGGCAATGACCGGTTCATCCTCGATGCGGGTGAAATCGAACGCGGAGGGCCCTCCTATTCCATCGATACGGTGACCAGTCTCATACCCCGGTACGGCATCGAGGGCAGACCGGGATTCGTGATCGGAGATGACCTCGTTGCCGGTTTCCCCACGTGGAAGAACGTGGAGGAACTGGTGCGCATCGTCGACCTCATCGTCGCCAGGAGGACCCTGGCCGGACCCGTGCAGCTCGCGCATCCGCACAGGACCGTCACGAACACCATCCTCCCGATCTCCTCCTCGGAGATCCGCTTGAGGATCAGCGAGGGACGCCCGGTGAGGTACCTCCTCCCTGACGCGGTGGCCTCGTACATCAGGGAAAACGCGTTATATGGATGAAAGAAATGTATGGAGATCGAGGGCATCGGCCCTCGTGGAGGCGAGTCTTTCGCGGCCGCGGCTCAACCACTCCCGCGAGGTTGCGCGCCTGGCAAGCGAGCTGTGCGACCGTTTCCACGCGGACGAGGAAAAGGGGTATATCGCGGGCATGGCGCACGACCTTGCCCGGGAGCTGGAGATCGCGGAAATCCTTCTGCTTGCCGAGACGGAGGGGCGGCCGCTCAGTGATTGGGACAAGGCGCACCCTCTCCTCCTCCATGGCCGGGCCGCGGCGGCCGTGCTCATGAAGCACACGGGGTACTCCGATGCCGAGACGCTGCAGGCCATGCGGGACCACGTGACGGGGCGCGGGTCGATGGGGGCGATCTCCAAGATCGTTTTTGCCGCTGATTTCCTGGAGCCGACGAGGGACTTTGTCTCGCCGGAATTCCGGCGGCGCACCCTTGGGCTGAGCCTTGACGAGATGGTGCTCGCCGTTCTGGAGCGCAAGATCCACTACGTACGCGCCGAGGGACTGGAGATCGCCCCCGATGCCCGCGCCCTGTACGAGGAGCTCACGGCCCATGCTTGAGAGGAGAAGCCGCAGGTCGAACCGGAGCATCATCCTGCTCGTCCTCATCCTTGCGATCATCGCGGGCACGGGCGTCTTTGCGGTCCTGCAGCTGCGCATAGACCTGGTCACCGATGCGCTGAAGAGGAAGCAGCCCCTCGCCACGCTGTTCATATTCTCTTCCGGGGAGAAGGCCCTGTTTTTCGAGGTCTTCTTCTACAACCCGGGAACCCGCAAGGGCTCCCTTTTCTACGTGCCGCCCAACCTGGGCAGCGTGATCGCCTCCATCAACAAGGAGGACGGGATCGACGTGCTCTACCGGCGTGCCAACCCGGCCCCGCTGCGGCAGAAGATCGAGGATCTGCTCGCCGCGCCCCTCCAGGGGGTCATTGACATCAGCATTGAGGATACGGGGCGGCTGGTGGACCTGATGGGCGGCGTGGATGTGTTCATCCCCAACCCCGTGGATATCACCCAAGCGGACCACCGGGTCCTGCTCCCTTCGGGGAGCGTCACTCTGGACGGGGACAAGGCCCAGGATTTCATCAGCTACCAGGACCCATTGGAATCGGACTCGTACATGATTGGCCGCAGGCAGAAATTCCTCCAGGCCCTCCTCAAGGGACTGGGGGAGAACAACGCGTTTCTCCTCCAGCGCGGACCATTCCGCATGCTTCGTTCCCTTCTGCGTACCGATCTGCCCGGGCGCGCCCTTTCCTCCTTCATCGCGGAGATGGGGCGGTTCGATTCGGAACGCATGGTGCTGCAGCGGGTCCTGGGAACGACCCGGTCCGTGGACGGCCGCGACCTCCTCTTTCCCCACCAGGAAGGGGATCTGCTGAAGCAGTCGGTGAAGCTGGCCCTGGCGGCGAACGCCTCCAATGAGTTCACTCCTCCCGAAACGCTCACCATCACCGTCGAGGTGCTGAATGGCACCAAGACCCCCGGGCTGGCGACGCGCGCGCGCGACCTGTTCCAGAGCTATGACATGGAGGTCATGGCCCCGAACAACGCGGACAATGACCAGTACCTCAACACGGTGGTGCTGGACAGGAAGGGCAACCTGGACGACGCCAAGAAGGTTGCTGACATCATCCGCTGTCAGAAGGTCTACTCAAAACCGGATGCGCAGATGGACCAGGCGGTGGACGTGACGGTGATCCTGGGAAAGGATTTCGATGGCCGCTACGTCAAGTAGCAGGGATGCCGCCCTTCGGGCGGCAAGAGTGATCGCGGATCACAAAGGGGAAGACACGGTGGTGCTTGACCTGAACGGCGTTTCCACCATCGCGGATTTCTTCATCATCTCCACGGCGCGGAGCGCGGCCCACCTGGCAGGTCTTCTACGCGCCCTCACTGATTTCTTTCGGGAGCATAATATACACCTCTTCCGCGGCCACAAGGGACGCGTGGAGACCGGGTGGGTTCTTCTGGATTGCGGGGATTTTGTTGTGCATTTGATGGAGAAGGAACAGCGGAAATTCTATGACCTGGAACGGCTGTGGTTCAAAGCCGAGCAGGTCCCTTACTGGTCAAAGTCCTCATAGTCAAGATCCTCGTCCACATCGAAATCGTCTTCATCCAGGTAATCCTCTTCGTCGTACTCTTCCTCTTCTTCTTCCTCTTCCTCTTCGTCGTCTACGTCTTCTTCCTCTTCTTCCTCTTCCTCGTCCTCTTCGAAGTCCTCGTCCATGTCGTCGTCGAACTCTTCTTCCTCTTCGCTTATTTCCTCCTCGTCATAGTCCTCCTCGAGGTCGTCTTCGTAGTCGTCAAAATCATTGTCGAGGTCTTCCTGATTCTCGCCGCTGCCGGTATTCTCCTCGTCGCTCTTTCCCTTGCCCTTGCCAAGGGAAAAGCCGAGCCGTGGATCAAATTCCTTTTCATTGTTTTCGTTGATTTCAAGCATTGTACACCCCGCCTCAGCTTGTGAAGTATGGAACCTAGCTGAATCTACGTCCAGATTTTACGGCTTGTCAACTAGTTTTTTGCGGCTATTCGGAAGGCCCGAGATCCTGCATTCCGAGGAAGAGCGTGAGCCTTCCGAACGGGCCACGGATGGTTCGGCGGAAGGTCACAGCAACGTCCGGCACCAGACTCTGCAACTGGGTTGCCGCGACGATCGTGGGCGAGGTGATATCACAGCTAAGGTGGCGTTCGGACAACAGCGTGATAGCGCGGCCCGAGATCTGGTTGGCCAGTTCGCCCATTGCAGTTAGCTGCACATTGCTCAATATATCGTCCTTGACAGCGATGCGCACGCCGCCCGCCATGGCCCGCAAGATGCTGGCGGCACTAGGGGTGTCGGTGCGCAACATGAACACGCCCTTCAGATCGCCTATGAGACCCACGCTCGTGATGACCTGGTCATCCGTGTCGTGAGCCTCGCCCATGTCGACGGAGTCTATGAGTATATCCGTCTCATGGAACACCTGTCGGACTGCCTCGATGAAGACATCAAGGATCTTCTGCTGCACTTCTGGAGTATAGGAGAGCGCCTGCGGGCTGTCAAATAGCCCGCACTTCTCATTTTGCACCTTCAAGGTTTTTATAGAGAGATGACAACCGCACATCCCCGATCCTGTAGGGCACAATGAGAAGTGCTCATTCAGGAGACGCAGAGTGAGCATTGCCGTTACGTAGCGAGAGCGCATTTGACAGCATACGCAGGCTCGGCTACGCTCGCCCATGCCATGCATCACGAAGTCGCCCTCCCTGCCCCGGCCAAGGTGAATCTGCACCTGGAAGTCCTGAAACTCCGGCCAGACGGGTACCACGATATCGTCTCCATCTTCCAGGAAGTATCCCTGGCAGACATCCTGCACGTACGAGCGGCAGGAGGTCCGGGAGAGATTCGGATCACGGGTGATTTCGACTTTCCGCCGGAAAACAACATCATCACTCGGGTGATCCGTTCCTTTCGGGACCAGACAGGGTTGACCGCCGGCATCGAGGTGGAAGTGGAGAAGAAGATCCCTATAGCCGCCGGGCTTGGGGGGGGATCGAGCGACGCCGCGGCAATGCTCCGCTGTCTGGCCGCCCTTTTCGACATCGAAATGCCCCCACAGCTCTCACGCGCCCTGGCTGCGGACCTGGGAAGCGATGTGCCCTTTTTCCTCGGCGTCCCTGCAGCGGTGGTAGAGGGACGTGGGGAGCTGCTTTCACCATTGACGCCCAGAGTTGATTTCGCCATCGCCGCGGTTCTGCCGGGGGTCCGGATCAGTACCGCCGAAGCTTTTCAAGCGCTGGAGAGAGAGGGAACACGGCCGGAAGTGGGGCTGTCACCAGCCCAGCTCCGGCAGATATATGCCGCGATGCCCCCCGCTCAATGGCCTTTCGGGAATTCATTCGATGCGGTCATATGCGCCCTGCATCCCAAGGTCGAAAGAGCGCGCGACGCCCTCCGCGCTGCAGGCGCCTGCTCGGCGAGGCTGACCGGCAGCGGATCCACCGTGATCGGCATCTTCTCCGACCCTGATGAGGCCCGAGCCTGCATTGCGCGCCTTTCCGCTGCCGGGCATGCCGCTGTGCTCCTCCTCCCCCTTGCGACAATTCCTGACGTCTGCTACAATAGCCAGATGCGGATTCGCCAATGGGAGGACACCCATGGAGATTACAGACATTCGCATCAAGAGGGTCGAATCTGACAACAAGCTGAAGGCCTACGTCACGATCACCTTCGACAACTGTTTCGTGGTGCACAACCTTAAGATCATCATGGGCCAGTTCGGTCGGTTCGTGGCGATGCCCAGCAGGAAGACCAGGGATGGCGAGTTCAAGGACATAGCCCACCCCATCAATTCCGAGTTCCGAAGGAGGATTCAAGCCCGCATCCTGGAGGAGTTTGACAAAGGGGTAGGGGAATTGCATATTTCGGGACAGGAAAACGAGGAGTTCCCGTCGGGGAACGGCATGGGGGAAAGTGATCCGCTCAACGGAGCGCCGTCGACGGTCTGAGGCGGACGAGTCACGGTCCCATGCCGCTGTTGTCACAGAGTACTGTGACTGCAATGGGACGTAGGCAAGCGGTTAAGCCTCCGGAATTTGGATCCGGCATACGCAGGTTCGAATCCTGCCGTCCCAGATGAAAATGACACCCGTTGAACGGATGAGCATACACGAAGGAGTTTGCAAAGGAGTCTTTTAATGGAAGCAAAGAAGCTGAATGTCGAGATGCGGAAGGGGGGAGGGAAGAGCGTGGCGGGCCGCCTGCGGCTCACCGGCAAGATTCCCGCCGTCATCTACGGACATACCACTCCCACGTCCATCACCGTGGATGCTCGGGAGTTCCGCAATGCGTTCAAACGAATTACGGAGAACACTATCGTTGAGCTGCACATGGACGGCGGCATCCACGAGGTGCTGGTCAAGGATTACCAGAAGGACAATCTTACGGGCCAGATCCTTCACGTAGATTTCTACGAGTTTGAGAAGGGAAAAACGCTGCGGACGCGCGTTCCCCTCCGGCTCATCGGAAACCCCGTCGGCGTGAAGGAAGGGGGAATCCTCGAGAGTCTTCTCTACCAGCTCGACGTGGAGTGCCTCCCCAAGGACCTGCCGGAAGAGATCACCCTCGACATCAGCGAGCTCGCGCTTGACCGCGCCATGCACGTGAGCGATCTCGCCCTTCCCCCGAGCGTGCGCGCCCTGCAGGCGCCCGACCAGGTCGTCTGCCTCGTCGCCCACCGCAAGGCCGAGGAGGAGGTCGCTCCGGCCGCAGTGGAGGGAGAGGTTCCTGCCGAGGGCGAGGAAGGTGCCGAAGGCGAGGAGAAGACCGAGGAGACCGAGGAGAAAGAGGAGTAGTTCCTGGCCCTTGCGGTTGTGGGGCTCGGCAATCCAGGAGAACGCTACGCGGACACCCGGCACAACGTCGGGTTCATGGTGGTGGACACCCTGGCGCGACGTCTGGGCGTCTCCCTCAAGAAGAAGCTCTTTCACGCCTACTTTACGGGCAGGGGAATGTATGCGGGCGCCTCCCTGTATCTGGTCAAGCCGATCACCTTCATGAACGATTCCGGACGAGCCGTGCGGGAAGCACTGCGGGAGACGGGAACCGGCGTCGCGGATCTCCTGGTCATCTGCGATTCGCTGGATCTCTCGCCAGGCAACCTCAGATTCAAGCTGAAGGGATCCTCGGCTGGACAGAAGGGCCTGCAGTCCATCATCAAGGCCATGGGCACCGAGGATTTCATGCGGCTTGCCATTGGAATCGGGAGGCCTGGTTACAAGGGCCAGGTCATCAGCCACGTCCTGAGCGCTCCTCGCAAGGATGAGAAGGAGCTCATCAGCCAGACTGTTGAGCAGGCAGCCGACGCCGTGCTGCTCCTTCTCACTGATGGGCCGACGCGCGTGATGAACAGCGTCAACCGGAAAGAACCCCCCTCATGACAGGCATCGAAGAGGCTGTCCAGGAGGCTCTCACCGAGGCCAAGGTTGCGGTTGACGCCCTTCTCCTGGTCGCGGTCTCTGGGGGACCGGACTCCACCGCGCTGCTCCGGGCTCTCGCATCCCTTCGGGAAAGCGCCCGAGCGTGCGTGGTCGTCTGCCATGTGGATCACGGAATCCGCTCGAGGCTGGAGAACGAGGCTGATATCGCCTTTGTCCGGACTTTGTGTGAAAGGCTTGGCATTGCTATGCTCGTGAAGTCCGTTCCGCCCGGAACGTGCGCCTCTCGAGCCGTCGCGGAGCAAAAAAGCCTGGAGGAAACCGCCCGCGACGCAAGGTATGGCCTGTTGCGGGAAGCCGCGCGCGACGTCGGGGCAGCGGCCGTCCTGCTGGGGCACACCGAGGACGACACGATCGAAACCATTCTGATGCGGGTGCTGCAGGGTTCCGATGTCGCAGGCCTTAAGGGCATCCCCCTGCGCCGCGGGCTCTTCGTACGGCCTTTGCTCAGATGCACCCGCGCGCAGATCATCGAATACCTTGATTCGCTGGGCCAGGATTGGCGGGAGGACCCGTCAAACAGAGACACTGTCTTTCTCAGGAACAGGGTGCGTCACATCCTGCTGCCCCTGCTCAGGAAGGACTTTCCCGGATTCAGGACGGGCATCCTCGGACTGTCTCAGAAGCTCTCTCTCGCGGCGGACATGATCGAGGATTCCGCATCCCGGCTGCCCTGGTTTCCTATGGAGAACGGGTTCTGCATCTCGCGGGATGCATTTCTTTCAGCTCCGCCAGCAGTGCGGGCGCGCTCGCTGCTGAGCCTTTACGACCGGTTCAAGCTGAGCGGTTCGCCCCGCAGACTTCCGTGGCGTTTCATCGCTCCCGTACTGACACTGGATGCGCTGCCGTCCCGGGCCCGAATCCTGATCGGCCATGGAGCGGTCCTGCTCAGCCGAGGAGACGCGCTTTTCTGGGGGGCTCATATTGCCAGCCGAGGTAAAAAGGGATATTTTATAGAAGTCTCCGATGCCGGCCCCACTGTCATTCCGGGGGCGGGGGTGATTCTGTCTCTTGTTCACGGCAGGAACATTGATGGCGCGGCAACGGGAGGGATCTCCATCCTTGCATGCGAGGTGGAGCCGCCACTTGTGCTCAGGTCAAAAAGGAAGGGAGACAGAATCCTTCTGGAAACTGGCGTTACGCTCGTGAATGATCTTCTGGCAGGATGGAAAATCCCTCAGGCGGAAAAGAACGGGATTCCCATTCTTGCTGATCGTCGAGGCGTGCTGGCGGTCCTGGGCGGCGCGCTGGGGTTTAGGACCCGGGCACGGGCGGGCGCGATCGCGGAAAATCGCGAAGATGCGGACCGCATGGCTGTACTTCTATCGCGGCCCCAGGCCGCAATTCGGCTGGCGGAGCAGAGGGATCAGGGAAAAGGCACGTGAGCAACAATAACGACAATGGCGACAACAAGGGACCGGATCCCCGGATCCCGCGGTTCAACTTCAACAACCGGATAGCGCTGATCTCTCTGCTCATTCTGGTGTCCTTTTTCGTGTTCTTCTTCGTGTATAGCGACCGGTCCGGAACGACGGAGCTGCCGTACTCAACGTTCCAGACCTACCTCGCCGACGGCCAGATAGACCAGGTTAAAATCATCGACCAGTACGAGATACAGGGGACCTTCAAGGCCAAATCAGGCGACGTGAGCTTTTTCAAGACAACGATACCCTATCCCGACCCCGACTTGATGAAGTCTCTCAAGGACAAGGGGGTGAAGGTTTCCGGCGGGGCCAAGGCGGTCTCACCGCTCGCGGTGCTGATTCAATTCCTGCCATGGGTCATCGGTTTCTTTTTCATTTGGTTCATGTTCCGCCAGGTGCAGGGCAACGGCAACAAGGCGTTCTCCTTTGGAAAAAGCAGGGCAAAACGGTATCTCGATTCCAACAAGCGCATCACCTTCACCGATGTCGCGGGGCAGGACGAGGCCAAGTACGAGCTCCAGGAAGTGGTGGAATTCCTGAAAAGCCCCCAGAAATTCGCCCGTCTCGGCGCAAAGATTCCCAAGGGAGTGTTGCTTGTGGGCATGCCCGGCACGGGAAAAACGCTAATGGCAAAGGCTATCGCTGGGGAAGCGAATGTCGCCTATTTTCACATGTCCGGCTCTGATTTCGTGGAGATGTTCGTCGGCGTCGGCGCCAGCAGGGTGCGTGATCTGTTCGAACAAGGCCGGCGCCACGCGCCGTGCATCCTGTTCATAGACGAGCTGGATGCCGTTGGACGCACGCGTGGAGCGGGGTATGGCGGCGGGCACGACGAGCGCGAGCAGACCCTCAACCAGATGCTTGTCGAGATGGACGGTTTCGATACCAAGGATGGGGTCATCATACTGGCCGCCACGAACCGGCCCGACGTTCTGGATCCCGCCCTGCTGCGGCCGGGGCGTTTCGACCGGCAGGTCGTCGTGGACATGCCCGATATACGGGAGCGCGAGCTGATTCTGCGGCTGCACGCCAAGAGACTGCCCCTCGCTGAAAACGTCGATCTGGGCCGTATCGCGCGCGCGACTCCGGGATCATCCGGCGCTGACCTGGCCAATCTCGTGAACGAAGCGGCCCTGTTCGCGGGCCGCAAGGGAAAAGACCGCGTGGATATGGCTGACTTCGAGGAGGCGCGGGACAAGACCCTCATGGGAGTGGCGCGCAAGAGCAAGATCATCCCACCCCGGGAGAAGCAGATGGTCGCCTGCCACGAGGCCGGCCACGGCCTCCTGCATTACTTCCTGAAGAACGCCGATCCATTGCACAAGATCACCATCATCCCACACGGACGGGCGCTCGGCGTGGCGTTCTCCCTTCCCGAGGATGACGCGTATTCGCGCAACAAGGGGTGGCTGCTGGACAGGATCACCATCGCCATGGGCGGCTATGCGGCGGAGAGGATCATGCTCAATGAAACCACGACGGGCGCCCAGAACGACCTTGAGCAGGCAACCGACCTGGCGCGCAGGATGGTGTGCGAATGGGGCATGAGCGAGGTTCTGGGACCGATTGCCTACGGCCAGAAGGACGAGCCCATTTTTCTCGGCAAGGAGATAGCGCGGCACAAGGATTACTCGGAGGACACGGCCCGCGCCATAGACACGGAGATCAAGAAGATCGTGGAATCCTCCCTCTCGGATGCAACTCGGATTCTGGAGGAGCAGAGGGACAAGCTGAAGCTTCTCGCGGATACCCTGTTGGTGAAAGAAAACCTGGACGATGACGAGATTCGTGCCCTGCTGGGCATGCCTCCGCGCAAGCCAGGGGAATTCGAGGCGGCGGGGGTCGCTGCCGCGCCTGCTGAAGGCGCGCGGTAATCGGCCAACCAAGCCCCTGTATGCGTATATTCGGGGAAGAGTGAAAGGGCGCTGCATCACCAAACCCCTCTTCGCTATTCTCAGCCTGTTCATGGCGGGCACTTGGCAGCTCGCCGCCCAGGCAACGAGCGACCCCTCCGCGGCGCACCTCCAGGCTGATGCATTTCTTGCCAAGGCTTCCGCAGAGATCGCAGCCGGAACCCTGGAAAATGCCCGGAACATGGTCGCATCCGCGCTGGAGCTTTCCCCGGACTATTCGGAGGCGCTCTTCCTGCGGGCGAGAATTGAGCTGACTGACAGAGCCATGACGCTTGCGGCGATCGACGACCTTCGGGCATCGCTGCGCAGCGGGACATGGAGCGCGACGGACCCCTCAACCCCGGACCAGATTCTGGCCGGAGCGCTCCTGCGCACGGGAAAGCTCGCGGAAGCGCGCTTGATCGCCGAACGCCTTGCAGCATCCCGTTCGGATGACCCCCTGAACCTCCTTCTCCTTGCCCGCACGCACGCTCGCTCGGGCGATGCCGCATCGGAACGGAAGGCACTCGACGATGCCGCCGCGCGATTTCCGGAAAATGACGATTTCCGTCTCCTCTCCTCGTTGCTGCTGGAGAGACAGGGCAGGCGGGCAGCGTCAGTCGAAGTGATAGCAACGGGACTCCATGTGCATCCCGACAGCCTTCCGCTGCTGCTGGCAGCCGCCCGGCTGGAGCGGGATGCGAAGAAAAAGGCTACCGCGGTTGATCTTTATCTGCAGAAGAGCGGGACCGACCCCCTCTCCGCGGTGCTTGCCCTGGAAGTCGTACCGACCGCGGACAGGAAAAAATACCTCGATCTCTTCCTTGCGCAGAATGGGCTTGCGCGGCAGGACCTCATTGATCGCGCGGTCGCTTCGGTGAAGAGCAGCAAGGATCTGTCAGTAGATCTGCAATCCGCGCTTGCGCGATACAGCGGTGATCGCGACCTGGACGCCAACAATGATGGGTTCTGGGAAGATCGATGGGTCTTTGACAAGGGAACCGTTCTCCAGTGGATGCGCGAGCCGTCGGAAGATGGGGTGGCGCAATTCTCGGCCGAGTTCCAGGGAGGGGCGCCCGCAGCGCTCACCTATTCGACGGGACAGGGCATCCAGGTGAAGTTGCGCTACAGCCGCTATCCCTTTATAGAATCCGCCGCAATTGCGCCGGGGAGCACGTACCTTCTGGTGCCCTACACAACACAATGCGCTTTTCTCCAATCTGGCTGGACCGGGTCTGCCGGCCTGGCCCCGCGCATTGCGGCGCGGTTTGTCACCCCCTCCATCAGCAAGCTGCGCGAAGCATCGTACCGGCTGGAGGAGCGCGCGGCGGACGGCCGCACGCTCCTCCGTAGATCTGATCTTTCGCGCGGCAGGCTTGTCTACATGGAGGAGGATGCCGACAATGACGGCATTCTCGATCACCGGGTCTGGTACGTGAACGGCAGCGCGGTGAGGGGCGAGAGATCGCTCGCGGCGAATGACGGCTTCCCGGTCAAGGAAACGTGGAAGGATGGCGCGCTTGCGAGCGAAGCCATCGATACCGACGGTGACGGTACGGTGGATTTCCGCCAGACTTTCGGACCTCATGCGATGAAATCATGGGACTATAATGAGGATGGGAAAGACGATAGTCGGGAATATCGGGGGGCGAACGGGACGCTCGTACGGGAAATCTCCACGGCCTTGAATGGGGTGTTTGACCTCAGGATTTCCTACGAAGGAGCCCGTATCGTCAGCGTAACCCGGGCTGGGGCGCCGATCCCCGTTTCCAGGGATGCGGCCCGAGGGGTAACGTGGATAGGGCTGCCGGCTGTTGCCGGAGCCGTGCCGGATACCGCTCTTCCCGACGGTGCCCAGACTTTGGGCGGTCGAGAGTATCTCGTCTTCCATCACGAGGGCATCGCGTACGCGGAGGCTGTGCGGTGAAATCACGGTATGCAATCCTCGTATTGATAGTGATCGTTTTTGCAGGCTGCGCGGGCAATCCGCAGCCGGTTGCGCATGAGAAAACGCTGCCGCAGGCGCAGCTGGATGAGATCCGCGCGCAGATTTCCTCGGGCTCCTATTTGCAGGCCATCGCCAACATAGACGATCTCAGGCGGGACGGTGCCGACGTGGAAGGGCTTGATTCCCTGCAGGCGCAGGCAGTCGATTCGCTTTCCAAGGCTTTTACGGCCGCCATCCAGAACAAGAGCTATGGGGACGCCCTGCGCCTGTTTGACTCGGCATCCGCGCTCGGCAGGGCCGATATCATGGGCGCATGGACGGAAAAGACGCTGCTGAAACAGATTGCGGTCTCCCAGGATGCCTCCGCGGACCAGGTCCTGGCTCTACTCACACGGCTGCGGATCCTCTCGCTGGGCAGCCCCTCGGAAGCTGATTATACAGAGGCTCTTTCCACCGCCTCGGCGCTCGGCAACCAAGCCACGGTCCTGTCGCTGGCGACAGCCATGAAAGCGCTGGGGATGCCGGTGCCTGCCGGCGTGGACACGAACGAAACGCCGGCCTCCTTCCCGAAAATGATTTCCGGCACCGTCACGATCCTCGTGGACAAGGGGATTAAGGTGGAGAAGGGCGTCGGCTATCCCGAGAGGGTGATCGGGAGCGGCTTCTTCATAGACAAGCGCGGCTATATCCTCACGAACCACCACGTGATCGAAAGCGAGGTCGATCCCAAGTACGAGGGATACTCGCGGCTGTTCATCCGGCTCTCCGAAAGCCCCGCGGGGGAACACATACCCGCCAAAGTGGTGGGCTATGACAAGACATTCGACCTGGCCCTTATCAAGACGGAAATCACGCCCGACTACGTGTTCGGCGGCTCCAGCAACCAGACCTTGACCCCCGGTGACCGCATCTTCGCCATCGGCTCTCCGGCAGGGCTTGAGAAGACCATTACGTCGGGGATTATTTCAGCCATGGGACGGAGGCTTCTCCAAGTCGGCGACAGCATGCAGGTCGACGTTCCCCTGAACCCGGGGAACAGCGGCGGACCTCTCCTGGATGAAAAAGGCAACCTGGTCGGAATCGTCTTTGCGGGCATGCAGCAGTTTGAAGGCCTCAACTTCGCCGTTCCCTATACCTGGGTGGAGAAGGCGCTTCCCGCGCTGTACAAGGGCGGCCAGGCAGTGCATCCCTGGCTCGGAATTGCGGTCACGGAAACGGACAAGGGGCTGGAGGTGGTCTACGCCGTACCTGACGAGCCAGCCGCGCTTTCAGGCATACGGGCGGGGGACATCATCGAAACCCTTGATGGAAAGCCCTATACAAAACTCTCCGACATTCAGGATGCCGTGCTGGGGCACGCCCCTCCCGCCCTGGTCGCCATTGGCCTGCGCCGCGGAGATGCCGAGGTGAAGGCCTTCGTCTGCCTCTCCGCGCGGCCGGATGAGCCGATCGAGGTGGCGCTGAACAGGGATACGCGCGACAATGTTGTATACCCTCTTTTTGGCATGGAGCTTCAGAACGTCGGGTCCTTCCTCTGGAAGGGCAACTACGTCGTGCGGCGCGTCACCAGGGGCTCGGTCGCCGATGAATCAGGCATATCCGAGGACGATCCCCTCACCATCCAGGACTGGCAGGTGGACAAGGACAAGGGATACGCCGTCCTGCAGGTGGTGATCCAGAAGAGAAAAGCGGGATTCGTGGAGAGCGCGATTCAGATCGCCTCCTACCTGGAGACGGACAACTTCATCTGATCGCGTCGGAGGACTGCGGCCTGCGCTTGCGCAGCGTCACCTCGTTGCCGTTCTCATTGTAGGAGACCTCGTCGAAGTAGATCTTCGTGATAAAGATCCCCCGGCCATTGAATGCAAGCAGGTTCTCCGGCGCCACCGCGGGAAGCTGCCGCCAGTCGAATCCACGACCCTCGTCTCGGATGGTGATCTCGAAAATCTGGGTTGACAGCCGCGAGCTGATGTACACCTTGCGGCCGTGGGCATCGCTCTCCCGCGCTCGATCCGCTATCAGCTCCGCGAGGTGTCCCTCCTGGATGGCCCTGTTTTTCTCATCAAAGCTGATGCCCAGGTTCCCGTGCTCCAGCGCGTTCGTGATCATCTCTTCTATCCCGATCTTGAGGTTCAGGATGTCCTCCTCGGGGAGGAGGCAGGGAAGCTGGAGCGTGATCTGGTTGATGATGGGAAAATAGGGCGAATCCGCTTTCGGGATAATGAAGGACTTTGTTTCCTCGTTGAGGAGGGGGGAGAAAAGGGAAGAGCGTGCAGCCTCCAGCCGGAAATCGACGACCTTGCGGATCTCCTCCACAAGCTCCCGCACATTGAAGGGTTTTTTGAAAAAGTTCGAGGCGCCGCCGCGCAGGGCCCGGAGAAGCACATCCTCGTTGCCCTGCCCGGTCATGAGTATGACGGCGGCGTTCCTGTCCAGCCGCTTGATCTCCATGAGGAGCGCGAGCCCGTCCTTTTTCGGCATCATGATGTCGGACACCACGACCAGGGGAGACTCGGACTTGAACAGCTCCACCGCCTGTTCTCCGTCCTCCGCCTGCAGAGGATCAAACCCTTCGCGCTCGAGGAGGCGCGAAAGCAGGGTTCGCAAAGCCTGCTGATCGTCGACCACCAGCACTCTCGGCTTGCCGCCATTCACGGCGGACAGGCTACGATTGATGCTGAGCATTGTCAAGGCCGGCCATTGGGCAGCGAAAGCCCATGGCCCGGCAGGTACGGCGTCATTGATGAAACCCGATGATTTGGGTATACTCACAGCCTCTTGGAAACCGGGAAAATCCGCAACTTCTGCATCATCGCCCATATCGACCACGGCAAATCCACGCTTGCCGACCGGTTCATTCAGCGCGCCCGGCTGGTCTCCGAAAGGGATTTCCACGACCAGATCCTGGACAACATGGATATCGAGCGCGAGCGGGGGATCACGATAAAAAGCCAGGCGGTAGCGATCCCCTACACGGCGCGGGACGGCCAGGAGTATATGCTGAACCTGGTGGATACTCCGGGGCACGTGGATTTCTCCTACGAAGTGTCCCGGTCCATCTCCGCCTGCGAGGGTGCCGTGCTTCTCATCGACGCAAGCCAGGGCGTGGAGGCGCAGACCCTGGCCAACATGTACATGGCGCTGGAGCACAACCTCGAAATCATCCCGGTGATCAACAAGATCGACCTGCCCAGCGCCGATATCGAGGGGGTGCGGAAGCAGATCGACCATGACCTGGGACTGGACTCCGACGCTGCGCTGCTCGTCTCGGGAAAGATGGGCACGGGGGTGGACGATCTGTGCGAAGCCATCGTGCAGCGCGTACCCCCGCCCACGGGCAGCCCCGATGAGCCGCTCAAGGCCCTTATCTTTGATTCGCAGTACGACGTGTACAGGGGCGTCATTGTGCACGTGCGGGTCTACGCGGGCAGGCTCCAGGCAGGGCAGTCCATCCGGTTCTGGTGGAACAGCTCGATGTACAAGGTGGAGGAAACCGGAATCTTCCGGCTGGAGCTCGTGCCCAAACCATCGCTGGGTCCCGGAGAGGTCGGCTACCTGATCGCCGGCATCAAGACGGTGGCCGATACCCGGGTGGGAGACACGGTCACGGATAACGATCGGCCCTGTGCCGAGCCTCTTGCCGGCTTCCGGGAGGTCAAGCCGGTGGTTTTTTCCTCCCTCTATCCCGTGGATGCCAATGACTACGAAGAGCTTGTGCAGTCCATTGCCAAGCTGAAGCTCAACGACGCCTCTCTCATCTATGAGAAGGACTCCTCCGTTGCGCTCGGCTACGGGTTTCGTTGCGGGTTTCTCGGCTTGCTGCACCTGGAGATCGTGCAAGAACGGCTGGAGCGCGAGTTCGAGATGTCCATTGTCTTCACCGCGCCCTCCGTGCAATACCGCATAACCTTGCAGGGCGGCGCGGAGATGCTCGTCGACAACCCGGCGAACTTCCCCGATCCCTCCCAGATTCAGCGGGCGGAGGAACCCTACATTTCCGCCTCCATGATCACCCCCTCCCAGTACCTGGGGAACATCATCACCCTGTGTCTGGAGAAGCGGGGCGTGCAGAAGAGCATGACCTATCTGGACGAGAAGAGGGTGGAGCTGGTCTTTGAGATGCCCCTTGCCGAGGTGGTTTTCGATTTCTACGACAGGTTGAAATCGGTAAGCCGGGGGTACGCGTCCTTCGACTACCAGCTCATCGGCTTCCGCGAGACCCAGCTCTCCAAGCTGGACATCCTGATCAACGGCAAGATGGTCGACGCCCTTTCCCAGCTTGTTTTTCGGGGCAATTCCTACCCGACCGCGCGGCGCGTGTGCGAAAGGCTGCGGGAGGAGATTCCCCGGCAACAGTTCAAGATCGCAATCCAGGGCGCCATAGGAAGCCAGATCATTGCCAGGGAAACGGTGAACGCCTTCCGCAAGGACGTGACGGCAAAGTGCTACGGCGGAGACATCACGCGGAAGAGAAAGCTTCTGGAGAAGCAGAAGGAAGGCAAGAAGCGGATGAAGATGGTGGGGGAAGTGGAGCTTCCCCAATCCGCGTTTCTCGCCGTGCTGAAGACCTCAGAGGACTGATGCGATCCTGGCGATGCGCTGGAAGTAATACGCGGCGGCGACCCTCACCCTGGCCAGGAAGCCCGCATCGGGTGCATCCCAATCAGGCTCGTCGGGGAAATGCACCCAGGCATAGTCGATGGCGCGGAGGAGGGCCTTCGCCTCCGCGGCCTCGGCGCTGTCAGAGGCAGGCGTGTTGGGCAATTCCATGGCGCGCGAAAGCAGCACTTTTTCCGCCGCGAAAAACCCAGGCAGCATATCCGCGGGGAATCGCCTCATCGGGTCGATGTCCAGACCGCGCGCCTGCGGCACGATGCTGCCGAGCCTTTCCACCATCTCTCTCGTGCTGATGCGACGGACCCCCAAAGGAAGCCCGAACAGTCCGCAATCTCTCACCCTGTCGGATGCGGGCCGCATTTCCTGCTCAAGGCTGTCCCGGTAGGATTGGAGCACGCGGTCCGTGATGATCAATGCGCCGTTTTTATCAGAAACACGAAGAAGCGACCGCGCCATGACCGCCTGAAACCCGGCCTGGCCGACAGGGGCCATGCGGCTCGCCCGCATCATCATGGCAAGGTGATTCGGGCTGCCGCGCGCATGCGTGCGCCAGCCCGGGAAGCTGAAATCAAGTCCCGTGAGGTAGACATCCCCCTGGGTCAGGCAAAGAGCGGCGTGGGCGGCGGCCACCCCCACGGAGCCGAGGGCGGGGAAGACCATGGGAAGCAGGCCGCGCCGCGCAAGTCGGTCGAAAATCTGGAGAGGCGCGAATGTCGAGGAAAAGAAGCAGAGCCTGCCGGGAAAAAGCCGGGCAGCAGAGGGATGCGACGAGAGGTCGCACGCTACAAGGGAACCCTGGGACCGACCGGAAATAAAGTCCTGGATATTCGCCACCTGAGCTTCCAGCGCGATGATGATATCCGGCGCCATGCCCGATGCCAGCAGGCAGGGAAGGGCCGTGTCAACCGCGACCAGGAGGTATCTGTCCCGCAATTGAGAAAGCGCGGATATGCTCTGCTCCAGGGAGGGCCCGGCTCCCGCCACGACAACGGGAAGTCCCGTGGACAGGGCAGAGAGGTCCAGTGCGTGGGAAAGGAGAGGGAGATTGTAGAGGATATTGCGTACCTGCAGGCTTCCCATGGCGATCAGGGTGAGCCTGTTCTGCCAGTAGCGCATGACCTCCTGCTCCAGACGCCGTTGAAAACGCTCGTACAGCCCGGGGGCCAGCCGGTAGCCCGCGCAGAGAGGCATCGCGATAACCCTGCGAAACCGCCCCATTCCCATGTTTCTCAGCGCTGCCGCCACCGCGTCAGGGTCCTCCGTCCTTATGATCGTGAGCCGTGGATCGCGGGGCAGCCCCCGCGTCATGGCGATCCCCATCACCTCCTGAAAGGCTTCCACGCAGAGAATGGCGCAGGTGTCGGGTGCATGCAGAAGGAGGTCTTGCAGCCCGTGACCGAGACCGATCGAGGGAACGAAGATGAGGCTCCGAGCGCCGGGAGAAAAAACGCGCGCCTTTCGGCGCGCGTATTCGATCGGATCGCCCTGGGGATAGAAGTACACGCCTCTCCAGAGCAGCGTCGGGCCCTTCTCCGTCTGGAGGAGGAGAGGATCCTCTCCCGGCATCTGGCAGGCGCCTACTGCTTCGCGCTGGAAGGGTAGAGCTGGGCGAAGGTGGCGGCGAAGTTGTCCTTGAACCTGTCCGGGCTCATCAGGGCCGCCGAGAGGTCATTCTGCAGCGACTGGTTGGCAACGTACGCGATCCAGCTGCCCAGGAGCTTCACCGTTGCATCGGGAAGCTGCTGCTCGGCTTTCAGTTTCAGTACGAGCACTTGGTCGTCCAGCACAATGGGATCGGACACCTGATCCTTGCCAAGGGAGAAGGCGCGGAAAAAGAAATCCTCGCTGCTTTGCGCATTGGTCGGCGTGGCGGTGTCGGGATTGGCTTTCAGCGGCGCGAAAGAGAAAACGCCGGACAGGTTCACGGGGAAGAACTCCGTGGGAACGAGCTTCAGCCCCATTTCCCGGGACGCCGCATCAAATCCCACCTCCGAGGAGCGGCGGGAGAGCTGGCCGGCGCGCTCGTTGTAGTAATCTTCGATTTTACCTTTTTCATAGGTGGTAATATAGTGCCGTATGTCATCCTGGACGGTCGGATTGGAGAAATCCGCGTCCACGGCTTCTGAATCGCAGCGGTAGATCATCCAGCCGAACGTGCCTTTCAGGACATCGCTCAACTCCCCCGCTTTCAAGGACAGGACCTTCTGCGCCGTTTCCTTGGCATCGAAATCAGCTTCCAGGTCATAGGCGTAACGCCACCCCATGTCCCCGCCTTTGTCAGCGTACGAATCCTTCGAGTACGTCTTGGCGAGCTCCTCAAAGGAACTGGTCTTGTCTTCGATTTTTTTTCGGATCTCTGTTGCCTGCGATTCGCCGGATTTTATCAGTATCCTGCTCACCTTGATCCTCACGAACCGCGACTTGTTCGCTTCTCCGTATTTGCGCACCTCATCCGAAGGGAAGGAGGTGAAGGGGAAGGAGACAAACGTGAAGCTCCTCTCCGGCCTCGCCATCTCCGTTACGAATTCCGTCTCCTTGGATCCACTTTTAACGCCGGTCGCGATGTCATCCACGAAGATGTTGGACTTGAGATTTTCACGGGTGAGCTTCCGGGTGGCGGCCTTGTCGGCGCTGGTCGTCTCATTGTACCTGGTCTCGCTGAACTTTCCGTCCTCATCTAGGTAGGCGGGATAGTTGAGGAGCGCCTTGTCGATGGCGTCCTCGGAGATGGTGACGCCGGCCTGGTCCGTTTGCGTGAGAATCGCCACGTGCTCCGCGGTATTGAGGAACGCCTGGTACCAGATCACCTGGGCCATGGTGTTGATATCCTGCGTGTTTGAGCTGTTTTTCACCTGATTCGCTATGGAATCCCTCTGCTGGGCAAAATAGCTGCCCTGGTAATAAGCGATCTCCTTGCCCTGGTACGTGCCGAACACGTAACTCCCCGCTCCCCCCGTTCCTCCCCGGGAAAGGGGACCGCCGGGGCCGGCCAGAACGAATGTAACAACTACGACGACAAGGACGACCACGCTGAAACCATAGATGAAGGGGTGAGATTCATGCCTCTTCTCCAAGGTTTCGGAGACGTTTTCTCCCTTTCTCTGCTTCGCTCTTCTTAAGTCTCGTGATGGCATTGCCTTTTCCTGTCTCGGTGGTGAGTTTCGACTGGACGAAAATAGCACAGCCCGGAAGGCGTGTCAACGACCGTCAAGGGCACGGACAGGCGCCGGGAATGCCCGTTTCCCGTGTTGCGAACGTGCTCCCTATTGACAGCGCCCTTTGGCGCTGTTACATTCACCGTCACGGGGGCGTGGCGAAGCTGGTTATCGCGCTGGCCTGTCAAGCCGGAGGCCGCGGGTTCAAGTCCCGTCGCTCCCGCATTTTTTTCGGGCGGCTCAGCAGGGCCCGCCTTTTGCAACCAAGGAGCTCAGCGGGCTGTAGCGCAGTTGGTAGCGCGTTCGGTTCGGGACCGAAAGGCCGGCGGTTCAAACCCGCCCAGCCCGATCTTTTATTCCTTTCTTGAAAAGGAATTGTAAGATCGCATGTTTGCCTTCCTAACCATTGCGGAGCCGTCTACACGGCATCCGCACGGGAAGGGGGCGTGTGATGTGTCAAAAGGTTCATGTTTTGAACAGAATCACGAGGCAGATCGAGACCGCGATCCTCACCACCGAACATTCCGCGAATAGCTACGGGCAGCCGGTAATCGTCTTGGAAGACGCGCAATCAGTGGACGCCTGGCAATACGAGGTATTGCCATTTCCGATGGCCGACGAGTCGTGTAGCGCTGGCGACGGAGAGGGCTGTGCGCATTAGGGCCGGCTTCACCTTGCACACGCGGTCCTCGAAGTCGGGGGCCGTCTGGCATGTTTCCTGGTACGACAAGGACGGGGTGCGTCACGTGAGAAGTACCGGCCAACCAGTCAACCCCGCACTGAAGGATAGGGGACGGACGCTGGCCGAGCGTGCCGCACTGCGCTTCGTTGGCACCGCACCGCATAAGATTCAAACGCTCGCCAAGTACGCCGAGGACTTCTACGTCTGGGAGCGGTGCACTTATATCAAGCGACAGCACGCCAAGGGGCGCAGCTTCAATCGGCATTGGGCGCTGGAACAGCGGGGATTACTCGTCAACTACATTTTGCCGCGCTTCGGGGACATGCGGCTTGACGCCATCAATCTCCCTGCCGTCGAACGGTGGCTCGTAGACCTCCCTCTGTCCGGCCAGAGCAAGAATCACACGCTCTATGCACTGCGGACGATACTCCGAGAGGCCGCGGCCGAGGGGATTCTCGCGCGAAACCCTTTGGAACACGTTGAACCGATGGCCAAGAACACGCGGAAACGCGACGTGTTCTCATTCGATGAGCTTAGGCTTCTCTTCCCTGCGACTCGGGAGAAGCTTCTCGCCGTATGGGGTAATATGAAATACGCGGCTCTCTTCCTGACCATGGCGAGCACGGGCATACGAGAAGGCGAGGCCAGGGCGCTTCAGTGGCGGCATGTTCTTCCAGACGGCTGGCTTCTGATCGAGCGTGCAGTCAAGATCGACGGCACCATTGGGCCGCTTAAGAAGCGCGAACGTACCGGCGAGCCTCGCGTAGTGGCGTTGCCGTCCCGCACGCGCTCGGCCCTGTCGTTGTGGCACGCGGAGACTCCGTACGCCGAAGGCGACGACCTGATGTTCTTTGGAGACTCTGCTAATCACCCGCTGAACGGCAACACCTTTCAGGGCGTTCTGGCTCGCGCCCTCATGTCCGCCACCATTGAGCGAGGCGAGCGAGTCCTCACCACGCACAGCCTGCGACACACCTATAACACTGCGCTGCGCAGGGCGATCCCCGCTGATGCGCTTCTCGCGCTTATGGGGCACCGTGACAGCCGAATGAGCGAGCACTACGACCATCCCGAGATTGCGGACCGCATCAAATCGCTTGAAGTGGTCCGGGCGCAGATCGAGGGGGCACTGTGGTAAAAAAGCGTGCCCAGTCTCGCCGGTCGGCCGAAGTACCGGGACGGATAGGCTGGATACGTCAGAGCAAGAAAGACGCTCTTCCGGTCGCGCCGCTGTTTGGCGAACCGCTCAAGGGTTTTAAGCTTGACTTCGGCAAGATAGAAAAAGCCGCCTGGCATCAGTTCGACGAGAAGATACAGAGTAGGATCTATGTTTATGTTGATACCTTCCTCTCAGTCTGCCATGCCTTTCAGTTGGACGAAAAAAAGGCGCGGGCCGAGTATCGGCATCTTGCCCATGTGATTACTCGTTACTCTGCTTCAAGTGCGAGCCGCTATTTTGCCAAGCTAGGGCGTTCTGGGGAACCAGAAAAACTTGCAGTCGTGGAACGTTTCCGCGGGCTATTCCCAACGACTGACACGCCCTGGCTACGCCGATTCGCGCCGCTCATCCGCTTGATGCGTCTGTATCCACGCCGCCCCGGACGCCAAACGGACTACTTCAGCGGGTTCATTGAGTTTCTTGATCTGTGTTTCCCAGACGGTGACTGCTATTACAACCGTGAATTGGAGAGGAAACTAGGCAGTTTCGTCGATTTTGTCTGTGAGATCGTTAGGCAAATGAAGCCTTACTTGCGTGATTCTAACTTCGGTTTCCTACCTAAGGGTATTCAGATAATGCAAGATGGAATCAGCGATAAGGATCAGGAAATCATTGGAGCGCGATGCTATAAGGTTCGCGATCGGCTGAAGAGAAGGACAACAAAACCAGGCCGTAGATCGTGATCTGGATCATTCTTTAGGTTGTGTTCGCGCTTCTTGTGGCCCTCAGGGCTCGCAACGGTGGGCTGACCGGCCTCGCCGGTTTCTTATCACTTGCGTCATCAGTCTGCTGCTCGCGGGAATCGCCCTCGTGGTCCTCGGGAAGAAACAGGTCATGCGCTGGAGGGAATAGGTCAACGCTGCTCGGCGGGCCAAGCCATCGGCTTTGCGTCACGAGCCTGGGCGAATCTAAGTGACGAACACGGCTCCAGATTGGAAGCCCGTTCCGGTTCTGCTATCACCTTTCAGCATCTATCGTCATAACTCCTCTCCCCCTTCTTGTGCGTGTTGTATCCGATCGCGGTATCTTCAGCGTACCTGCCGGTGGAGATCACCGAGCCGCCAAAGTCTAGCGTCACCCTTGGTAGTTTCTCTGTCACCAAACGCTCCAATACAATCTCGCTCGATAACATCCGAACTTTTTCAACGCTCCCGCAGTCCATCCGAGTGAGAGTTCTGCTAATAGTGGATACGTGCGTTATCCTCTTGAGGCACAAAGCCCGAAGGACCATAGGATCGTCTCGGTAGTACTCAATGTCGCGCAGTCGTCGATAACCCAACATGAGGTGCACGATCAAGAGAAGAGCAACAGTTCGAAACCCAACGACCAGCTTGTCGTTTCTGTGCGAGAAGCATTCCTGCAGTCGAGCGAACAACCTCAGCTTTTAGAATAATGCCTGTAGCACCACGGCACCAGAGAACAAAGTCAGCCGTTGATCCTCGAAGTGCAGCTCCGGGAAGCTATGGACATTGGAATGGAATTGTGATTTACTGAGTTTCACCTTTAGTGGCCTCCTGGTTTGTAGATATGACTCCGCGAAGAATCACGATTTACTATATCAGGACGCCATTTTTTTGTTTATACCCCCTGTCGAACGTCAATTTAATGCAACTGAAGAGTAGACTATCCCAACTTCCTTGCAAATACTGTGTGGAAAAGCCGCTCTAGCATCCTCGTAGAGAATGAAATTATCTCCATAATCACTCTCATCAATCAGCCGTTCAAGCCACTTATCATATTCCTGCGCTGTGACATAGTAACATTTAAAACGGTCAAGCACCATCAGGTATTCAGTTTTTCCTCTAGAGGCTTTCTTGCCTTCAGTAGATCTAACCCGATCTCTCTTATTAACGCTTGCCAGTCGATGTTAGTTTCGCAATCCTCGCAAAATCCTTTCTTGCATAAGTATGATCATTATGTGTCCTTTGTCTTCGACGCTATTGAAGCCCCTCCAAGGTTTTCACAATATCAGAGTCTCTCAGTTTGAGATTAAGAAGAACATAGTTATAAGCGCTCTTTCCGGTTGTGTCCCGAATCTTCGGATCTGCTCCTACTGCAAGAAGATATTTGATCACCTCTTGATTGCTATTCGTACCTGCTGCCGCCATCAGCGGTGTTTCTCCGGCCTGGTTACGCTGATTTATCTTCGCGCCCGTCTCTACGAGAATTTTACAGATATCCGGATTCGCGTTGTTGGAGGAGGCTTCCATCAAAATAGTCCAACCATCTTTCCGTACGAAATTTACATCTGCTCCCGCTTTAATAAGAATCTTGCAGATATCCGGATTCCCATTGTTGAAGGCGGCTTCCATCAGAGGTGTCCATTCGCCTTTCGTTTGAACATTGACATTAGCTCCCGCCTCAATAAGAGCTCTAACAGTATCCGGGTTGCTATTGTTGAAGGCAGCCTGTATGAGTGCGGTTCCACCATTATTGTCCTTTTCTTCGACTTTTAAACCGGCCGACAACAGAAATCTTACAATATCCGGGTTTTTATTAGCCAAGGCAGCAGCCATTAAAGCTGTCTCGCCAGAAGGTGCTCGCTCGTTTCGATTGCTACCGGAGTCAAGCAGCAACTGAAGGATCGATGGGTTCTGGTTACCGAAGGCGGCCTCAAGGAATGGCGTAAAACCATCTTTGTTTATGTCGGTGGTCTTTGCGCCGGCTTCTAATAAATGTTTCATTACGTCTGGGTTTTGATTGTTAAGCGCAGCCTCCATCAGAGCAGTCCAGCCCTCATTAGTTCGGGCATCTATTCTGGCTCCTGTCTTAATTAAAAGTGAAGTGACTTCGGCATTCGGGTTCGCTGCCGCTGCTTCCATTAGAGCAGTCCATCCATCCTTCTTAGCGATATTGACTTTTGCACCCGCTTCTATAAGGGCCCGAGAAACGTCCGCATTAAGATTGTATTGCGCCGCTTCGATTATTGGTGTAAAGCCAAAATTGTCCTGTTCATTCGCATCGGCGCCAGAGTTAAGAAGTGCTTTGATAACTTGCGGTCCGTTGTAAATGGAAGCAAGTATCAGCGCCGTACCGCCTGTATTCGTACAATCCTTAATATTAGCCCCTGATGATAGGAGAAGAAGAATCACTTTGGGGTCAGTATTGCCGAACGCCGCAGACAACAACGGCGTGGCGCCAATAGCGGTGCGGGCATCAATTGTGGCGCCTGCGGCCAGTAATGCTTGAACAACTTCTGGATTGTTGGAACCTGCAGCTTGATGTAGTGCCGTCCAATTGTCTTTTCCGGGTTCGTTCACTTTTGCGCCAGCTGCTAGGATTGCCTTAACGACACTGGCATCATGGTTGAAGGCCGCAGCATATAGGAGTGCACTATTACCATCCTTACTCTTTGCTTCCAGATTCATGCCGCGTGCCAACAAATCTCGAATCTCTTGAACTGTTCCTATCTTCAGGACTGCGATATCCGAATCGGCGAGTATCGGCGGGGCTGTTGCTGGCGGCGCAGTAAGGTAGGCTGTTCCAAAGAACTGGCTATAGATCGCTGGAACTTGAAGCCCTTGGGTTGCAGATTGAACTCTCGCACCCGTCTGATTAAGCATCTCTTTTATCTCCAACCCAGGAGTCTTTAATTCGCGTAGAAATTCTGCCGTAAAAACGCCATTCCGGCCTTCTCCATCTTGTGCGACACCTCCAGCACTAGTGGCAAACACAAGGATACTGCCGGGCGGTTGTATGCTGACGACTGTTAGACCGCGAGTACCTGAACGAGCCCAGGAGAACGGATTGTCGCGACAGGCATCCAGAACTAATACGTTGAGTTTGTTTCCTGCACTTCCAACTATGTCCAAGACCGTTTGTGCAGCCAGTGCCTTAACCTTCAGAAATGGCTCTGCTGCGATATGTGCATCAGCCGGGATCAAAAAGTTTATACCGTTTGATTGTACCCCATGGCCTGCGTAGTAAAAGAGCCCAATCGCGTCCTTCGAAGACGAGAGATGCTCGCCGAAGCGTACCAAAGCATCTTCCATCGAAGGTAAGTCTGCATCAGTCAGGATATCAACTTGAAAGCCGAGAGATTGCAAGGCGATACCCACATCCTGAGCATCATTTGGTGGATTCTTCAGCTTTGTAAGTTCAGAGTAATTCCCGTTGCCAATGACTAATGCAAAGCGATCAGGTTGTTGCTGACAGAAGGCCGCTGTTGCAACTAAAGTAAGGATAAAGATAAGGTACCGCCGAACCAAACGATTAGCAGCTAAACCCAAGCTTTTCGCACGCATACTCACCCTCCAAGGAACGAGCATGAGGAAAAAATAGAATAGATCTTTTTGGATTTAATCACAATCTGGGACCAAGGCAACCCTATTGTGGGCGACGTTTATATCCCCAAGGGTTTTGGCGTGAAACGAGGGCACCTCTCTATACTATGACACCCCAAAGTCTTCGTTTTTCTCGAAGATTTTCATGCGCATGCTCTCTGTAGTTGCGCCAAGGTGACCTGCTGGTACTGAAGGATCGCCCTCACCACCTGCTCTCCCCCTTTTGGTCAACACATAGCGATGGGTTCCCTGCACTTTGCGGATGATCCCGTGAGCACGAAGGATGCGCAGCTTGCGTGTCACGCGCGCCGAATACCGCCGTCGCTGTTCGGAAGGTAGCTCGCAGGCGGGAGGATAAAGGAAACTAAGCACGTCGGCGCGCCACAGCGCGTCGATGGAACATCATCGATCCGTGCTGTTGTGGCCTTCTGCATCGCGCGAGGGAAGATCGCCCCACAGCTCGGCCACGTCCTGCCAGCTGGGTGCATCTTGCACGTACGTGTCGAGCGTGATCGCCGTGGAGCTGTGCCCCAACTGCGCCGCCACCTTCTTGGCCGACCAGCCAGCTTTGATCGCCGCCGTAGCGAACGCGTACCGAAGGCTGTGCGCCAAGATGTGTTTTCTCAGGATCCGACGACCCGCCCTTTTGATCTCTTGGGAAAGCGGCTCCCGCCCGAATGGCTTCCCCCCGGAGGTCTCGAAGAGGCAACTTCTGCTGCAGGAGATCGCGCTCAGTGTCCAGGGGGTGTATCATGCGGCATGCCATTCTCAAAGGAGATCGCGCGCGGCTTGGGCTCGATTAGGCAGCCGGTGTGAATGCCGGCAAGTGGGCCATGGCCATGGAAAGCGCTGCCGTCAGTTCCTTCTTTGGTCCCTGCGGGGATCCGATTCGACTGCCGGCGGGTCTCGCTTGGCTCCTAAGCTTCTTATAAGAACTGAACACGGTTACCTTGTAATCTGAATCAGCGTGTCGAGCCTTATTTTCTGAAAGATGCTGTAGAGCACCTCGCTACAGCCGCATATTCTTATTCTCCGATTTTGAACAAGTAGTCGCTTGTGCGCAGATAGAAGCTTGCCTATAGCAGACGAGGTAATTCCGAGCGCCATCGAGAGGTCAAGTGTGATAGTAGAGTAGTTGGTCGTGCATAACGACTCAATGCGTTCTTCGAACTGGGCCCCTACCTCACCATAAAGGGATCCGCTCACTGCAAGCAGTATTTCGGTCTCTGAGAGCTTTTCCACACTTAACAATACTTCTTCCCCTTTCGGTCATATTATCGGACTGCTGCCCCGTTAGAATGCAAGTCCGACCCTCTGGGTTAACGCCAGAAGGCCCCGGAAAGCCGATGCCTGCCGGAAAAAGGGATGGCATCGCGCTTTGCCCCGCCACGCGCGACATTTTCGCGCTCCTGGGGGGTTCCTGTCGATTATATGGCAAAAAATGCTCAGGGGGGATATCATGGCGGGCATGTTCTCCGAATAGATTATCCGCGCGGCCTGGGCTCGCTCGGGCGGACATTGCGAGTGTCGGGCCGAGGGTCACGGCCACGGGGATCCGTGCGGCGCATCGTTGCTCTGGAATCTGCGCAGCTCTTCAGCCTCGAGTGGGTGGGATGCAGTACGGCGCACGAGCTGGGGGACTGACGTCCTCACAAATTGTGAGATCCATTACTCGGGTTGCCAGCGGCCGCCCGAGCCGGTGAAAGTCCGCTGAGGAGCCGCCCGCTCTGCGAGCCGTCGACAAGCTGCTCTTGATTCAGCCTTCCCAGCTTACCACATATTCAGTGAGCCTGTCCGGCAGCCTCACGCGCGGCGGCTGCACCGCCCATCCCGCTCCTAGACCAAGCTCCTCGACGGTGAGCTGGAAGTGGCACATAGCGATTCCGATGTCTACGCGCTGAAGATCCTCGACTTTGAAGAGCTTTCCGCCAAGCCCGTTATAGCCGGAGGTCCTTCGCAGGAAGAAATGCCAGTTGCGTCCCTCCCGCATGACTCGCCATGGCTGTTTGTTGGAACCAGAGGGAGCAACACGCACATTCTCAAGTGCCGTCGCAAAGGGGCCTGCTGCTTCCCGGCTCAAAGGAACGCCAAACCCCCCGTCATGAAAAAGGCTTTCCCAGGGGAGGCGCCGCTCTCCCCCAGCCAGCCTTCGAATCGCTCCGGACCGGGCAGCAGCAGCGTCCTCGATCACGCCAACGCTTGCCACTGCTGGAATGCGTTCCACCTTAGTGAGCTCAATCCGGTGGGAGAAGCTTCCTCGCCTGAAAGACCCGCCTAGCCAACAGGTGCCAAGACCGAGATCCGTCGCGGATAGGACGAGCGATTCCATGGCGCAGCCGAAATCCTCGAGGTACTTTTCTCCAGGCACTGCGGCTCCAATGAGGAAGCCCCCGGGATTGCGAATAAATCCGTAGGTACCCAGCCCTTTCAGGGCCGCACTGTCTCCCTCCGCTGAAGCGACGAGGCAGAACCGCAGGGCGGAGCCCAATGGCCCGACGCGTAGCGCATCCACGGTTTCACCAAGCAGCCAGCGTTTCTCCTCAGGGATTGGTTGCCTGCTATATGTGCGGCAGGAGAAGCGTTGCGAGATGATTTCCGTAATGGGCCTGGAGTAAGTCATATACCGCTAGTTACCATGATCCGGGATTTCCCAGCTGCCTCGCTATTCTTGCTTCTCACGGGAATCCTCCTATCTCCAGCTCGCATTCTATCGCATCCATGCATCACGTCAAGGCAGCTTTCGCCTGTCGCCACATCGAAACCCTCCTTCAATCTCGTTGTCTCCGCCGTCATCGCAACAGCAGCGCTCCCAGTCAGCCTCGAGCGGGTGGGATGCAGTACGGCGCACGAGCTGGGGGACAGATGTGCTGGCGAACTGCGAGATCCGTTGCGCGAGCTGCCAGCGCCCGCCGGAGGTCGTCCGCGTGTGGAAGGATGGCCGATCCGGGGCTCCGCGCGCGTGAACGGCCCCAGGGCGGGAAAACGTGCTTCGTGATGGGCCGTAGGCGAACGATCTCGAGGCCAGCCGTATAAAACCCCCCCGCGAGACCCTTCCCGCCTACTGTGACGCCTTCTCGAGCTGTCGATAGGCGTCGGTGCTTTTCAGGTTCTCGTTGTCTTGCGCGTAATCAAGGGGCGTTTTTCCCGAATTGCTCTTGGCTTTTACATCCGCCCCGGCGTTCAAGAGCGTGGCGATCACTTCAGGATTCGGATTTTCCCAGGCGGCGTACATCAGCGCGGTCATACCGTTATTGTCCCGCGCCTCGAGGGCCGCGCCAGCCTTTAAAAGCATGGTGATCACCTCGGGATTCTGGTTGTAGGCGGCTGCACGCCTCATCGGGGTCCAGCCGTCATTGTCCTGCGCCTCGAGGTCTGCCCCTTCCTTCACGAGCATTGCGATCCTCTCAGGATTTAGGTTACCGTTGGCGACTGTGAACGGATTCTCCCCGTCCTTGCCCTGAGCGTTGTCGGCGACTGCGTGCATGGCCGGAGCCTGGCCATCCTGGATCTCTCGGCTCGTTTGAGCTTGTCTCTTCTGAAATATCCGGATCAAACGCCAAACTACTAAGGCGAGCGCGATAAGGCTGACAACTAGCTTCCAAATGATATTCCGCTGATACCTTTCCATCTCCAGGCTATCCGCGGAGACATTGTCCTCGCTGATCTGAGCATTCACAACAGCACCGGCCTTCAAAAGCGCGGCGGTCACCTCCGGAAAAGGGTTGTCCTTTTTGGCATACATCAGCGCGGTCCATTTATCACTGTTTTGGACATTCACATCTGCGCCGGCCTTCACGAGCGCAGTGATCACTTCCGGGTTTAAACAATGATCGGCGGCGTACATCAGCGCGGTAAAGCCGTCCTTGTCCTGCGCCCTGACGTCCGCGCCGGCCTTTATTAACGTCTTGATCACCTCGGGACTTTGGAGCACATTGTCCCGTAGAGACCACATCAGCACAGTCCTGCCTTGCTTGTCCCGTGCCTTGATATCCGCGCCGGCCTTTAGGAGCGGGGTGATCACTTTCAAGAGATACTGGTTATGCATGGCGGCGAGCAGCAGAGGGGTCATGCCGTCTTTGTCGTGAGCCTCGATGTCTGCGCCGGCCTTCAAAAGTGCTGAGATAATCATGGTATTCTGGTTGTCCTCGGCGGCGAGCATCAATGCGGTCGCGCCGTCATTGTCCTGAGCTTCGATGTCCGCGTTGGCCTTCAGAAGCGCCGTTACCGCCCCGGGATTTTTGTAAACGGCGAACATCAGAGGGGTCTTATTGTTCTTGTCCCGCGCATTGACGTTCGCGCCGGCCTTCACGAGTACCATGGTCACCGCAGGGTCAGGGTTATCGCCGGCAGCGTACATCAACGGGGTCATGTCATCTTCTGTCGCATTCACGTCCGCGCCATTACTGATGGCGGCTTGCACATCCTGCGGCGTCCCAGTCTTCACCAGCTCAAAGAAGTCCGTCGTCTGTGCGTACGCCGAAGCCGTCATAAGGACCGAAAAAACTGCAGCAACGGCTATTTGCTTCTTCACTTTGTTCCGTCCGTGGCTCACTTCGGCGGCACGTTCGAATTGAAGCAGTCACGAAAAATCTTCCATGTGCCGTCGGCTTGCTTCTTGAAAATCGTGAGGAACTTCCCGTCGACATGGGTAAGCTGCCCGGTCGACTTGTCGGTGAAATCTTGAGTGTATGTCCCTCGCGAGTATGCCCACGGGCCCGTCACGACTATCTCAATCGGGTTAATCGACATTTTTACGTCGTTCGCTTCAACCCGTGCCTTGAATGCCGCGGGAACCTGCGCATCCAGCTCTTGCTTCGTCCGTGCCGGGGCGTCGGGCCGCAACTGGATCCCTTCGGCATCGTACTGTGAGAGCCAGCCATTCCCATCGCCTTTTTCGACGTATGCCGCGTAATTTGCCCAGATTTTCCTGATCATCGCTGTATCCGCGTCGTTGCCCGACGCTTGCGCTGAAACGCTTACTGCGGCCCACGTCATGCTGGAGATGACAAGTAGAAGCTGAAAAAAAAGCCTGGATCTTCTCATCACATTCCTCCTCACATCTACAATCGGTAGTTCCTGCCATTATACATCCTCACCGTCACGCCGAACAGTAGTTAAGCGGCTCACATGGCGGGCTGTGGCGAGACTTTTGCAAGGCCTGACGTGTGTCATTTCACCACCTCGAAACCTTGCACTATGCCTCAGGTGTTCGGCAACTCCTCGTCGGGGTCTGGCTCGGTTAAGGAGATCTCCGCCAGGGCCGCCATCAGATCCTTAAAGCTGGGCATCCGCCCCTCCCTGATCAGCCGAGCGCACCGCGCCTCCATCTCCTCCTCGGTCATGGGCTCGCCCAGGTCCTCGGTGTCGCTCATGTCTGCACCTCACTCACCTCGATGCCGAACGTCCTGGTGATCCACCTCGCCAGCAGGGTCCTGTGGCAGGGCCTCTCGCCCGGCTGTCGCTCGTAGCAGAAGAGTACCACATCCTTCCCGCGCCGCTGCCATAAGTCGATGAGGGACTTGATGGCAGACCTCTTGGCACGCAGCTCTGCCGTGTATCTCATTCTGCGTGGGCAATGTGGCTGTCGAGTTCTGGCGGGGCTCACTATTCTTAGAGCCCACCTTGAAACTCAGGTTCTTTAGCCTTTCCGGGAGATGGATCTTGGCAGCAATGAACGACCTGGAGGTGAGAGTATATTCCATTGAACTTCAAATGGCAAATACTATACCTCAATTAAAATTTGGTTCGCATCTCGGAACGTCCGAAGAAAAATCTATCTGGGGTTATCGGCGTACGATCATGTTTCGGCAGGCAGAAAGGCTCGGAGCTTCATTGGTCCAGCGCGCCAATCCCGGCCAGGTAGGTCTGTGTCGCGGAGAGGCTTGCATGGCCAAGCGCCTTTTGGACCGCAAGAACATCTCTGCCGCTTCGATACAGTTCCACCGCCTTCATGTGCCTGAAATCGTGCGGAGTATAGGCGTGCCGAAGTTTGCCCGCTTTCCACAATTTCACCGTGATCTTGTGCAGCGCCATCGTGATCGTAGGCGCCCTCATGCCCTGGAAGGGCCTCCGACCGGCGGGGACCGCCTTGTCAAGCTCGGCAGAGATCGTCATTGTGCGGGACCTGCCACCCTTCACTGTGAAGGAAACGCGACCTTCCCCCTCGCGTCGAAGGGTCACCGCGTCCCCGATCCTCACCCCCGTCTCGGCGAGAACCATTGCCACTGGGAGCACCGCACGGGCGCTGTCCCGGGCACGGCGTTCCCCTATGTTCTTGACGGAACGCCTTCTGGCCCGGCTCCGAAGCTCCTCGACGATGGCCTTCGACTCCTCCGCGTTCATCACGGGGATCGTCTTTTCGCCTTCCGTTCGGATGGCCTTCTTGTACTCCCGCCGAGGGAGAGCCAGACCCGCCCACGGATTCGTCTGGACGACCTCCGTCGCCTCCAAGTACCTCCAGAAGGTCGCTGCAGCCGCCACCGCCAGCCGCAGTGAGTTCACCGCCAGCTTCCTGCCCTTGAGCCATCGGACGTAACGGTTGACGTCGGCCCGTCCCATCGCCAGGAGCGTCAGTCCCTGAGCGTCGAGGTACCTGAACAGCGCCTCCAGCATCCGCTTGTAGGTCTGCTGCGTGCGTTCCGCCTTCTCCCCCTCCATCAGGAAGTCCGCCACGGCGCCGTCCCTATCGAAGGCGGCAGCCTTGAGCGTCTTCCCCAGGGCGTCCTTCACCTTGTCCCCTCGAAGAGCGCGAAGCGCGGCCATCACCTCTTCCTTGTCGGGCGTTCTCTCCAGCACCTCGAGCATTGCGGAGATGCTCACGGTCTTTCCGCTGCCGTTCGCCGCCACCAGGACGGGGGTGGAGTTCATCTTAGTTTCTTTCATGTATATAACCTTAGAGTCTCCTACGGGGAGGAACCCCCTCGTCTTTAGACGAAGACTTTAGTAGGCTTGCGGTGATATGAAACAGTACCGAAAGGCCTCACATTGCACATATGACATCAAATACCATATCGTGTGGATAACGAAATACCGCAAGCCAGTGAGGTGGACCCCATTGTTTGGACAAAAAACTGGCTAGTTTAAGCTCTAGAATGGCGGCGGGGCATGAGGGAGGGGGGTCCGGGGGGAGGGACAGAGTGTTGAAAAACCTATTCGAAGAGGTAGCCCACTCCTTCGATCAGTACAGAGTCCCGTCGGCAACGGTTAGTTGGCTTTGGGCCCACCACTGCTAAGCCTTTTTCGCGGGCAACTCCCTGCTATCCTCCCTTGCCACCCTACCATTCCATCAAGCTACAGAGCGTGAACTTGGCTAACTTGGCGAGGTTGTGCGCGATGCAGCGTTCAGCCCACTCCTCCCGTACGCGTTCAAGGCGACTCCTGAGAAAGCGGTGCCCCGCGCGCAGCCCTTTCACCGCACCAAACACACCCTCAGAGACTTGGAAGCGCTTCGCGTATACTGCCCTACCGTCCGGCGTCGAGAGTTTGGCGCGCATGGCCAGCGCCAACTCGAAACCGGAAAGGCGGTCCGGCGAACGAAATGTCGGCACTACCTTCACCTTCAACTCGGGAAGTTCTGAGGCCTTGATCCACAAGTCCTTGCGGGTTGGCTGCTTTGAGCTGCCTATGCACCTATCACGCAGCGCACAACCACCACACTTATTCTTGCGATACGCTCTGTATAGAACGCCGCCGAAAGGCCTTTCGCGGCAGAATGAAAGCGTCCCCCCTGCCGGGCAGAGGAAACAGTCCTTGCTTGCTTGGTAGCTGAACTCGAGGCTTTGTCCATCAAATCGGCCTTCCTGCGCCTTCACCGGTGGCGGGCCAATCTCCCCCGAACGATCCTCCGGTTTGACCTTCCCTCCCCCCAGACTCTTAACGAATTGCTGGTCAGGCATGTACACGTCCTGCTCTTGGAGAGCCTTGAGGCTCTCAGCGCAGGAATATCCGCAGTCCAGCACGTATTTCACTTCATCTTGTTTTGTCTCCAACACCTCGTTCTTCACGGCTTGAACCGCTTCAACAATAGGAACCGCCTAGTAGGTGTCGCTCTGATCCGTCACCACATTCTCATAGACGATCATCTGGTTTTTACTATCCACAGCCAATTGGGCACTGTAGCCCACCACGAATCCCTTTGCTCCGTCCTTCTGCCAATCAGCGTCCCGCTCGTGCAAGTGAACGCGCTTTCGCTCGGGATGTTCCTGGAGAAACTGAAAGGCAACTTCTATTTTTGTCTTCAGCCGTGAAAGTCGGGCCACCCCCTTTTCCAGCCTTTTCTTCTCCTCTTCCTCTTCGCACGCCTCCCATTCTCCATAGCGCTTCTCGCACAGTTCCCTCACATGCTCGTAGCGCCGCGCAAGCTCCTCCTGATCCCCGATGTCTCTACGGTTCGCCCATGCCTTGATCTTGGTGCTGTCAATACAGACCGTGTCCAAATCGATCAGGCCTGCCTCCACGCCTACAAACACTGTTTGACTGAAGAGCTTCAGTATCGCCTCGCGGTGGCGCTTTCGAAACACGCTAAATGTTGTGTGGTCGATGTTCATCCCGCCTGAGAGGTACAACAGGTCGGCTCGAACAGCGAGCTCCCGCTGAAGATTTCTCATGGAGATCCCGCCGTACAATAGCGAATAGAAAACGACCGCCAAGATTCTCCGGCATGAAGTGGCAGGTCTTCCGCCTGCTCCGGTATCGTTCTTGTAGCTCGCATCGAAATCTGAAAGGTCAAGGCTCCAGATCACGGACCAGCAATTCCAAATCTCGGCTTGGGGGGCGAGAGGGACTGGCCGTGGTCGCGTTTTCAGCCAGGGTAGTTGCCCGACCATGGTGTGACAGGCTCGGAGGGATAGCACGTATGTAGAGGAA
>JBEKQU010000053.1:0-36846 GCA_049519415.1 Spirochaetia bacterium
AAGACTGGGAACGCGGGCAGCAGCTCCACCGTGGGCACATCCACGGTGCCCCCAAGGTTTCCCAGCGACACGTCAACACCGGCCACCACGCTCAGCCCCTGGTAAAGGCCCAGGTAGTACTTGTATTGGGCTCCCACCTGAATGGCAAAGGTCGGGGCCAGATTGAGCTTCAGCCCCAGCCCGCCAGCGACAAAGGGATCAGTGGTTGAGGCGGAGAAGTCGTTGTAGGTGGCGTAGTAGTAGCCGCCCATGCCATAGGCGAGCACCGCGATGCCGCTGGTCAGCGGTATCTGGACCCCTCCCCCCACCCGTGCCGCTGCAAGTGAAAGGCTGGTGGCTGCCTGCACAGGGGAGAAGGAGTACTGCAGGCCGGCTGAGAGGTAGAAGATCGAGCGGGGAATCCGATAGTTGAGGCCCAGATCCGCTGCCCCGCCGAAGGAGAACCACTGCGAGCTGTCGCCAAGCGGGATGTCAAAGCCGGGGCGCACCTCCAGAGACAAAGGGGAAGGAACCTGCGCTATTGTAGGCTTTCCTGTTGCGATGGTGGGGGCTGACTGTGCAAAGGCTATTGCAGAACTGATCACAAGCAGGAGCGCAAGAAGGGCAGAGCAATAGTGACGTTTATCCATACCACCCTCCGGTATTAATCCAGATTTTAAACAACTCTATCATTGCTTTGCCACGCCTGCAACGCTTTTTTAAAAATTCCAGCAGTTCCCTATCCCCCTCTAGAGCTCCCGGGACATGCCCTTGGCATGGGTTTGAAAGGATAGGCAGCGGGTCTGTGTGAGCACGTGGGGGAGGACCTCTCCCCGTACCAGTTAGCGAAGCCTTGGCAGGGGCAACCTCGTCGAAGATGTTTTCGGTGAAGCACTCTCCATCCAGAAGCACCAGTTCCCGTTTTACCAGTCGGTGGTGCGAGAACATCGCAAGGAAAGCGCGCTGGAACTGTTGGGCCTCCCCCTTATTCAACCAGTTCAGCACGCGCGCCACCGTTGAATCAGAGACCATCATTTTGGGCTGATAGCGAAACAGCTTTTTGAAAGAAACCGGCCCCGACCTGGGTCACTCCGAGCTGAGCTCGATTATGCAATAGTAATTGATTTTCCGGAACTTAACATTTATCCGGTAGTTCTACCCCTATTCTTGCCTCACACGATTTCACTGTGGCCGTTGGGGAATTTCTGTGTCGACCGTTTCGCGGCAGCATTCAAAGGCTAAAAAGCATAGGCCGCCCCTTGGCTATTGTTGCTTCCAATAGTCTTATTGTATGCGCCGATCACCAGGGTACTACCGTCGCTTGATGCAGTGACACTGAAGCCAAAGTTATCACTAGCTGCACCATCATCGGTAGTGAGCTTCCGCGTCTGGGTCCACGAGCTTCCTGAGCTAGTGAAAACATAGGCCGCCCCTTGGCTGCTGTTGGTTCCAACAGTCTTACCATATGCACCGATCACTGCTGTGTTGCCATCGCCTGAAGCGGAAACACTACAGCCAAACTGATCACCGGCTGTACCATCGGAGGCGAAAAGCTTTGTCTCTGTGCCCCATGAGGTGCCATTGTACACATAGGCCTCCCCCTTGGTGGTGTTTGCACTAATTGCACCGATCACCAGCGTGCTGCCATCGCTTGATACGGAAACACTGTAGCCAAATTGATCACCGGACGCACCATCGGCGGCCTTGAGCTTTGTCTCCGTGCCCCATGAGGTGCCATTGTACACATAGGCCTCCCCCTTGGTGGTGTTTGCATTCATTGCACCTATCACCACGGTGCCACCATTGCTTGATATGGCAACACTACAGCCAAACTGATCACCGGCTACGCCATCGCCGGCGATGAGTTCCGTCTGACTCCACGTGCTTCCCGATTTGGTAAACACATAGGCCTCACCCTTGGTGGTGTTTGCATTAATTGCACCGATCACTGCGGTACTGCCATCGCTTGATACTGCAACACTGTAGCCAAAGTAATCAAAGGCTGCACCAGGCGTGACGGTGAGCTCCTTCACGGTGCTCCAGGAGGTTCCAGTGAACACATAGGCTTCCCCTTGGTAGGTATTCGTGCCCCATGCGCCTATCACCACGGTGCTGCCATCGTTTGATATTGCAACACTAAAGCCGAAGCAGTCATAGGTTGCACCACTGACGGCAAAGAGCGTTGCCGCCTGGTTCCAAGAGCTTCCTGATTTAGTGAACACATAGGCTTCCCCTTGAGCGCTGTTCTTGTAATATGCGCCGATCACCGCGGTGTTGCCATCGCCCGATACGGCGACGCTTCGACCGAAGTAGTCAGAGGCTGCACCATCGGAGCCAACCAAATCCGCCGGCCACTGGGCGTAAAGCGTTACATTCGCGCTGCCTATGGCAAAAGTCGAGCCGGCATGATACTTGGTGCCGCTGCCATTCAAAGCCGTGTTCCACCCGATAAAATTGTAATTGCCAGATTTCAACAGCGAACCGCGGTCAAGCACCGTAACGGTTTGGCCTGCAAGATAGCTCCTCGAATCCACAGGAACCGTGCCGCTTGCTCCATTGGCAATATAGCTCACCGTGTAGGTGGGGTAACTGACCGTGTAGGTGGCGGAACCTACCGTCGAATCGCTCATTGCTGCATTAGTCGCATAGGCCTTTATTGTCTTAGTAGTGCTGGGGCCGGTGATTGTAATCGCTGTGCTATAAGTCTGTTTGGTGGCAGAAGTTGTAGGATCGCTGCCGTCGCTCGTGTAGTAGATTGTCGCCTCAAGAGTCGTTGTGCTGATCGTCACTGACTGGTCAGTGGTGTAGGTGCCTTCGGTCGGATCGAACTGCGGGGTGGAGACCTGAGTGTAGTTGACCTTGTATATCCCTTGGGCCAACCCGGAGTCTGTCATTCCGCTTTTTGTCCCCACCGCCTTGATAGTGAGGCTTGTTCCATTGCCCGCCACAGAAATTGGGGCTGTGTATTCAGGTGTGGAAACCGATGGCGTGGAGTTGTCCGTTGTGTAGTGGATCATCGCCCCGCTGGTGGCACAGGTGATCGTGACGGTGAAATCCGAAGACGCCGAGTAGGTACCGTCGGCTAACGGGGCAGGATCAAACTGCGGCGTGGCCACGAGACCTCCCTTGGCGTTGGTGAGCAGATCTTTGGCAGGACATGAAACAAGCAGCGCCACGCCTATCATCAGGATGCCGACCGAAAACGCTTGAAAAACTCTGCGAGCAGATTTGTACTTCGGATATACAGTGCCCACCGATTTTCCATGCCATTTCATTGTGTCTCTCCTTACTCCCCTGTCTCCCACAGGATCACTTTCCGCTCTGTTTCTACATCAGCCGCCCGGGCGCCGCCTTTCCTTGCCTTCGCCAAGGAAGGCAAAATGACCTGCAAGCGTCGGATCGATCGCCTTCAGCTTCTCATAGTTCTTCGGGGCCAGATTGAGCTTCAGCCCCAGCCTGCCAGCAACAAAGGGATCAGTAGCTGAGGAGGAGAACCACTGCGAGTTGTCGCCCAGCGGGATGTCGAAGCCGGGGCGCACCTCCAGCGACAACGGGGAAGGAACCTGCGCTATTGTAGGTTTTGCTGTCGCGATGGTGGGGACTGACTGGGCAAAGGCTGTTGCAGAACTGAGCACAAAAAGCAGCGCAAGAAGGGTAGGGCGATAATTACATTTATCCATACCACCCTCTATTATTACTCGAGATTTTTAGCAATTTTATCATAGCCTTGCCGCGCCTGCAACGTTCTTTTTGGGATACCTCGCCTGCCTGCGTACGCCAGTCCCTCTCCTTACATGCTGAAATTGTCCCGCATCTCCTGTACTATGGCGTCAATAATTCTGAGGTATCGAGGAGGCCATTGTGGGCACATCATTCGCGAGCATCGATCCAGCGGCGCTTCCCGACCACTTTGACGCGCAAAGCGTGGAGAAGCGGCTTGCCGACGCATGGGAGAAGGAGGGAATCTACCGCTTCGATCCCTCCCAGGCGCGGGAGAACACCTTCATCGTCGACACACCGCCGCCCACCGTATCCGGATCGCTGCACATCGGCCACGTGTTCAGCTACACGCACACGGACATCATCGTGCGCTACCAGCGCATGCGCGGGAAAAGCATCTACTATCCAATGGGATGGGACGACAATGGCCTTCCCACTGAGCGCCGTGTGCAGAACTACTTCCACGTTCGCTGTGACCCGCGGCTTCCCTATGACCCCAAGCTCTCGGTTGCGCAGCCGGACGCTGCCCAGCGCGACAAGCCCGCGAGGAGCGTCTCCCGGAGAAACTTCATCGAGCTGTGCAAGGAGGTGACGGAGAACGACGAGCGGGCGTTTCGCGAACTGTGGCAGCGGGCAGGGCTCTCCGTGGACTGGCATGAGATGTACACCACTATAGACGAATGCAGCCGACGCATCGCCCAGCTCAGCTTTCTTGACCTGTACGCGAAGGGCCACGTCTACAATCGCGAAGCGCCCGCGATGTGGGACGTGGACTTCAGGACAGCCGTTGCGCAGGCAGAGGTGGAGGATCGGACGGTCGCGGGGTTCTTCCATCAAGTGGCCTTTGGCGTCGAGGGGGAAGAGCGCAGCTTTGTCGTAGCCACGACGCGGCCCGAGCTTCTCCCCGCGTGCGTGGGAGTCGCCGCGCACCCCGCAGATGCGCGCTATCAAGACCTGCTGGGCAAGCGGGCAATAACGCCGGCATTCAAGGTGCCGGTCCCCATATTCGCAAGCGAGCGTGTGGACCCGGAAAAAGGCACGGGAATCCTCATGGTCTGCACGTTCGGCGATTCAAGCGACGTGGAGTGGTGGCGGGAGTTGAAGCTGGATCTCCGGCAGGTGATGGGCCCGGACGGAAGGCTGCAGCCGATGACATTCGGCACACCCGGCTGGCCGAGCCGGGATCCGGATTTTGCCAATGCGTGCTACGCCCGGCTGGCTGGGAAAAAGATCCAGGAGGCGCGCAAGGAGATCGTTGCCCTGTTGCGCGATCCAGCCGCGGCAGCAGTCGGGAATGCTCCGCCCCTGCGGGCCGAACCCCAGGCCGTGAGCCATTCTGTGAACTTCTACGAAAAGGGCGAGCATCCCCTGGAGTTCATCACCACCCGGCAGTGGTTCGTGCGGCTCCTGGACAAGAAGGACATGCTGCTGGAGATGGGGAACAGGATCACGTGGCACCCCGACCACATGCGCCTGCGCTACCTGAACTGGACGGAGAACCTGCAGTTCGACTGGTGCATCAGCAGGCAGCGTTTCTTCGGCGTCGCATTTCCTGTCTGGTATCCGGTGGATGCGTCGGGCAATCCCGATTTCACGCGCCCCATTCTCGCTGATCCCGGGCAGCTTCCGGTCGATCCGCTAACCGATGCGCCACCAGGCTGGGTTGAAGCGAAGCGCGGCAAGCCGGGAGGATTCATCGGCGAGCCCGATGTTTTTGACACCTGGTTCACCAGCTCGCTTTCTCCGCAAAGGGCATCGCTGTGGACATTGAATCCCCAGAGGCACAAGAAGCTCTTCCCGATGGACGTGCGCCCCCAGGCGCACGACATCATTCGCACGTGGGCGTTTTACACAATCGTCAAGGCCGCGCTGCACGAGGGAGCGATCCCCTGGAAACACATCCTGCTCTCCGGCTGGATCCTCGATCCGGACCGCAAGAAGATGTCGAAGAGCAAGGGAAACGTAGTCACGCCCATGGAATACCTGGAGCGCTACACCTCTGACGGCGTGCGCTACTGGGCGGGCAGCGCGAGGCTGGGCGCTGATACCGCTTTTGACGAGAAGATGCTCAAGGTGGGAAAGCGCCTGGTCACCAAGATCTATAATGCGGGCAAGTTCGTGCTTTCCCAGACCGCGAAGCTGCATCCGATAGACCGCGAGATCGACCGCGCCTTTGCGGCCCGGCTGGCGGCGTGCGTCGAAAGGGCCAGCAGCGCGATGGAGGAGTTCAATTTCGCGAAAGCCCTTTCCGAAACCGAGAGCTTTTTCTGGGGCTCGTTCACCGACGCGTACATAGAGCTGGCGAAGAATCGCGCCAAGGGCGCGGCAGGGGGAGATGAGCGGGGCAGGGGCTCGGCAATTGCGGGTCTCAGGCTCGCGTTGAACGTCCTCCTGCGTCTCTTCGCCCCCTTCCTCCCGTATGTGACGGAAGAGGTATGGTCGTGGGTCTTTGCGGCGGAGACGGGAAAGCAAAGCATCCACAGGGCGCCATGGCCATCGAACAGCGATTTTGCGGACGTCCCGCTACCCGCTGATCCCCAGTCTTTCGATGCCGCTGCCGCGTGCCTGGCTGCGATCCATGGCTGGAAGACCCGGTCAAACGCCTCCGTGGGGGCCGAGCTGTCGGGCATTATCGTCGCGGCCAATGAGAAGACCCTCGCTGCTCTGCGCCCGTGCATCGACGATGTCATGGCCGCGGCAAGGGCGGGAAGTCACACGCTGGAGCAGAGACCGGATCTGCAGGACATGGAGTTCGAGGTCCGCGAGTCGCGCGGGACACCGACGCGGGAGAGGGGAGGAGGCGACAGGTGAGGGATACCGTGCGCTCCATCGAGGCCGAGTACCAGCGCTACAAGAAGCTGGGTGAGGGAGCGATAGAGCAGCTCAGCGACGCCGACCTTGTCCGCGTGCTGGAGGGTGGGGACAATTCCGTTGCCATGCTTGTGTGGCACATTTCGGGGAACCTCGCGTCGCGGTTCACCGAGTTCCTCACCAGCGATGGAGAGAAGCCGTGGCGGAATCGGAAATCAGAGTTTGTCCCGCGGCATGTCGATCGCGCAGAGCTTATAAGAAAATGGGAATCGGGATGGCAGGCTCTCGCGCACGCCCTCCAATCCCTGGAGGAAGAAGACCTGGGAAGGTCGGTGCGCATTCGCGGCCAGCCGTTGACGGTGCGTGAAGCGCTGCATCGATCACTGGCCCATGCCAGCTATCACGTCGGACAGATCGTCTATCTGGCAAAGTCCTTCAGAGCCGGCCAGTGGAGGTACCTCAGCATTCCTCCGGAACAGCCCAACTGGCAGGAGAATGAGCCATGGGTCGATAAGGCTCCCTCTCAGCTCTTGTCACGACAAGAGGAGCTTGCCGAGTTGCTGGAACGCACGGTGACCGGGCCCATGTGGCACGGGCCCGCGCTTGCTGAGATCCTGGAGGATATAAGCCCAATCGAAACAACCGCTCATCCCGTTGCAGGCGCGCACTCGATTGCCGAGCTTGTGCGGCACATCGAGGTCTGGGCAAACTTCGCGCGCGAGCGGCTCCTGGGCTCCTTGCTGAAAGATCCTTCAGGTGAAGAGGATTGGCCGGCAGTTGGCATTCTGGAGGATTCCGATTGGAGGAGAATGATCTCGGCAATGGCCGAGAGCCATCGCGCGCTGGCGGCGATGACACGCGGTCTCACGCAAGAGCGGCTGGAGCAGCAGGTGCCGGGGCACAGCTATTCGGTGGAATTCATGCTCCATGGAGTCGTTGAACATGGCGCATACCATGGCGGCCAGGCCGCGATGCTGCGCAGGGCCCTGCGCGGGAAAAGCTGAACTTCCCTCCCGTGGGGCCCATGGGTTACAAGCACCTGAAATTGAGGTTGTCAACAAGGTCGGCCAGAACCGCAAAGGCCGCAAGTGATGTCCTGGAGGGCAGGAGCCGGAGGGGCTTCTTTCGCCGCATTCTTCCGTTTTTAGGTCCGGCCTTCATAGCAAGCATCGCCTACATCGACCCCGGCAATTTTGCTACAAACATCCAATCCGGGGCGCAATACGGCTACCTTCTGCTTTGGGTGATACTTGGGAGCAACGTGATGGCCTCGGTCATCCAGGCTCTCGCGGCGAAGCTGGGGATCGCTTCACGGAAAAATCTCGCGGAGCACTGCGCTGACCAATTCTCAAAACCCGTCTCATTTTGTCTTTGGATCGCGATGGAAGTGGGCGCCATGGCATCAGACCTCACGGGATTCATTGGCGCAACCGTCGGGTTCAGCCTTCTTTTCGGAATGCCTCTCTGGATGGCAGGGCTTGTCACTGGAGCAGCCACTTTCCTAATACTCAGTTTGGAACGTTTTGGGTTTCGTTCCTTTGAGACGACGATATCCGCCCTGGTCGGGATCATCTCATTATGCTATGTCATCGAGATACTGCTGGTGAAGCCGGCTTGGGGTGATGTGCTCACCCATGCGGTCATCCCCCAATTTGAGGGCACCGAAAGCGTCGTGCTGGCCGCAGGAATTCTCGGAGCCACGGTGACCCCCTATGCAATCATCCTTCATTCCGCGCTCACCCAGGACCGCGTGGTGACGCATGACGATAGTCAGAAGAAGCGGCTGTTCCGGTTCGAGATCGTGGATGTGATTGTGGCCATGGGAGTAGCAAGCCTGGTGAATATGGCGATGCTTGTGATGGCAGCGGGCACTTTTCACCAGCAGGAAATGAAAGACATAGGAACTCTGGAGCAGGCTTACAAGACTCTCCAGCCCCTTCTGGGCCGGGCAGCCACCTGGGTCTTTGCGGTTTCCCTCATTGCCTCGGGCTTATCCGCTGCGACGGTAGTGACCCAGGCGGGCCAGATCATCCTTAAGGGATTCCTCAACAGGCGGATACCCATATGGCTTCGCCGGCTTATCACGATGGTGCCTTCATTTGTGATCATCTTGGCTCATCTTAATCCCACCCGGAGTCTGGTGATCAGCCAGGTGGTGCTGAGCCTCTCTCTGCCTTTGACGCTCATCCCGCTGGTCATGTTTACAGGCAGGAAGGACCTCATGGGGAATCTGGTGAACAGGACCGCAACAAAAACTCTCATCATCCTCATCGTTGCCGTGATCATTGCGCTGAATGTTTATCTCCTCTATGGCACATTCACGGGCGGATGAGGGGCATAGACAGCAGGGACCGGGCTATTTGTTCTTCTTTTCCATGAGGAAGGCAGGGAAAGGCGCACCGGGATTTCTTGCTCAGCGGCAGAAATCCTTGATCGCAGTCAAGACGATCTCCCGACAAAGGTGAAGGGATTCCAGGTCAACCCATTCGGTCTCCCCATGCAGGCCTTCGCCTCCGGGGCCGAGGACCACGGTCGGGATTCCGGCTGCTGCCAGGAGGGCGGAATCAAGCCAGCCGCTCATTCCCGAGAACACCGCGTCCCTGCCGGTTATTGACTTGATCTGCCGCGAAAGAACGACCGCGATATGAGAGTCCCGGCTTGTCTCGAGCGACTCCCGGGAGAACGTCATGCGGAGCGTCGCCTTGAAATCAGGATCATTGCGCGCAAGCTGGTTCAGGACCGCGCGCAGCTCCTTTTCGATTTCAGCAACGTTTTCGCCGGGGATCGTCCTGCGTTCGATGCTCAATCGGCAGGAGCCGGGGTAGCTGGAGAGCTCCTGGCCGCCCTGGATCAGCGATGCATGGATCGAGCCTGTTCCCAGTGTCCTGTGCGGCGCACCGGCGCTCAACCGCTCAGACATCTCATCGATGGCCGCGAGCACCTTCCCCATCTTCACGATTGCATCCACGCCTTTTTTAGGGAGGGAGCCGTGCGCGGCAACTCCCTTGGTCTCGATCTCGAACCAGGCGAATCCCTTGTGCTCGGTAACGATATCCAGTCCCGTAGGCTCTCCGACGATGGCGGCATCCGCCGGCCATTTTTTCACAATCGCCTCGGTGCCTGCGCTGGCATACTCTTCGTCGACGACCGCCGTGAGGATCACGTCTCCGCGGAGCCCGGCCTGCCGCGCGTCCGCGGTCGCGCTCATGAACGCGGCCAGAGCGGCCTTAGTGTCTATTGCGCCTCTTCCATAGAGACGTCCGCCGCGGATCTCCGCGCTGAACGGCGCTTTCATTCCCGCGGTCCCGACCGTGTCCATGTGCGCGTTCAGCATGAGCGCCTTCCCGCCGCCTGCGCCCCGGGCAATGGCCACGACATTCGGCCGGCCCGGTTTTCCCGACTCTTCGACATGCACCTCCAGGCCTCTTTCTCTGAGCCATTCAGCCACGCAGGCGGCGATCTCCCCTTCGCCTCGCGCGCCGGGCACGAGATCGGGATTGACCGAATCGATGGAAACCAGTTTTGAAAGAAGCGAATCGAGCGCATGCATGACGGTGTTATACCATAAGAAGGCCGCGGCAGGGTGCGGAGAATGTTTCCGGGAAAGTGGTATGTTTCGGTGCAGGAGAAGCGGATGAAAAAGATGGTTGCGTGTGTGTTTATGCTTTGCTGTGCGATAACCGTTTTTGCCGCGGACAATCCGGTGAAGCCCTTTGTCTTTACGGCAAAGACAGATCTCACCCTCTGCGTACCGGCAGCGTATGTGACACCGGAGATCAGCTTCACCTGGCAGCCGGGACTCTTCGGGCTTGCGGTCGAGGGCCGCTGCCTCATCGGCCTGGAGTACCAGGACGTGTATCTTGTGGGATTCGGCCTGGTCAAGCTGGGATGGCTGTATGTCGGCGTCGGCTACGAGTCGCCGATTGCATTGGCCCCAGACGCAACGGTGCAGTCCATGCCCGCATTGACCGCAGGCCTGGATATCCCGATCTTTACTCTCGGGCCGGGCAAGCTCGGCCTGAACATCAGCGCGGACTGGATTCTGACAGTCATTCCCGCGGAGAGTGAAAATGCATTCGGAGCAGCGATAGGGACAATCCTGTTGACGCTCATCGGCAGCGTGAAGGCGAGCGCGGGGGTGCTCTACTCAGTCCCGTTGTAGAGTTGGCAAGCGCGCTACGGATGCACCATCAGGACGGGAATCTTCGCGTGATGCACGATCCTTTCAGCGACGCTGCCCAGCAGCCTTCCCATGAAGCCGGTCTTGCCGTGCGCGGATATCGCGATGAGGTCCGCCTTCGTCTTCTGGGCAAAGCCCTGGATGATATCCGCCACAGGACCCTGCTCGGCGAGTATGCAGGTTGAAATGACCAGCCCCGGCTTCTTCACCGACGCCGCGAGCTTTGCGAGGTACTCCCCCGCCTCTTTCGTGAACTCTTCATCCAGGCACGCGGAGAGCTGAGAGTCGCGAAGCAGATAGTCGTAGTGGGGCTTGGCAACCACCCGGACCAGGATCACCTCCGTGCCCTTTCCCGCCACGGAGTGAACGTGATCAAGGACGCATTCAGCCGCCGGGGAGCCATCGAGGGGAACAACAATCTTCCTAAACATGCGCCACCCCCTTCCGCGTCTTCACTGTCTCAGCCCGGCGGACGGTGGTCGGAATAAGGAGCGAGCTCAAGGCGCCAAGGAGCACGAAAATGCTCGCCACCAGACCCGCGGCGCGCGACGCATCGACAAAGGAATACTTGATGATCTCCGCCACCTTCTTGAACGCCGGCGTGTTCTCCGTCCCCGGCGGCGCGCCCGTCACCCGGAGCGAGCCCTCGCCGATGCTTGCTCCCTGGTCCAGGGAGGAGACGATTGCGGTTTTCACGAAATCAGGCACATCGTGGGCGTCCTTGAGCCGGGCCTGCGCGGAAAGGGAGAGCGTGGTGCTGAGCACCGCTCCTATCACGGCAATCCCCAGGGCAGCGCCTACCTGGCGCAGCGTGTTGTTCGCTCCGGACCCCGCGCCCAGCCGCGCTGAAGGGACTTCGCTCAAGACAATGTTCGTGAGTTGCGCGATGGCCAGACCGACCCCCACGCCATAGCCCAGCAGGATGAGGATGATCGTCACCTGCGGCGTGTCCACCCGGAGAACGCGGCTCAGGATGAAAATGAATACCGCCTCGAACAGCATGCCGGTGGTGACCACCCACTTTGGCCCGAACCGGGCAGAAAAAAGGCCTGCCGAAGGAGCAACAAGCAGCGTGAGGGCCGCGAAGGGGAGGAAGGTAAGGCCGGTGGCAAGCGCCGTGTAGCCCAGGACGCCCTGGAGATAGAGGGAAAGCACGAAGATGACCCCGAACTCCCCCAGGGCCACGATGGAAACGGTGAGCAGGCCGAACCTGAAGCTCCGGTAGCTCAAGAGGGTGAGGTCGAAGAGCGGCTCCCTGCCCCTCGATTTGACATTGATTTCCCAAAGAAGGAATCCGGCTATGCCCAGGGCTGCCACGACAAAACTGGCAAGCGACACGGAGAAACCCGTGAAAGGCCATGTCCATGCCCCGATGGCAAAGCCGTTCGTCGGAGCGATCCAGCCGTACGCCTGGCCCTGGATGAGACCCAATACGAGCGCGCCCACCCCCACCGTGATGAGGAGGATCCCGGGGATGTCGATGTCCACCCGGGTCCCGCCTCCCCGGGATTCATCCACGAGGAACCACGACCCGACAATAGCCACGACGCCGATCGGAACGTTTATATAGAATGCCCAGCGCCAGCTTGCCGCGGTGGCAAGCCAGCCGCCCAGAAGCGGCCCCAGGGCGGCGGCTGCGCCCGCAATCGCGCCCCACACGCCGAAGGCGACCCCGCGCATTCGGCCGGTGAAAGTGCCGGAAATGATGGACAGCGTGGAAGGCGACGTCATGGCGGCGCCCAATCCCTGCAGCGCCCGGGCGCCGATCAGCATGCTGATGGAGGAGGCGGCTCCGGAGAGCACGGAGCCGGCCACGAACACCACGACGCCGATCACGAACATGAGCCTGCGTCCAAGCTGATCCCCGATCCTGCCAAAGGTGACGATGAGCGCGGCATAGACAAGGGCATAGATCGAGTTCACCCACTGCAGGTCCCTGAGATTCGCCTTGAAGTCACGACTGATGGAGGGCAGTATGACGTTCACGATGGTGCCGTCGATGATGATGATCGCCAGGCCCAGGCCCAGCACAATGAGGGCAAGCCACTGCCGCGAAGTGGCTGCCGGGGCATCCTGCGCCGCACCGTGCGCGGGGAGGGATTTTCTCATGGGACTAATGTGGAGAAAGTTGGACGCGAAGTCAATTCGCGGTTGTCGATCCGCTCAGCAGATGGAGACCTGTGCCGGCGGCTGACCGGTCACCACGACCCGGGCATTATCGAATCCGTGCAGGATAATCGTGACCGAGGAATATCTCCAGGCAAAGCCGCCCTCAGAAGCCCATGTGAGTTCGTAGAGCCGGGGTTCGAGGCACGGCGCGATCCTGAGCGAATCCACCCGATGAGGGCCGAAGCCGTCGCCGGCATCGTCGTAGAGATGGCCTTCACATGCTCCGCCGTCTGCGGGCCGGAATGCGTGGAGAGAAAGGCCGTTCGCTTCCAGCAGGGGAATGATGCTCCCCCCGCGCACGAGCACGGGCACGGTTTCAAGCGGGGCATTGAGCTGAAGCGTGTCTGGCCCCGTGTACCGCGCATCCCCATGCAGCTCGTACCAGGTGCCTTGGGGAAGAATGACGGCGCGCGTTCTTGCTCCCTCCTCCAGCACGGGCGCGACCAGCAGGTCGTCGCCCAAGAGGAATTGGTCGTCGATCTCTTGCAGCTCCCTGCTCTGCGGCTCGGCCCAGAACAGGGGACGCACGAGAGGAAGCCCGGTCCCGCTCGCCTTCCAGGCCAGCGTGTACCAGTAGGGAATCAGTCGTTCGCGCATCTGGAGGCACCCCTTCACGATGGCCTGCGCTTGGGGGCCGAAACACCAAGGCTCGCGGCGGGGCAGGCGAATCGCGCAATGGGTGCGGAAGAAGGGCATGAAAGAGCCGAGCTGGAACCAGCGGACATACAGTTCAGACGAGGGGGCGCCAGAGAACCCGCCGATGTCGGGACCGGAATAGGGCATGCCGCAAAGCCCCAGGCCGATGACCATGGCCGGGGTCGCTCGCAGCGCCTCCCACGACGTTTCAACATCCCCCGTCCAGGACCAGGACCAGCGCTGCATTCCCACCCAGCCCGAGCGGGAGACGATGAACGACCGGCTGTCCGGCCGCAAGGCTCGAAGCCCCTCGCAGCCGGCCTGGTTCATGAGCATGCCATACACGTTGTGGGCTTCACGGTGATCGCCTCCCCGGCCTTCCATATCGTGGCGGACGCAGAGAGGTAGCGTGGAGACGCCCGACGCCGCAAAGCAGGCAGGCTCGTTCATGTCGTGCCAGAACCCGTCAATTCCCCGAGAGATCTCTCCCCTGTACTGCCGGCCCCACCATGCGCGGACCGCGGGCTTTGTGTAATCTGCAAACACCGCCGGGCCGGGCCATACCACCCCCTGGATGACTTTTCCATCGGGGAGCTTGCAGAGATTCCCCTGCGCCAGGGCATCGGCGTAGAGGCTGAACCCGCGGTCCTTCTTGATGCCCGGATCCACGATCGCCACAAGCCGCACGCCGCAAGCGTGGAGCTTCTCGGAAAAAGCGCCAAGGTCGGGGAAGGCCGCTTCGTCGGTGGTGAGGGTGCGGTATCCCCGCATGTGATCGATGTCCAGGTGCAGGACGTGGAGCGGAAGCCCCCGCTCCGTGAAGCCTTCGAACACGCGGCGCACCTCGTTCAGAGATCCGAACCCCCATCGGGAATGATGGTAGCCCAGCGCCCATCTGGGCGGCAGGGATGCGCGGCCGGTGAGCTCCGTGAACCTCGAAAGAATCGAATGGGGAGAGCCCGCGATGAAGTACGTGCGGCAGGGGCCGTCCACAAACTCGGTCCTGATATCAGGACCAAGCGAGAGTGAGCCGTCGAACGTGTTGTCATGGAAGACGAGGAGCATGTCCCCGCCGCGCGCGCAGAGGTAGACGGGCATGGAGATGTACAGGGGATCCGCGCCGGGGCCGTAGGGGCCGCCGGGGGCATGGTTCCAGAAGCGATAGACGACGGGCTTTTTATCGACGCCCGCGCCGCGTGTCGGCGATGCCCGCGCGGGGTTCCACGTCGCCCGGCGCCTGTTCAACGGCGCGGTCCGGCCGCCCAGTCCATAGACGTATTCATCCGGTTCAAGGGCCGCCGTCTGCGTCCACCCCCGCCCCTTTTGCACCGGCGGCGTTTCCTCCCGAAGAAGCTGCCCATTGCAGCCGACATACCGCAGCGTCCCCTCGGCGGAGATCCGCAGTTCCAGCTCCGCGCTCTTCACGCGCCATCCGCCTTCAAGCCGGTCCACGCGGACGTCAGCGCCCGGCCATTCCCAACGGTTAACAGCATAAGAAGGCGACATGTCAGCCCCCTCCCAGGCTGTAAACAGCATGTCAGGGGTGAGAAACCGAGCGACAAAGTTGGCCGCCTCGAACTGGATTCGAACGCCGCCGGGGATCGATTCCGCGGCAAGCGGGCGGCCTGCGTTCCGCGGGGTCTCATCAACAGGTGGAAGGGGGAATCGCTTGTCCAGCCTGCTGCGCTGGCGGCTGGAGAGAACAGTGTGCAGGGCAGTCGAAACGCCGATGAGACGCAGTCCATCAAGCTGCTGCCGGAGCGTGGCGAGAAATAACATCGCGGTCGAGTGTAGCCTGAAATTGGTGCGCCGTCGATGCGTTTTGGTGAGCGCGGCTTTCCAGCCTCACGATCCGGATGCGGGTGAAAAGGAGGCGGTATTCTTTCCTATTGATTTGGCTACGTACATCAGATCGTCGGCCTGCTTGATGAGCTGGTCGACGCTGAGCTGGGCGTCCCTGCACGTGAGCGATCCGATGGATGCCGTGACTGGCCAGTGCCTTTCGCTCATCTTCAACAACAGGCTTGAACGGATCTTTTCAATTGCAATATGAGCCGCGTCAAGATCGGTCTCGGGAAGCAGGAGGGCGAACTCGTCGCCGCCGAGGCGCGCGACGACGTCGGTGCGGCGGATCTGCTCCCGCATCACGGCTACGACGGTCTGGAGTACCTCGTCGCCGGCGCCATGCCCCAACGAGTCGTTCACAATCTTGAAATTGTCCAGATCGATGTAGGCAAGCGTGAATGGTCTCTTATAGCGGCGCGACCGGTCCAGTTCCGCGCTCAATGTTTCCAGGAAGGACCGGGAATTGGCGGCCCCGGTCAGATGGTCCACACGGGCAAGCCTTTTCTCCTGTTCAATCAGCACTTTTACGGTTGATAGAAGAATCGCTATGGTGATGAACAGGACCAGCCGCATGCCGGCGTTCCAGTAGATATACATCGGGCTGGAATACACGTGCCCGGTCAGATAATCGGCAAGGCTCGCCACAAGGGTGCCGAACAAAGCGCAGGCGAGGCCCCACCACCTCCCCCCCACCCAAGCGATCAAGGAGATGGGGATCAGGTAGAAAACGGAAAAGGACAGCTCATAGCCCGTCAGGAAATCGATGAATCCAATGAGGACGGTGAGCATGAAGCTCACGATGGCGGCACGAGCTGGACGCCATGTATCGAGGGATGCGAGCAGATTCATGGCCCTCATAATATCGGCAGGGCGTGTTGCGTAATCAAGATTCTAGATACAGATGATACAGAAAGAGAGAAATGGAAAACAATTGACACAGATGATCCACGAATGATACACTTGTGAAAACGCGAGGGACAATGATCGGTTTTTTCAAGGAGATCAAGGCCAACAGGTATCTCTATACATTGGCCATACCCGGAATCCTGTTCCTCATCATTTTTGCGTACGTTCCCTTCATTGGGCACCTGCTCGCCTTCGAGGACTTCAAGCTTTCAACGGGGCTGCTCCACAGCAGGTTCGTGGGTTTCGACAATTTCAAGTTCTTCTTCGGCGGCAGGGACTGGATCACGGTCACAAAGAATACCCTGTTTCTGAATGCTCTCTTCCTGGGCATCGGGTTGAGCTTTGCGCTTCTCCTTGCCGTGTTCATAAACGAGATGCGGAACGTGCCGCTGAAGAAGCTTTCCCAGTCCTTCATTTTCCTGCCCTACTTCATCTCGTGGCAGGTCATTGCGATCATGATCTATGCCATCTTGAACTCCTCCACGGGGCTCATCAGCCAGGTCCTCCAAGCCGCGGGGCTGAAACCAATCAACTGGTATGGACGCCCGGAACTGTGGCCGGCTGTTCTCACGTTCGCGAACATCTTCAAATATGCGGGGTACAATTCCATCATTTTCCTCGCCACCATCGTGGGCATTTCAGAAGAACTGTTCGAAAGCGCCCGTATCGACGGGGCATCGCGGCTGCAGCAGGTGCTGCATGTCACGCTCCCCCTGCTGCGGCCGATCTTCATCATCATGCTTCTCATGGGCATCGGCCGGATTTTCTACGGCGATTTCGGCATGATCTACGGAATCGTGGCCGACAATGGCGTGCTTTTTCCCACCACCGACGTCATCGATACCTACTCGTACCGTGCCTTACGGCAGGTGGGAAACCTGAGCATGTCATCCGCCGTGGTCTTGTACCAGTCCGTCATGGGCTTGGTCACCATCGTTGTGTTCAATTGGGTTGTCCGTAAAGTCGAGCCGGACGTGAGGCTTTTCTAGGGGGCGGCGAGGGAGAGCGATGAGAAAACGACATGACCGTTCGCTGAACGAATCCCTCTTCTCGGCCCTGATCTACATCGTGGTGATGCTCTTTGCCCTGGTCTGTCTGTTCCCGTTCTATCTCATCGTTGTGAACTCGATCGTCGACAACAAAGTGCTCAACCAGGAAGGCTACCAATTGTATGTGAAAAAGTTTTCTTCCGATTCCTACAAGTATCTCTTCGAGGGAAGCCAGGCTTACACCAGCTACAAGGTCACCCTGTTCGTCACCGCGGTCGGTTCCCTCCTGGCAACGGCCATCACGTCCATGTACGCCTTCGTGCTCTCCCACAGGAAGGTGCGGTACAGACACATCCTCGCGTTTTTCACGTATGTGCCGATGGTGGTGGGAACGGGGCTGGTCGGGTTCTATCTCCTGGTGGCTCAATGGCTGCACCTCAAGGATACGATCTGGGCCCTGATCTTTCCCTACCTTCTCAATCCCTTCCTCGTTTTCGTGCTCGTCAACTTCTTCCGCGCGCTGCCGTACGAGCTGTATGAATCCGCCTCCATCGACGGCGCCAACGATATCTACGTGTTCTTTCGTATCATCCTTCCCATTTCCATCCCCGGCGTCGCGACGGTCATCCTTTTCTATGCGCTCACCTACTGGAACGACTGGTGGCTGGCCATCCTTTTCATCAACCACGACTACCTGCATCCCCTCCAGATGATGATCAGGTCCCTCATGTCCCAGATCAACGCGACGCAGTACGTGATGGGCAGGAGCATGTACATTCAAAACGTCCCTTCCGAAGGACTGAAGCTGGCAACCGTGTGCATCACCATCGGTCCCATTGTCCTGCTGTATCCCCTGATCCAGAGGTACTTCGTGAAGGGACTCACCCTTGGAGCGGTCAAGGGATGAATCTAGGAATTTTCCCGCGGGGGTTTCCCTACGGAGAAAATAAACGTCTTTGTTGAGGAGGTGTTACATGAGTTTTAAAAGGTTTCTGTGCCTGATCGTGCTGGGATCCTTCGTCGTCATGGGGGTCGCAGCAACGGGCGCTAAGGAGGCGGGGCCCACCACCCTGGTGATAGTCCAGCCCAGCGAGAAGACGGCGATCTTCGACAGCCTGCTGCCGGTGATCGAGAAGGGCCTTTTGGCTGACGGGCTGAACCTGAAGCTCGACGTGATCTTTGTTCCCTGGTCCGATCTGGCCACCAAGACCCAGGTCATGCTGGCGGGCCAGGATCAGATCGACCTCATGTTTGATGCCCCCTGGCTTCACATGAACCAGATGATCGCGCAGGGCTACTACGAGGAGCTCACGAGCTTGTTGAACAGCTACGGCCCCAACATTCTACGCACGCGGCCCAAGGAGATGTGGGACGCGAACAAGTTCAATGGCAAGATCATGGGGATCCCGCTCGGCCTGTTCTTCCAGCAGCCGCATGGCTGGGTCGTCCGGGCCGATCTCAGGGAAAAGCTTGGATTTGCCCCCCTGAAGACTTACGACGACATCGTTAAGTACGCCTACGCGGTCAAGAAGGACAATCCGAAGATGTTCCCGCTCGATTTCGACGGGAACTACAGCAACATCCAGTACGGGTTCGTGAACTGGAAGATGCTTGACGACAGCGACACGAACATTCGATTCACCCAGGCATTTCCGGCAAGCTTGATGCTCTATTACAAGAACAACGACGGGGTCGTGCACAACATGTTCGAGGACCTCGACCCCAAGCTTGACACGGCCCTCAAGGAGGCGCGGCAGTTCTACCAGGATGGTCTGATCAATCCGGATGTCCTTTCCATAAAAGATATTCAAGATGATTTCTACAACACCGGCAAAGCGGCCGTCTTGCCGGTCCGCCTTTTCAGCAACAACAGGAGCACCGACAAACTGAACAATATAAAGGCCCTGGGTGGCGCTTCCGAGCCGGTGGTGCTTGCAACCAAGACTCCTGGCAAAGTCATCTCAAACTTTGTGATGGATAATTTCATCTGCGTAACGAAAATCAGCAAGAACAAGGAACTTGCCATCAAGTTCCTCGATTGGGTGAACAAGAACACGGACAACTACAATCTGGTCGAACATGGGGTGAAAGGCAAAGACTGGGAACCGGTGGGGACTGACAAGTGGAGAAATATCACCGGTGCGGAATTTGGATGGCAGGCCTACGCACTCTCATGGAACCCGCTCTATAACTTGCTGCCCGAATCGGACGATGCCAATGCCATCGTGATGCAGAGACTCATTGCCACGGCGAGCTATTTCGTCAAGGACGTGACCGCGGGCTTCTCCTTCAATGCGGAGCCCGTCAAGAACGAGATCGCCCAATACCAGGGCATCGAGGGAAAGTACTATCCCGCCATGATGAACGGCGTTCTCGATCCCACCGATACCCTGGCAAAATTCAAGGACGAGGCTGGACCCACCTTGAAGACGATCCAGAACGAGCTGCAGAAGCAGGTGAACGACTTTCTCAAGGCGAACAAGTAGCGGATGCACTGGCCGAAACCCCGGAAACGGGGTTTCGGCCCTCTTCTATGGATGACCGTGAGGAAGGAATTATTCCGCTGTAAGGAGTAAACGCGTGGGCGCCGCCTATGAAAGTATAAAGCTCGATCTGCGCAGGAAAATTCTCGCAAAGACGTGGCTTGCGGGCATCAAGATCCCCTCCAGCAGGGAGCTGGCGGCTAATTATAACTGCAGCACCAATACGATCGAGAAAGCCCTCCGTGACCTTCAGAAGGAGGGGCTTCTGCACAGGGAAACGCGGAGGGGAACGTTCGTTTCGGAGACCGCGTTTCCCCCGGAACCGGAAAGCATCACGCTCGGCTCTGAAACCGTCGCCGTGGTGGTGGACGACGTCAATAGCTACATTTTTTCCAAGGCCTTCCGCGGCATCGAGGATGTCCTGAAAACCAGGGGCATTGCCTTGACAATCTCCAGCCACGACAATGATCCGGCAAAACAGGAGATGATCCTCAAGGGGCTCATCCAGAAGGGGGTCCGGGGGATCATTCTCTACCCCGTTCTTGCTTTCGAGATCGACAACAGATACTACAAGAATCTGGAGGCCTTGCTGGAAAAAGCGAGCATCGTCTGCATGGATCGCTACATCTACAATTCCCACCTGAGCATTCCGTACGTGACCAGCGACAACTTCTACAGCTCCTACCAGCTCACAAGGCTCCTGATCGAAAATGGCCACAGACGGATCGGATTTGTCAGGAACTACAATGTGAGCACGGCCATTGAGCGGTTCATGGGGTACAAGCAGGCGCTGCATGACTACGGCATTACATACAAGGAGGACATGGACATCCTTCTGCACGCCAAAAACGAGGACCTGCCCGATTTCCCCACTGACTGGCTTGCCGAGAAGATAGGGGCTCTTCAATTGACCGCGATCTTCACCACGAACTACAATCTTGCCGGTCACGTGATGAACGGGCTGGCACGGCTCGGACTCTCGATTCCCAAGGATATTTCCCTGGTGTCATTCGAGGTCGAGTACATGAACACCTTCATGCCGATCAAGATCACCGGCATCACCCAGAGGTTCTACCAGATGGGCAAGGCCGCCGCTCGGATCATCATGGATCTGCTGGCCAATGCGCATGCATCCGACATGACCGGCTATATCTGCAATTCCCTCATCGATACAGGAGAGTCGATTCTGAAAATCAATTGAGGGCGATTGGTCAGCCGCGCGCCGCGCGCCGTCCGCCGCGATCCCTACTTCTTCCCTTTCTTCTGCGGCGCGGGGTTTGCGGATGCGAAGCTCGCGGCTTTTCTCAGAAGGCCCTCCGTGCGCCCCTTCCTGTCGGGCTTCTCCCCCTCAGGCAGCAGCTCCACGCCCTGCACGGGCTTGAGGGAGAGCTTCAGGCCCCGGGCGGCAAGGCCGCACGCGGGCACGGTTCCCAGGTCCACGGTGACCGCCTTCACCTTCTGACGCTTGAAGGGAACCATGTTGAGCCGCACCGTGCCGGGGTTCCTCTTCTCAGAAAGGAAATCGATGCCGATGGCGCCTTCCTTGACCAGGGAATAGGTCTTGTTCGTGATGAACCGCTCGATGTGTACGCGCTTGCCCCACGCCACCTTGTTTGCGTCCCGGTAGATCAGCACGAAGTGCTCGCCCTTTTGCGCGTCCCACACCGCCGCATAGAGGAGCGCGCCGGGCATCCATGCCTTCTCCGGCGGGGTCATGATTCGGTAAGTGCCGTCCGCGGTCACGGTGAGGATCTTGTCGTACTCCGTGACGTTCATGACGAACTCCGATCCCCTCATGGAGGAGCCGAAGTAGCCCGCCTCCCGGTCATAGCTCAGCCGGATGTTCGCCTTTGCCACGGCCACCTTATCAACGGTATGAAAGGTTTCAATGACGGTCCTGCGAGGGTAGGCGTCTCTGTATTTTTCAATGAGCCCCGTGAGCCAGCCGATGGCTGTCTTGGTGAGGTTTTTCAGCTTTATATTGCACTGCCGGATGCCGGCCACGATGTCGTCGATCTCTCCCCGGTTCTTCCTGATGTCGTAGGCGGAGATGCGGCGGATCTTCAGGTCCAGGAGCCGGGAGACGTCGTCGTCCGTCATGGCCCGGATAAACAGCTTCTTGAAAGGCTTCATGCCCTCGTAGACCTGTTTCTTCACCGCCTCTTCCGTGGTGGCCTTCTCTATGTGCTTGTACACCCTGTTTTCTATGAAGATCTGTTCCAGCGTGAGCCAGTGCCTGCGGTTTTCCAGGTTCTCCAACTCGTGCTCCAGCTCCGCCTTGATCTGCTTCTTGAGGATCCCCGTGGACTCCTTCAGGTACTCGGAGACGGTGACCTCCACGGGACGGTCGTTCCTGATGACCACGATGTTCGAATTGATCGAGACCTCGCAGTCGGTATGGGCGTAGAGCTGGTCGATGACCGCCTCCGCGGACGAGCCCCGGGAGAGGTGCAGCTCGATCTCCACCTTGTCCGTGGTGAAGTCGCTGATGGTGCTGACGCTCACCTTTCCTTTCTGCGCGGCCGATTCGATGGAGGAGATGAGGCTGGTGGTGGTGGTGGAGTAGGCGACGTCGCGGATGACCAGCTTCTGGGCGCCCGAGACTTTTTCAATCCGGGCGCGGACCCGGACCTTTCCCCGGCCGTCGTCGTACTCTGAAACGTCGATAAGGCCGGCCTGGAGGAAGTCGGGAGCCAGGGTGTAGTCCTGGTCCCGCAGGATGGCCACCTGGGCTTCCAGCAGCTCGATGAAGTTGTGCGGGAGGATGGTGGTGGACATGCCCACCGCGATGCCGTCAGCTCCCAGCATGAGGAGCACCGGCACCTTGGCGGGAAGCTCCCGCGGCTCCTTGCGCCTGCCGTCGTAGCTGGGGATGAAATCGGTCAGGGCCGTGTTGAAGAGGGTGTCCATCGCGAGCGCGGTGAGCCGGCATTCGGTGTAGCGGGGCGCGGCAGCCTCATGTCCGGTGAGGATGTTGCCGAAATTGCCCTGCCTCTCGATGAAATACTCCTTGTTGGCCAGGACCACCAGCGCGTCCCCTATTGCGGCGTCCCCGTGCGGGTGCAGCTTCATGCATTCCCCGATGACGTTGGCCACCTTGTGGAACTTGCCGTCGTGCATCTCAAAGAGGGTGTGGAGGATCCGCCGCTGCACCGGTTTGCACCCGTCCCGCAGATCGGGGATGGCCCGGTCCATGATCACGTAGCTGGCGTATTCAAGGAAGTTCTTCTCCATCAAGGGCTTGAGCTGGCTCATGTCACGCCCCCGCCAGCACGTCAGCCACGAGGTTGTTCACGATGAACTTCTTCCTCTCCGGGGTGTTCTTGCCCATGAGGAACTCCAGCGTCTTGTGCACGCTGCCCATGGACTGGATCTGCACCTCGGTGAGGCGCATGTCGTCGCCCATGAACTGCTTGAACTCCTTGGGGCTGATCTCCCCCAGGCCCTTGAACCGGGTGACCTCCGCGGCCTTCATGCGCGCCATGGCCGCGTCCCTCTCCTGCTCGGTGTAGCAGTACACGGTCTCATTTTTCGTCCGCACGCGGAAAAGCGGCGTCTCCAGGAGGTACACGTGGCCCTTGAGCACCAGGTCCTCGAAATAGTGGAGGAAGTAGGTGAGGAGCAGGTTCCTGATGTGCATCCCGTCCACGTCCGCGTCCGTGGCGATGATGACCTTGTTGTACCGCAGCCCCTCCAGGTCATCCTCGATGCCCAGGGCGCGCATGATGTTGTACAGCTCCTCGTTCTTGTACACGGTGTCGCGCTTCAGGCCGTAGACGTTCAGGGGCTTGCCCCGGAGGGAGAAGATGGCCTGCGTGTACACGTCTCTGGACTGGATCATGGGGCCGCCGGCCGAGTCTCCCTCCGTGAGGAAGATGCTCGTCTCCTCCCGGCGCTTGTCCTTCACGTCGTCATAGTGGATCTTGCAGTCGGTGAGCTTGGGGATGTGGATCTCCACCTTGCGGGCCATCTCCCGGGCCTGCTTCTTGATGGTGGAAAGCTCCTTGCGGATGCGTTCATTGGACCTGATCTTCTCCAGAAGCTTTTTCGCCTCAGGCTCGTTCCTGTGCAGCCAGGTGAGGGTCTGCTGCTTGACCTCCTCCGCGACCCAGCCGCGGATCTCGTTGTTGCCCAGCTTGTGCTTGGTCTGGCTCTCGAACACGGGGTCCTTCAGCTTGATGGCCACCGCTCCGATCATGCCCTCCCGCACATCCTCCGCGGCAAAGTTCACCCCTGCGTAGTCATCGATTGCCTTCAGCACGCCCAGCCGGAACGCGGTCTGATGCGTGCCCCCGTCAATGGTGAACTGGCCGTTCACGAAGCTGAAGTAGTTCTCCCCGTAGGTGGCCGTGTGCGTGAAGGCGAACTCCAGGTGCGGGCCCTTGTGGTGGGCGATCTCATAATGCATAGTTTCTTCGCCGATCTCCTCCACAAGAAGGTCCAGCAGGCCCCCCTGGCTCACCACCGCGTCTCCGTTGTAGAGGAACTTCAGGCCGCTGTTGAGGTAGGCGTAGTAGCGGAGCCGCTTGAGAATGAACTCGTCGTTCCATTCATAGGAGGCAAAGACCTTTGGATCAGGAGTGAACCGGAACAGGCAGCCCGTTCTTGCCTTGGGGTCTTTGCCGTCCTTCTGGCTCACGAGCTTTCCCTCATGGAAAATCCCCTGGACATACTTTCCGTCCCGGTAGCTGACCACCTCGAACTCCGAGGAAAGGGCGTTGACCGCCTTTGTGCCGATGCCGTTCAGCCCCACGGAGAACTGGAAAACGTCGTCATTGAACTTGCCGCCCGTATTGATCCTGCTCACGCAGTCGATCACCTTGCCCAGGGGAATGCCGCGGCCGTAGTCGCGCACGCTCATTGCATCCTTCCTGCGCACGATCTCAATGACCTTGCCCTCCCCCATGATGAACTCGTCCACGCTGTTGTCGATGACTTCCTTCATGAGGATGTAGATGCCGTCCATGGGGTTGGAGCCGTCGCCGAGCCGGCCGATGTACATGCCCGTGCGCAGGCGTATGTGCTCCAGCGCATCGAGGGTCTGAATTGCTTTCTCGTCGTATTTGACAGCGGTTCTCGGCATATGCGTCCTTCTAGATATTTACGGGGAAACGGGGCCCATTGCTTGCGTGAGTCCGGCCGACATGGTCCGTATTTCTTTTCATAGTAAGGAGAATCCGCGGAAAGCGTCAAGCGGCCTTTTTTCACCGAAGTCATTATACTTCCCGGTATGGACAAGAGGCATGCACGATCATCAATGAACAGAGCCGGGCGATTCGTCCCTCACGCGGTGGTTTTCATCACGAGCGCGGGAGTCATGATTGTCGAGCTGGTGGCGAGCCGCATGACATCAAAATATCTCGGCAGCTCGCTCTTCACCTGGACCAGCGTGATCGGGATCGTCCTGGGTGGCGCCAGTTTGGGCAATTGGCTGGGCGGCAGGATGGCGGATCGCTGGGACCCGCGGAAGCTCCTGCCCATCCTTCTCCTCGTTTCCTCCTTTCTCACGATCCTCATCATCGCCCTGGACATCGCGGTGGGCCGGCTCACCTGGACCCTTGGCATGGACGGGATGACGGCGCGGCTTCTGGCAATCACGGTTGCCCTGGTTGCAATCCTGTTTCTCCTGCCCTCGTGCGCTCTGGGCACCATCTCCCCCGTGGTGGTCAAGCGGGGGCTTGCGCAATCCACCGGCGTGGGGAGGACGGTCGGCGGCATCTATGCGGCAGGGTCATTGGGCGGCATCGGCGGCACGTTCCTGGCCGGCTTTCTCCTCATTCCTCTCTTTGGGCTGACCATGAACATACTCCTGGTCGGAATCCTGCTCGCGCTGCTTTCCCTCTTCATGGGCGGCAGGCGGATCGTGTCCGGCGCGTGGGCTGCCGCGCTGGCGGTTCTTGCGCTCACCGGCGCCCCCGGCGCGGCGGCTCGGTCTTTCGCGGAGGCGCCCGCGAAAGGCAACAGCATTGTTTTCGAAAAGGATTCTCCCTACTCCTATATCAGGGTCACTGACAGCGCAAAGCCCGGGGGAACGGAGAGGACGCTGCGCCTGGACGCCCTCATCCACAACAAGGTCGATCCTCGGCGCCCCGATGCCCTCCTGTATGAGTACGAACGCATGTTCGAATCGCTGACAAGGGCGCAGGCGGGTAACGAAGGCGCGGGAGACACGGGATACGCGGCGGGATTCTCCACCCTCACTCTGGGAGGCGGCGGATTCACCTTTCCCGAATACCTTGAACGCCACTACCCGGAAGGCCGGCACACGGTGGTGGAGATCGATCCTGAGGTGGTGGCCACGGCGCACGCCTATTTTGATCTCCCGGTCCGATCGGAGCTCCGCATCGTGATCGGGGATGCCCGGACATACGTCGATGCGGTCCAGGCCCGTGATCTCGCCGCGCCGCGCGCCCGCTTCGATATCATCTACTGCGATGCGTTCAACGCTTTTTCCGTGCCCTCGCACTTGACGACGCGCGAGTTCACGGCAAGCGTCGCCGCGCTGCTCATGCCCGGCGGCCTCTACCTGGTAAATTGCATCGACATCCTTGACTCGGGCAGGTTCTTGAACGCGTTTCTCAACACGGTGAAGAGCGTGTTTCCCCGTGTCTCCGTGTATGTGTCGCCCTTATCTGACAGGAGCCAGAGAGCCACTTTCGTCATCGCGGCAGGCGGGAGGCGTCCGCTGCCGGACGTCCTGCTGAGCCCGGAGGGAGAAGCGGTGGGGATAAGGTTTTCGCCGGCTGATTTGGCTGAATTGAGGCGGCGCAACGGCAGCGGCGTCCTCACCGATGATCATGCTCCAGTGGACACCCTCATGGCGCCGGTCTTTCTCAGGGCGGTGCGATAGCCCCAGGGGAATTGCCGCGCCCCATGGAAAAGCGCACATCGAGAACCGCCGGTCAGACGGTGGTGAGCAGCTCCTCGATGCGGTTGAACACGCTGTGGTCGTAGTCGTCGCGGATAGCCACGGAGCGCACGTCGTACAGCTTGGAGAGCTGTTTCACGATCTGCTCCAACCGCTCGTCGTTGTTCACCAGAAGGTACATCATGCTCTCCGTGCTTCCGCTGACGGGCGCGCAGAGGATGCCCTCGAGATTGAAGCCTCGTCGTGAGAACAACCCGGTAATGTGCGACATGACCCCGGCGTGGTTGTTCACGCGCAGCTCCACGATTGTGCTCGGAAGTCCGTTCATGGCATTCTCCTTCATTCCCAAAGGGCCTGCGTGTTGCCCTTGCCCGGCGGCACCATGGGGAGGACGTTCTCGGCGCCGGGGATCTCGATGTCCAGAAGCGCGGGGCCCGGGGCGCGCAGCGCGGCCGCGAGCGCCTCATGGTCGTGGGGCAGGGGGATCGCGCACGCTCTCAGGCCAAAGCCCCGGGCGATGGCCGCGAAGTCGGACCGGGCGGCGAACCGCGACGCGACATAGCGTTTTTCAAAAAACAGCTCCTGCTGCTGGCGCACCAGGCCGAGGCAGCCATTGTTGAAAACGCAGATTTTCACGTTCAGGCCCTGTTCCGCAATGGTGGCAAGCTCCTGGATGTTCATGAGAAGCGATCCGTCCCCGGAGAGGGAAATGACGGGAGTTCCCGGATGCGCGAGCGCGGCGCCCATTGCGGCGGGGACCCCGAACCCCATGGTGCCCAGTCCGCCGGAAGTGAGGAACTGCCGGGGCTGTTCCACCGGCCACGACTGGGCTGCCCACATCTGGTGCTGGCCCACGTCCGTTGTCACGATCGTGCTGCGGGGCATGATCGCCGCGATGGCGCGCACGAGGTTGGCGGGGTGGGAGGGATCCGGGAACCGCAGGGGCGGATGCTTTTCCCTCAGCGCTTCGATCTCCGCCCGCCAACCCTGGCGCGCCATCCGGCCAAGAAGCCGCTCCAGTCTCCTGAGGGCCCGCTTCAGATCGCAGGCGGCCGCGACATCGGGCGCCCGGATCTTCCCGATCTCCGCCTCGTCGATGTCGATGTGGATCACCCGGGCATGGGGCGCGAAGGAGGCGATCGCGCCCGTGGCCCTGTCGTCAAACCGGGCGCCGAGCACGATGAGCAGGTCCGATCGATCAATGGCGTGATTCGTGGCAAGGCTGCCGTGCATGCCGAGCATGCCCAGGTTGAGGGGATCGTCCGAGCGCATGACCCCCAGCGCCATGAGCGTGCACGCCGCGGGGATGTCGCATCCGGCTGAGAGGCTGCGCACCTCCTCCTCCGCGCCCGATGCCACGACCCCGCCCCCCACGTAGAACAGCGGGCGTTCAGCCGCTGCGATCATCCGGGCCATGTGCGCAAGCACCGCCCCGTCCGGTTCGGGAGAGGAATCAGGGACCCCCGCGGGGGGCAGCGCATCCAACTGGATTGCGGATTGCTGCACGTCCTTGGGGATGTCGACGAGCACGGGCCCCCGCCTGCCGGAAAGCGCGATACGGAACGCCTCGGGGATGACGTCCAGTAGCTCGGCCGCGCTTCGCACCAGGAAGTTGTGCTTGGTGATGGGGATGCTCATGCCGTAGGTGTCCACCTCCTGAAAGGCATCCGTGCCGATCAAGGGAGACGCCACCTGGCCCGTTATGGCCACGATGGGAATGGAATCAAGCTTGGCATCCGCGACAGCCGTGAGCAGGTTGACGGCGCCCGGACCGGAGGTGGCAAAGCAGACCGCCGCCTTCCCCGTGGATCTGGCCATGCCCTGGGCCAGGAAGCCGGCAGCCTGCTCGTGGCGGACCAGCACGTGGCGGAGGTCGCTCTGCCCGAGTGAGTCGTAGAGGGGAAGGTTTGCCCCGCCGGGGATGCCTGCAATGATACTGATCCCCTGTCTTTTCAAGAGCTCCAGAGTGAGAGATGCGCCGGTGATGGTCATCCGTGCTCCTTTCCCGAAAAAAAAGCCCTTCCCGGTGCTCACCGAGAAGGGCTTTAAAAAAGCCGGCTTCTGCAAGCCTACGGTGCACACGCGGCCGCGCTGCAGGCGGGTACAACCACTACGCGTACAAGCACGAGCCGGGTCCGTCCGAGGCTTTCCAGTTTCATAGGCATTCCAAAGAATAGCCGAGGTCCGTCCGCGTGTCAATTCTTTTTCATGGACGCCCCTCCGGGCTTCGGATAGAATGCCGCAAGGAGGAGCCATCCATGAAAAAGATCATTATCCTCATTCTGATCGTCGGCATCGGGATGTGCGGGTGCGCATCGGGGAGCTTCCTCGGATTGGCCACGACGAAATACGTGGATGCCAAGGAAAAAGCACTGGCTGATCAGCAGGCGGCTGTTGCCTCTGAGCAGGCGGCTACCGAGGCGGAGATCGCGCAGCTGAAGGCCCAGCTAGCCGAATACGAAGCCATAAAGGCGCAGGCGCAGGCTGCAGTAGATCAGGTGAACAAGGTCCAGCAAACGATCGAGGATCTGCAGGCCATCGCCCAGAAGGCCGAGGCGCGGATCGGCTCCATTCCCAAGGAAGTCATCAAACAGATCGTGGACATCCTGCAGGCTTCCCTGCAGTAAACGCGGGGGAAGTCTTTCGGAACGCGGCTCCACGAGCCCTTCTATTCGCCGTTTCTGAGGTTTGCGATGCTTCCCGGCGTGTAGCGGATCTCCGCGAAGTCCGCCCGGCAGCCCGCTCCCACCGGCGACTGGCTGGAGAACCCCACACGGAGCCTGCTGCGCGCGCCCAGGGAGAAGTATCGGACGAATCGCCATTCTTGACCGTCCAGGGAATAGTGGAAGGCGGAGGTGCGCTCCCGCTGGATGATGCGCAGGTACACATCCGTCCGCGCGAGCGGCACTGAATTGCAGTCGTCGGAAACTCCGCGGGTCACCACGGACACGATCATGGGCTCCCGCTGGGGGGAATACTCGAAGCAGAGCTTGGCCCATACGCCGCGTCCCGCGCGTATTTGCAGCACGCCGGCATCGAAGTCAGAGGCAAAGCCGACCTTCACCCGGGCTGAGAGGATGAACTGCCGGTCCGGTGGAGTGAAAAGCGCGGCGGGCGAAGACTCGTTTCTCTGGCGTCCAGCAGGATCGTGGAAGAGGTCCGTTCTGCCCCCCGCCATGATCCAGAGCGCCGCATCGCCCTCCACACCCCACTGCTCGGGTTTTCCCTCCCAATGCAGCTCCGCTGGAACCGCGGTCAATCGGAAGTTTTCCATACCATAGAGTAGCCGCAGGCAGGCTTGGGCGCAAGCATTGTTTTCCGGCCAGCCCTGGCGCGGCAGAGATCTTTTACTGAGCCTTTCCTATTTGCGTGCGAGCAAGTCTTTCGCATCGAGCAGGTCAGGCGTATTAAAACCTTCGCTGCACTTTCGGAAAACCCCGCGCACGATCTTTTGCCAGCCGTCCCTTCCCTGTTCCTTCCGATGCCGGCCATATGCCACAGCCGCGCGCAGCTCCAGAGCAAGCGACCCCTGCCCGCGCGCCGCATCCATGGCTTTTACAAGAAGGTCCTCGATGCCCTCGTCTTCTCCCGATGCGGAAGGAGACCTTGTTGCGCTTGCCTTGCTCTTAGAGAGAATCTCGGCCTTGAGCCTGAATAGCTCCGCCTCCCAAAAGCGTTCACCGGTTACTTCCGCGCGTTCGAGCGCATACGACACTGTGGAGAGCGCCTTTTCCAAGAGGTTTTCTTTCAGATACGCCTCGGAGAGAAGTCCGGAGAAATAGCAAAACCATCCCCCCACATGGTCGGCTCGGGCAGCGGCTAATAAACTCTCGATCCATTTTCGTCCCGTTTGAGCGTTGCCTTGCATGGCCACGGCCCAGCCGGACAGCATACCTCCCACTGTCAAGAGAAGGTGGTTGTCCTGTTCCCGGGCAAGAGCCACGACCTCGCGCGCGCGGTCAGCCACCGCGTCCGCCTCTCTTCTGTGCTGAAGGAGCATGAGGTAATACGTCTTCGCGTACAACAGACTTGTCGGGTGGCCCATCTCCAAAGCGCTGGTTATTGTGCGCTCGCTCATTCTCAGGGCTTGGTCCGGATTGCCGCGATGCCACTGCGCAAGAGTCTCCAGCACGCCGCACATGATCCCCGGGCATGTGCCAATCGCGTGAGCCTGGGCAAGCGCGCGCGCCGGATCATGGTACTCTTGCGCCAGACCACAGAGATCGATCACCCGCTGGAACTCCCCCGTGTAGAGGCAGGTCTCCGCGCGCATCAGATATGCCCTTTCACGGAGGCCCTGATCATCCGCGCTCTCCGCAAGGCTCTGAAGCTCGCCATCCCAATGCCGTGCGCGGCTGAGATCGCCTCGTAAAAGATGATGTCTGCGCAGCCCCAGCGCGGCCATGAACCGGTCCTCCACTCCGCCGACCTCCCGGGACAGCTCCATTGCCCTGGTGAATACCTCGACGACTTTTCCCGAGGAGTGGCCTTTCGTGAAGGAAAGACATACGCCGAGGGTTTGATGATAGGCGAGCTCGATTCGCTTTCGTTGTTCCGTCTGGGGAAGATGCGCAAGCAACGCGAGGCCGGAGGTGAGGTGCGCGGCGGCAACTCCGTTCGCGCTGTGCAGGCGTGCCTTTCTGCCCGCTTTAAGCAGATACCCAACCGCCTTCTCCGCGTTCCCGCTTCTGCTGAAATGATACGCAAGCTCCTCGTAGCGCTCATCGAGGCTCCCGGCCCACAGCCTTTCGATGCCAAGCGCCACCTGCTCGTGCAGCCTTTTGCGGGCGGGAAGCGCGATGCTTCCGTAAATCGTCTCCTGCGTGATCACGTGGCTGAAGGAGTATTCCTGCTCCTGAAATGATCTTTCCTGGTGGAGAAGTGCCTGATCCTCCAGATCCCACAACAGCTCCTGGACGTCGCGCCCCTGGCCCTCACATCCCCCCAGCACCTCTTCCAGGAGCGGCCGGGAAAATACGCGTCCCATGCTGGCGGCGATCTGCAGCACGCGCTTCAGCTCCGGATGAAGATGATCCATTCGGTCGAGGATCACGCTTTGAATGTCGATGGGCCGGTAAGAACGGGCCCCTCCGCGCCGCGCTTCGGTGTGCGCGCGAACCATCTCTTCAATATAAAAAGGGATGCCCCCTGATTTTTCTAGAATAAGCTGCCGGGCGCGCCGGGAAATGTTTCTCCCCGAGACAAGCTCCCCCACCAGCCGCCCGCTCTCCTCCGGCCCAAGGGGCTCCACGGCAATCTCTGTAAAACGCTCGCCGCATTGTCGGGCTCCCATGGCCTTGAGGTGCCGGCATTTCAGATCCCGGCTGGGACGAAACACGCAGACCAGCAGCAAGGGAGATACAAGGGCCACCTCCGCCAGCGCGGAGATGAGCTCGAGGGACAGGGCGTCAGCCCAATGCAGATCCTCGAATACAAGAACGACCGGCATGCGGCGAGTCAGGGCGAGGAAGAAGTCGCGAACCGCGGCAAAGGTCCTGGCGCGAATCGTCTCAGGGCTGTTTTTCGGGATGGCATCCTCCCCTTGATCATTCAGGGGAAGCGAAAGAAGGTTTGCCAGATAGGGAGCGATATTCTCACGCTGTTGGGCCGTGAGAATCCCCCTCTGGACCATGGCGTGAAGGCCGGATCGCAAAGCTTTTTGCGGGCTTCCGGATTTCAGGGCGAAGTAGTCCCGCAGCATGTCGCGGAAAGGCCAGTACGCGGCGCTCTCACTCATTTCAAGACACCGACCTTCCAGCCAATCGAGCGTTCCGGAACCTCTTTTGCCAATGAATGCCCTGCAAGCAAGCTCCTTCAGCTCCGCGACGAGCCTCGACTTCCCGACGCCTGCTTCTCCCGTGAGACACACCATATGCCCCTCGCCTGCGGCAAGCCGGTCAAGAACCAGCCTCATTCTGGCCAGTTCCTCGTTCCTCCCGATCAGCTCCGGTTTGACCCCCTCGATTCCTCTGGCCTTTTTGGGAACAGGCAGCAGGCGCACCACCCGGTAGACGGGAATGGCCGTGCCCCTGAGTTTCAGCCGAATGAGATAAGGGGAGAATTCAAAGGCGCTCCGTGTGAGACGATAGGTGTGTTCCCCGGCCAGGACTTGTCCGCAGGGGGCCTCATGGGCGATTGTCATGGCACGGTTTACGGCTACGCCGGTAAGAACACGTGCGGGTCCCTTCGCCGCACCCGCTGTGAATAAGGCGAATCCCGTGTAGATCCCAATGCGAAGGCCTGCATGCGCGTGAAAAGCTCGCTGGCGAATCTCGAGCGCCGTACGAAGCGCGAGCTCCGGGTCGCTCTCATTTGTTTGAGTTTTGCCGAAAACAACGAGGAGACACCCACCAGTGCCTCGCTCCGCTATCCCGCCATACTGGGCAGCCATGTCGCTCGCAAGCTGCTGGAGTTGCTTCGTCTTTGCCGATCGCGAAGAGTCCCTGTCATCGACTGCAATTACCGTGACGGGCCGCCTTTCCTCCAGTCGCAGAAGGCCGGGGGTCCCGCATTGTGACGCGGAGCCTTCATCCGGTTCATCGGGCGCCTGCTCGCCTTCGGAGTGGGGGGGAATGAACGCGCCTTTCATTTCTTCATAGAGCCGGGTCAAAGCCTGGGTAGGGGGCGCCCCCACCTCCTCCCGGAGGATTCGGGCGCACTGCTGGTATTGCCGGAGCGCCGCGGATCGATTTCCGTTCATATAATGGATTGTCATGAGGGAGGAGTGGACAATTTCATTCAAGGGATCCACGCCATACCATTGCAGCGCGTACGGGGCGGCCTGACGGGACTGCCCGCGCGCAATCAGTGTGCGTACCAGTTTTTCGAGGAGAGTTGCGTATTCAGCGCGCAGCTTCTCCGTCTGGAAAAATTGCCAGTCGTCGAAGGCGACGCTATCCCGAAGGCTGAAACCTTCAAAGAAATCCCCCTGCCAGAACTTGCTCGCCGTTTTCAGCGAATCGACGCAATCGGCGCATGCCTCGTCAGGGCTCGGGCAGTGGACGGTGCACCCCGCGGCAAAGCATCGGAATTGAAGCACGTCGACCTCGATTCCGCATTGCATGTCCATTCCCACGGATTCCCGCTCCACCATGAGAATGCCGCTCCCCAGAGTTTTCGTGAGGGAATACAGGAGATGTCGTAGTACAGTTCTACCGTTTCGCTGGCCGTGATCAGGCCATAACAACGCGGCCAGCGTATCGCGCGGCTGTTTTTCACCCGTAACGGAGAGATAGGCGAGGAGAGCGAGGGCCTTCCTCGTCTCCAGCTTGACCGCAATCCCGTCGCGTTCAACTAGCGGGGGACCGAGGAAACGCAGACCAATGTGGGCCATGACCGCTCCCTGTTTCGAGAGCTGGCGTGCCTGACTTCGAAGACCAATCCGCTCCGAATGAATATCACGATTTTATCACGCGCTTCCTATATAAAATAGAGGCAGAGAACGTTCACAATGAGCCGCGGGAGGGATTATATGAAAACTCGATCCATCTGTTTGTTGGCGCTCCTTGCCATTGTCATGTGTATGCCTTCTTTCGCGCAGCAACAATACGCTTCAATGACCGCTGCCCAGGTCAAGGACATGCTCGCAAACGGCCAGGACCCGAACGCCACCGATAAGAAGATGATGGGGTACACCCTGCTTATGGAGTTCGCCATGGTCAATCCAAACGTGGACGTGTTCACGACCCTTCTCAAGGCGGGCGCCAAAGTGGACACGGAGGTAATGGCGATGACGGCCCTCATGGCGGCCGCGGCCTACAATCCCAACCCCGCCGTTGTCGCCGCTCTTCTAGACGCGGGCGCGGATGCAACGCACAAGAACGCGGTGGGGAAGACAGCGTACACCTATGCCCAAAAGAACCCGAATATGCAGGGGACACCCGTGCTTCAAAGGCTGGCTGACGCGGATAAGCAAGCCCCCGCTGGGACGACCACCACCGCGTTTGCCGCGGCAAACTTCTGGAACCTGGTCGCACAGGGGACCGCCCAGGAAGTTCAGGACGCGATTAAAAAAGGGGCGAATGTGAACCAAAAAAACTCGCTGGGATTTACCCCGCTCCTCAGCGCGGCGGCAACCAATCCGCACGCGGATGTCATCACCATCTTGCTGAATGCAGGAGCTGATCCCAAAGCCAAGGATTCTCTGGGAAATGGTGTGCTTTCCAGCGCTGCCGCGCATATCACGGATCTGCAGGTCATCGCAACGCTGATCAAAGCAACCGCGGATGCCAATGGCAGCAATCCTGATCTTCAGCGCGCGCTTATCACCGCGGCGAATTTGAACCCCAGTCCCGCGGTGGTTGAAGCGCTCCTCAACGCTGGGGCGGATCCGAAGGCCAAAGACAGAAGCGGACTGACGCCGTTTCGCGCCATACAGCAAAACAAGAAGCTCCAAGGAACGCCCGTTTATTGGAAACTTTCCGACACTTCAGGGGAGACGATTCTTGACCTGGCCGCCTACGCTTCCGCGGAGGTCATCCAGCTCGCAATCGGGCACGGCGCGAAAGTCGAAATAAAAGATGCCAAGGGAAAGACACCCTTGATGCTCGCCGCCTCACAAAACCCCAACCCCGGTGTCATCTCATGCCTTCTCAATGCGGGGGCGAATGTAAATGCCAAGGATTCGGACAACGTCAGCGCTCTCCTCTATGCGGCGAGCGCATCGCCAACTCCCGAGAAGATCCTTCCGCTGATAAGCGCCGGAGCCCAGGTGAACGTGCAAGACAGCCTGGGAATGGCTCCCCTTCATTGGGCGTTGACAAGGGGCAACAGTCCGGAGGTAATCAACGCTCTCTTGAAAGCCGGGGCGAACGTGGAAACGCGGGTTGCCGGCACGTCGGTTCAGAAGATATTAGCCGCGCAGGCTTCCGGCAAGATCGGCCAATTAGGCCTTTCCTCGGACGATGTTAAAAACGCGATGACAAACGCCATGAAGCGAGGCGGCGACCTAGCAAGCATGACCCCTCTCATGCTGGCCAGTTCGAGCAAGTCCGACATGGTCAGCGCTCTTCTCCAGGCTGGCGCCCAGGTGAATGACACGAACGACGTGGGGACGACTCCGTTGATGTTCGCCGTTGCTAATGGAAACAGCGATGTTGTTTCCCTGTTACTTAAGTCCGGCGCCCAAGTGAACGCCGCCGACCAAAATGGGAAGACTTCGCTGATGCTCGCCGCTGCGAATGGAAACAGCGATGTTGTCTCATTGTTGTTGAATGCCGGCGCTCAAGTGAACGCCGCCGACCAAAGTGGGAAGACTCCGCTGATGCTCGCCGCTGCGAGTGGAAACAGTGATGCAGTCTCCCTGCTGTTGAAGTCCGGCGCCAAGGTCAATGCGCGGGACAAGGATGGGCTCACGGCCTACCTCTGGGCCGTGGCAACTCACGGGACTTTCGTGTCCTCAGAATTGCTTGATTCACTTGTTCAGGCCGGCGCTGATCCCAAGGTGAAAGATAACAATGGGCTTGGCGCGGATGAGTGGAAAAAGAAAGCCCAGGAGTCAGGTTCTGGTGGAGCATGAACGGCTAACTTTCCCGGCGCGGCATCCGATAACGTCGCGGGCTCCGGCGGGGAAAGCCGGCGCAAGCGCCGCACCCCCGGAGTCCATAGCGACACCGCGGAAAGCAGCGTCTTACGTTTTTGCCGCTTCGAGCTGTTGCTGGATCTCCGCGCATAGCTTCAGGGACCCGAGCTCTTTGTAGAGTTTTATGGCGGTCGTGAAGCATTTCCCGGCCTGGGCGTGCTTTTTTTTCGTCATGTAGAGCGTCCCCATGTCACGCCAGGCCTCTGCAAGCATGCCCTGCAGCCCTTGCCTTTCCGTTATTTCGATGGCTTTTGTGAAGCTGCTCTTCGCCCGGTGAAAGGCGGAAGGGACATGGCCGACAATCCAGAAGAAATCACGCATGAAAACTGAAAAAGGCACCGGTTTCTTGGAGAGTATTACTTGTAGATGAGTCTTCCCCATTATCGATTCGGCCACGGCATTCATATAGAAACTACCCGAACGGAGGTACATCTTTTGCACGGCCATCGCCTTCCTGTATCCGCTGACGAGGTTGCCTTTGGAGAATTCCACCAGGCCCATCAACCCCTCAAGAGCGTAAAAATCCCATAGATCATTGTCACGACAATGATCTATGACTGTATCTACTATGATGCTCGTCAAGCCGTTACGCCCTCACCTCCTTTTCTCCGACAATAGTTGCTCGACACATCAACCGCACCTGCACTAGGCTGTCCACATAAGCCTGAAGGCGGGTCATT
>JBEKQU010000054.1:0-35464 GCA_049519415.1 Spirochaetia bacterium
CCGGGGTGAGGGAATCGTCGGTGAAGTTCAAGCCGTCTATGCCGTTGATCTGCAGATCGAAGAGACCCGGGGTGAGCCACTGGGTCTTTGTCCCGTCGAATCCTGGTTCGACGCAAGAGAGCTCGCGTACAGTGTTGCCATCCATGGTCAGCTTCCAAAGCCCACGCCGACCAGGGATCCGCCCTTCCAAATCCATCACAGCCTCCCTGACAGGCCCCTCGGATCCTGCCTCATCGCGGACGAACATGCGCCGCAGCGCCTTGCCCCTCGATTATCACAGGCTGTCCGTCAGCAAGGATCGACATACGCGCAGCTTCCACGACCAGTTCATTGATGCTGCTGTTGGAGGGCGTGGCGATGATGCCCGTCTCATCAATGAGACGCGCGGCGTTCTGACGGGCTTCCAGCGCCTTGCTCTCTGCAATGCCCTCGCTGGCGCGTTCCACCTGGCTGACCGACTCCACGATAGCCTCAATGGAATCATGGCCATAGCCCACAGGCCGCAGGCCTTCGCCCTCCCAAGGCACGAGCCGGAAGAAATCCGGGCTTACGTAGTTGTAATATGATCCACCGGGGCCGATCCCTTCGAGATATGCATAGCTCACCCCGCGGAATTGGTCGTCATGACGGATCATACCCGTCCGGCCATCCCCTTCGCAGTAGAGAAGCAGGCCCTGGTCATTGCTTCCCGCCGCGAGATCGGGGTAGCCAAGGCCGTTCGTCACCGAGAGGAGCGCGCCGTTTTCCCAGCGCACCCTGCCGATGGACCAGAAGAACCCCTCATTTCCGTTGGGGAAACGCCCGCGCACGCCCGCTACGGATACCTCGACAGGCCGAAGCCCCGTGATGAAATAAACCAGGTCGATATAGTGGCACCCGATGTACGTGAAGGGATCCGTCATTGTGGCGAGAAACCAATTCTGGAAGTTGGAGTGCCGGTAGGAGTACGGCTCGATAAGCTTCGCCTCTCCCAGCACGAACTCGCCAAAACGTCCTAGCCGGTAGTCCCTGCGCGCAACAAGCGACCTGCGATCGAATCTCTTGTGATACTCGACGCCGACGAACAGGCCGCGTGACCGCGCCTCCGCTTGAATCTCCAATGCCTGTGCATGCTTCAGCACCAAAGGCTTCACGCACAGCACGTGCTGGTTGCCCCTGATCGCCCGCATCACCACGGAATAATGCAGCTGGTCGGGCACCGCCACCACCACGAGCTGCCGGGGAGGCATGCCGGTGATCAGCTCGCCGAACAACTCGGGATGCTGCGTGTCAGGCGGCCCGGCCAGGCCGGGCCGCGCGGTAAAGGAGCTGCCCGGGAAGGCGCTTCTTATTTCTGCGTTCTCCGCCAGGGCGCGCAGCGGACCTGAGGTGAGCGCGCAGACGGTGATATCTCCCACAACCCCTTTGCGTTGAAGATGGTAGAGTGAGGGAAGGATCAGGTCGGCCGTGATCATCCCGCCGCCGACCACCAGGGTTTCCAGGCCCCTGCTCATGTACTCCTCCTGAGTGCCCTGGCGAGCGTGGCGCGGAACAGGGGACTGGCCCCCCCCCTCCGACAGCCGGGCATGCCGCCGGGAATGACGGCAAAGCTCGATGCGTCCCGGGCGTATTCGGGCAAAGCGCGTCGAAGCCCCTCCGTGAGCCTGCGAAAAACGGGGGGGTTCTCCGTGAAGGGACCGCTTAAGATGATCCGATCGGGGTAGAACATCATCGAGAGAACCAGAAGCGCATCCTGCACGGCACGCAGCGCCGTGCGGATCTCCGGAACGCGCAACAGACCGGCATCGCCAAGCAGGGGCGCAAGCTCCTTCTCATCCTCCGGCACGGTGCCAAGCCTGGCTTTCAGCACAGGCAGAAGGGACCACAGCGCGGCAACGGTTTCAAGGCAGCCGCGGGAGCCGCAGAGGCAGGGAACATCGGATGCGTAGCGGGATGGCGTGTGGCCGATCTCTCCAAAGCGCCCGAGCGATGACGTGAGAAGGGTGCCCCGGAAAGCCACGGCGGATCCGATCCCGAAGCCCCAGTGGAGCAGAAGCGCGCTCGTGCTGCGGGTGCTTGGGTTGCAGTCCAGAAAGTATTCCAGCTCCGCGTCGTTGGTGCGGCGGATGATGAGGGGAAAGTCCAGTTTTGCCGCCAGGGTGGAAAGGTTCAGATTGAGGAGACGCGGCCAGCGAGCGGCATTTGTCCAGGTGCGCGTATGCGCATTGACCGTGCCGACCAGGCAGAGAACCGCGCCTGCAAGCTCAGCGCCCCGAGGGATCCGTTCCCGCAGGCGCGTCAGGAGGCTGCGGATGGCGGCGGTCATCGCCCTGTTGCCGGTTTCCTGCGGCAGGACACGCACCTCCTCGGCGATAACATCCTCCCGCAGGGTGACCAACACACCCTTCAGCTCACGCGAATCAATGTAAATCGAAATCGCCACGTAACGATCAGGCCGCGCCGAGAGAATGATCTGCGGCCGTCCCAACTTGCTCCTCAGGGGTGCATTGGTTTCAAAAATCAGCCCGTCGTCCACGAGTTCCTGCACCGCCTCGGACACCGAGGAGGGTCGTATCTTCAGTCTCCGCGATAGCGCCAGCCGCGTGGGAGTTTCCCCAATGCAGATCTCCCTGTACAGCAGGGCCTTTTCCTTGTCCTTGACCCGGTGCGGAGCACCCTCATGCACCCGGTCGATCGAGGAGAGAAGCGAAGAGCTCATGGAAGCGTCTCGTCCATCGCTTCCCCGAGCACCCCAATGCCCTCCTCCAGCGCCTCGCGCGAGATGGAAAGCGGCGGAGCGATTTTAATGCACTCACCCGCAACGCCGACGGGAGCAAACATGAGGAGCCCCTTGCGGAAGCATGCCCCGTTGATCGCAAGCGACGTTGCCGCGTCCGGTTCCCGGGTTCCCGGTTTCACCATCTGGATCCCCGCGACCAGGCCCTTGCTGTGCACACAGCCGGCCCGCCGGGAATGCCTTTTCTGCAGGGCGTACAGGCCGTCGCGGAGAACCGGATCCAGGGCCAGCGCGTTCTGAAGGTACCCGCCCCTTTTCAGCTCGGCGATGTTCGCCACCGCCGCCGCTACTGGCAGGGGGGAGCCGGAATGAGTCGAGGTCATGGATCCTGGGGGATACAGCTCCATCACCTCCGTGCGGCCGATCACCGCCGAGAGAGGCAGGGAGCTGGAGATGCCCTTTCCACAGGCGATGAGGTCGGGTTGGATCCCGTAGTTCTGGAAGGCAAACCATTTCCCGGTTCGTCCAAAGCCCGCCTGCACCTCGTCCATGATGAGGAGAATCTCATTCTTCCTGCACCAGGACTCCAGGTTCTTCGCGTATTCCACCGGGAAAAAATCAGGGCCCACTCCCTGGAAGCTCTCCGACATCACGGCGCAGACCTGTCGCGGACCGATACCCATGTCCCGGAGGGTTTCGATGAAGAGTTCGAACCGGGTGTCGGGGTTCTTAAACCCGTCGGGGAAGGGCACCTGCACGAAGCTGTCGTCTGGCCTGCCCAGCCACTTTTTCTGCCCCGGGCTGCCTCCCGCGAGTTGGGCGCCCATGGTCCTCCCGTGGAAGGCGTTCTGGAACGTGACCAGATACCTGCAGTCCTCGCCGCGCTTTTGCCTGCCCCATGTCTTGGCAAGCTTTATGCAGTTCTCCGTGGCCTCTGAACCCGTGGAGAGGAGGAAAACCTTGTAATCGGGCGACGGAGCCAGCTCGGCGAGCGCCTCGACAAGCTCCGCCCTCTTCTCATGGGCGAACACGTAGGTGCTGAGAAGCGGCCTGTCGAGCATTTCACGCAGAGCTTCAACAACGGCGCGGTTGGAGTTGCCGATGTTCGAGATCAGCACGCCCGACGACCAATCCAGCCACATGTTGCCCCAACGATCAAAGATGTTCCATCCTTCGGTCCTGTCAATGATCACGGGAGGCTGTCCCTGCATGGAAGAAGGCTCGAAATGCTCGAGGCGTTCGAAAATGGGGATGGACTCCGGCACGGGGAGCTTCGTGACGATCCTGCGGTGCGCGGTGTTCACCCGGGGAACGTCACGGGGCACGAGTGAATATTTGCGGGAATAGCCAGCCATCACATCCTCCCGTGATAATTAATAACGCTATCAGTTATTTAATATCCTTTCCTGAGGCGGTTGTCAAGACGCGCGGTGCATCTGTAGAAAAGCATCCAGAGAGCGGATACCGGCCGTCGTGGATGCAGTGAACGGAGTTCAGAAGCGTTGTGCTCATGACGCATCTCCTTCTCGAGTTCCTACAGCCTCATCAGGCTGAGAAAGACAAGCAGATAAACCGGCAGCACGAACATATAGACCAGGTACGTCGTCAGAAGCGTGAATGACACGTGGTTCTCGTTCTTGCCGGCGCGCGTCGCCATGATCGTGAAGTTGGTGGCCGGCGGAACATGCATTTCAAGGAATACCACCCAGATCTGGACCGGCGTAAGCCCAAGGGGCCGCAGCACAAAAAGGAAGCCGAGGATGAACAGCAGAGGGAGGCAAAAAAAGCGAACGGCCGAAACGCCGAGGGCCATGGCAGCCAGCCCTCTCCCGGTTTCGCGTGTGATAGTGATCTCACCGATCATTGCGCCCAATGAGATCATGATCAGCGGCACGGTGAGGTTTCCGACCTTCTCCAGCGACACCATTACATGGAAAAAGGGGAGTCGAATGTCCTGGAGGGTTCCCTGCACGCCAAACGCCACCACCGCAAGGCCGGCAAGGATGCCGACGAACGGCGGGGTAATCAGCTCATTGAGCTTCGGCCGTCGTCCAGCGCCCGTCAATAAATAATTGCCAAGAGTCCATTGAAGGGGACTGTTCACCAAGAGGTACGTGCCGATATAGAGCGATACCGTTTTCTGGGAAAAGGTGCTCGCTATCACCGGCAGAGTCACGGGAAAGATCTCCATCAAACCAAGCGGGATATAGCTCGCGTTGCCGAAACTGCACATCGCCATCCCAGCGCGGCGTTCAGCATCGTTCATCGGAAGCAACCGAAAAAGCGTTGCCGAGATCATGAGTCCCAGCAAGATGACAGCCGCTGCGATGATTGGGAATACCCAGCCGGCCCGCAAGTCTGCGGTATTCGTCTTTGCAAGCGTGACAAAAAAGTAAAGGGGGAGCGCCACATTTCCAGTGATCCGGCTCAACCCCTGCATGAGCGCCCGGGGATAGCCGCGGGCGCGTGACAGCCAGAACCCTATCGCGATCAGGATCAGGAGTTGGAGAAGCGTGTAGAAAACCGCAAGCACCATCGGTATCTATCCTGGGAGGCAGCGTAGTCCTTATTTCACGACGCCGCACCATCTCATGACACATAAGGCGAGGGACCGCGTCGCCTGCGCCAGATGCCGCAGCTCGACATGTTCGGTCGAGCTGTGGGAGTCACCCCAATTGCATTCCACGCCGAAAAGCACGCTCGGCACCCGGCCGTAGAGCACGAGGAGCGGCAGGTCAGTCCCCGCGGGATACCCTCTCACCTTCGGCGTCCTTCCCGAGGCGCTCGTCACCGCGTCGCGCAGGCACAGGACGAGTGGGTGGTTTGCATCGATCGCGGCGCCCTCCTTGTTCAGCCCGATCCATCGAACCGTCGGTGCATGACTACTCAGCCACGGGTCCCGGCTGGCAGCCAGCGCGATCCGCTCCTCAAAAACTCGTCGCGCCTCGGACCAGTGTTCCTGCGGCGCATAGCCGTACAATCCTTCAAACACGCACTTTTCCGGCACCTTCGAAGGGATGAGGTCGGCCGAGATCTTTCCGACTACGATGGGCGCGAAAACGGGGTAGTCATCAAAGAGCGGAGTCCGCAATTTACCCTGCCGCTCGTATTCGAACTTCTTCAAATCGCTTATGATGACCATGGCCTTTTCTATAGCGCTGACTCCCGTCCATGAAGCAACTGGATGGGCCCCTTTTCCATCGACGCTTACCTGAAAAGCCTGTCCCCCCCTGCTGGCGGGAAAGATGTCCGGGCCGACGGGCTCGAGGATGATCCCCGCATCAGCGGTATGGCCGCGTTGCACCACCGCAAGAGTGCCCGAGCCCCCCCACTCTTCGTCGATGACGCTGTGCAACTGAAGCTGGCCGGCAAGACGGACCCCGCATTCGCGGAAAGCCATGGCAACAGTGATCATCATGGCAATGCCACTTTTATCATCGAGGCTGCCCCGACCATAGAGACAGCCGTCCGCGATCTCCGCAGACCACGCCCCGTGTGCCCATTCGTTCTCTGGCTGTGCCGGTACGACATCGATATGCGCGTTAAGCAGAAGAGAGGGACCGCTGCCGCTGCCCGCCAGGATTCCGACCACATTCGGCCGCCCTGCAAATGATTGACCCGTGGCAAAAAATGATGGGTGGGTTTCCAGGAGCGCCGCATCCGGCTCCCAGGCGTCCACGGAATCGCAGACCGCCTCCATCCTCTCCGCGACGAGGCGCTGGGCATCGCCTTCCTGCCCGTTGATGCTGCGAATCCTGACAAGACTCTGGAGAAACTCAACGAGCCAATTCTGATGAGCATCGATCCAGTCGAGAACACGCTTTTCACTACCGCTGCTTCTCGCCATGATGCGCTCCTGCTGGATCGTCCATTAGGCGCCCACGGAAGGAAGGTATTTTTTCGCGAGCTTGCACACGACGGTATAGGCCGGATCGAAGAAATTGCCTATTTCGTACTGGACGCATTGCCCGAGGAGAATGCTTGCGGCGGATGCGTCCAGGCGATAATCATCTCTGAGCCAGCGCACCATTTCGGTGGTGCAGTGCTGAACGGCCTGGTCCAGAGGCCGTGCGTTTCCAACGCACAGAATGGCTTCATCGTTTTCTGCGCGTGGCCAGCGGATGCTCCCCGCAGCCACCCGAATCGTAAAACTGACATCGAACGAAATCTCGATCCCCATGCCGGATATCTCCCCCTCCCCCTGCAGCGCGTGGCCATCGCCGAGTGAGAAGAGGGCGCCCTCCTCGTAGACGGGCAGATAAACAGTGACCCCTTGCCGAAAGCCGCGGTAGTCCATATTTCCGCCATAACTGCCGGAGGTATCTGTGGAGATCGCCTGGCCGCCGTCCGGAGCGACGCCGAAACAGCCGACCATGGGGGACAAGGGCAATCGAATAGTGCCCAGCGCGGTCGCGGGAGATAAAAGAGTAGCGAATGTACCCTGCTCGTCGATTCCCCATGCAGCGCGTTCAACAGGCGGCATTTCCTTGACGAACCCAGGATCAAGCACATTGGGTGCGATAGTAGCGAGCGAAAATCCGAGCCGCCGATTCGGCCTCAACTGGTCGAATCGGACCGCGATGCTTCCGCCCCGTTTCGCCCCTTCAACGTAGAAAGGCCCTGTCTGGGGGTTTCCCGCCTTCGTGACCTTCGTGCCCGATGCATCGCAGCCGTCCGTGTCCACCGTGGATGTCACCACGGTGTCCCCGTTGGCGATGTGGAGACACGGCTCATGCGCGCCGATGGTCGTATAATACTTCTGCGGTTGGAACCGGTGTACCGCCATCGCTTCTCCTCGCTTTTTTCCGCACGCGCGGGGCGCGGGGTTTCCGGGCGTCGCTCTCCCTATGGCCTGACGATCGCCTTGATGTATCCCCGCGGACGCTGCCGAATGATTTCGAATCCCTCGTTTATCCCCTCGAGCGCGAACTCCTGCGTAATCAGATCGAAGGTTATCTTCCCATACTGGAGAAGTGAAATTGCCTTTCGCATCCCGTCGACATAGACGGCATTTTCCCGCTCATGCGCGTTCACCACGGTGAGAGCCTTCCAGTTCCATCGCTGCAAGTTGATCGTTCTATTTCCCCCCGTATGGTATCCATAAATGGCGAGCGTCCCTTTTATCCGTACCGCATCGGTTGCGATATCGAGGGCCGGCTGCAGGCCAGTCGCCTCGATGACGACATCAGCGCCTTTTCCCTCCGTACAGGAATTTATAATCGCCATGTAGTCTTCGGAGCTCGGATCGATGACAATATCCGCGCCAATCTTGCGGGCGAGATCACGGTTGTATTCGCTGATGTCCGCTGCAATCAGCGGCGCTGCGCCGCTGTTCCTCACCATCTTCAACATGAGAGCGCCCATGAAGCCGACACCGATCACAAGGACGCTGTCTCCCACGCGGATCTGGGTCTTGCGGGCGCCGTTCAGCGCACAGGCAAGAGGTTCGCCCAGGATCACCTGGCCCTTCAGCTCCGGCGGAAGCTTCGCCACCTCGTCGGCGTTCGCGACCGCGTATTCCGCATAGCCGAAGCCGGGAAAGGTGATTGCAGTGACCACGTCGCCGATCTCGACCGACATGACGCTCTTGCCTTTCTTCTCGATTCTCCCGTACGTCTCGTGACCGGGGGATCCCGGCTCCAGAGGATACCTGTCATTCAAACCGTTCCAGGCGTCAAAGTCCCCTTTGCAGACGCCGCATGCGGTCACCTTGATCAGAACCTGATGGTCTCTCGGTTCAGGCGTTTGAGTCTCCTCCACAACGAACTCATGCGGTTTCCTCAGATGCGCAATCCTCATCGAACTCATGAGCGTACCCCCTTTGCTTTCAGGCTTTCACTGCACCAGCCGTGATGCCCCGGATGAACTGCCCCTGGAAGATCAAGTAGATGATGATTACCGGCAGACACGCCATGACAGACGCCGCCGACAAGAGCGTGATATTTGTCCCATACTGGCCCTGGAAGTACGTCAAGCCCAGCGGAAGCGTCCTGATCTCGTTCCGTGTGATCATGACCATTGGCAGGAAAAGGCTGTTCCACGTCCACATGAAGGAGAAAATCAAAAGTGAGGTGATCGCCGGAACAATGCAGGGAATCACGACGCTAAAGAGAAGCCGAAAGGACGAACAACCGTCGATCCTCGCCGCATCGATAATTGCCCGGTCGACGTTCAGCATGAAGCTCCGGATGATCAGGACGCCAAAAGGCAGCAAAAGCGCCGACTGCGGGAGGATGACAGACCAGTATGTGTTCAGCAGATGATAATCCCTCATCTGAAAGAACAGCGGGATCACTACGACTTCGATGGGAATCGCGAATCCGGAGATGACATAGATGTAGAGGATCATTTTAAGCTTGAACTCCTGGAAAGCAAACACGAATGCGCCCAAGAGCGAGATCAGGATCACCAGTACGACCGTCGGCCCTGCCACGAGCAAGCTATTGAATGTATAGAGGCCGACATTCGCAACTCCCCATGCATCCACGTAGTTGGAGAACATCAGCCGGGAGGGAAATCCCATCGGGTTCATCTCAAAATCAATCGATGACTTCAGAGAATTGATGAGCGTCCAGATAAACGGGTACATGATGATGACGGAGAGGAGCGCCAGGACCAGGACGATGAGGAACACGCCAAAGTTCCGCCGTACGTGGCCGCGTTTCACCATGCCTTTTCAACCCTTCTCCGGTAGAGCAGATATACCGTCGAGATGATGACGATGATTGCGGTGTTCGCGACTGCAACACTGGCGCCGAACCCGACATCGTCCCAATAGAAAACCCTGGAATATAGAAGGAAAGAGATGACATACGTGCTATCACCCGGCCCGCCGTTGGTGATCACCCTGATCAGGTCGAATATTTTGAACGAGTTGATGAGGGTGACGAGAACGATTGTGGTGAAGGCATTGCGCAGTCCGGGGATCGTAACGCTGATGAACTGCCGGTATTCGTTCGCCCCATCGACCTTTGCCGCGTCGTACAGGGTTTCGTCGATCGATTGGATCCCCGCGAGGAAGATTACCATGCAAAAGCCGTAGTACGCCCACGCGTACGAGATGAAGATGGCGAAAAGCGCGGCCGTGTAGTCGCCGAGCCAGGGGATGGCGAGCCGCTTTAAACCGATCGCTTTCAAGACGATGTTGATCGGGCCGTATCGGGGATTGTACATCCACGACCAGATGAGCCCAACGGCGACAATCGTCAACACCTGGGGAAGAAAAAAGATCGTTCTGAACAGATTTCTCCCCCGGGTGTGCCTATGGCCAAGGATTACCGCAAGCACGAGCCCGAAGCCGATGGGAATAACGAGAGAAAGCAACATCCAATAAATATTGTGCAGGAACGCATGATAAAATAATTCTGACTGGAACATCCGGGTGAAATTCCCGAACCCGACGAAATGCGACGGTGCGTTGATAGCTATACCATCGATCTCATACAGGCTCAGGGCAAACGTCCGTATCGCCGGGTAGATGATGAAGACCGTGTAGATCAGGAGAAGGGGAAACAGGTAGACGTACGGCTGCACCGTCTCATTCAGCGGCTTCCTTCTGCGGTGAGATTCTGCGTGTGCCGACTGAAGTCCGCCGTGCGCGCTCACGTCACGCTGCCTCCCCCTCCTAGGCACTTGAAACTACTGGTTCGCCTTCTGTTTCGTGATCCAGTCATCCATGACTGCCTGGCACTTCGTGGCAAAATCCATGGGCGTCTCGAGGCCATTCATCATCTTCTGTCCCTCGATCTTCGCTACATCGATGAGACCGGGAGCAACGGTGTCGAGGAACTGTCCAATCTCCCGCCCCTTCACCTTATCAAGGACCTCCTGCTGCAGCTTGGGAACAGCGATCCCTGTGGGATCGAACTTCATGGCCGGCATGGCATGATTTTCGAACCAGATCCGGCCGACCGCGGGTGTGGTCATGAAATCCAGAAGCTTGATTGCCGCATCCTGATGCTTGCTCGCGGACAGGATGCCAAAGCCCCATCCCATGTCGCCGACGATTCCTTTCGGGGCGCTCGGGTCCATCATCGGGATCGGCATATAGCCGATCTCAACGGGCCCGTTGCTCAGCTCCTGGATCGCCCATGTTCCAATGAAAGTTCCGCCGAACTTCCCGCTGAAGATCATATTATAAACATCATTGCGGCTGACAGCGTTGAAGTCGTCGTTCACCCAGTGCTTTTCAGTCGCGAGGCTCTGGAGCCAGGTAATGCCCTTGATGAAATCAGGGTCCGTCCACTTTACGCTTGTGTCTTTCATGTAGTACCAGGCCTTGATCCGGGCCGGTGGTACCGCCGCGTGCATCGCGGCCCAGCACATATGGAGGAACTGGAATTGCTCCTGATTCCCAAACGCGATCGGGGTAATCCCGTTCTTCTTCAACGTGTCAAGAGCGTTTTGGAACTCGTCCCACGTCGTGGGCTCGGCGATCCCCAACTTGTTGAAGAGGGTCCGATTGTAGTAGAAGCCCAGCAGGTTGAGCCACTGCGGGATTACCGCCAGCTTCGGCCCGTCCCAGTCGGTGCTCTTCGCGTATGCCATGTTCGGAAACGCCAGGACCCACGGCTCATAGCGGTTGAACCATCCCAGCTTCTTGGCTATGGGGGCAAGATCGATGAACTGCCCTGCCCTGAAATACTTGTCCTGGGCGTCCGCGCCCACCTGGCTCTCCAGGATGTCAGGACCGGTGCCCGCCTGCACCGCCATTTTCACGGTCGTATTATGCTGGTCGAAGCTGAACGCCTCCATCTTGATCGTGATGTTGGGATTTTCTTTTTCAAAAGCAGTCGTGATCTCCTGCCACGCATTGTAGTGTTCGACTTCAGAACCCTTCACGAAATCGGTCCACACCGTCAGCGTGACAGGCCCTTGCTCCTTCTGAGCATTAGCGAATGCCGCGCCCACGCACACAGAAAGACCGAGCGCGAGGACTGCAACCAAGAGAACAAACCTCTTCGAAAAGTTTCCATGCATAGCGATTCCTCCCTATCCTTTTTTAGTCCCAAAACCTAGATCCGGTAGAACATCATCACCTCCTTTTCCCATTGGTCTTGCACTTTCGTCCCCATGGCCCTACTTGAAGAATCCCCCGGCGAGCCGAAGCGCTGTTGCGGAGATGAACTCTCTCTCGTCTTCGAACTCACTGAGCTCTACGTTGACGTCCCCCTTGTAGCCGATTTCATCCAGGGCTTCCCTGATGGTCCCATAGTCAATCGCTCCCATGCCAGGGCAGACAAAGTTGTGGGCGAATCCATCGCAGTCGCGGAGGTGGATATTAATGAGACGGCTGTTGAGCTTGAGGATCGAAGTGGGCACGTATTCCCTCGTGAGGAAGCTCCAGCCGATATCGAGATTGCAGCCCAGGCGATCGTCCTTGAAATGGTCCCAGATCCTCATGAATGCGTCCGTGGTGGGGACCATCGTGTGAAGATGATTCTCTATGGAGAGCTTGAGATCGTGCTCTGCGCAGATTTTCAAGCACCTTCCTACCGCCTCGAGATACTCGTCCCAAAGAGCGTTCCAGCGCAGCGGCGTAGGGAGCTTCATTTTCAGCTTCGGTTCGCCACCGATATCGATCACGTAGTAGTACCGAGGCACATACGGGACGGGCGCTTCGATCCCCACCGGCCACTGGGCGACGAAGTTGAGGATCGCCGTGCCGAGCTGGTTCGCGACATCGGCCGATTTCTTGATGTACTCAAAAGCAAGTTCCTTCTTTTTCTTGTCGGGGCTGATCAGGTTCCCAACAACGGGCTGGAACATTGCAAACTGGCTGATGTTCAAGCCCAGCGAATTGCAGAGGTCCTTCACGCTCTTGCTTTTTGGCTTCCAATAGCTGTCCAAGTCCTCGGGCTGACAGGTGATCAGCTCGGTCGCAGTATAGCCAAGCTTGGCAGTGACTTTGAGGGACTCCTCCCAGGGCGCGCCATCGCCCAAACTTCGGATCGACCATGATAAAAGACCAAACCTCATAATAACGCCTCCTGTTATTAAGTATGATTTGTAGGGCATGAGAAGGAAAATGTCAATAGAAATATTTTTGCCTGAAATTCCACCGAGAGCAAACAAGGCAAGATATTGAACTATCTCGGTCTCTACGCTACTGTCATCGCGACCCGGTTCCCGCCACAACGAGGAGGGTGATCAAAATTCCCGCTTCCACGCTTCCGACCCGTCGTGCAGCTCTGTTCATGAATTTGGGGGCGGTCTTTGCCTGGTCCCTCGCCCCCCCGATGATTCATTCTTTTGCCGGCTCGTTTCCTGTCAATTTTCAGAATGCGTTCCGCTATTTTGTCGCGCTTCTTGTTCTGTGGCCCGCATTCCTTCTCACTGAGCAACCCGCCCCTTTGCGCACTCACCTCGCCCTTCTTCTAGGAAGGATGCGGCAGATTGTCGTGATCGCCCTTGTCAATTATTGTTTTCAGGTCTGCTATACCTACAGCCTTTTCCTGGTTGCGCCCTCAGTGATGTCATTGCTGAACCAGACGCAGGTGATCTTTGGGGTCGCGTTCGCCATTCTCTTTTTCCAGGATGAACGGGTTTTTATACGCCGCCCCGCGTTCCTTGCCGGGCTGCTTTGCGCCCTTACGGGCGTCTCGTTTGTCGTGATCGGGAGCCGGACTTTCGGCAGCCCTGAGCTGAGCATCGGCATCGTGGTTATCCTGGCAAGCGCCTCTTGCTGGGCGCTTCTCGGCTCGCTCTTGCGGAAATGGGTCCCTGACGTTCCGCCCTTGCTTTCCATCTGTGCCGTTTTCAGCGTGGTCACACCGCTGTTTATCGCCACGTACGCCTTGGCTCACCACGGATTTCCCATTCCGTTAGCACCCCCAGGACAGTGGCTCATTCTTACCGTCTCGGGCCTGCTCGCGATCGGTCTCGGACATTCCCTGTTCTATCGGGCAATCGCGGTACTCGGCGTCTCAGTCTCAACGAGCATCGGGCTTATCACTCCGCTGATATCGTCACTGATCTCTTACGCGGCGTTCGGAGACGCTCTCTCGCTGATCCAGCTCGCGGGTGCCGCGGGTCTCCTTGGCGGGTGCTTCCTTATCGTTCTCGCTCGATTCCGGACAGGACCATGAGAGAGGCCGAGGGTGATCGCGACCTGCAGCCGCGCGAAGGAAAGGGGCCAAGTGAAAGCGGATGCAACGCTGGACAGGAGACGAAACGGGCGCTACCATGTCCAAAGTTGCGAATTGGGAATCCTTGCGGCACGGCGTCTTCGATGGTTCTTCGTTCGCCGGACTCTCATGGGAGGTGGTGCTCTTGGAGAGGCGAACAATGAGCTGCGGTTTCATTGAGTTGGCAATTTACCTTGAGAGGAGACACATGGATAATACTATTGTTATAAATGGGAAATTTATCAAACGGATCAAAGCTGTCAGTGAACCCGTGGAACCTTTTGAACTGTCAGAGGCAGAAAAAAAACGCAAAGAACTGACAGAAAGATGCGACAAAGCGGGGATCCTGTACTCAGGAGAAGTACAAATCGATCAGGACAGCCGATTGCTGGATCCCCCTGATGCGGTAAAAGAGCACCTCGGAGAAAAGCTGGTTCTGGCAAAAGCCCCTCCCTTGGTGGAGTTTGGCAGCATTCCCTATGACTACCGTTACTTCCCAGAAGAAAGGATCAGGCCCGACAACGCCAACTGGTCTAGCTGGAGCCAGGGTACCTATGACACAGAAAGCAAGCGTTTCTTTGGAGCAATAGGAGATCATGGGTGTAAGAACGCCCATTTGCACCTTGTGGAGTATGATACCGAAAAGAAAAAGATCAAGGCACTTCCCGAAGTCAACCGAATACTGGGGCGGAAATGCGGGCAGTTTGGAGATGGGAAGATCCATGGATTCCCGGATATGTACCAACCTTTTTACCATGATACCCCGCACATATGGTTCTGTACATATTGGTGCCGCTATCCTGAACCCCTTGAGCAAGATTATGCAACCGGCTACCGCGGTGGACACATACTCAGTTACAATCCATTGACTGAGGAGTTTTATGATTATGGCGTACCTGTTGAACGCTCCTCGTGGCCACTGCACCGGCTGGATCGCAAACGTGGACTGCTTTACGGACTCGGAATGTTCACTGAGTTCCTGTGCTGGGATATGAACTCCCTGGAACCTCGATGGGCCGGGTACCTCCCTCCCTGCGGCAGAGAGAGCGATCCCTTTGCCATCGCTCCCGGTATGAAATGGTTCAATCGCTGCCTTCTGGTAGATGAACATACAGGGTTTGTCTACTCCAACAACTTGCTGAGTAAAAATCTCAATCTGATACGGTACAATCCCCACACCAACCGTTTCACAGAACTTGATGTACCGATGAACCCTCTCACGCCGCTCCGAAGCCACACCCGTGAACGAGACAGCAACGGACTATTCTGGGGAATGAGTTTAAAGGGCGATATCTATTCTTTTCAGCCGGACACATTGAAGCTGGAGGTTCATGGCAGACCGTGGCCTCTTGAAGATTGTTTTTCCGTGACAATCGATTCCAGTCCGGGCGGACGTTACCTCTACTTCGGAATCGCAGCACATGGGCGGGGTTACCCCTATGGCACCCCCATACTCCAATACGACAAAGCGACGAAAAAATGCAAGATACTGGCCTTTCTATTTCCTTATTATTACGAGAAATACGGATATATTGCCGGCGGGACTTATTCCTTCAAACTCAATGATTCAGGGGATAAACTCTTTTCGATCTGGAACGGAGATTTCACCGACGCGGATGTCCTCTTTGAGAAATATGAGGCCTATGACCCTGTCGCCAGCAACTGGTCTCTGCCCCACCCGCACGATGCTTTTGGACATTGTGCAGTGACGGTGATCAATATCCCGGCCAGTGAACGGGAAGAATAGCAAAGGAGGTCGCGTGTGGAAAAGATCATGAAAGTTGGGATCATAGGTACAGGGATTATGGGCCGCCGGCATGCTGAGGTATACAGCACCCTGGAAGGGGTTGAGCTGGCGGCAATCGCGGATCCATGCAAAGAAAAGCTGGAAGAGGTTGGAAAAGCCTTTGGAGTTGCCGGGAAGTACAGCGACTATCACGATCTTCTTGCAAGCAAGGAGATTGATGCCGTGAGTATTTGCACCCCGGACCACCTCCACAGGGAACCGGCCATCGACAGCGCTGAGGCGAAAAAGGATATCCTTCTTGAAAAACCGATCGCGACCTCGATCGAGGATGCGGAGGCAATACTAGCATCTGTCAAGAAGAATAAGGTCAAATTGATGGTTGGATTTTCAGCCCGGTTCATGAAACCGTTCGACCATGTAAAAGCAAAAATCCTCGAGGGCGATATTGGAGAGCCACTTTGCGCCCGTCTTGAATGGTATAATCGTTCTGATTCCTATACGCGGGCGGATCTCACTGATGGGGTGTACCCTCCCAAGCGAGATTCGATACTCACCTTTCTTGGCTCACACCCCATTGATTTGCTGATCTGGTATTTTGGTGCCGTGGAAAGGGTTTACTGTGAGGCAGATACCTTTACCTGGGGCAGGGACCAAGGGGGGCCGTTTGATAGTGCGATCATAACATTACGGTTCAAATCGGGTGCCATGGCCCTTGTGCAGACCCTCTGGTCGACAGGCGGAACTCCGTTCCGGGTCCGGCTGGAACTGGAGTTGCTCGGAAGAAATGGGATGATTCAATGCTCATCGCTGGATGAAAGCTTCAAAATCTATTCGACGAGCAAAGGGTATGAGCTGCCAATCAGTTACGACTGGAGAACGGGGGTAACGAAAGAGCTGAAGTATTTCATCGAGTGCATCAGACAGAAAAATGATCCCATGATCACCGGGGAGATGGCTCTTGAGACTTTGAAAGTGACCCTGGCGGCGGACCGGTCTGCCCGTGAAAACCGGGCCATCGCAGTAGGCTAGCAGGAGTGAAAATGAAGATATAGCTCCCATCGGGCAATAGCGGTGTTCGGTGATCCAGATTGCTGGTGTCGCGGGTTTCCTTGGCGGGTGTTTCCTTATCGTTATTGCTCGATTTCGGGCGGACCCTGAGAGGCCGGTCGCGTTTTGATGAAAGGCTGAAAATCAGACAAGAGGCGGGGTGCATGAAAGATCTTGGAGTAGGGGTGATCGGCACCGGATGGGTGTCGGACGAGTACATCAAGGCGTTTTCCTCCAATCCTTCTACAAGGGTGATCGCGATCTGCAGCCGCGCGAAGGAAAGAGCCCAGGCGAAGGCCGAGAAGCATGAGCTTAAGAATTGCGCCTTCGTCACGGACCCGGAGGAGATGGTAGATCTTCCCGGCCTTGATATCGTCTGTATCGCCACGCCTAATTTCCTTCATGCACAACAAACCATCATGGCTGCCGACCACGGGAAGCATATCGTCATCGAAAAGCCGATCGCGATCGAATGGAGAGATGTCATAAGGATGAAAGAGGCCGTGGATCGCGCGGGCGTCACGACCATTGTCAGCTTTGTCCTGCGGTGGAATCCACTCGTCAGGACATGCAGGAAGCTCGTATCCGACGGCGCCCTCGGCCGCATCTTCCATGCCGAAGTCGACTATCTGCATGCCGCCGTCAGAAGCTCCGGAGCCCCTCCTTGGTGGACCAGGAAGGAAACGGGGGGATCAATCCTGCAGGAAAATGGCTGCCACGCGGTGGATGCGCTCCGTTGGCTCGTAAACGACGACGCAGCTCTGGTGGTGGCCCTTGCGGGCAACTTCCGTTCCGATTTCGAGCAGGATACGACCATCACATTGATCACCAAGTTCAAGGGGGGAGCTCTGGGCAAGGTCTGCTGCTCGTGCGACGTGGTCTCTCCCTACCTGTTCAACATATCCCTCTACGGGGACAAAGGGACGCTCCTGAACAACCGACTTTGGTCAATAGAGCAATTCCCCGACCAGTCCGACTGGATCACAATTCCAGCCCAGGCTCCCGACTCGGGAGACGTGACGCACCATCCCTTCTCAAGCGAAATCAATCATTTCGTGGAGTGCATCCTTGAGGGAAAAAGTACGATTGTCGATCTGAAGGACGCTATTAAAACTTTTGAAATCATTGAAGCCGCTGACCGAAGCGCAGCGGCCGGCGGGATACCCGTGAAGATTCCTTTGGCATGATGCACAGGAAGGGACGAATCCAGACGCAGTTCGCGGGCGACGAATTCGACCGCTTTCTGGTCGGTGACCGAGAGAAGTTGTAAACAGGGCTGCTAAAGCACGGACGCAGCAATCAGGCTCAGGAACGGTTTGTCATCCCAGGGCCACGGTCCATCGCCGGTCCGTACGATAACCAGATCGAGCGAGGGAATGATATAGCACTTGTTTCCTAGGTATCCCATAGCAGCAAATGCGTCATTTGGAATGCCGGGCCACAAAGATCCGGTAGTATTCACCCACCACGTTATGCCGTAGTCCCTATTGAACGACTGCGAGGTGCGTGTGGCAAGCTCGATCCATTCGCGAGGAACGATTTGACGGCCTTCCCAGGAACCCATTGCCAGGTACAGGTAACCGAACCGAGCGAGGTCCCGTGCGGTGGTCCTTACATTGCTGAAAGGAATTGTGTGCGGCCCAATGTGGCCTGTCTCACCGCCGAACTGGTCCCACGAGTAGCTCTGAAAGCCGATCGGGTGAAACACATGATCCTGCATGTAGGCCTTGAGCTCTACACCCGCGGCCCTGAAGAAGATCAGAGCCAGATGTGCGAAGGCCGGATCACTATAGTCCCAGAGGCTGCCCGGTTCCCCTATGAGCTCGGAAGCAGAGATGCCGTTCGCGGCCATACCAAGCCCTAAGGCCATTTCGAAGGGTCCCACACCCGTTGAGGGGGTAACCCCGAAAATGCCTGCTTCCTCGCCTTTGATGCACGAGGTCATGGTCAACAGGTGGCGGACTGTGATTCGTTCCTTGCGTGCATCGGTCAGGGGGTATCCTTCCGGTATCAGGCGATATGCTCTGCTGTTGAGATCAATCATCCTGCCACCGGGCACCAGTCCCTTCCTACTGTCTTCAAAGAGCATTCCGAACGCCGTTCCGGTAATCGACTTGGTGCATGAGTGTATATTCCAACGAGTGGTTTGGTCTGAGTTTTTGTACCATTCACCCACAATGTAGCCGCGGCGGATTATCAGAACCGCAGAGCTTTGTGCGTCCTGAATTATCCTTGTGTCGTACGGGTTCAGCGCCTGCTCTTCAGTGGTCTTGATTTTTGCGCGAGAATGCTCGTTGTACTCCCATGCACAGGCCAAGCGTTCAGGGTCCATTCCACCAAGCGACCTGATGGCGATCGGATCCTTTAGCACGCGCCAGCCTCCCGCCGTTTCCGGAGGGGGAAAGTATGTCTGCAGCTCTTTAGGCATGGATGTACGCTCCTTCGCGGATTGTGGTAAACGGTAGCGAGGCCCGGCAGATCATGTCAAGCGAAGAGACTTGCCCATTCGTCCAAGTGGAGCAGGCGACCAGGATTCAACGATTCGCCTAAAAAGGAGAGCCAATCTTCAGATGCAAGCAATCGTACAATCAGCCGCAGGTGACGCCGATCCTGATGTGCTTGAATCAATCTCGCAATTGCCGTCCATTGATCTTCCCTGGACTATGGGTCGGGTGCTTTTAAGATGCGGAGTGTATTGAAGCAAAAAAAGTGTACAGACAGATCACCTTGGCTGGCTCCGAGAAACCGCAGAGTCGAAGTATCTATGCTGAACAGGAGTAAATTTCACTTTTTCGTTGCATAATTGAAGTTAAGAATATACTAGTAAATTAATAATTTTTTTTAATTTATATATTGATTTTATTGAGGAATTGATGTACGATTGTTTCAGTATGAATCACGACTGGCAGGATTTGACCAGGATCACGCGAGGCGAGCCGTTCACAGTGGAACGAGTGCGGATGGCGAGTTCAGGGATCGCCGTGGAAGGCAGTTTCGAGCTTCCCCCGCTGGCGCGCCTGACCGTGGAAGACCAGGTCTTCGTTACAGCGTTCGTGCGCTGCCACGGCTCCATCAAGGAGATGGAGCAGCTTTTCGGCATCAGCTACCCAACGGTAAAAAACCGTCTGGCTGCCATAGCCGGACGATTGGAATTCGTGGAGATCAATCCTCCAGCGTCCCGGATCGAGGTCCTTGAAAAACTGGAGAAAGGGGAGATCACCACGGATCAAGCCTTGAAGAATCTCGGAGGCGGAAAATGATCCCATTCAAGGAGGAAAACGATGGGTGAGGAAACGAAAAAAATTCTGGAAATGCTCCATCAGGGTAAAATCAGCGTGGAAGAGGCGGAACGGCTTCTTGAAGCGGTCTCTCCGCAAAGCTCGTCCACTGACGAACCGATCGCACCCATGGGGGGAAAGAAATACCTGCGTATCCAGGTTGAGCCGGATCAGGGAACCGGGGGGGACAGGGTCAATGTACGCGTACCCATGAAGCTGATCCGCGCGGGTCTGAAGCTGGCCGCGTTTCTACCAAACGATGCGCAATCCCAGGTAAACCACGCGCTGCAGGAGAAAGGCGTCAATATCGACCTGTCCAAGCTCACCCCCGCGGACCTCGAGGAGCTCATGGCCAACCTCGACGACCTGACCGTGGATGTGGAAGGAAAACAGAAGGTTCGCATCTATAGCGAGTAGCTGAACCAATGCCCCGCGACGCCCGGCTCCGCTGATACCCGCACCTGCTTTCAGACGCCGGGCGTCTCCCTCCCATTGCACGCTGGGGAGGGTTGTGCTACTATCCCCGCAATTCCCGTCTGAAGAAAATCGACACTGACACCGCGACGCAAGAGCCGAAGGAGATCACATGGAAAAGGCGTTTCAAGCCCTTCTGGAGGAATGGAAGGGAGTCAAAGGGAACGTCATCCCGCTTCTTCAGAAGACTCAGGACATCTTTGGATACCTTCCGCAAGATTCGATGCGCGAGATTGCCCATGTAACGGGAAAAACCACGGCGGAGATCTTCGGCGTTGCCACTTTCTACGCCCAGTTCCGGTTCACGCCCATGGGAAAGCATGTAATGAAGGTCTGCCACGGCACGGCCTGCCACGTGCAGGGCGCGGACTCGCTGGACACGGTGGTGGAGCAGCGCCTCGGGGTGATGCCCGGCAATACGACCAAGGACATGGAGTTCACGGTAGAGCGGGTGGCCTGCCTGGGATGCTGTTCGCTCGCGCCCGTGGTCATGATCGACGGAGAGGTATACGGACGGCTCACGGGCGACAAGCTGGGCAAGATCGTGGCAGCGGCGGGGGCAAAGAAATGAGCGCGCGCGCCGAAGTCGCCGTCGGAATGAGCTCCTGCGGCATTGCCGCGGGCGCCCGGGTGGTGTTCGATCTGCTGTCGAAAAACGTGTCAGCCCAGGGTCTTCCCTATTCCGTGGTGGCAACGGGCTGCATCGGCGCCTGTCATGCCGAGCCTCTAGTGGAGGTGCGGCAGGCCGATGGCCGGTCCTTCCTCTACGGCAATGTGGACGAGGTCAGGGCGCAGTCCATCGTTGAGAAACACCTCGCTGCCGGCGTGCCGGTGGCCGAAATTCTCATCCCCGCTGATTACCCCTACCTGGCGCGGCAGAAAAGGATCGTGCTTGCCAATTGTGGGGTGATCGATCCCGAGTCCATCGACCAGTACATCGAGCGGGACGGCTATGCCGCCCTGCGGAAGGTGCTCACCGGCATGACTCCTGAGGCGGTGATCAATGAGGTGAAGACCTCGGGCCTGCGCGGCCGGGGCGGCGCGGGTTTCTCCGCCGGCATGAAGTGGACATTTGCGCGGGAAGCGAAATCCACCACGGGAAAGAAATACGTGATCTGCAATGGGGACGAGGGCGACCCGGGCGCGTTCATGGACCGGTCCGTGCTGGAGGGCGACCCGCACGCGGTATTGGAGGGAATGCTCATCGCGGCGTTCGCCATCGGCTCGGACGAGGGCTATGTCTATGTGCGGGCCGAATACCCGCTTGCCATAAAGAGGCTCCAGATCGCCCTGCGGCAGATGGAGGAGAAGAGCCTCCTCGGCGACAACATCATGGCTACTCCGTTTTCCTTCAGGCTGCACATCAAGGAAGGAGCTGGCGCGTTCGTCTGCGGGGAGGAAACCGCGCTCATGGGTTCGATCGAGGGAAAGCGGGGAATGCCCCGGTTGCGACCCCCCTTCCCCGCCGCGCGTGGGCTGTGGGATTCGCCCTCCAACATCAACAACGTGGAGACCTATGCCAACGTTCCTCACATCATCCGCATGGGCGGCGCCGAATACGCGAAGATCGGGACGGAGAAGAGCAAGGGCACCAAGGTCTTCGCGCTGGCAGGAAAGATCAAACGGGGCGGCATGATCGAAGTGCCCATGGGCATCAGCCTGCGCGACATCATCTTCGACATCGGCGGCGGCATCCTGGGTGACAAGAAATTCAAGGCCGTGCAGATGGGCGGGCCGTCCGGCGGCTGCGTGCCGGAAAGCCTGGCCAACGTGCTGATCGACTACGATTCCCTCACTGCCACGGGCGCCATCATGGGCTCGGGCGGCATGGTGGTCATGGATGAATCCACCTGCATGGTGGACGTGGCCCGGTACTTCCTCAGCTTTGTCCAGAGCGAATCATGCGGCAAGTGCACCTTTTGCCGCATCGGCACCAAACGGATGCTGGAGATCCTCATTCGCATCACGGAAGGGAAGGGACAAGAGAAGGACGTGGTGGACCTGGAAGAGCTGGCATCCAATGTCAAAATCTCCTCCCTCTGCGGCCTGGGACAGACGGCGCCCAATCCGGTGCTCACAACGCTGCGCTACTTCCGGTCAGAATACGACGACCATATCAGGAACAAGCGCTGCGCGGCGAAAAAGTGCAAGGCGCTCATCCGGTTCCGGGTGATACCTGAGGCCTGCACGGGATGCATGTTATGCGCAAGGGTCTGCCCGACCAAGGCGGCGCACGGGGAGCGCAAGAAGGTGCACGTCATCGACCAGGAAACCTGCATCAGATGCGGGCTGTGCAATGAGGCGTGCAGGTTCGACGCGATAGAGATCACCTCGGGCAAGGAATGAGCATGGACACCATAGAGATCACGCTGGACGGCAAAAAGCTCGCCGTGAAGCCGGGGACGACCCTCCTGGAGGTGGCGGAAAGCCAGGGAATCCGTATCCCAACATTATGCAATGATAAACGGCTGGAGCCGTACGCGTCGTGCTGGGTGTGCCTTGTGAAAGTGGAGAAGGCAAAGGGGTTCGTGCCGGCCTGCAGCACAAGGGTGTTTCCGGGCATGGTCATCACGGCCACATCCCCCGACGTCATGGCCGCGCGCCGCATGGCACTGGACCTGCTGCTTTCCAACCACTACGGCGACTGCAAGGCGCCCTGCACGCTCACCTGCCCGTCGAACATCGACATCCAGGGATACCTGGGTCTGGTTGCCAATGGGAAGCTCGCGGAGGCAGTGGAGCTCATCCGGCGCGACAATCCCATGCCCGCGGTGATCGGCAGGATCTGCCCCCGGCCGTGCGAAGAAAAATGCAGACGGAACCTCGTGGAAGAGCCGCTCAATATCAATGGGATCAAGCGATTCGTAGCTGACTTCGAGGCGCAGGCCGGCGGAATGCCGCCGCGTCCCCTCCCCGCTCCCAACGGAAAAAAAGCTGCCGTAATCGGCGCAGGCCCTGCAGGGCTTTCCGCGGCTTGGTACCTCTCGGAGAAGGGCGTGCAGGTCACCGTGCTTGAGTCCATGGAAAAACCAGGGGGCATGCTGCGCTACGGCATTCCCGACTACAGGCTCCCGCCGGCAATCCTCGACATGGCAATTGAGCAGATGCTGAGCATGGGCGCAACGCTCAAGACAGGTGTGCGGCTGGGACGGGAAGTGACGCTGGATTCACTCAAGTCCGAATACGACGCGGTGGTGATCGCCATCGGCGCCTGGAAGGGCCGGGCCCTGCGCATCCCGGGGGAGGACCATCCCGCCGTGCTCTCCGGCATAGATTTCCTGCGCGATGTGAACGCGGGAAAGCCAACGCGGGTGGGCAGGATCGTTGCCATCATAGGCGGCGGGAACACCGCGCTGGACGCGGCGCGCTGTTCCCTGCGGCGCGGGGCATCCAAGGTCACGATATACTACCGGCGCACCCGGGAGGAGATGCCTGCCTCCGACGCGGAGATCGAGGAGGCAATTGAGGAAGGGATCGACGTCCAGTACCTTGCGGCCCCTGTCTCCATTGAGACGGAGGGGGCCAGCTTGAAGACGCTGACCCTCTTGCGCATGGAGCTGGGCGATCCTGACGCATCGGGAAGGCGAAGACCCGTGCCCATCGACGGGTCGGAATATTCCGTAGCCGTGGACACGATCATCTCCGCCGTGGGCCAGTACTCGGACACGAAGCTGTTCTCCAGCGTGGCAGGGCTCGTGGACGATAAGGGCAACCTCAAAGCCGACATCGACACAGGCCGGACCGAAGTGCCCGGAGTTTTCGCTGCCGGCGATCTGCTCACCGGCACCGACATCGCCATACGCGCTATTGCCGGCGGCAAGCACGCGGCGCGCGCGGCGCTGGCGTACATGGAGGGCAGGACCTACCAGCGGCCCAGGGAGTTCCTCAGCAAGAAGTCCGACTTCAAGGAGCCGACCGCCGCTGACTTCACCGACACGCCGCGCGCGCCGCGCGCACGGCCGGCAGTAATGGCGCCGGAAAAGCGGAAGAAGAGCTTTGCCGAGATCGAATCGACCCTTGCGCCGGATGCGGCGCGCGCTGAGGCTGCCCGGTGCCTCGAGTGCGGGTGCCAGGACGTGAGGGAATGCGCCTTGAAGCAGCACGCCACGGAATATGACGCCGTGGCAAAGCGCTTCCTTGGCGAGGTGGCCATCCACCCCATCGACGACTCGCATCCCTTCATCAGCCGGGATCCCTCCAAGTGCATTCTCTGCGGACGGTGCATCAGGATCTGCCTGGAGGTGCAGGGCATTGGCGTGTTCGGCTACATCTATCGCGGCTTTTCCTCTGTCGTGGCCCCTTCCTTCGGCGCCCCATTTGGGGAAGACACAACTTGCGTCTCCTGCGGGCAGTGCGTCTCCGCCTGTCCCGTGGGCGCGCTCACGGAAAAGCTGCCGGCAAAGAAGAACGTACCCCTGCTGGAAACGACGATCGAGGCCACCTGCACCCGATGCTCGGTGGGATGCGGCATCGAATACCGATGGCACGGGACCCTCTTCACCCGTATCACGGAGCGCTACAACGCGCCCAACAATGGAAAACTCTGCAAGAAAGGGAAATTCGGGCATGAGTTCCTGAACGACCCGATACCCGCGGTCGTGGATCTCCAAGCTGCCGGTGTTAAAGCTCGAGCCCTCTTGAAGGCCGCGCGCGCTCCCCTGATGCGGATATCCCCCTACCTCTGCGGCGAAGCCATAGACGTATTCCTGGAAGCAGCCCAGCGCGCGGGCATCCCGGTGCAGGCGGCTGGCCTCTAAAACCTGGAACCGGGCTGGATCGAGCTGTCGGCCGCACAAGCGGCCGACAAGGCCCCACCCGCCGGCTGCTCGGACGATGAGCGGCCCCTGGTTGTGCTGGTCGGCGACATTGCGTCGTCGAACAACGTGGCGTTCACGGAAGCATATCGCAGAAGCCGGAAAAGCCACGCTGAGCTGTGGATCGCAGGGCACGACGACGAGGTTGCCCAACGAGCGGCCGTACGCGTGATCCCCGATGTCGCGGCGGCCCTGAAAGAGGCTGTGGCAGCAGGACCGAGCGTCGAGGTATGGGTGAATCCTGAAGAAGTGGGCAAGGATGCTCTGGCTGCATTGCTGGCTGTCCGCGGCAGGGTCAGGATCAACCTGCTGTGGAACTCCCGCAACGCAGGCTACCTGGCGACCCGGCAGAAGCCTGCGCAGAAAAAGCCTGACCTGCTCCTGGACGTCGGCATCGAGGATTCCATGAATGCAACGAAGCGGATCCTCTGGGGAATGACGCCCCGGAAGCAGGACCTGTTCATCCCGCTGCCGCGGGAGCTTTGGATACTCGGCAGATCGCACCCGACTGGGATGCCCAGCGCGACGAGCGGAACCATCGACCTGGAGGTAGTGAGGAAGGCGGCTCTGGACAATATTATGTGACCTCCGCTCTTGAAGAAGCGTGGATTCGCCAGGACACTGGCTTGCCACAATTCAAGGTTTACGGAGGTCACGATGGGTAGGATACAGTTCGCCGGTTTGTATGTCCACAAAGATACGATTGATGCGTCGGTCATGGGCAGCGACTCCACCGTTCCCGAGTTGGAGAAGCGGATCGTCAACTCACCCGCACGGTCAGGAGCCTGGTCAGCGATCTGAAGCGTCGAGGCCAAGTGGTGGTGGCCTATGAGACCGGCTGCATGGGCTTGGAGCTGCAGTGGCTGCTCACCAGCTTGGGCGTAAAGTGCAGTGTCATCGCCCCTGGCGAGATATGCCGCGGCCATCCTCGGATTGAATTAAGACGGATCGGCGTGATGCACGCGCGATTGGAGGGTTGTGGCCCCAGGGGGAGGTGGAGCCCATTCGCATTCCTACCCCGGAAGAGAAAGCCACCCGAGATTACTTTCGGGCGTGTGAGGACCTGAAGCAAGCCGCCTGTCGGACTTCGACGGCGCAGGGAGGACTTCCTGGAATCCACGAGGACATTCAGCTTGAAATTCGCGAAGGCATGTTTTGATAGATGATGTGCTCTGCAATACTGCAACTGCTTTAGGACGCTTGCCTTCCATGCCGCCAGTTGTTCTTGCCAATGCTGCTCCAGTGAAATGCCAGGGATGACCGAGCCTTGCTCCCTGATGCTCCTCCTTGAGATCGGGATGCACGCATCATGGTATGTTCTTGTCCGCTATCAGAAGTCGCGGTTTCTCGGGCGCCTACGATTGTTAGTAGGAGGAAGAAAAATGACAGCAATCGTGTGTGATGTTTGCGAGAAGTTCGTGACAGTTGCACGCAAGGATTTCAACTACTTCACGCACCTGGAGAAGGACCTCTGCGTTCCCTGCAAGGACATGCTCTAAGACACCGTCAGAGAGCGGCAGACGGACAGTCAGCGACCGTATCAGTTCACCGAGTACAAGAATGTCCTGGCTAAAACCCTCATCAAGCTCACCGCAGGAAAGTAGGCCGAATACGGCGCTCGGCGGGCCGCGGTTTCCTTGGAGCCTGCTTTTGCCAACGAAGCGCTCGCCGGGGCGTCGCCTAGTTCACCGTCCTTGCTAGTCGAAAGCCTGTTTCTGGGTTTCCCTCGTTCGGGTTGGCAGCATAGCGGTCTGTCACACGCAGTGTACCCTCGACATAACGCCAGCACCCTCCGCGGCGCACCTTTCTAGCACCTGTTGCCGGACCTTGGGGGTCTTGCTTCTCCGATCTACTGTAGGAGTCGCCGCTATACCAATCCCAGCACCACTGCCAGACGTTGCCGCTCATGTCATACAACCCCAGCTCATTCGGCTTCTTCGTGCTAACGGGTTGAGTCCCTCCTTTGGCGGCATTCCCTGACCAAGCGACATCCGCGCTGTTATTACCGCCGGCGAACTTGAAGCCTTTGCTCAAGGAGCCGCCTCGAGCGGCGTACTCCCATTCGGCTTCGGTGGGGAGGCGGTAGCCGTTAGCCGTGAAATCGCATGCAATGTTCCCTTCTCGACCGCTGTACACAGGCATCAGGCCATCTTGCTCGCTGCGCCAGTTGCAATACCTGACCGCTTCGTACCAACTGACATTGATGACGGGATGCTGATCGCGGCCCCAGCCTTCATCGGAGGGTTTCTCCCGTTTTGTCGCTTCGCAGAAGGCATCGTACTCTGCAAAAGTAACGTCCTTTGAAGAGATCAGAAAGCTACTGACGGATACAGCGTGCGGCGGCTTTTCGTCCGCTTCTCCGTCTGTGCTACCCATGGTAAAAGAGCCGCCGTTCACTTGCACGAACGCGTCGCTTCCCGCCTGCTGCGGCGGATTGCTCGAGACTGCCGGCGGAGCCGCTGCCGGCGTCGTGGCAGCCGGGCTTGTCTGCGTATCTGAAGGCTTCTGAGCTGTACTCGTGGAGCCGGGCGTCTTCAGAAACAGGATGAAGCTCGCGCCTTCCTGATGCCCGGTGTCGCGGAGGTCTCCAAGGAGGGGCGTCGTTTCCGTAACCCCCAGGCGGATGTCATCATAGAGCATGAGGGGATCCAGGTAAGGCTTGTCATTTTCTTCCAAGGCCCGAATGAGCATGGCGCTGAACTCCGATTTGTCGGGAACCGCCTCGGACGATCCTGAGGTAAGGACCTGCCGCGCGCGCCGCTCGTAGGCTTTCTTGAAATATGCGTCATCCACGGTGGGCGGCTTCGAGCGGGTCACATCCAGGATGTCGCCGGAGAAACAGGAATCCGAGATCAGACAGAAGTGCCTTGCCTTGAGGTTTTCGATGAGACCCCGGATCTGGCTGTTGGGAATCCAATTCGCCTGGGTATACTCGTCCAAACCTGCGTCTGTGGGAACCCAAAAGCCGGAATTCGATGAGGCGTCCATGTATCCATGCCCTGCATAATAGAACAGAACTGAATCGTTCAGCTGGAGCTTGTTTTGAAGGTCGATAAAAAGCCTTAGAATGTTGGCTTTTGTCGCATTCTGATCGTAGAGCTCAATGACGTTGTCGATGTAATACCGCGAAGTGATGACATCTTTAAGGGTCTTCGCGTCCGTGACGGGCTGCTTCAAGCTCGGCCACTCCTGGTACTTATTGATCGCGACTATCACCAGGTACTGCGTGCCGACAGGAGCGCCAGGGCTCAGCTTGTTTACAACAACCGTTAGGCCGCGGCTCTGGCAGAAAGCCTGCGCCGTAGCAATGACAAGTAACGAAATAACTAGAACGCTTTTCGCCACTCTCACATGTCACCTTCCAAAGGGTTGCAGTCCTCTTTGCAACTAACAAACCCCCAGTGCCGGCGCGGGGGAGTTGTTCTTGCAGACTCCAGTCGACCCAGGGTCTCCTCTGGTCTTAGAAATTCTCCTCTCTCAAAAGCTCGGCCTCACCAAGGGCAGGGTAAAGGAAACGCCCATAGAGACCGTCTGGGGTTTCACGTCCAGATATGGCGTCATGGCAAAAATGCCCTTCGCACGGGCCACCTGCACCTTTCCGAATATATCGATGAACTCCCAAATTCGGACGCCAAGGTAGCCGAGAAGGCATGCGCCCCCGATTAATGCCGCGGTATCTCCCGATTTGCTCGACGCCAAGGAGCCGACGACCGCGCCTGTTAGTGTGGCGCTGTCCAGCAAGAGGAAGGTCACTCCGTTTCCCGCTTGCACATAGAACTGGCCGGTGCCGAACCCGAGGCCGATATCCAGGATATAAGCCAATACGGGACTTTTTTTCCCCTTACCGGTACCGGTTTTTACATTTCCGCTAGGCACAGGTGCTGGCACGGGCAATTCGAGGTTGCTCACGCGCCACTCCCCGTATTCGATGATCCAGGAGATCTCATGGTTCTCTTTCTTGCCCTCAGGTCCCAGGGTGAAGAGAGTGCGCACCTCTGTCTTGCTGGCAATATCGTTCGAATCGGAGAAGTTTATCTCTTTGAACTCAAGGGTGGAAAGGTCTCCTCCAGGGGTACGCGCCCGCAGGGAGGTCCAGAACATGTAGTAGATGGCTGCCCGCATAGTGTTGATAGGGCCGGCATTTTCGATATCGGAGCTGTAGAAGGATTCCTGCCAGTCCTTCTTCGAGTCCGGGTTTAGCCTCACCCAATTGTCGAACGCCTCTGCGCCCTTTTCCCCGACAAAGGCGTAGGAAATATACTGGAATACCTTTGACCTGTCCGGGTGCTCGCTGCTCAGCTCGGAGGCAAGGATCTTGCAGTTCTTGGTGAGCTCAGCGCGCATTGTATCGGCATCGCCCTTCATGGCCCTAGCCTTTTTTGCTTTTTCTAGAACCGCTTTTACGTCTCTAGCGGGTATCGAGAAGTTCGTGGTCTGCCTTCCGCTTGCCTGCCAAGTGTTCACGCCGATGACCTTGTATCCTATCTCCTGATCGGTGTCATCCTTCACCAGAAGCGGACCGCCGCTGTTTCCTGGATCGATGGGCGCCGAATGCTGGATCAGAGACGTATAGGAGGGGTTGATCCGCGCCTGCGCATTCGTGATGCTGCCAAGGGAGACTTGCCAGACGGGAGTGACACCTAAACCGGGGAATCCAGCGGCTACGACCTGTGTCATGTCCTTCGGCGTGCTGTCGTCGATCTTGAAACCGGTCTCGAAAAGCTTCTGCTCTCCGGGAAACTGGCAGATCGCGAGGTCCATCGAACTGTCTACGTACAGAATAGGGCAGTCCTTGTAATCCTGCCGCTTGCCATCAGGGGTTTCGAAGTACACATTCACCATTTGCGCCTGGGCAATGACGTGTCGGTTTGTGATGATGTAGTTCTCACCGTCCGAATCCACGAATACCCAGCCCGTGCCAAAAGCATGCTCTTCCGCGAGTATCCCGAAGTAATTCTTCCAGTAGTCGTAATCGGAGCCCATTTTCTCGTAGCGCTTGGAGAGATCGGCAAACAGAGCCCGCGTCTTCTCGTCGTAAAGCGGAGTGACCACCATTACGTAGTCCTTGATGTCGGCGAAAATCGACGCTGTCATTGAGAAGAACAACCCCGCCAGAAACAGGACAACCAGACCCTTCTTGCGCATGTTCGCTTCCTCCGTTCAGGAGTTATTGCTCCCTCCTGCGCTCGTGCTGATGCCCTATGTTGGCTTTGCTATCATGGCGTAGTCTTGAGATCGGCAAGAGGCGCCACAGACAGCATGAAAAGGCTGATCAATGTCAGCATGGCAGTTTTCTTCTTCATACAAGCCTTTCACCCTGGAACATCCAACGAGATATATTGATATTCTATGACACAGCCATGTCATTGTCAATTGATAGAGAAAGCCTGGGTTCACGTCAGCCTTGTGAGATTTCAGAAGATTTCCTCGATGTCTTGAGCTGCGGATTTATTTGTAGTCAAATTCTAGCAGCGGAAACTGCTGTCAGAAGAAGGTTCCAATGGCATCCCAACCCGTCGAGGAACTGGCTAAGCGACAGGCGGAACTGCGCTCAGCTTTGAGCCTCCCCGCCGATATACGGCCCGGTTCCCTTGTTGAGCGCTACAGAGGCTGCGGCAAACTAACGTGTCACTGCGCTCAGAAGGGCTCTCGCGGCCATGGTCCCAGCTGGTCGCTAACACGCGAGGTGGCAGGCAAGACAGTCACGAAAGTGATCCCGCCTCAAGCTGTGGAAACCACGCGCTCGCAGATCGCAGAGTACAGGCGGTTCCGTGCGATCGCCAAAGAGTTCGTGGAGGTCAGCGAGCGGCTATGCGATGCGCGACTAACACAGCCAAGCGCCGCCTCGCAGGAGGCGACGAAAAAAGGAACTGCAAGGAAATCATCGCGGCCGAAATCCGGTCGGAAATCGATGCCCTCGTAAGCGCGCCGGTCGGACGTTGGGACTTTGATGCAATCGAACTTGCTGCGCGCCGCCAGGCACTTCGTATAGCGGGTCTGGCTGTGGCCCGCCATCCTTGACATGGGACTGGACGGCACCGGTATACCCATGCGTGCGATGGGGTTGGTAGGCTTTGAGCGGGATCGGATGACGGTGAAGTATCGTTGTCCAGCCCAGCACTACGGCTATGAATGCGAGGGTCTGGATCGCTGTCCGGTCGGGAAAGCGGTGCGGATTACTCTGGAAAAGGATCGTCGTCTCTTCACGCCTCTTCCGCGCAGCAGCCTTAAGTGGGAGCGCTGCTACGACAGGCGCACGGCAGTCAAGCGGGTCAAAAGCCCCCTGGATACGAGCTTCGGGTTCGAGAAGCACACGATTCGAGGGCTGACGAAGATGTACACTCGTTGCTGCTTGGCGCTGGTAGCGATGCTGGCCATGGCAGTAGGGCGGATCAAGGCCAATCAGACGGAGGCGATGCGCAGCCTGCTGAAGGCTGTCTGAACTGCGGCCAAAGACTACGAGGCCCAGGGAGAGGTCTGCCCGAGGGACAGCGCTCAGATTCCGAAATCACTGAAATGGAGCCGACGAGCGCCCCAAGTTCTTTGCCGTTCAGGTCCGCCATGTTCGTGGGCGCGTTTCAATCAGGGGTTGTCGCGCTACGCATAACCGCCGGTCGCCCGGAGCAGGCGGAATGGACCACAGCGCAAAATTTTCCTCCTTGACATATCTGGCAATGCGTGCCAAGCTCTTATTAATAACTAGTAATACCTATGCCTTTAGAAGGAAGTAACGGGCGGAAAGAATGCACCGACATGCGCTATAGAAGGGCTTGCTTCACAGCCCTATTCGTGATCGTAGCAGGCTCCGTGTGCGGGCAGGCATTCGAGCTAGGCGTGGTCGGGGGAGGTGGACTGGTCTTCACGAATGGCTCATTTTTCGATATCAAATCTACGCAGCTTGCTGAATTGGGAGCGGCGTCATTGAGCTCTCTTGGAACAACAACCGCTGACCTTTTCCCTGGTTGGAGCGCAGGCGTGTACGCGGAGATGATCCTTGACCAGTGGTTCAGTTTAAGACTAGAGGCGCACGGCACACTCCAGGGCGCCTCAAGGCTCGCCCTTACAGACGCTGGCGTGCCATTTGACCGTTACGGCGTGTACTATTTCAACCTTACTATCCCGTTGTTTGCCAAGGCTAGGCTTCCGCTTGCGGGAGGGGTTGCAACAATCTCTGCCGGGCCCTTTCTTGGCATGATCCTGAGTGACATTTACTTGATTGACCGCTACGTCTCTTCTACAACTACACTGACCGTGGCTCAGGACTTCATTCAGGGTGTTAACGGAGGAGTCGCAGGGGGAGCAGGATATTCGCATAAGCTGGGGCCGGGTAGTGCCTCCCTCGAGCTCAGAGCGGAATGGGCGCTCACGTCCGCAACCGTAAATGATAGCGCCTTAGGGGGCGATATCTTCCCGTTGAATGTTTCGATTCTCGCCGGCTACGGGTTTCAGCTCAAGGAAAGCGACAAATGAAAAGGAGAGGACTGTTGTTCTTTTGGGCTGTCGCGACGTTTGCGCTCTCTCTGTCCTCCTGCACCTTTCTTTTTGCTCCGCTTCCTGCCAAGACCGTGGAATCTCCGTCTGTCCAGCACGTTCCCTACACCGGCACCTTCACCTATACCGTTGATCCTGGCGCCAGCGCTCACGATGTTTATTTCGTATTCACCAATCCCAGCACTATAACGGACGCATCGACAGAACCTACCGTCAATACAAACACGATCATCGTTGACGGAAGAAGCCTTCCCTCGCCCGTAGCGCAACCCCTCTATAACAAGGACAGCGTCCCGACCACACTCACTGATCGAATAGCGGAGTTCAACCGGAACCCTCGAGCGTATATCCGGAAACAAGCCATGGTCGGGCCACAAGCGGACCTCATGTATCTGAGCCCTGCCCAGAACGATATTGCCAACATCACGACAGCGGACATCGTTACCGATTATGACTCCAACTGGAATCCGGTATCGGTTCCCGCGACATGCCGGCTAGTGGTAGGCCCTGTAACATTTGCGGATGGGCGTACACGCGCTCTGAGCATTTGGGTAGAGGACAGCGAATGGGGAGCGGGCACGAACCAGATACAGCTATCGATGATCCAAGCCCTCGCCAATAAATTCTTGCAATGCCCTGAAAGCCAGAGTGACATATACCATTGGGACACGGCGGCTGTCGGAGAGCCGTGGGGATCCACAACCGGCTCCCAGTATGCCTCGCAGGTCATTTCATGGGATTCCAATAATACAATAACTATCTTTCTAGGCAAGCTGAACACAAGCTACAACACGGGCTCAGTCACCGTCGGATATTTCTGGTCAAAAGACAATTTCACTGTCACGGCCATGACAGGATCGAACCAGCGCATCATGTTTTATATCGACTCCTACCTGTACTCATACATAGACAGGGGAGAGACGGTTTGGGCGCCTACGAACTACTGGCCGGATACTGTCTTCTCCACCCTCGCCCATGAGTTCCAGCACATGATCCAGTTCTATCAGAAACAGGTTATTCGGAATACTTTAACAGGGATGGACACGTGGATCAACGAGATGTGTTCCATGATCATGGAGGACCTCGTGGCAGACAAGCTCGGCGTGGAAGGCCCACGCGGGCTGAAAAATACCGACGGAAGCGCAGGCTCTGCGGGCATCACTGACGGCAGGTTTCCCTCATTCAACCTCTACTCCTACCTTGGCCTAGTTCAAAAAACCACCTTTAACCTTGCTGACTATTCCACCGCCTATGCATTCGGCTCCTGGCTTGCGCGAAACTACGGAGGAGCCGGTTTATTAAAGAAAATAGTTCAGTGCCCTGAGACCAATGAGACTGCCATCATCAATGCGGTCGCCAGCGCAGAGACGGGAAGACCTACCGAGAGCATGACGCGTTTGCTCGAAAAATGGGCTGCCGCCGTCCTCCTCTCCGATACGGAGTCAGCCCCCGCAGGCTATTGCTATAACACGGGAGGATGGATGACATCAATCAGCGGTGGAATCAGTTATAAGCTGGGTTCCATCGACGTCTTCAACTATTCCCCTTCTTTGACAGTGTTTACAAATATAGGATCCGTTCCTAGCAGTACGTTCACGCATTCATCAAACATCTACTACGAGGCTGCTACTAGCCTTTCAGCACCCAGGAGCTGGGCATTGACCATCCCAGAGGGAATCGTCATGAGCGTCGTGCTTAAATGAAAGGAGGTGAGCGGAGCCAAGAGAGGGTTTTGATATTCGGATTTTGGTCGAAACGATGAGCAGTCATGAATTAGATTTTGGAAGGGGGAAAAAGGAATGAAAAGGCTTCTATCGATTGGGGGAGTGGTTATTATATCACTCGTAATGCTTGCCGGGTGCAATCTATTTAATGGCAAGGATGGTGTGGCATATCTAAAGCTAACATATGACAGCTGGGATTCGACCTTTGATGATGTCACAGACGGAGTCCTTTGGAGTTGGCAAGGATTCTCCACTACATCGCCAACGGCGAATCAGGAGTACGCGGTAGCTGCAGGAAGTTATATAGGCAAGTACATCATTTATGATAATTTCTCCGGATACGCTGGGAATGGCTATTATTATAACTACATAACCGCATTCAACGATACGTCGGGCTATTATTACTACAATAACTATTCTGGTTTCGCATACAACGTCAATAGTTACCAAGCCGACCATAGCTTTACTCTCGCTAATAACTACTCCTACACCATAACCGTCAACCCAGGCACGGCACTTTGGAAGGATGGTGCGGATAAGCATTTCGTAATCAATTGTGCATGGATTCCTACAAACACTACGATTAGCTCAAGCGAAGTTCCTGCGTCGGCAGCTAAAATCATTGAGGACTCCCCAGACCGCGTTATTAAGGAAATCACAGACGGCAGTTTTACGCTTCGTTTGGAGATCAAGAAGAACGCTGTCCCTGCTCCGACGAATGTTCATAAGAGTATCTCTCAATAGACCTATGTGACAACACGGAAATTTCTTTGAAAACGGCGACCGCAAGGGCGCCGTTTTTTATGTACTGAGCAGAGGCCTCGAGAGCTCGCCTATGTTGTTGTTGCCTTATATCGCTAAACGCAGTATACGCGGCAAGTGAAGCCGGAAGCCGCACGCTAGCGTCGGGCTGCTGGAAGTTCTCGCCCATCTTCGACAGTTTGACCCCCTTTGAAAGTGCATACACCTCGAATTTGCAGGGAATTTGAATGTTTTCTGGTAACCGGATCGATTTCTGTAGTGCCACCGATTTTAAGATATTTAAAG